>NZ_JBHTFO010000017.1:0-647197 GCF_042666275.1 Paenibacillus sp. GCM10028914
TACCGAACTCATTTAGAGAAAGCTGCCTAATGAAATAACCGTGTCTAACTTTTGGGGGTCACTTCACCTACGGTGGCTTTTTAATGTTAAAAGAATCTCACATCTCACATCAGGTAATGATGAAGAATAAAACCAAGTGAACGAGAATCATCCCCATACCAAGTATGAGCAACATTTTGCCTGAATCCCGTTTATCACTGTCATCACTGAATGAAGCAACACCTCCAACAATCAGACCTACTATTGGAATAATGATCGTAGAGATCACGATCAGTGTCATCGAAAAACTATCCGGAATGGGGCTAAGTAATTCTTCATCATATCGTGAATACGTATGTGCAGATGGAGCACGAGATACCATAGTCCCACAGTACTTACATTTCATCGCGCCCTCTTCCAAAGGTTCCTGACAATGACTGCACTTCGTTGTTTTTCTTATAGTCCCGCCATTATACTGTTTGTCTGAATTCCGTGTACCTTGAGGTTCGACCTCACGGAGTGAATGGCCACATACTACACATAGAAGAGCCGATTCTTTATTACCTTCACCACAGTTAGGGCAAACTTTCACAGCCATTGAATGCACTTCCTCTCCAACCCATCATACAATAAGTATCCTCCAGGTGGGATAACTTTTCTATATTTATAAACCTATTCGCCCAGTCTCCAAACGATCTTCAAGGTTGTTTCAATTCATTTAACCTATACTAACAATTCCTCTTACATTCTCCGTCCGATGTACAGTAAATGAGAAGACAATCCAAGAATATGTGGGTTTGCCGCCTCAGCATAAATCAGTTCCATGACTGCTTTGAACTCATCTTCCCCGCGCGAGAGCCAATACCCAAACTGCTCTGACTGAAGTGAACCGGCAATGCTTGAGGAAGCAATCAAATCAATGGTCCTAAAACCATGGGACTCCATAAACGGCTTTATATCATCAATATTAAAATAATAAGCGCCTGTAAATCTTCCTTCATCACTATGATTAAAAATACCCGTTTCGATAAATTGGGTTATTTCATGAATATTATCATTCGGCTTCCACAGGTGTGGGTGAGTAAGTGAGGTCGCTAAGTGTCTCGTTCTGGTCATAAAGGCTGCAAATACTACCCCATCACTTTTTGTCACTCGGAATAGCTCCTGTACTGCCTGATTACGTCCTTCCTCGTCTTGGAGATGATACAACGGACCGAGCATTAAGGAAGCATCAAACTGTTCATCTTCAAACATATAAAGATTTCTGGCATCCGCAGCCTCAATGACTTTGAATTGTTCAAAAAGCTTCTGTTCTTTAGCTTTCTCGGAGGCTATCTCTACCAACCGAGGCGAAAGATCAGTAAGTGACACTTTAAATCCTTGCTTCGCCAATTCCATAGCATATTTTCCAGGTCCCGCACCGTTATCCAGCACATGACCATGAGTAGGTAAATGTTTTTTTATATAATGAAGGTTCACCAAAAATTCAATTGGTTCCCGATCTAGGCGCCCCCACTCATCGAACTTATCGTAATACTTCAGAATATTCTCCATATAAGTTCTCCTTCAATCGTTTGAAATAAGCCAACTTGTCGTCAATAAATGCATCATCGTAATCAATGCTTCCATTGATATGCGGATCTTTCAAACATAACCCCATAAGCCATAGCTGTCTTATACCGACAAATATAGGCACAGCTTTAAGATCATTTTCAGATAAATCTCTAACCGATCTATACCCTTCTATAAATGCAGTCCATAGACGTTCTAACAGATCCGGATCATGACCTACTCGAACTTCTCTGGATAGACGAAACTCTGCAATATCATAAGCACGCCAGCCATACCCACATAGATCAAAATCATAATGAGTCATCACTAAATCCTCTGTAAAGCTAACATTCGTATTTCCATGAAGATCTCCGTGGCATATCCCCCAATCTAACTGCTCCAAAGGTATATCTCGAAGTGAATGCTCTAATTGTTGTCCAAGCTTCTTCATGAATTCCACATCTTCTATTCGATGCTGCATACTGGATTCAATAACCTCTAGCGATTGATGTATAAGATAATTCAGATCAAGTATCGTTCTCTTGTATTCACTCTTAAAACTCTCACTTTGCAAATGAATATCAGCAACAGACTGGCCGCATAAATTACAGATTTCTTCGTTATCCATGCCTCTTTCAGTTCCTTCCGCGAAGGTGAACAGTACACCAAACCGCTTCCCTTCCGGCGCATCAAATGTTTGGATAAATTCACCATGAGTATCCGCAACAGGTAAAGAAACAGATATCCCCTTTAGATTCAAATAGTTTAAGAGTTCAAGTTCGAACGCAATTTCGGAATACTCCGCTCTCCAATCTCCTCGGTACACTCTAAAAACATATGGTTTTTCGGATGTAGTGACTAAGTATGTATCATTCATCCCACGTAAATAGTAACTCATGTTTAATATATGCTGTATGTTGTAATGATTTCTTAAATATTCGGCAAGTGCCTTATCGGATAACGTTGAATACGATACTGGAAAATACATTAAACTGAACACTTCCTTTAATAAAAGATTCGAAATTTCTCCTTCTTAAAAACCTTCCTTCATAGCTTCTACCGGATCGTATTTAGACCAAGCTGCCTCTAACAAATTCCCCTGATCATCTCTAAAATAAAAATATTTAGCTTCTCCATCTCCGAGAATATGGAGTTCATCTACATCAAGTCCATTCTGGTTCATGTAATCATGCGTATGCTCAATATTCGGGCAATTGATCGCCAACACCGGAAAAGGCTGGCCATTTCTTGAAATTTGCAATCTAGATTTATCCTCAGTTTCTACCAGCAGTACAGCAATCGAATATTGACCTGGATGATGAAGTACTGCTAGAAACGAACCGCGATCTTCAAATTTATTAATAAGCTTAAAATCAAGATGCTTCGTATACCATTCAATAGACGCGTCAATATTCGAGGAAGGGATATAGACATATCCGACTCTCGTGAATAAATAATTATGGCTCATGCAGAACCCTCCGGAATCTTTGATTTAATATTCGTAAACAATACAATAAGGCGCGTATATATGTTGTTATTATAAGTTACAAGATGAGATCGTTTCCATATAAAGTTAATCGATCTATTGTTTCAGATAAAAAAAGCCAGAAGCATATAGCTCCAGGCTCCCATCGTTAAGCCAAAAAGGAGAGATTATTACCTGTCTGACGCTGATTATTTATGGAGACACCTCCCCTTGCCCTGAGGAATCGCCCGCATCACCCTCTTCTTGTTCTGGAGCTCCCGCCTGCTTAGGATGAGGTGTACCATCCAAACCATAAATCTCGTCATAAGCTTCGAATATTTCCCGAGCAATAGGAGCAGCACTATAAGAACCAAATCCACCTTCAGGTACAACGACAGCTACAGCAAGTTTAGGGTTTACCCGGGGCGCAAAACCAATGAACACACCATTGTCCGTAACATATTTTTTCCCACCCGGATAAACATCTTGTTGCGAAGTCCCCGTCTTTCGAGCAAAATCATATCCGAAGCCCTCAAATGAGGGAAGACCTTGCGTGTTCATTCCTTTAATGACTTCATCCCAGTGAATCTGTTTCATTTCCACGTTATTTAGAACCTCGCGACCGAATTTTTTTACAACCTTTCCTTCCTGGTTCATAATTTTACTTACCAGTTGCGGTTTAATACGACTTCCTTGATTAGCTATCGTAGTTACATACTGAGCCAACTGAAGTGTTGTAAAAGCCTCATTCTGGCCGAAGGATGCAAATGCAAGTGCAGCAAGATGGCTCCCCGCCGCTTTAGTATCTGTATATTCTGCACGACCAAGATGCTCTTTTGGAAGTCCGGATTCCGTAGAAACACCCAAACCAAATTCATTCAAATATTTACCCCATACATCAATACCTTCACTTCCGTATTTAGCATAGAGTTTCTCTCCCACCCAATCAATCATAAAAGCGTTGGAAGAATTCTCAATAGCTTTCGCCGGGCTAAGAGGACCAAATGCTCTGCCTCCAGAGTTGCTCACGTTAGACTTTGTATCATTACCGATTTGGGCTGATCCTCTGTCTACATAGCGATCTCCCAAGCCAAAAAATCCTTCATTAAGACCAATTAGAACACTAAGTGGCTTGATCGTAGAACCCATAAACAATACAGATTCCAGATTGTTAGCCGACCTTCCAGATTCGTAGGGCCATATTGTTCCATTCGACCTATATTTAAGTACACGCTCCCAATCATCTGTCCCGTCCTTCCACACACTCGGGTCATAGTCAGGTATACTTGCCATTGCCACCACATTTCCCGTATCCACTTCCATCGCAACAGCATATCCAGTTAATGCATCTGGATGTGTTCTGCCTGAAAAAGGAGTTGTATGAAGCCATTCCAACTGATTCACAATCGCCTGCTCAGCTCTTAGTTGAATATCCTTATGTATCGTTGTGTATATATCATGTCCCTTTTCAGGTGCGACCATCGTCGGTTCGCCATCAATCATATTTTGCGGATTAATCGGGATGCTCAAGTAGCCATTCTTTCCCCGCAGCTCATTCTGAAACATCATTTCCAGACCATCTACCCCTACATATTCTGATTCCGAATATTTCAAACCAGGATCTTTCTGGTTCTTGTTTTCCTGATCAATCTTGTTATATTTCTCTAAACTTTTAACACCTTTAAATTCCTGCAGATAACCAATGGTCTGAACAGCTACCGTGTCCGTGTCATAATAACGTATGTTTTCCTCTACAATCTGAATCCCTGGAAAATCATCCTTATTTTCTATAAAAAAAGCAATCTCTTTCTCCGTCAAATCCCCCTTAATCCGCCTAGGTTCAAATCCGCCCTGCTTGTTAGACTTGAGGTCTAACTTCTTTATAACTTCTTCCGCAGTCATTTTTCCCGTTTTCGGATCACCATATTTAGCAAATACTTCAACAATCCGTAAGACAAGAGCTTCGATCTCCGGGTAATTTTCAAGCCCTTTGTCTGTAGAATCATCATAATTTTTGAGGAGGGTTACATATAAAGCGTGGGATGGCTTTGAATAAGCGATTGCCGTACCGGCAGCATCAATGATGCTACCTCTTATCGGCTGCAATGGATAATTTTTTGTCTGTCCACCCGTCTCCTGCTCGGTCAGTTCTGGTCCCTCTACAAACTGCAATATCGCAAGACGAATAATAATGACACTAAAAATAACAAAGGTGCTGAAGAAAAATATATTAATTCTCAGAATAACTGGATTTTCCGTTCCTTCATCCTTTCTTCGTTGAGCCTGATTATAAAATTTCATCCTCATACCCCCTCTTTTTTTCAGTAAGGACTAGACAACGGAATTCGGACTCCTCCAGTCTAGGTGGTGCTATAAACTAATCTATATAATTACAATCATCCTTGTTTAATTCGAACAATAGTAAAAATGTGGAATCCCTACTATAATATAAACGAATTTGAACCGTGAAAGTTAGTTAATATCGAAATTAAAAAAAGAGGAGCGGCTAAGCCACTCCTCTTTCCGTTAAGATTTTCTTGTTCCGCCAATCCCCGTCTTATCCGTCGAAGTTAGATCAACTTAAGTTTTCACTACCTTTATCTTTAGTAGGAGTACAAAGGAATGATTCTTGATCATCTCATCGATCGACTGGCTGTCTTGATAATCATAAGTGCGTATCTTGTTGTCCTTCGTCGTCCGATAAACGGCTAATAATTTCGTCTCACCCGAATTCAAACCAATCTCCTCATCTCCAATAGAATAGCCCCAGGAGCTTGCCATGGAAGATAGATCAAACTTATCAGTATTTAATTTTGTAGGTGGCGCTTTCACGGAATTGGAATAAAGAAATAGAGAGGCATCCTCACTTCTTGGATTAATGAAGCCAAAACCCATATGACCTTCATTTGTCGGTTCCGGACTTTCACCATAATTTAAATCAATCAGATGAAATGGTTCCATTTTCTGACCGTTACTGTACCCCTCCACCCAAATATGAACCCAGCTTTGATCTGCATGGGGTAATTTAAGATTAAAATCATACAATATTCCCAAACCTAAATCTTTAAATACATTTTCATATTCCGAATTAGAGTTAGCAGTAATATACGCAACCTTCTCCTCCTTCTCGGTTTCCGCACTACAACCAACAAGGCTTAATAGCACTATAACAGCAGTAACATGTAAAATCATTCGACTTATATGCTTCAGATAGGTGCCCCCCTTAGATAACGAACTTATTTGTAAAATAAAAACTACTTATCTGTATAAATTCCAATATATCACATATTGTTTCTTTTGTTCCCCTCGAAACCCTAACTCTCTCCATAAAAAAACCGTGCTGAAATCAGCACGGTTCGCTAATAAACTCTTTCGGCTAACAGATCATCATTTTCCCACCACAATCCCTACTCTGCCTTCATGAACCTCAACCTTATACTTCTTCACACGAATTTTGTCACTGAATAAAGATTGGCCTGTTTGTAAGTCAAATTCCCAACCATGCCATGGGCAGCGAACAATTTCACCTGCTCTTCCATATTCGTAGTCGTATACTTCCGAGGGAAGTGTCGTTCCAGAGACGAATCCCACACAGATCGGTGCTCCTTGATGCGGGCAATAATTAAGGATGGCATGATACTCCCCATTTACCCGATAGATACCGATTTCTCTTCCTTCAATAGACACTACCGTGTGGCCGCCCTCTGGAATTGCGCCCTCCTCCAGCACATAGTGCACCGCCATAGTGACCCTCCCATGCCCCAACTTAAGTTAATTGATACAGCTCCTTCGCATTCTCATAAAAGATCTTCCGCCTTGCTTCCGGTTTAAGTTTCCGTAAAATATGACCAGGCGAGTCGAAGTCCCAATGCGGATAATCGCTTGAATAGAGTAGTATGTTCTCAGCATCAATCATATTAAATAGATCGATAAGATGCTGTGGATTATCAGGTTCTTCGATCGGTTGCGTAGATAAGTAACAATGTTCGCGAATGTACTGGCTTGGCATTTTCTTCAACCAAGGAACGGTTGAGCGCAGCGCTTTATAATTTTTATCCAGGCGCCACATCAGACCTGGCAGCCAAGCAATCCCGCCTTCTACCAACACGACCTTCAGTCTTGGAAATTTCACAAAGACTCCTTCGCACACCATACTCACCAGGTGTACCATAAACATCTGAGATAAGCAGGTATGCCACTCAATATAACGCGTCGGGTAACCTGCAGCGGTAGGGGCCGTCGAGCTTCCCCCACCTTCCGCCCCCGGATGAATGGCGACAGGCAAACCGTTACGCTCTGCTGCTTCGTAAATCGGATGATAGTGGCGCTGTCCAAGCGGCGAGCGGGCCGCGCTTGAGATCATTACCTCCACGATGTCCGGGTGCCCGCCGACTCTATCGATCTCACGCGCTGCGAGCAACGGATCCTGAGTTGCAACAACCATTGCTCCTTTAAACGCCTTATGCTTGCCAAGCCACTCAGCAATCAAGAAGTCATTGTAAGCTGAACAAATGGCTGCCGCGTAATCAGGGTCATGTGTAGAAGAGATGTTGTAGACAACTCCCGTCAGCACTGCATAATCCAGATTATATCCTTCGATCAGTTGCTTGATCATGAAATCAGGATCAGATCCCGCTCTTCCTCCTCCCGGAGGAATCGAATCCTTCTTCATGACGCCAATCGGTGAATAGTAGCCAGAACCGGCATATCCAATACCTGATGCTGCAACCCGCGATCGCCAGGGCTCCTTCAAATAAGGGAGTAGGGCGGCGTCCTCTTGCTCGTTATGAACGTCGACATCAATAATTTTGTATCCGTCCATGTCTTGATTCCTCCATCTCCATCACAGAATTACTTACCGTACGTACGCGAGTATGAGTTGTTATACATGTTAAGAAGCTCATCAGAACCTAGCTTTTTCGCTTGGTCAATAAACTGCTGATACGTAGTATCGTTAATCGGTGTTTTGCCAGTTACAAACTCCGTAACCTTTTGCTCTAGAAATTTATTTAAGTTGCTTAACTTCGACTTTTCAAGCTCAAGCTCTTCTTCTGTTTTAACGATCTGTTTCGGTGCAGGAATAATATACTCCGCATATCTAGCATTGATGTCCTTGCTTTTCTCACTTAAACCACGTTCCCATACTTCACGGGATTTCGCATTATTTAGTGTAATAAGGTCATACCAGACACCCCAATCCTTGCGTAACGTAGTAAACGGGGATGCTCCGAAATCCTTGTTATAAACGGGTTTACCATCCTCCATCGTATACGTCTTACCTTCAATTCCTAAGGACAGGTAATTCGTCCCCTCTTCACTGACTAAATAATCGAGGAATTGAACAGCCCGCTCCTTATCTTTCACTTTCGCTGAGATCGCCCGACCGACACTACCAACGACTGGACGGGAAAACTGATAATTTTTGATACCTTCTGCGGCGAAGGATGGAATCGCATCAAGCTCATAATCCGCTATTCCGGCACCTCGTGCTTTCGTGACCAATGATTCAAGATCTGCCTTCCAGAAAAAAGTAACTAATGACTTTCCTGTTAATATTCTTTCTTCCCACTGTGCTTGCGTAAGCAGTGAGTACTCAGGATCAAGCAGTTTCTCTGTATAAAGCTTATTCAGAAACACCAGCATATCCTTATAATTCTCATGATAAGGAGCGAACGCATATTGATCCGTTGTTGGATCCATATTGTAGAATCCACTTATGCCTGTGAATATTCTTCCGAATGTTGTATACAGTCCTGTATCGCCAACGATTGCGTTTGAAATAAGAGGATAGGAGTCTGGATATTTTTCTTTAAGCGTTTTTAAATATTGATAGAATCCATCTACCGTTGTGGGGGCTTCAATTCCATGCTTATCCATGATGTCCTTGCGGGCATACCAGATAAAATTAAACCCCTTGCCCTCTGCATCACCTTCTAGTACGGGGACAGTATAGAGTCCTCCGTCTGTTCCCGTAGCCAGCGCTTCAGCTTCAGGGTATTTCTCATAGAACGCTTTCAGATTTGGGGCTTTATCCAGATAATCCTTCAAGTTCAAGAACACCTTTTCCGGACCATGTTCTCTACCATCCTGTGTCGGTACTTGGATAAAATCGGTTGCGGTGTTCGTAGCAATCATAATCTGTCTTTTCTCTTCAAGCCCTTCTTGGCTTACGATCTGAAATTCGACCTTGACGCCTGTCTTCGCTTCAATCTCTTTAAATATCTCCCAGTCATCACGCACTTTTCCTTCGACCCGATCGTAGACAAGCCAAGAGAATGTAACTGGATTATCTGGACTTAACGTACCCGAATCTTTCTTGCCCCCACTAGTGCATCCCGTTACAACCATCGCACAAAGTAATAGGATCGCAAGTGCAGTTCTGAACCCCTTTCGCTTCATTCCACAACCTCCTTTTAATATGGCAATCAGCGTTTCTATATAGAGATGGATTTCTTCACGGAATCCATAACTATCCCTTAATACCTCCAATCATTGTTCCCTGCACAAAATACTTCTGAATGAACGGATAGACACACAGAATCGGCAATGTTCCAATAATAATCATGGCATATTTCAATGTTTCCAGATGGGTCAGATCCCCTTCACCCTGCACATTCGTGCCGGCGATCAGAATATTGCGCATCATAATTTGCAGTGGATACATATCCCGATCATTCAAATAAATTAGGGCATTAAAAAAGGCATTCCATTGATTCACAGCAGTGAAAAGGCCAATCGTGACCATTACAGGCAATGATAACGGCAGGACGATTCGAACTAGGATTTGAATAGACCCACATCCATCAATTGCCGCTGCGTCCTCAAGCTCTTCTGGCAACGCCTCAAAAAACGTCCTCATGATAAACAAATACCATGTGCTGATCAGCGACGGGAGGACGATAGCCCATATCGAGTTTAAAAGGCCAAGCTGCTGAACGATAAGGAAGGTTGGGATCATCCCTCCGCTAAAGAGAAGTGTGAAAGCGGCCAATAACAGAATGACTCTTCGGCCCGGCAGCCATCTTTTCGCGAGCGGATACGCCATCGCAGATGTCACAATAAGTGTCAGCACCGTTTGAACGAAAGCATACCGAATTGTATTCCAATAGCTCACCCATAGATCAGAGTTATAAATAAGCTGCTCATAAGCAATAAATGTGATATTTTTCGGCCAGAGCAGTACGGCACCACTCGCCACCAGCGCATTATTGCTGATTGACGCTGAGAATACATACACCATTGGGTAGACCATCACGATGACAAGTATGATCATGACCAGTACATTTATCACATCAAACAACCTGGAAGCTAAGCTTTCCTTTTGCTTCATTTCACACCTCCCCTTACCACAAGCTAGTCTCTGAATATTTGCGAACAATCCTATTCGCTGCAACAACGAGTATGAAACCAATCACAGATTGGAATAAACCGACCGCTGTTGCGAAGCTGAAATCGGCATCGAGTATACCTCGCCGGTAGACAAAGGTATTGATGATATCCGATGTTTCATAATTCATCGTATTGTAGAGCAGCAATACTTTTTCAAAACTCGCTTCCATAAAATTGCCTAATGTAAGTACGAACAATATAATCATGACCGGGATCATGCCTATGAATGTGATATGCCGGATTTGCTGCCATCTGTTCGCTCCATCCATTTTGGCTGCTTCATACAGTGTTGGATCAATCCCCGCGATAGCTGCCAAATACAAAATGGTACCCCATCCAACCTTTTGCCATATCTCAGAGCTCACATAGACCGTTCGGAACCACTCCGGTATACCAAGAAACATAATAGGTTCTATTCCGAACACCTGCGTTAGGAAGTGGTTAATAACCCCAGTCGTTGGAGAAAGAAAGGTAACCAGAATCCCAGCGATAACCACCGTAGATAGGAAGTGCGGTAAATAGCTAATGTTTTGTACAAATCGCTTAAACCATTTGCTTTTTAATTCATGGAATAACAGAGCCAGAATAATGGGTGCCGGGAAATGAAACAAAAGATCGTATACATTCAGCATGATTGTATTGCGAATCAACTTCCAAGCATCGGGGGTGACATAGAAGAATTCAATGAAATGCTTCAGTCCGACAAACTTACTTCCAAAAATACCTCGGCCAATCGAGTAGTCCTGGAAGGCAATGATAATGCCGTACATGGGTGCGTACTTGAAAATCAAATAGTATAAAATCCCAGGAAGCATCAACAAGTACAACATTTTGTGTTTTTTTAGAACGTAGCCGATTCGCGATAGCTGCACTATTCATTCTCACCTCCGTTTGTAAGCACTTACATCATTGTTGTTGACCCCACTATACGAGCTGCACTATGAGGCGTAAAGCGTGCATCTTTTCGTTATGACTCTTGTTTTGCGCGCCCTGATTACATAAGGTTTTTCACCCTTTATATGCAAAAAAAGAGACTTCAGAAAATAATGCAGTCTCTTCTTTCACTTATTGATGAATCGACCGATATTTCGCAGGGGTAATCCCTTCGTATCTGCGGAAAGCTCGAATCAACGAGTTTCGGCCCCAGTACCCCACTTTCTCAGCAATCTCATCAATTTTCATATCGGTTTCGAGCAAAAAGTGTTTCGCCTTCGTCAACCTGCATTTCGCAATGTATTCCACATACTTTTCACCAACCTCCTCCTTGAAGGTACGGCTGAAGTGTCCTATAGACATATTCGTCTTTTCCGCAAAATACTCGATCGACAGTTCTTGGCCATAATGCTCATGAATGTAATCCACAATCTCCATGAATTGCTGTCTTCGACTGTTGGTTTCAACCTTTCGAAATAAAAAGCCATGAATCTCCTCGAAACATTGCCTCAATTCGTCCCATGTCATACAGCGGTTCATTCGTTCGAACAGACTTGAGTAATAAGGGACATTTAATTCGTTATGCTCCGATTCCACAGCACGGATCCATGTGTTCAACACATCAGCGAATAAATATTTCATCTGTACTGCCGCTGCATCTCTTCGCCTTCCATCCTCCAGTAAATCTAATACGGATTGGAGCAGCTTATCGTATTCTCTTGTCTTGTATTGATTAAGGATTCGATTCACTTCTTGTACCGATAAAAAGGAGTCCCATTGCTGAAGCTCACGCGATGGCTGACTACTGCAAATTTCAACTGTAGAATGTAGTCCACGATACTTAAGCACTGCAACCGCGTGCTCATATGACTGATGCAGCTCTTCAATGGATAGAACTGTTTTGCCAATCCCGATGGTGGCTTTATAGTAAGCACTGTACTCCAGTAACACGAGTCTAACTCTCTCAGCCATCTGGTCCGGTTTCTCCACCCGTATCGGATCATGCTGGATAACACAAGCTAGCAAGTCAGGCTTTGTCTGACAGAGCCAAACCATATCAGGCGCTAGCTTGTGTATTTTCTCTTTCAATTCCGCGAGCAGAAATGTCTTCGTCGATTCCGATGTAGAATCGTAAACATGAGAATCATAATGGAAGGAGATACACAGTACCGTTCTCTCAACTTTATCGTTGTTGTATGTAAACTCAATCTCCCTTGCGTAATACTCAATCGACAAGGCATCTCTATACTGGCCCAGAAGGATTTTCGTAAAGAATTGCTCTTGTATAATCGGAAGCATCCCGTTCACCATTTGGAACAACTCTTTATTTTCCGTCATGATCAAATTCGAGTATCGTTTAATAACATCAAATTCATCTCCTTCGTTCCGCAGCTCCTCACTGGGGTGGTGATGAGAACTCAGCTCATCCTTGATTTCACGAATCGGCCTGTATAAACGCCGGCTTAAATGATATGATACGAGACCCCCGATTAGCAGGAAAAAGATGAGGAATACCCAACTTATGATGCGAGTCAAGTATACGGGTTTCATTAATGTACCTAAATTAATCAGGCTAATATAATGCCAGGACTCGTCAAAGCTCGATTTCATGAATGACAGGCCTGTCTTGTCCAAGATTGTGAATTGAGAGGGTTGTCCATCATTTCGCACACGCTCTTGCAGCATTTGCTGATCTTGCTTGGACAATCCGATCTGTGAAATCAGTTTACCCGTATCATCCACAATAGCAGTACCTGTGACCCAGCTTTCTGGAATATAAATTTGCTCCTTAAGTTTTTCAGATTTCATGTTAACCAAGAGATACACATCAGGAGAGGCGGTATTGAAAGGGTAACTCATAGAAGCGGTTATAGATGTGGGTGAATCAATAAAATCCATCATTTTCTTACCGGTCAATTCGGCTTCAAGCTTCCTGTGCTGGCTAAGATCCATGTCAGAACGGGATGTGAAATAGTAGGATTTATTCGTATACGTTTCCGCATCCACGATAAGGTCCTCGTGTACAAAATAATAATATGCTTTCTCGACCAAATCATCCGATTCCAGCTGCCTGAGCTGCTCACGAAGCGAATGAAGCATTTCCGGGAGCAGCCCATTATCCGGAGATGAAGACATAGGTGTTAGGAGCACACTCCGCAGTCTCGATGTACTGAGGATATTTATCATATTCGTTTTTAATGATTCGAGCTCCGCATCAGTCTGCTCAGAGAGTCGACTCATCATAACGTTGTTGAAACGCTCTGCATCCTCTTCAATGATCCGAACGACAAGCACATGTGCAAGTACACTTGCCACAATGACTGGAATAAGGATGAGTAGGAAGTAGTTCGCGAACATCCGCCAAAAAAGATTATGTCTGATGGGAGATGAGGAATTTGTGGCAACTTGCTCAGGAGATCGATTTTCTTGTAAGATTCGCTTCATTGTTGCCCTCCTCATATTTATAGTGGTACTAATTTGCGTGTTGAACGGTTCATGCCTTCCGTCATTTATACTATATTGGGCTGGAAGTTATATTATTACTTCATAGAAACTATGCAAAAAAAACAGCCCTTCTCAGGCTGTCTGCTGATAATTTAACTTACTGTTCATTTTGCTTAACTATGATGGTATTGGATTTCTGTATGAACTCTTGGGGCTGATCCAAAAAAAGATAGATTTGGTCAACCTTTTTGCGGACTCCATAGGCACCCATTACTGTGATTGGAGTGTTTAGTTGAATGAAGATGTTAGGCTCAGTAAACAGAGGAGTAAATGACGATTTTAATTGTTCCTTGCTTAGTTTATCAAACTTTATGGCGGAAACAGACTCAATTGTCTCCCCTTTGATCTCCGCCAGCATCTGGTTGCCATACCGAATTGTCATTCCCTTATCGGAAATCAGGATTGGATTTATATACATTGCCCGGATTTCAGAAATTAGCATTAAAATTATATACAAATTTCCAAATGAGATCAGCCATGCAACCATATGTGACCACTGTGTCAGCAAAATGTGAACAAGAGCACCTTCAAGCAACAGTAGTTTCGATGCAAATAACACAACAATGAGCGCCCCTGAATTAATATGATAGCTAAACGATGAAGATCCCGATCGCGAATAAGGCTTCATCTTCCAAGAGAACAAGGCGTAATACAATAATGATAGTTCGTAAGCTAGCACCGGGACCATTTTGGAATGATTGAATGTGGTATCCAGACTTCCCCGAAGTGCTTCGATGGGATGCACTTTCTCCAAGCTGCTCTGTCTTGTCTTGCGTATATTCATAATTACTGAGTACATGATATAGCTAATGAACGCGACCTCTATAGGTATTAATATGTACTTCACAACATCAAGTGTTCCTTGAACGGAGTTCGGCATCATCAATACCAATGCAATATAACCCAAGAGTGCGAATGGAAGAACGGACAAGATTGAGTTTTTTTTTGCCTATAAACAAAGAGATAGAGCAGCAGTGGAATAACAACTACAAAATCCAATGTCATTCCTATCGCAAGAACTTGATCAAACTGTTTAAACAGAACAGAGTTAACTAGAATAAGATCGACCAAGATAATCAAGAAACTGGCAGCCACGAAATAAAACATGTGTTTTCGTTGTAGTTTGACCATCATTCAACCCCTCCCTACTCTTTTCCAATCCAAATCATAGGTCAAAGAGGGGCTGCTCTAAGGATCTCTGCAGATCTTCGGAGTCAGCCCCTATCCTGGTGTATAAATTTGATAGTTATTCCTGTGGACGTGGACCCGCATCCAATCCCGTCGAACCCACCGTCTTGATTAACCGAATCGATACATCCTCATGCACGCGAACCTGGCAGGATAACCGAATAGACGGATCCTCAATTCCTTTGTTCTGACGAACGGTTGCTTCCGCTTCACCTATAACCCCCAGATCACCTGTTAGCACTTCAACAGCGCATGTTGTGCATCTAGCGTTACCGCCGCAGCGGTGCAACACATCTACCCCTTCATCTTCTAAGGCTAGAACGAGTTTCTTTCCTTCTTCAACTTCAATTGGTTGCTTTCCCTCTACTTGAATTAATGGCATAATAATCCCTCCTATATTGGATGAAAATAATATGAATCTTTGATGCTATAGAAAAACAGCAATATTAAATATACCATTAATCCAGCATACAAATGTTACTTGTGATCAAAAATTTCAACGCTCATATATTCATAATTCAATTCTATTAAAATTCCTTAAAGTTCTAAGGGCGTTAAGTGTGATGATCCCTTTCCATTCTTCCTTGGCAATCAACCATTCCTCTTCAAACTGATACCATGTCCAATTCGGTGCCCAGGAACCATCCTCACCTTGCTGTTCAATTAATTCATCCAGTTCTGCAGGAATAAATTCAGCATACTTCTTGTAATACTGAGAGCTTGGAGAACTTACTACACTGAGCGGAGTAGCACCATATCCCTCTCGGTTCTCCGGATTAATACTCACACAATTATCCAAAAACACATGCATAGTATCCTCTATTTTCAGTTTCTGTGCCTTATCAAACTTCTCGAATAAGTGAATGAAACAGAATAACTCATGCATTTCGTTAAGCTCACATCTGTTAACAAGATAATCTATGGAATAATCGATGTGGTCTTCTAATTGGTCTATTTCATAGATGGATTGATAGTCAATACAATAGCTCAAGATATCAGCGCTCGGATTTCCCCAGTGATCTGCGAAGGCACCATAATTCCACCATATCGCTCTCGGTGATTGCTCCGCTTCCTTAGGAATGATGTCCCAGCCGTTTCGATGAGCGTTGTATGTATTCTCAAAAAAGCGTAAAGCTTTCCTAATCATCTCCGTTTGTTCTTCATCCTTCTGTGGTGATAGATGGAGTATCTCTAATGCCCTAGTCGTTGCAAGTGCGGATGATTCCATGCAGCGAAGATCGGGTTCAAGACCATGTCCAAATCCTCCGTCTGTGTTTTGATACTTTCTTAGTTCTATCAGAACATTAGAAAAAGGTCCTTCTTCAAATTCATACTGATATATAGATCTTTCTAGCTTTCTTGTCTTATCTTTCATAAACTGTGTAGCTTGATTAAATCGCTCTGTCGTCAGTTTTTTCATCGTGATTCATCCTTACTTTTTAGATTTATCAACTTCCTTAACCAAGTGTTTGATGCAGTTATAGGTGAGGCATTTCCATACACCCTCAGTCCTTATAATCTCAGTCACAGATGTATTACCGAGTAAATCTTCCGCCTCGAAATCCGGAATCAATCCTTTTAACGTATGTTTTAAAATAGCTCCATGGCTTACTATTAAAATGTTCTTACTCGGGTTGGAGCTTTCAATCTCATTTAGACACTCTGCTCCTCTAAGTCTTCCTTCCTCCGCTTTTTCAATGCCTAGATCTTGCTCTCTCCAGTTTTCTCCCCATTTCATAGGGATAAACCTATCGGAGCTAAAATATGAACTGCAATCGTTTCCTGATTAGCTTTAATAGCGGCTCCTTCTCTTCCTCGGGTACCCACTCTACTAGTCTTGCGGCTGCTACTGGCAAAATCCATTGATCAATTTCAGCAATAGTTAATCCTGATATCTGGATATACTGCTTTAAATATTCCGACTTCATTCTTGTTCTCAAAAATTGAATAACCATGCTTGCCAACCTCGGGGTGCCCTCAGGAATACTCCCAAACTCCAATAGAATTAGCGTTCTCGCAACATCCCCGGCAGGATGTCCGGACATTCCTGTCATCCAATCAATAATATAATTATCGTCACTAGTCATCACATTATCGGGATGAAAATCAGCATGACATAACCTGTCTCCAACTGGCAACTGATCGGCATATGCTATAATTCTCTGCTTCTCCTCCTCAGTAAGATACGGTGCAGCACGAACGTTGTCACATAACACCTTCTTCTGAATTCTTATTGCATCGCTTAGGTGATGACTGTGTATCTGGTAATGCACTTTCGCTAAAATCCTAGAATATTTATGAATGAACCAAGGCTTTTGTTTCATCATATGGAGTAAGGTTTTTCCAGTGATCTGGTCATACACAATGCCTCTTCGATTATCATAATCGATAACTTCATAGGATTTAGGAGTAGGTATCCCCATAGAATAGGCTAACTGACTAATACCATATTCCTCTTGAATGCCATCCTCGGGAAAATTAGGATAGAATAGCTTGAGTACTTTATCAGGTTCATATGTAACAATCTCAGCACACCTGCCACGGCCGATGGTTCTCAATCCTTCTCCCCCGATCTGTTTCAGTAAAGTCTCTTCTCATAGGATTCTCTTAAAGATTTCGAAACCTCGTCTTCCTTGGTCCCCGTATGTGCCGCAATGATTCTAGCGGGATTAGGTAATCCTATCTTGTCTTGCCAACTTTCAGGGTCCCATAGTTTCGATCTTTTGAAAGCCTTGGCGCAGTGCATATAGCATTCCTCTACCGAAACACCGATCCCTAGGGACGGAACTTTACCATTCGCTTTCATGGATTCCAGTAAGTGAGGATCTTTGATCACACACGCTGTACCATTAATTCGTAATGTTTCCTCTAATTGAGGGATTACGAAGATGATGCCAATATGTGGGTTCGATAATATGTTGAGTATGGAATCCAGTCTGCGGTTCCCTGGTCTTTCTGGAATGACAAGATGTTTGTTATCGATAATATGTATAAATCCCGCTTCATCTCCCCGGGGAGAGACATCACAATTACCCAAGTTATCCGAAGTTGAAATGAATATCATAGGTGAGCGATGGATAAAGTCAACACAGTGGCTGTCTAAATAATCGATCGTTTTTTTCATAACCAGTGGACTTGGAAACCCTAATAATTCTCTTAACTCTTCCTCACATACAATTCGATCTTGAAATGGCTGATTCATATGATTGCTCCTTACAAACGATTAATAATTCTAGTTCTATACGATTAAATCATAATGAAAAAAACCCTCGTCTTTAACAAATCCATTGCTCTCATAAAGTTTCTGTGCAACATCGTTGTCTATCGCTGTAGAAAGTGATAAACCTTTCGAGTTTGTGTGTATGGCATGCCTCTTGGCTGCCTCTAATAACAATTGGGCCAGTCCTTGTCTTCGATAATCCGCTGATACATACAAATCATTTAAGATCCACGCTCTCTCCATCGATATGGACGAGAATGAAGGATATAGCTGTGTGAAAGCTACTGGTTGATTGGATGATCTGTCGATGACCATAAATATGACCGACTCATTAAGCTCTAACCGTTCAGCCAAAAACGCCCTAGCACCTTCGAGATCAGCATCTTGCTTGTAAAACAGTCGATAATCATTAAACAAAACCGCAATATGAACCAAGTCTTTCTTGGTCGCTTGTCTAACTATAAACAGCTCATCCATGCTCATATTCCTCCTAATGCTACGTAAGTAGATAATCACTTAATTCTGCATTGATTTCATCAGCCTGTTCATGATTCACAGCATGCCCTGCTTGCTTCACAATCTTGTAGTTCAGATGATTCTCCTGTAGTTTATGTATCGCTTTTGGATAATAAGATAATATATCCTGCTCACCGATGATGAATAGAGATTTTTCTCTTATGGATTGAATTTGTGTATTATTAAATATAATCGTTTTGTGTTTCTGCATGGATTTGTTATTGAAATATTTAAGCAAATAATACCAGTGATTCATAAGTGCATTGTTGTTCTCAAATACCTTATAGTTAGGTCCACATAACTTCTTCAGCAGTCTCTTCGTATTATTCTTTGTTGGAAATAATGCTTCTGGTAAAAATGCTTTGATCATCTTCCACATGGTCTCCCCGTGACTACTAGCCACAACTCCCGCCATACATACGATCTTCTTAACTTTACTTGGTCTCATAATCGCATAATGATAAGCCAAATAGGCACCATAAGATACCCCGGCAATGCTCGTCTCTTCAATCTTTAAGGATTCCAGTACTTCATCGAGCCAAATCGTCTGGTCAAAAGCTTTCCAGTAATGCTCATTCGGTTCGCTCTTACCGGACCCGCCTATGGCATCTACAGCTATAACATAAAATTGTTTGGATAAATGCTCTATATTATAAATCCACATCATGGCTGAGTTATCCCCTACTCCATGGAGCAATAATAAAGGAGGATTCACCTCTTCTCCTACGATGATTACATGGGTATTACCGTATGATGTCATAATATCCTGTTGTTCATGAGGTACATTCCAGTCACTTAGTAATTGATCATAAGATTCATGGATTAAAATCTGTCCTGCTTGGCTCTTATACCTGTTCATTTCATATATCATCCTCCTTATGGTTTATCTAGTGTCTACAGAGAACAAATAAGACCCGCCCCTAGATAATTCTATCTTGGGCCGGGTCTTTGGTGTCGTTCAGTACATCCTTGATTATACTCCAAACTTAATCTGTAGTTACCATCCATACGCAATTTCCCACGCAAAATGTAACAATTCATTAAAATATATATGTTCTCACTTCGATTCCGCACGAAGTTCACCTGCGCTTTTTCCCGTGTACTCCTTAAATCTTTTATAAAAAGCGTCCAGCTGACGAAACCCGACTTCAAGAGCAATTTCATACACTTTCTTATCCGTATGAAGAACTAAAGACTTAGCCTTTTCCAATCTAATCTGCATTAGATAATCATTGAATGACACACCGACTGTAGATTTAAATATCTGTCCCAGATAGGTAGGATTCAAATGAATCTCTTCAGCGATCATTTTCAAGTGGATATTGCTTGCATAGTTATCTTTGACGATATTCTTCACTCGATCTACCGTCTTCTCTGAAGAGGACATCTTGAGTTGTGTCAAATGATATATGACCTGCAGGCATTTTTGCTCCGTGAATTTCATGACTTCATCCAATGTTTTGAATTCGAGAATGCTCTTCGTTTCATGCGTCTCATCCTCAAAAATATGTTGATAAGGCTCTTCCATCTCCTTAATCAAATCAAATAACTGGGCAAATAATTCAAGAATGAAAGACTGTACCGTTCGCTTGGAAGCTCCACATGACAGGAATCGTTCTTTCAGGGCAGTTAACAATGAAGACAGCCGTTCCTCATCCTTGGCAGTTACTGCTTCGAAAATACCACGAATATATTCGATATCAGAAGAATTCGGTGGCATATCATACGCATTGAACTGAGCTGAAGAGATGATATGACCATGGAACAGGAAGTTCATCTTCATTCTTCGCTGTGCCATTTTGAAAGAGCTTGCCAGCTCTCTTAAGTCCTCAATTGGATCGCCAACAGCTATGGTTACAGACACTTTAACATATTTTCGAATACTATCTCTGATTAACTGAGCTAGCTGCAACACAACCCCTTCTCCAGCTTCAGCTTTTCCACCTATTAATACAACCCCAAATCGATCACTTGATTCTTCAAAAATATAACCGCGATGGATTAACAGCTCTTCCATGACATTCAGGACAGCAAACCTCCGAATTCCAATCTCATCTTCCGTCCAAGAAGAATCGGTCAAATCTTCGAAATTCATTTCTACAAGCAGTGGACATATCCAAGACTCTTCTTCCACGTGAATACTTAGAAATTGTAGCTCCGAGCCGATTTCTTCATCTGAGAGAAATCCATGCGCCCAGCGTTTCAACGTTCGGTCTCTTAGTGCTGGAATCCCATGATATAATTGCCTGTTCAACTGAAGTTCATAATTAACCTCTTCCTTGATACTGATCAGCAGCCTTGATAGGTTTTCTTGATCCACTGGTTTCAGAAGATAATCCTTCACCCCATATTTAAGACACTCTTTAACATATTCGAATTCCTCATATCCGCTCATCACAATAATAGATATGTCCTCAGATAGACTACGGATATTACGAATCAATTCGAGTCCGCTCATGCCAGGCATTCGTATATCGGTAATAACAAGCTGAAAGCTTTCATTCTTCAGAAGTTCCAGCGCCTGCTTGCCGTTCGTCGCTTCGCCTGTGATGATATATCCATAATCATTCCAGTCGAGCATATATTTTAATGATTTGAGAGCTCCGGGCTCGTCATCAACAATCAATACTCGTAACATCATTCTCCCCCTCTTTCTGTCTGTGCCACGCAGTTGGTAATACCATACTCACTCGAGTCTCTAACCCCGCAACACTTACGATATCCAAGCCAAAATCAGCTCCAAATGTCAGTTTTATACGCTGCTGGGTATTCAGGAGTCCAAGATGACGGGATTGCTCGTCTCTATCTGGATTTTGTAGCCGCTCCCAAATCTCCGCCAGTTTCTCTACAGAGAATCCCGGACCATTATCTTGGACCGTAACTCGGTAGCACCGCTCATCGACCCATTCCGCTCTTACCTTGATAACGGTGTCATTTTCATTGTTCTCCAGAGCATGAATCATCGCATTCTCAAGTAAGGTATGCAGTGCAAGTCTTGGGATCGGAAATTGACGTAACTCTTCAGGAACTTCGCTGGAATAATTCAGCCTGTTTCCATACCGAAACATCTGCACATTCATGTACGTATTCACAGCGTCCAGCTCGTCACCAAGCTTTACGACATCACTTTTTTGATTCAACATATTTCGAAAGGATTGAGCGAACCATTTTACAATATCCGCATTTTTATAATCGCCATTCTCTAGAAGATTCCCACGAATTGCATTAAGCGTATTGAACAGATAATGAGGATTGATCTGGGCTTGAAGCGCATACAATTCAGACTCTCTTCGCTTGAGTTCAAGCTCTTTACGATCGATTTCCGCTTCATATACCTGTTTTATTAACATGTCCATACGAGCCATCATTTGATTGAATTTATAGCTCACTTGACTAATCTCATCGTTTCCTTTGACTTCAATAAATGATTGTAAATTATCCGTGTTCATTTCTTTAATCTTCAGCGCTAGTACGGTAAGCCTTTTCGTTAATCCTGTAGATATCGCATAAATGATAATCATACATAACAGAACAGAGACCAGATATAATGCAAGCGCTATCCACTTCATTTGATTGACCTTACTGATATACTGATCTATCGATACGAGGGAGACAATCTTCATTCCGGAAACACTATGGCGAGTATCAATCGTCTTGGATACCACTAAGTACTTCAATCCATCATCGGTATACATAAAAGACGTATCATCACTACCAGCGATATCATTATAAAAACCATAATCCTGGATATGTAATCCTTCTATACTCTTTAATGCATTATCAACAATGACCTGACCGTTGTTCAAAGCGATAATGTAACGATGGTCCTGATCTTCCTTCGAGATCAAGTCCTGAATCACTCGCTGATCGACATCAAGGGTAATAAACAATTCCGAGCGATTGAAAATATTGTACAGCTTACCAACCAGCCTCAGCACATCAGCCTTATAAATATCAGATCTGCCCATGTAGGTCCATGCTCGTGATAAACGTTTATCAGAATAATGAGCAGCCTTATACCATTCATGTTCTTTAATTTCATCATCAACATTCTTTACATCAGAGAACTGAAAGGTCGGATTATTCGTATACATCATCAGATTTAGTGTATCTGTAGTCGCTCTGACAACATTCATATAAGGGGTTACAACATCAAAATAAACTCCCTGTGCCTCAGCATCCGATTCGTAATGATTCAACAGCGCCTCTTGTATGTCGTGGTTAATATAAAAAGAATCGATGACCTGCTCATACACTT
Source organism: Paenibacillus sp. GCM10028914 (assembly GCF_042666275.1). Classification (NCBI taxonomy): domain Bacteria; kingdom Bacillati; phylum Bacillota; class Bacilli; order Caryophanales; family Paenibacillaceae; genus Paenibacillus; species Paenibacillus sp. GCM10028914. The sequence continues at coordinate 23,005 of NZ_JBHTFO010000017.1, forward strand.
TCATTGATTTATCCAGATTTAAAGCCAGCTGAGAAACTGAATAGTTAACATTTTCTTTGGCTTTATCCAGCAAAATTCCACTAACGTATTCAATGAGCACATGGGTCAGCACTCCCAAGAGAATCGTAACAACAAGCATATTTGCCACAAAGATTTTTGTCCTGATCTTCATATCCATTTCTCCAACTGGCTAACACTGGACAAATCACCTGCCCATATCGCCTTCATTTCACATTACTCATTGTCGTTCCATGTAATTTATTGTCGCAACATATTAATTATAACGCGCTTAGAAAATATGCCTAGCCTTTTTGCCATTACATACTACAGCGAAAAACCAGCCGGAAAACGGAATAATAGACTTTTTCTCCGGCAGATCAGTACCAAAAAGAAGTTTGTCTTAATTATTCTGTCATCCAGCTGGCTTCTTCAAGACCGTGGAGCTTGTCTTTATTTTACCGCTTGATTGTAACGCTCCATGTAGTCCTGCCATACTTGGGTCATGCTCTCGTCCAGTTTCTGCTTACCGTTCTTCTCGATTTGAGATACGGCCTCGTTCCAGTTACTCTCGAATTCTGCATCTGTCTTGGAAAGAATCACTTTGGCTGCTTCCTTATGCCAGGTTTCTTCAAGTTTAATGGCAATCGGTTTTGCATCTTCTGGTGTATTCAGCTGCCACAGCATCGTTGGGTAAATAACCGGCTTGGCTGCGAAGTCTGCCCATGTTTGCTTTCCGTATTTTGCAAGAACTTCTTTAGTTCTATCATCATATGAAGAAGCTACATAATCCTTCGTAATCGGAGTTGCATAATCACCATCATCTAGCTTAGCACCGTTTCCGAAGCTATAACGGTTAAACGGTCCTTGAATCCCTTCGCTTGTTCCAACGGAAGGGTCACTCTTAAGCTTGGTGTCGAATTCAGCATTACGGACACGCTTGCCATCCACAACATCGTAGTGCTCCCCTTCTATACCCCAGTTCACAAGAATTTGACCCTCATCTGTAAACAGGTAGTCGATCAATTGGATGATACGCTCAGGGTTCTTAGCTTTGGTTGTAATAGCCAGGTTCGTACTTGATGATGTTGGAGGGAGGCCATTGGACAGATCCTCGATCCCCTCATGAAGCATAATTGGGAATTTTGCGTACAACTTGTCATAATCCCCGTTAGCAATAATAGAGCTTTCGTATCCTCTCATCAACCAAGCTGGCATATAAGTTGCCAATACACGACCTTGTGTAATTTTTGCACCAGCCATTTCAGCGTTCAAGCTGAACACTTCTTTGTCGAGCATGCCTGCATTTTGCAATTTATTTAGAAACTTCAAATACTCTTTCGATTCATCACTTGTCATAGCAAAGCTTACATTGTCATCCTTGATTTCATAGAAACCATGGTCAGGCAAACCCGCCGCATTCAGTGCAGGGTTAACGTCAAGCAAACCGCCACTAATCCCAGAGAAAGGAATGATATCTTTTCCATCTTCTGTTTTTGGATGATTCTTATAATAAGATTCTAGAATAGTGTACAATTCATCTAGTGTTTTAATCTCAGGATATCCTGCTTCTTCTAACACATCATACTGAACGAGGAAAGATGCCTGTGAGTCCGGAGAAGGCTCGGTTGCAAGATTCACACCATAGAGAGAGTAAATATGTCCTTCTTCATCTTTAAGCAGATCGAAATATTTTCCAAATTTCTTCTTAATGTTAGGTCCGTGCTCTTCAATCAAATCTTCCAGAGGAATAACTGCGCCTGCATCTTTATACTTACCAATGGTTAACGGGGAATCGTTAATGATGTCAGGATAATCTTCAGATGCCAGCCAAACGTCTACTTTACTAGCTCCACTTCCGCCACCATCAACAATCGGGAGGTATTCGAATGATACACCCATCTTTTCCTCTAGTTTTTTGTTGATCGGCGTATCCCACTTGTAGCTGGAATCCCACACTTGCATTGAATAGTTAATCGCTCCACCATCTTCACCACTGTTTTTATCCGTCCCCGCTTCCTTGCCTCCGCAGCCCGCAACAAGCGAAGCTGTCAGCAGCAGTGACAGGCCAGTTATCCAGCGTTTCTTCATTTCAATCGCCCCTCTTTTTATGTGATGATATATTATGTGGCAGCTATTCTTTCATAGCTCCAATCATAATCCCTTGAATAAAGTATTTCTGTAGGAATGGGTATACGAACAGAATTGGCATTGTTACAATAATGGTCATGGTTGCACGAATCGACTGAGGTGTTATTTGACGCAGCGTTTCACCCGCGAGTGATCCCGTTGCATTGCTTGTTACCTGCTGAGTAGACTGCATTAATATTTTCATCAACTCGTATTGCAATAAATTCAGATTCTCCCTGGAGTTGTACATATAATTGTCAAACCAGGAATTCCAGTGACCTACAGATACAAACAGTGTTATCGTCGCTAGAACAGGCATACTGACTGGCAGTACGATTCGGAACAAGGTTTGAAATTCATTGGCCCCATCAATTCTAGCTGCTTCAATCAATCCGTCAGGGAGTTGATCGAAATAGGAACGAATGATGATAACGTTAAACACGCTGATCAGACCAGGAATAATGTAAACCCAGAAGCTATTCGTAAGTCCGATATTTTTGATCAGCATATAAGTCGGAATAAGACCACCGCTAACGTACATGCTGACGACCATAATCATGTTGATTGCTTTACGCAGTATGAATTCTTTACGAGAGAGCGTATATGCAAGCATTACGGAACAGATCAGAGACAATCCAGTACCAACAACAGTTCGTGTAATAGATCGTATTGTCGCTCCAAATAAAGCATCATTCTGGAATACGACTTTATAATTATCCAATGTGAATACATTAGGCCATAGATATACTTGACCTCTCAGTGTATCAACCGAATCATTCAAGGATACGGCCAGCAGGTTCCAAAATGGATAAATCGTACAGATCGTAAGTAAAGAAAGCAGCGTATAGTTCACTACATTAAACATAATATCTCCGGCGCTTTGTGATTTCTTCATGCTCTCCCCCCTCTTAGAACAACGATGACTGTCCGGCTTTTTTCACAAACTTGTTAACGGTCAGCACTAGGAATAGACTCACAATACATTTAAAAATACTAAGTGCAACCCCGATGGAATATTGCCCTGCACCGAATGACAAGTTAAGCGCGTATAAGTCGAGTACCTCATAGTAATCAACAGTCAGGGAGTTACCAAGCAACATTTGTGATTCATAACCCGTGTTAACAATAGATCCAAGTGAAAGAATCAATAGTATTGTCGCAGTAGGCATCAGACCAGGAATTGAGATATGCCATATTTTCTGAAACCGACCAGCTCCATCTACTTCAGCAGCCTCATAGGACTCTGGATTCAGACCGGCAATAACAGCTAGATAGATAATTGTACTCCAGCCAAGCTCTTTCCATAGACCCGTTAACGTATGGATAACCCAGAACCATTCGCCTTTGGCCATAAAGTAGATTGGTTCATCAATAATTCCAAGCATCATCAGGAACTGGTTGACGAAACCGTTATCAGGAGATAGAAAAGTAAGAACGATGTTTGCGATTACAACCATGGATACAAAGTGTGGAATGTATGTAATGGTTTGTACCGTTCTTTTAAATTTCACATTCTTGATCTCGTTAAGGAATAGTGCAAGGGCAATAGCGCCCACAAATCCGGTAACAAGGCTTAGTAAACTCATTGCGAGTGTGTTTCTCAGAACGAGAAAAAACCTCTCATCATGAAACAACGTAATGAAGTTGTCCAGTCCAACGAATTTACTTCCCATAATCCCTTTACCTGGGGAATACTTCTGAAACGCCATAATCCAGCCCCACAATGGAACGAAGCTAAACAATATCAATAAAAGCACAAACGGAACGGACATGATCAACAATTGATATTGTGCTGCCAATCGCTTTAACAAAGACTTTTTACGTGGACTTTCAATCATGTTCGCGTTTGCATTGGCATTAAATGATGTCTGTCTAATCGTAGACGCCCCCTCTCTAAAGTGTCTCCAAGTTGTTATCTCTATTGGTTCATTTGACCTAACTCAATTATGTTGAAAACGCATTAACTGCAAAACCCGTATTTCGTTAGAACATAACCTATAAAATCTTACACCTTCCCAAAAAACAGTGCTTATTCCAAAGAACAAAAAAGAAGATCACCCTACTTACAGGGCAATCCTCTTTAAATATATATTCAATTACAGGGCTCGGTTTGTAAAAGATAGCCTTCTATGGCTTAAGTCAAAGCGTTCGCTGTCACGATACTCTGATACGACGCATTGACGTTCAGCGGTGCTGTTGGTGTACCTGTCTGGTCATAGATCAGACGCGCTTCTTCAAGCTCCTCAAGTGACTCCACATGCCCATTCACATAATCCATCAGCCGGTCGCCTGCCGATTGGATACGTGCTTTAAGTCCGCCATAACGGATATCAAGCACTTCAAAACCGAACGCTTTATAAGTCTGCATCCATGCTTGACGGTGAGCAATTCGCAGCTTCTCCACCCGGCTGATCAATTCAGGCAGTTCGGTTGTAGCGATCGCCTTCAATTCTTCAACTGCCGAAGCGTCATAACTACGCTTGATACGAACACCAAGTGTCCCTTTCACAGATAATACACTAGCTAGCTTCTCATAGGTATCGAATAGTGCATGAAAAGGAGCTGGCATATCTTGCTTCACCTGATGCCATTTTTTCTCCATCTCAGCGTAGTAGCCCGGCAGCATGGCTTCGGTATCCGGCTCGATATGAGCATCAAATAAGCCTAGCATCAAATCTTGCCACAGCAGAAATTTTGAAGGATTAGCCATCCAGTGATTACCTTCGTCTACACCCGGAATTTCATCCATATATTTAAGAGAGGTTAACGGCTCAAACAGATCAAGTCCAGTACAAGCTTTCAGGCGTTTAGCAAGATGCGCATCGTCTACCTCATCTCCATAACCATGCTCAGCAAACAGCTGTAAGCCCGCTAAAATGACTAGATGATTCGTTTCATTTCCGTTATCTCCCCATGCAGTTGCAAGCACTTCACGGAGACCTTTGTTCTTGGCCGCACGAAGCGCCGGATGGCTTGTCGTCCATGTCTTCCCGTAGTTCGGAGCGATCGAGTTCCACATATGAATACCACCTGCAAAAATCGGCTTTGAACCAAATTTCAGGTGCATATCGTATATTTTCTCATAACCTTTCTCATCGCCCTTACCATAATCCCAATATACGAACTCTACACCCTCAGGAATTTTGTCCATGTTCTCATCCGAGAAATTGGCATTAACGTTGTATAGATGACCCTGATAATCATTAGAGAGCAGATTGAAATACATGTCACTCCAGATCATCGGACGCAGATCATATTTATTCGTAATATCGAGCACCTTGCTCACATGTTCATTCATAATTTCAAAACGATCACGGAAGCCATGCTTTCTTAAATAATTCCCGAGTCCAACTTGGAATGCTTCATCCATTCCGATGTGAATCCGCTTCGAACGGAAGGTCTCCGCTGCTGTACGGATCATCTGCTCAATGAACTCATATGTCTTCGGCTCTCCAGCAAGCAGAATATCGTTATGATCCTTGATTGGTCCGGCATAATTCCATTTCAATGCATGATGAAGATGGCCAAGGGTTTGAATACAAGCAATCATCTCGACCCCAAACAAATCGGCATAATCGTCACATTCACGAAGTTCTTCCATCGTATATCTGCCTCTCATATAGCCAAAGTACGGAAGTTCTTCAATCTCATAGGTGTCTTCGGTATACATCATTAACCCGTTCATACCCATAACAGCCATGTAGCGGATAAATTGCTTAATTGTTTCTACTCGCATCACGCCATTGCGGGATACGTCTAGCATCGTACCATTAAAGTCGAATCTCGGCTGTTCCGAGATTTCGAAAGAAACGCTGTCCTTCGCATGTTCAACGAACAATCCAAGTGCACGGTAGAAGTGGATTTTGTTCTGATACTGAATGCGTCCACCCTCACCATCCCGTGAAACTTTTAATGGGCCTTCACTTTGAACAACCTCAACGGTGATGCCTCCCTCGTTCAGTTGAATGCCTAGCATTCCGGCTAATTCAGCAGTACCTCGGGCTAAATCCTCTGTCAATCCTTGAAAAATGATGTTCATATCGATACCTCCGTCTGTCGACTATACCAGTAACTTAATCAATACTAGCAGACCTGACAACCCCTATTATTTTAGTTCATCACCTGAAATTAGCAAGAATATCTTCAGCTTTACTGACCAACACGATCCCGATAAGTTCTTGGTGAGATGCCTGTAATTCTTTTAAATACTCTAGAAAAGTAGAATGAATCTTTATATCCAAGTGCTTCACCGACCTCTTTAACAGTCAGTTCCGTATTAAGCAGTATATTTTTCGCTTCTGCTACTTTTAACCTGTGCAGAAATTCATTCAGCGGATAACCTGTATATTCATGAACAATTCTCCGAAGTGTCGACACCGAAATGTGATGCCTTGAAGCCATCTCGGATGGTTCATACTGCTTATCAAGTGACTTGGAGATGTCATCGATCACTTTCAGAACAAAGCTTTCCCGATTGTTCATCTCTGTGCGATCCGACTGGGACACGAGGTCATATAGAAAAGATTCTAATATTAATGCAGCACGATCCATATTGCTCGGCACACCACTGTCAATGAGCATAAACATCATTTCCATACGATGAATGAGTGAGTCGTCAAAAGTTGCACTTTTGATCAGATCAGGGTTCGGAAGCCAGTGTTCCAGCCACTCCTGAACTCGGTTTCCATCCACCGTAAAATAATATTCGTCCCAGTATCCATCCGAATAAGGTCCATAGTTGAAGGAAGCGCCCGGAAATAGACAAAACCAACTTCCTGCTTCCACCCTCTGCACTTCTCCGTCATTGACTTGATAATAACCACTTCCACCTGTAATCATGACAAACGCCCAATCATAGAATTTAGCACGGGTTCGTTGTAAGGTTCGCCCAGGTAAATGACCCGCATGAACAATAGCTAGAGACTTAATCTTCTGTTTGCTCGAATCTATTGTCGGATTAAAGACACGAATCGGATGAGAACTGATCATATAGTCCATGTATTTTGTCATCCTGCACATTCTCCCTTTAAAACAACTATGGTAAATTAAACTTGCTTGAACAAATATAACATATCTACGCTTCGAATATCCTGTAATATACAGTAAATTAGCGTGGATAACGAGAGGATGTAAGCGTACACATGAGCACAATTAAAGTTGGCGTGATCGGCTGTGGCTCGATCTCCGAATCCCATTTCCAAGCCTATCATATCAATCCCAATGTAGAGATTATTGCCGTCTGTGATTTGAAAGAAGACAGAGCTCGTGCAAAAGCTGATAAATATAAGGCTTCAAATGTATATACCGATTATAATGAATTGTTAGCTAACCCTGAAGTTCAGGCTGTTAGTGTTTGCACTTGGAACAACACTCACGCCGAAATCAGCATTGCAGCTCTTCGTGCAGGTAAAAACGTATTGTGTGAGAAACCACTTTGTAAAACCGTAGATGAAGCGCTACAAGTGGAACAAGCTGTTCGTGAAACAGGCAAGTTCCTTCAAGTCGGTTATGTTCGCCGTCACGCATCTAACATTGCTGTACTGAAGAAGTTTATTGATGCTGGTGATCTTGGAGAAATCTATTTTGCTAAAGCTAGCCTGATCCGCCGTCTGGGCAACCCAGGAGGATGGTTCTCAGATAAGGAACGTTCCGGTGGCGGACCTTTGATCGATATCGGTGTCCATGTGATTGACCTGTGCTGGTACCTAATGGGCAAGCCAAAAGTGAAATCCGTAAGTGGTAATACATACAACAAGCTTGGCAACCGCTCACACATCGAGAATTTCGACTTCTATAAAGCAGCTGACTATGATGCAGCTGATAACGTAAATACGGTAGAGGATATGGCCAATGTACTCATCCGTTTTGAGAACGGTGCGTCATTAATGGTTGATGTCAGCTTTACACTCCATGCGAAGAAGGAATCTGGAACAATCAACATCTATGGAAGTAAAGGCGGAGCTGAAATTGAGCCTGTGCTGTCCATCGCTACAGAGCGTCATAACACAATTATCAATATTGAGCCGCAACTCACTACACCAGGATTTGATTTCCAAGGTGCATTCAACAACGAAATCAGCCACTTTATCGACAGCTGTCTAGGCAATATCGAAACCAATAGCCCTGTTGAAGATGGTGTAGAAATGATCAAAATCCTGAACGCGGTATACAAGTCCGCCGAAGAAGGCATCGAAATTCGCTTCTAATCGACTTTTGATCACGTAACCTCAGCATCGAATCTTATCATCTTATTTATAAGGAGGCTAAATTCACTATGAGTTTAAATAATAAAATTGGTGTTATTGTAGACAGCTTTGGGGTCGGAGTTACAGAAGGCCTTAAGAAAGCGAAAGACGTTGGAGCGGACGGCGTTCAAATCTATGCCGTTTCTGGCGAGATGGATCCAGCAAACCTGTCCCCTGCCAAGCGCAAAGAGCTTCGGAGCTATATTGACGGACTAGGTCTTGAAATTTCTGCACTATGCGGTGATTTGGCAGGTCACGGCTTCCAAGACGCTGAAGCTAACCCGGAGAAAGTGGAGAAATCAAAGCGTATTCTTGATCTGGCTCTGGATCTAGGAACCTCTGTTGTAACGACACATATCGGAATCGTTCCTGACGATAAGAATGGACGTATTTACGAAGCTATGCAGAGCGCATGTGAAGAATTGGGTGTGTACGCTAAGAGCATGAATGCTTATTTTGCCATTGAGACAGGTCCGGAACCAGCAGCGCATTTAAAGAGTTTCTTGGATACGCTGAGCACTAACGGCGTTTCGGTCAACTTTGATCCAGCCAACATGGTCATGGTTACTGGTGATGATCCGGTTGAGGGCGTCAAGCTGTTGAAAGATTATTTGGTGCACACGCATGTTAAAGACGGTAAACGCCTTCGTCCGGTGGATCCAAGAGACGTGTATGGATACCTTGGGTATGGCGCCATGGATCATGAGAAAATAGCTGAAATGGCTTCTTCCGGTGCCGCTTTTGAAGAAGTGGCATTAGGTGAAGGTAAAGTCGACTTTCCAGCGTATTTTGCAGCACTTCAGGAAATCGGATATAACGGATATTTAACGATTGAAAGAGAAGTTGGCAGCAACCCCGAGAATGATATCCGTAAAGCTGTTGAGTTCATTAAATCTTACAGAGGCTAACTGAACGATTATCTGAAGGGAGCACAACGCTATGAAATTAGGAATTAGTTCATATAGTTTGTATCAAGCGATGCATGCAGGACGTATGACCATTGAAGACGTAATTGAGTGGGTCGCTGAGATTGGCGGCCAACATATCGAAATCGTTCCAGGTCTTGGTTTCGACTTTAATACAAATCCAGAGTTGGAAGAGAAAATCGTAGACAAAGCTAAATCTGTAGGAATCGATATTTCTAACTACGCCATCGGAGCGAACTTCATCACTGAAACGGAAGAACAGTATGAAGCTGAAATTGCTCGTGTCATCAACGAAGTGGACCGCGTTCATCGTTTAGGTGCTAAGCTCATGCGTCATGACGTAGCTTCCAGACCAGACACTTCAATTGCTAACTTTAATGCTGATCTGGAGAAAGTAGCTCAAGCTTGCCGCCGTATTGCCGATCATGCGAAGCAGTATGACATTACAACTAGCGTAGAGAATCACGGTTACTATGTTCAAGCGAGCGACCGTGTTCAGGCTCTAGTTCATGCAGTAGATCGTCCAAACTTCAAGACAACACTGGATGTAGGTAACTTCGTATGTGTAGACGAAAATCCGGTTGCCGCCGTAAAAAACAACTTGAAATTCGCATCCATGGTTCATGTTAAGGACTTCTATATCCGTCCTTCTTACCGTAATCCAGGCGAAGGCTGGTTCACCAGCGCAAGCGGCAACTTCCTTCGCGGAGCTATCGCTGGCCAGGGCGACCTCGACATGTATGAAATTTTGCGTATCGTGAAGGCATCCGGTTATGACGGCTACATGTCCATTGAGTATGAAGGTATGGAAGAATGCACTAGAGGTACTCAGATTGCGTTCAATAATGTAATCCGTATTTGGAACGAAGTGTAATCTTGGTTCAACTAAGAAACGGGGCTACTCCAAGATCTAAGATCTTGCGTAGCCCCGTTTTTGGTGTTGTCAGATGATCCGCCTACGAATCATTTTCCCCAATCGCTTCTCTCCCTAATTTCCCTGCATCTACTAAAGAGATCAGCTTGTTCATAGTCTTCCAATTACGAACTGTTGCGGGGACTCCCAGCTTATGCAGATTGTTCGCAAGCTTTGAATTGCCCGCACCATGATCGAATAAGAGATATACTTCTTTGCCCTCAATACAAAACTTGTCATGATCATTCTGATAAGCTCCTAACCGTTCCCTTCCTTCGGGTGTTGGTTCATCCTGCAGCATGGCCACATACAAGCATTCTTTATTTGACAAAGCTTCCGCTGCTGCCACTTCTTCATCGGAAAAAGGATTATTCGCAACAATTCTGTTCAATTCATCCGAAGTCCGCAAAATTACCCTTACAGAAAATCCGAAGGTGGCTTCGATTTCCTCCTCAAGCCTTATTTGGAGCACATCTATCGTCTCTTCCGATTCAAACAGGACATTACCACTCTGAATATATGTCTGAACACGGATTAGGCCCAAACCTTCAAGCATTTTCTTCAGTTCTGCCATCTTGATCTTATTCTTGCCGCCTACGTTAATGCCTCGTAATAAAGCGATATAGATCGTCATGTTCGCACCTCATGCATTCAATATATTAGTGCTGGAGATATATCCAAAGATGCAAATCGAATCCTTTTGTTTTTGGTAAGGGATATTATACTTATGCAAGATCGTTATGAATTCCTCTGTACAATCAACAAGCTCTGGAGCGATTAGCTTCCCTCTATGTTTCTGATAACGAGGTCTCACCCTGATCCACTCTACATTATAGTAAGGTAATAATCCTTCCACCCAGTCTCCCCAATACCAGACATCACTTTCAAATTCCTCCGGATACAGTATATCCTCTAGTACATATTTGACTTGGTAAGGCGGAGGAAATGGCAGGGTATCCAGGACGGCATCCTTCAGTTCCCTCCATTTTGTATTACACATTACAGAACTTAACTGTCTTTCAGTAACAGCCTCCAGCACTCTTCTTCTATGATTCTGTTCCTCAGACATCCTTTTTCCTCCTATAATGACATTTCGATTTGAAAAACTCCCTTAAGATAAGCCTTGCTGATGTACCACCATCACATGACCATGTATTCAACAGACGGAAATCCGTATTGTCCGTGATCTGATCGATTCCACTAATATGTATTATTCAAACATCACTTCATCACTGTTTTTCCCGGTCGAGAACCAGCCTAACACATGATTATGATGGTTAATAATCTGAGATGCAATCTCGTCCAATTATATAATACATCACTACGAATCTGGTAGATGTTGGATTCGATTTTAATACCATAAGCTTTGATTCAAAAAAAGCAGAAGGATCACATGGCACTTGCCCTGTAAACCTTCTGCTTATTGAGCTTACTCTACTGCTTTTTTTTGTTTCAACAGTAAGTTATTGATCCAGATATTTCTGGTAAATCGCAGTAATCTCATCGGCACCTAGCTTCTTCAAACCTGCCACCATATCTTCCAAAGCTTTTTCTGGAGTATCACCCATAACAATCTTGGCAAGTGACTTTTCATAGAAGGCATTTTTAGCACTTACATCAGTACCCCACTGTTTTACCCGCTCTTCATCTTCCAACGAGAGTGTAGGATATGTAAAGCTAACATCCTTAGTATATGGTTTATACATATCTACAAGATTAACCTTTTCCTGCAAATTCGTATTAAATTCAACTTTCCGGAATCGTTCTTGCGATATCCAGCGAGGAGCATAATAGCCTGGCGCGTTGTCAAATCGGAATGCAATGGAATCCATCCCTTCCGGAATTGGATTATATACATATTTATCTCCTTCTTTTTTTAACACTACTCCTACTGTACCGTTCGTAGCTCCTATTGATATTTCTTCACTGTAGAATTGATCCGCCCATGCCAACGTTGCTTCTGGATGCTCATTAGCGACCGTAATCGAAAAGGCCTCCCGATTTACTTGGTTGATCTGATTATTCCAGCCCTGCTGACCATTCGGGCCTTTCAAAGGAAGAAGTGGTACATAATCCGGATTATCTTTCGTAAATGCCCAGTTCTCTGTCCAGGCAAAAAAAGCTCCTACCGTTTCTCCACTAACCTTGGCTTTATACACATCTGCATTATGAGTGAAAATCTCCTGATCGATCAGTTTTTCCCTATACAGTTTATTTAACCACATATAATAATCTTTGTTATTATCCTGTATTGGTGCATAAACCACCTTACCATCCTCTAAATACATATGTCCTGATGGCAATCTGCCTCCGAACGATAGCGCTAATGAATCAGGACCTTGAATGCCATGACTCACCAAGAAACTGAACGGTATCTCATCCGACTTACCATTTTTGTTCGGGTCCCCATCCTTAAAGGCTTGTAATACGTTATAAAATTCATCCGTTGTAGTTGGTAGTGCCAATCCCAGCTCATCAAGCCATTTCTTATTAATAAACATAGCGCTTGGTATCGTTTCTGCAACATTATCCTCCATCATGGGTAAGGAATAAATATTGCCGTCCTGATTGGTAATACGATCCCTTAATCCTTCATTCTCCTCTAAAATCTTACTGAAGTTCGGTGCATACTTGTCAATCAGATCATTAAGCGGAATTAACTGCTGGGTTTTATCTGCTGTAACCGAGCTTGTCGTCTCTGGCCCGAAAAATGCATCTGGAAGATCATTCGTTGCAAACATCAGGTTTATTTTTTCTCTCGCTCCGTCCGATGTGATTAGGTTCCAATCCACATGAACGTTCGTATCTTTCTCCAGCTGTTGAAATAGACTCATCTCATTGTAATCTTTCTTAACGTTTCCATGCGGAACACCGACCATCTTTAGATTAAGTTTCTCGACTAGTGGAAAAGAAACCTCCACCTCTTTCTGTGATGCTTCGACCGCTTGCTCGTCTGTCTCTCCACTTGGAGTAGACCCGCTGTCTTTTCTGCCGCTCGTACATCCTGCCAACATCATTGAAAGCAACATGATGACTGCACTTAGAATAATGAGTAATTTCCTTGTATTCATTATACTCCCCCTAATCTATCATTTTATATATGAAGGACAGTGCGGGCTTACCCTTTCACTGAACCGATCATAACTCCTTTAACGAAATACCTCTGCAAGAATGGATATAACAGCAACATTGGAAGACTTGCCACGATAATAAGTGCATATTTGATCTGTTCAGCAGCCAGTGCTCTTGCGGATTCGGCCTCAACATCACTGATCATTGTCATATCAACCTGGTTTTGCACAAGTATTTGTCTAAGAACAATTTGAAGAGGCTGCATATCCTTATCCTGCAAGTACACTAATGCCTTGAAGTAGCTGTTCCACTCCGAAACTGCACTGAACAAGGCAATGACCGCTATGATGGGAAGTGACAATGGGAGCACGATCTGGAAGAAGAACCGGAAGTCAGAGCTGCCATCAACCTGTGATGCTTCGAGCAGCTCATCAGGGATCGTCATCTGAAAGAAGGTTCTGGCGATAATAAGCTGGAATACTTGCACTGCACCGGGGATTACCAATGCCCAAATCGTATTAACCATGTTGAAACTTTTGACCAGCAAATAAGTTGGAATTAGACCTCCTTGAAAGAACATGGTAAATACAATCAGGAACATGACCAAATTTCTACCTGGAACATCCTTTCTGGACAATACATATCCTGCGGAAATCGTCAGTGCAACTTTAATAGTTGTTCCGACGACGGTATATATAAATGAATTCTTATATCCCTTGATAATGCTGTCATTCTCAAATATCATTCGATATCCCTCTATGCTAAAACCTTGAGGAATCAAATAGGTTTGTCCATTATTTACAGCTGTGGGATCGCTAACTGAAGCGATGACCATAAAGTATAGTGGATAAATAATAATCACGAGGAGGATTGCAAACAAAAGGACATTAACAAAATCAAATATCTTATCTCCCCGCGACCGGCTTCGTAAGCTGGCCATAATGATTCTCCCTTCTACCAGAGACTGGTTTGCTTCATCCGTTTAGCAAGCTGATTAAAGGAAAGCAAAATAATGAAGTTGATTATATTGTTAAACAAACCTACTGCAGTAGAATAACTGAATTTCCCACCAATCAAGCCTGTTTTGTAAACATGTGTTTGGATAATTTCAGAAACATCTGCATTTACAGCATTTTGCATCAAATACACTTTCTCAAAACCGATGGACATGAAGCTTCCCATCTGAAGCAGCAGCATAATCATCACCGTAGGCATAATCCCTGGCAGATCAATGTTACGGATTCGCTGGACCTTCGTCGCACCGTCTACCACAGCAGCTTCATGCAGCTCTGGATTAATGGAAGTAAGAGCAGCTAAGTAAATAATCATCCCAAATCCAGCGTTCTGCCATACGTTAGACCATACGAACATCGACTTAAACCAACCTGGTTCCGCCATAAACTGAATCGGATCTACCCCGAATTGCCCCAACATCAAATTGAAGAAACCAGTTCGCGGAGAGAAGAAGATATACATCATTCCTACAAGCACAACGGTAGATATAAAATGCGGAGCATAGGTAATCGTCTGAACGAGCCGCTTATACTTATTGCTTACAAGCTGGTTTAACAGCAACGCCAGAATTACAGGTATCGGAAATAAGGCCAGCTCATAGATGGAAATCCCGATAGTGTTCTTGATCAAGGTTTCAAATTGATATGATTCCAGAAAAGTCTGAAAATGTTTAAAGCCTACCCAGGGACTTTCTAATATCCCCTTAATTGGAGTAAAGTCCTTAAAGGCGATTAACAGCCCGTACATCGGCCCATATTCAAATACGATAAAATAAAAGAGCGTTGGTAATAAGAGCAGATATAACTGCCATCTCATGAACATTTTTGTTAAGACATGATATCTTCGTTTAGGTATCTTTCGATCTGTAGTGATAGTACCTATATTCATTTCTTTCCCCCTTGTCAGCGTAAGTTGTTTGCGCTTTCATGTTAGCAAGAAGGTGGTTTCTGAAACAATAAGCCATTGTTAACTTCGGTATGCGAAAACAAACAACCCTTGATAACATCAATGTTTTCAAGGGTTACTGGGCTTCAGTATGCGATTGTGATCATGACATGCCAAACGTAACATCGCTTATTTTATTGATGTTCATAAAGCTTTCGATATTCCCCTGGCGTTAATCTCATCTCCTGCTTAAACTTTCTAATGAAGCTGGACACATCGGTATATCCAATACTTTCAACAATATTTTGCAGTGGCATCCCCGTCTCCTTGAGAAGCCGTTTCGCTTCTTCTAGCCTCAGATCATTGGCGACCTCCATAACAGTCTTGTTCGCTTTATCTTTGAAATATCGGCTGAGATGAACCTTAGACATTCCGAAATGCTCTGCCATCGATTGAACGGAAAAAGTATATAAACAGGCATGTCCTTCAATATATTGAATCATATCATTATATAGATTATCCGTTTCCTGATCGAGCTGTTTTAAATCGTGATATGCCCGCATACATGCATCCTTGACCGTTGCCTCCAGTTCTTCAAAACTCTCGTACTTTACGAATGCCGTCACATCAGGATATTCCAAAGACTCTTTCCCGGCAATATCATTCATTGTCTGCATTACACGATTTACAATTTCAAGACTAATATGCTTCGCTGCATATAAGTTACTGCTCTTCTCCCTCATATTAGTAAGCATAGCATTTGCCTCGGCTAAAGCAGACTCAGGTTGTCGTTTCCGAAGCAATAACTCAAAGCGTTCCAGCTCTTTGAGTGGATACCAATCTAAACTTGGAGATTCCATCGCGGTATCCTGAAAGAAAATAACCTGATTACTTCCTTTAATCACTTTATATTGCACGGCCGTTACCGCTTCGATGAAGGAGCTCGAAATTCGGCCGCAATCAGCATCAAGATCATACGCAAGACCAGTCCCAATCGTTACGGGAATTCCGGTAGACTCAACATATTGCTTATGGATTTCATTCCAAAATTGCTCTGACAAACATGCTCCCTCTTGAGGTACAGAAAGGATAAAGACAACCATTTGGGAGTCAATCATCTCCACAACAAACTTCTCCATATCCTCTGGCAACAGTTCGGCATAACGTGAGGCTAGCTCACTTTTACTTATATGACTCTCATTGGCTTGAGCACTAAACTGCATGGCCTGCACACAGTATCGCTTGTACGGTTTCTCCTTGCTCATGAAGTTGATGCTTGCTCGTAATTCTCCCTTTCAACAACTCCGATAGTAAATATTCTTTTAAGGCAGGTCCGATTTTCTCTGTCTGAGTACGCAGCGTTTCACTCAGCGTCTCCGCATGGATCATCGCAGCTTTAATTTTATGTAAACCATAGTTATCCTTAATGATCGGCCCCCAAGTACGATCTGTTAAATCAATCAACTTACGAAGCGGATGGTAATTATAGCGCATGCTGAGATAAATCATAAAGAAACCAATCGCAATGATAATGGCCGTCGCTAATACACCTTTATAGATAATATCATTGACCGGCTTCATGACCTCTTGTCTGGGAACCAAAGTTGCATAGGTCCAACCGGTTGTCATTGATTTTACATAAGACAATAAATACGGCGTTCCCTGAAGCGTAATCACCTCAGAACCTCTTTCCCCTACACTTAAAATTTTTCTGACCGTTTCTGCGTCGTCCGTAGTATCCTCTCTCAAGGAAAGCATCAACTGATCATTATCGTCAAAAACATAGGAATTGCTCTCTTTATACCTTAGTACGGGATTAAATAACCCTTTAAGTGACTCCTCCTTGATCAGGAAGATCGCTGTGGCTGTAGGTTTTAAGCTATTGTAGGGAACAGGGAGCATGTACTTGATCAGATTATCATTCGAATTCGATGCTGAGGGGAGTAATAACGGCTTTCGAACGGCTTTCATTTGCTCCATAAATTGTTCGTAGTCCCACTGTTCTTTAAAGTACTTATGATGAAATAATTCCGGGGTATATGTGGTTTCTGATGAAAATAAATAATTCGCTCCATGAAAATAAAGATTCAATTCACGAATGGCCTCGTTACCTACTGAAAAATTAAGAGCAGCAGATACATTCATAATACCGAGTGGTTCCTTCGTCTCCTCGGAGCTTAAACCAGGGATCGAGGACAATTGAAACGCAATACTCATAAATTCACTGAATTTTGTATCCACGAGATCCCGGATTTGCTGCAAAGCTTCATCATTCTTCTGAAGCTCTTGCTGTTTAGTCAAGCTTAAGAAGTTAAAGTATATAATCATTCCGGTAATCAGAATTGGAATAAGCAACACAAGTACATAGGACAGCAGATACTGATAGAATAATGAGAGTCTCCAACTTTTCATCCTAACACCTCTCTCAACACTGCTGCTGTGATGTAACCAAGCGTTGTAATAAGCGAATGCACAACCGATCTACAACTTCCTTATAAGCAGCATCACGAACAAGATTGTTCTGTTCGTCAGGATCCTCTGCCAAGTGAAATAACAGATACGGCTCACCTTCTCGGTTCACAGCAAGCTTCCATTCACGGGTTTGGAGCAAATACTCTCCATGAACCTCAACTAAAGCTTCTTCGCGATGGATAGCGTCTGCATCTTGGATAATCGGCAGCAGTGATTTTGCAAAATAAGGCGCATTCCATTCACCTCCTGCAAGTTCAACAAAGGTGGGGCCTATATCAAACATTTCTACCATTTCATCAGTGACGGTACCAGTTATGCTTCTATGAATCGTGTCCGGCGTCCTAATAATCAGTGGAACCCTGATTGCAGGATTTAGAAACGTTTCTTTATAGATTAGACCATAGTCCCCATTCATCTCTCCATGATCGGAAGTGAAAATAATGACCGTCTCATCCAGCATCCCCCGTTTCTCAAGCGTTTGAAGGATCTCACCAATCTGATCGTCGATTAAAGTGATCATACCGGCATAATTAGCGCGCATTGCAGCAACATCCTCCTCACTTAGATCAGGCGAGTGCTGGTCTCCTTTTGATAAATATGTATCCAAATGTCCCCGCGGACGACTGATATCCTGAGGGGGACGCAGGGTAGCCTTTGGCATTGTAGCGGGATCATACATACTCGCATAAGGCTCAGGCGCGTCCCAAGGTTCATGGGGGCCGCCAAAGCTAACCATGCAGAACCAAGGCTGCTCATCATTTACACGTTCAAGATATGCTTTCGCTTTCGTACCAACATATACATCCGCATAATGTTCTAAGGGAATTACAGAAGGTCGGGCCATATAAGCCTTGGTGGCAAAGCGTTCATCATAGTCGGCGATATAATCATCGAGCAGGCCAAGCCTCTCCCATAATTCGGTCATATGACTCTTCACCCACATACAAGCCCTGGGCCCTCCAATTTCATCCACATCATCAAAGCCATATGCATTTATCAAATGTTCTCGGTCTCGTAAATCCCCCTGATGTCTGTGAAGATGTGTCTTACCAAATAAACTCGTGCGGTAGCCAGCATTACGCAACGCCTGCATCCAGGTCGGTATCTCGGATGGCATATCATAATCAGGTAGATTTCGAACGACTCCTGTATTATGAGGATATTGACCTGTTGCCAAAGCAATCCGAGCAGGGATACAGACTGGAGCATTGGTCAAACAATGATTAAATAGAACTCCTTCTCTCGCTATTCTGTCGATATTCGGTGTGTTAACCCAACTACCCTTTTCACCAACAGCATCCCAGCGTAACTGGTCGGCCATAATGAACAATAAATGGGGCTTCTTCATCAATGATCGCCCTCCTCGTGCTCTTAAATTGGTGTATTCTAATAATCCAAGATTAGATTAATGATAGCGATTACATCACAATCATTCTCATTATAATACCACTTTCTCTTAATTATTGAATTGCGTTTTTTTCGGACAAACATAAGGGAATGGAAATAGAAAAACCCAAAAGATAGCCACTTAAACGTTGGTGGATATCTTTTGGGTTGTTATCATATTCGTGTTACAGTACGCCATTAATTCGCAAACTTGAGTCCTTGCACTTCCAATGCCTTTCGAAGTTGTTCCACCGCATTAGGTCCAATACCATGCAGCTGTTTCAATTCAGACTCACTGAGTTTTGAGACTTGTTCCAATTGTGTAATACCTGCATTGGCAAGTGCTCGTTGAGCTGGTTTTGCCAAACCTGTTGGAAGATCATTCTCTTGCATTTCCCTACTTCCTTTCCCTATGGCTTCTGAGCTCTTTACTTCTTCTTAGGCTTAGGATCATTGAGCGAAGTTAGTCCTATGTATGAGAAATCATCCCAATATCTATAATCTTTAGTGCTATGAACTACAAATAAGCCATCAGTATCATGTGTTGATTTAGTGGAAACATTCTTAGATATACTGTAATAATACGGAGGGGTACGATCTGGTAAGGACGAGTAATAAACAATTTTCATTAAGTCGTCAGTATACCATTCTATAGCCGAGCTTAATCGATAATGAGCACTAAGTTTCCTAACTAATTTCATATCGTTTTCAATATCAAAAATATAGTACATTTGCTGCTCAGTACGCCTCTTATCACCTAGTACTTCTTTCTGAACAACTAAGTATTTTTTATTTGGTGAAACCGTGAAGTTATTGTAGGTATTAATGTAACCTTTACTTTCGGGTATTAAAACTTTTTCCTTACCATTTTTAACCCAAACTAGAGATGAAACTTTATAATCTTTACTTGTATGTTTTAGTATAAATGAACCCTTAGAGAATTTAATCGTGGCTGTTCCGTATTTTTCGCCTTGTTTTATACGTGGAACTTCCCAGTCGGTTATTTTTATAGGCGTCAGTGTCCCATTGTAACCCACTTTAAATGGTTTATCTCCTCTTTCAATATAGTAATCCCCTTGTGTACATATAGAACAAGCTTTTAGCATATTGTGAATCCGTCGCAGATAAAATCCATCAAACAAGTATTTATTGTCGCTAATTCTATAATAACGCAGTGGTTGACTCGCTTCATTACTGTTTCCATTTGCTTTAAATCGAATAGAATAAATACCCAATGAAGGTTCTAGAAATATAGTATCTTTTGTCTCTGTTACTTTCCTGAGCTTTTGTGAATTAAAATCAAACTCATATAGAGTAGATGTTTTTGCATCATAGAAGTCAGCATAAGCTTTCAATCCATATGGCGTGTTGAATAATTTTCCATCGATTTTTTTATCTTCCATTTTTACTTTGGGTGCTAAAGATTTATCATTAAATACGAACTCTTCCTTCGTACTCTCACCCGTATCAAAATTTATAACATTGGTTCTAACTGTAATTTGAAAGCCTTCTTTGGTATTTGCAAATAAAAACTCAGCTCTATAACGTAATTTTTCTGTGTTATTCGCTTCAACACTTTGTGAAGAAATCAAAATAATAAATAACAAGGCAATTAAACTAATAATACTTTTTCGAAACACATCAAATGACTCCTTTATTAGGTTTGTTCAGTAATGATCATTCTATTCGAAGTTGATAACCTGTTTTTGTACCTTTATTAAAACCCAGGTTCTCATAGAAACTGTGTACTTCTTCTTTTTTCGAACCCGTCAGTAGCATGACTTTGTAACTGTTCTGCTGCTTCGCTATTTCTACCGCTTTATTGATTGCTATACGCCCATACCCTTGTCTTCTATGGCCACTGTGTGTAATCACGTTCTCAATTAAACCATAGGGTCTTGCATTTCGAGTCAGGTTCTTCTGGATGTTAAGTACACACGAGGCAATGAATTCTCCGTCTCTTTCAACTACAATTATCTTCATATAGTTATCTGCTAATATTTCTGTCCAGAGCTGTTCCAGTTGAAGGTTCATCTCCAATTCAGGATCTTCCTCATGCAAGTGCTTATAGAGTTGCAGCAGTTTAGGTAATTCATCCTTTTGAATCAATCTTGCTACTGGTCCTGTCATCCCTCTCGTCCCCCTTATACTAAATAGATGATATTCCCTTGTTATATGATGTTAATGCTATGCATTCTTATTCCCAACTGCTATCCACCGACCATCAATATCTTCGAATACGAATTCATTATTATTATAATCCGTTGTGGCTAATGGTCTCACAATCTTCACTCCTAAATGAAGGAGTTCTTGTTCCAGCTCTTTCTGTTCTGTTGCAACAAAATAAGCGTCATACCCATATCCATGAATCACTCGATTAGGCACATATTGATCCTGCTTGGATTTGGTCAGAACTATCTCAATAGAATCTCGGTATAAACAAATATGAGGTTCTTCTGAATCCAAATAATTAACAGCTCGAAACCCCAAATTTGTGTAATAATCTGCAGTCTTGTGAATATCAGGGGTGGGGAAAATTTGCAGACAATGAGAGAATCCTACACTCATAGATGTATCACTCCTATTATGTATTCAAATTACTACTACTGGCCGTACCTCCTCAATGGTTGATCCTCACACTTCCAGATTCTCATCCAAAATCTGTTTCACTTACGCTCATCTCTTAACATAATGCGTTGAATAAACTCCATCTTGATAAATAAGACAATTCAATTGCATACCGTAGGCACACCCGCCATCAATCCCGATCTTCCCCTCGCTAAACCATATGTCTGAAGTATGATGCAGCTCTATGGTTCTTGTATGCCCGAATACATTGACTTTCTCTGCACTCAGCTTGGCGTGATGAAAATCCCCCTTGATATACATAAAATCATGATCCGATTGTTCTTTCCAGTTCGTATAACTGGGATTAATTCCTGCGTGAACGTAAATATGCTCTTGATCTTCATAGTACAATGGTAGATTCTTAAGAAAATCGATATGTCGCTCATACTGACTACGAATTTGCTTCAAAACCTGATCAAATGAATCCAGAAAGAACTCTTCACCTGTATAACTTTCAAAGGTCTCTTTTCCTCCATGCTCCAGGAATTTGTGCCGAATTTCAGCATTGCCGATCTGAACTAAATCGACTAGCCTCTGATCGTGATTGCCACGCAGCGCAACGGCTTGATGGTTCTCAACAAAATCCATTACACACTCAACCACTTCCTTACTATGAGGACCCCGATCCACATAATCACCTAGCAAAATGAGTTGATCTTTAGAAGATTCAAATTTCACTTCATGAAGCAACGCGTTCAGCTGTTCATTACAACCGTGAATATCGCTTATCACTAGTGTTCTTTTCATGACCGCGTCTCCTTATTTTCCGCAATATTTATTTCCAAAGATTGGGTTATAGACATTATAAATCAATTATTTCGAGTGAATAAATCACTTTTTAAAATCGAATACATTTTCTGATCTGTAAAGGTTCCCTTGATCTTCAATTGCTCACGTAATATTCCTTCAAATTTCATGCCTAGCTTCTCCATTACACGAGCCGAACCAGTGTTATTGAAATTACATCTTCCTTCGATTCGATTTAATTCTAACCTTTCAAATCCATAACGAATGATTTCCCCAGTCGCTTCTGTAATCATGCCTCTGTTCCAATACTCACTCGCTATAGCAAAACCGATCTCTGCACGGCTATGCTGTAGATCCCAACTAATAAAGCCAGTTCTCCCCATCAATTTATTAGTTGGTTTATGAATAATTCCCCAGCGGAATGCCTGTTTGGACTCGTATTTAGCCATCACTTCTTGCAAGTAACTTCTGGTTTCATCTAGGGTCTCATGTTTATCCCAAAGCGTATGTAAAGAGACAACAGGATCTGAAGCAAATTCAAAATAATCTTCTGCATCACATAAGTCTAATTTTCTAAGGATTAAACGCTCCGTTTCAAATACAGGTGTTTCAGAAAACAACAATTCAATTTGCACAATTGATCACCCTTCCAACTTTGATAGAAGGCTTATGTTTATATTTTGTCTGTATGGTTTCCAAATCAACTAAATTATTTAACAATTTTCCGTCCAAGTTCATGACCAAACAGCACGATGGGCACCAACAACAATCCAACTGGAATGCTGAATAACACCTCTCCCCAAGTTACTAAGCCCTCACTGATGATTCGAGAATACATGTACAGCGTATAGGGGAGTACAAGGATAACAGCACTTACTACCCCCGGGGTGTACATCTTTAAGTACAATGACTGCCCTAGATGTGTAAATACATGGAGAAAAAATAAGGAATTAAATGATAAGAAAATAAAGAACTTCCCTTGCTCTGCTGCTATAAATGTAAAAGGAATAAAGATAATAAATTCAAGTAAAACGGCTACGGCAAACTGTCCGCTCGTGATATTAAACATGTTATTAAGTTGCTTCCTAAATCCTGGTGGAACCTTATGTATGACTTTATTTTTGTTTTTCTTAATCCATGACTCAACCCATATGATCTCTTCTAAGTCATGGAGAACAAACACAACGATGAACAACCACACCAGTGTCTGTATGCTTATATCATTCAGCATTTCCATTAATTATCGTCCTCTCACAGCTTAGACGCTTCAATAAGTTCTTCCATCTTGAACAGTGAGTGTACATTGAGTCCAATCTCTTCTAATTTAGTTCTTCCTTCTGGGTTACGTTCAATCACACATACGATATCTTCGACGATGGCTCCTGCTGCTCGCAAATCATTTGTACTTAGAATGACTTGTCCTCCTGTGGTCACGACATCCTCGATAATACATATTCGCTTACCTTCAATACTGGATCCTTCAGCTAATTTGCATGTTCCATACTCCTTAGCCTTCTTTCTTACAAAGGCAGCAGGAATATTCGATTGAAGTGAAAGGGCTGTTGCTATTGGGATTCCTCCCATCTCAAGTCCTGCCAGAACCTCTACTCCTGCTGGTATTAAAGTAACTAATTCCTTAGCTACTTTAGATAACACGATCGGATTAGCTTCAAAGAGGTACTTATCAAAGTATTCATTTGAAATCTGACCAGACCTCAGCGTAAAATCTCCAGTTAAATGTGCGACTTCATAGATTTCCCTTGCTAATTCGTTATTCACTTTAGAAATTACCTCCCAATAATTTTATTAACTGGTTGTTACAAGATGTTATATCCTTAGGCAAACCTACATTACATATCCCCTACCAGTCTACTCCTACTCTTTTGAGACTAATAGTTCCCTCAATAGATTTGCATCCTCCACTGGGATTTCATATCCTTGACTTGTATTGGATTTATCCACTAGTAGTCCTTTCATAGATTGATCTGTTCCAAGTGACAAATCATATCTCAGCTCTGTATTATCCATGAATGTGACCGTCATCTCATATTCTGCAATATAATTTAACTCACCTGGCATTTTAATTGCATGGTTTATGGCATTTTCAAACATCGTGATAGATTGCATATCATCAAAATAATGATCTTGGCATATTTCATCCTTATGAGTCTGGAAACATTCAAGATTTATAGAGATCATCGAATTCTTAGAATCTTCCTCACTCTGATTACATCCCATAACAAACATTGAGAGTAGCAGAATTACGATTACAAGTTTTATTTTCATGTTCATCAACTCTTTCTTACTTTTTACCTCCATATGTTATCTCTTCAAGTCTCTGTCTGGTTTTCGGATGCAGCACTAATCCGCTAGCCCCCATCATTTTGTTCGTTAAATGATTCGGATCTTTGATCAGACGTCCCCATTTTCTGGAGAAAGACCTCCAATCGCACAACATTTCAATGATATATTTTTCAGGCATAGGCAGAGCTTCTTTGGAGTCTTGATTAACTATCCAATAATTCCAATGGTGCTTGTTCTTATGTTGATGACGCAGCCATGCATATTTCCACTCTAATTCAGTATCTTCATTATTATTGGTAGTGTAGAACTTCCTGGCATAGGGGACGAACTCTTTCGGTGAGAACTTCGAGAAGTCATGTACTAGTCCTTGGAGATACAAACCTTCCTTCCAGCATTCAATACATACATTAAGTTTGTGGTCTAGCACGTATAAAAAATATCGCCAATATGCTCGAAGCATGGGTCATCCCTCCAAGAAATCGGATCCTCGATTTCACATTTCATAACAGGAATTCCATTTGAAAATCCCTAGTGCCGTTCTCATAAAGCTCTTCGTTTAATTCTACCGCTTCCGTACAACCAATTGCATAATAAAATGCAACGGTCTCCTCAGCAGAACCAGCACAGATATATATTTTATCTGCTTGCCACTTTCTTGCTATGTCTGCGATAATCGAGAATAACTTTTTACCGACCCCTTTATTTCGATGTTCCAATGATATAAATAACTGGTCTAATAAAACGTACTTGTAATCCTCACCAAAAAACTCCCGGTTTAATGTTGCGAAACCTATTAGCTTGTTACTGTTATCAAAAGCACCTACCGCATACCCATCATTTTGAATGGTTGATTTCAAGCTATTGAGATGGTGTGCATAGCCGTTTGGCCAATCCGAATCTTGATAGTTGATTTCGACTAACTGACGTCTTCCATCCACTTCTCGCCAAGCATTTTTGATGTACTGTGATGGATTCATATCATTGATTTGTTCACACTCTTCAACCGCTAGCTTTCTATAATCCTCATTCATCATGATTCTATCCCTCCCTATAACCTCATCTGCTCAAATATTACCATATATTCGTTTCAAACATAGTGAATGATCTCTTTCTTTTCATAAAAAAAGGAAAGGGGTCTTTCACCCCACTCCTCCAAGCAATTCCTATTTCATTGGGAATCCCATATATCAGTAACGGGCTGATTACTTGTTACTTTTTTTATACGCCCCACTCTTTACGCGCTTCTTGAACTGACTTGTACGGCGTCTTGCCCCAAGCATAATGGCCCTTCGGTTTTTTGCCGATCCAACGTTCATCTACAGGCTCAGAAGCAAGCTGGTAACGAGTATCCGAGCTGATACGAAACTGATTCATCGTGTTGTTAAGTGAAGCATGCATCATGAACATCCCGAATATAATCGCATCGCCCGCTTCAAATGTCGTCGTCGCCCATTGCCCACCGTACATATCCACGATTTCGACCGGATCATCGGAGAACCACCCTGTCGCCACGTTATCACGATCGACATCCATTTGACCGTAGGTTTGTTTAATCTTTTCGTAATTTTGTGATCCAAGCAACATTGCAAGCGTGCCAAGTTCAAGTGGAATGTCACTAAAGGGCGTCCACATGGTGTATACATTTTTCGTCCCACGACCCATGTAAACGTTATCATAGTGAGCGCCAGTATTACCGCCCTTCGCAATCGCTCGCGGCCATTTGAAATCATAAGTCATAACAGGCCCGCCTAGTAGCTGCTCAAAGAACGAGAATACCTTTGTTGAATTCACAACGTTCAGAAAATGAGGGAATTCTGCTTGAAGATCGTCGGCGCTTTTACCCCACATGCCACCTCTGTTCTCAGGTCCAATAACCCCTTCCTCAATCGGTGCGTTAGGATCCAGTTTACCCGCTGCCTGCAAAGACTGTAGAAACTCCATTCTTGCCTTTAAAACCTCTTCACGATCATGAAAGCCGCGAATTAATAAGTAACCCTCTTCCTGTAGTCGCTGGCGGAGCGCCTCTGTATCATTCAAAATATCATTCGAGCTACGAAGCTCCGTCAAATATTTACTACCCATTTCGAGCTCGTGCTCGCCGATTTGTATCTTCATCCTTGCGTCCCCTTCCTCATTATCTAAAATTTAAACATACTCAAAGTATAAGGAAGGAAGAATACTAAGTCGTTAATGAAAACCCGACTCGTTTTACGCAAAACCTGACGAACAAATTCGTCATGCCAGCACATTCATTCCCCTCTTTTTTATGCGCGGATTTTGTTATATCATGACTTCGTTAGGGAAATTTGCATAAGAGGAGGGGACCAAGTTGTATTTAGCAGCAAAACAATTACTTATAAAAATTGATGAAATAATCGAACTGAAAGAAAAAATGTTTGAATTATATTTAAAGAATCAACAAGAAAAATATGTGATCTTTAAAAATAAATTAGAAAGTTTATTATATAACTGCACAATTAATGATCTAGTTACTGTTATAGCAATATGCAATATTGGAAGATGCGAAAGAGGACATAGACAGCTTGCCGATGGTTCAACTGAATTTTTTAAGATTGATATTCTAGAAAATGAAGATCAATTGCTTGAAAAACACTCAAAGTATTTGAGATACAAAACTAAGGAAGAGCTTACCTTCTATATCCTTCGCAATAGCGCTGTTCATCAAAATTTGTCCGAAGGGAAATTGATACTAAATTTTTAAGGAACAGGGGAATAAATATGATTGTTGAATTTAGTATTTCAGGTGATATTTTTTATTATGAAATTGATGATGATGTTGCCAAGGATTTGAAGAATTTGCAAGGTGAATTTTCTGAGATGCTTAATAATATTAAGGGAACTCATCCTTTTAGAGAATATCATGAAATTGTGGAAGAGAATAAATCCATATCCTTTGCAGGGTATATTAATGTATTTGGCGTAGAAGACTTCTTAGATTGGATAAGTGTAGAAAAATGCAATCGTAAAATCGGGAACAAGATTCATAATCAAGATTGCTTATACAATCCAGATTTAAAGTTAAATTTTTAGCCTCTGAATAACAAAAAAAGCCAATTGAAGCAAAATGTTCAATATAGCTTTATTTATTTAAGACAAGGCATAAAGAAACTCTACTTAGAGCTTCTTTACCGATTCTTTTATCGTCACTTTTTCTTCCTGATCATACACTCCATTAATTTCAAAGTTCCCTCTTCGAAGAATATAAGGAAAGAAGAATACAAAGTCATTAATGATAACCCGACTCGTTTTACGTAAAACCGGACATCAACTACTCGGTTGTTAAATAATACCCATCAACAAGCCATTCTCTTAGACCATTCTTTTTTTTTGACTTTAAGTTAATGACAATATAAGAGCCGTCATGCTTCTCCCAAAATTGTTTAGCTTCAGTTTGATCTGGATTAATTAGTAAAGCAGGCATTAAATCACCCACTTCAAGGTTCTTTTTTCTTTCTTCACTAAAAAACGCATCTATAAAAGATGACTTCTCTGCATCCCTAAATGAATTCAGAAGATTTTCATTAAGCCTTACAACATCAACAAGTCTCCAATCATTAGCAATTTGTCCTTCACTTACTCTTAGTTTTGCTAGTATTATTTCTTTTCCTCTGTCCCATGAATTCTCCAGTTTATTTTGAACTTCCTGTGCTTGTTCTTGGTATTGAGGCTCTATTTCAGGGAACAGATAATCATGTGCGCCACCTGCATAAATACTAGTTCCAGATATGGAAATTAAGCACAATACAGCGAATATCATTGATTTTTTATTGTTTTTCATCTTCAATCATTCAATCCTCCATTCACCACGCAGTTATTGATGGACCAGTTATCTAGCCCTCATATATATAAAACAGTAAAATATAAAAAGTTTTATTTTCTTTTCGAAACCAATAATTTAATTATTATTTTGTAGAACTTATTATGTTGAAATAACCGAGTCAGGATATAGCACCACAATAAAAAGCCGACCAAATGGCCGACTCATAGGGGACTGTGATTCGTGAAATCACTCCCATGATTACTTCATATAAGCTATATAACAAATGCTAAAGTTTCTTTACCGATTCTTTTAACGTCACCTTTTCTTCCTGATCATACACCTCATAAATTTCAAAGGTTCCTTCTTCGAAAAATAAAGGGAATCTTCGCTTAAACCAATCCTGCATCGGGTAGTTCATGGCTTCTTTTATCGGTATCCATTCCAGTTCACCTTCGGGAGGATTCTGTAACAATTCACCTTCATATGATGTAGCTAAATAATTGAATACCATATACCTAAAATTCTGCTTTGGATCTACGAACTCATCAAGTCCTTTATAAATGAGATTCTTTACTCTTAGTCCGGTTTCTTCCCAGACTTCGCGCGCAGCTCCTTCGGTTAAACTTTCAGGAAATTCTACTTTCCCGCCAGGTCCGATCCATCCAGGAAAGCCCATTCTACTTGGTCTGTTCACTAATAGAACCCGATCTTCATCCTTTACTAAACACATCGTATACATGGCTACTTTTATTTCTTGAGGTTTTTGCGTCATTAGGTGATGCTCCTGTTCTTGTAAATATAAATTCTTCTATGTAGTTTACAGCAAATAATAAAGTGGATTATAATTCGGCAGCTTGTTTAAATTATATATTAATTCTAGTTTATTGTATTCTAATCTTTCATAGTGGCCAGCCTCCACTAACCCTATATTTTCTTCAAAAATTCACTTCAGTGACAACGACTTTATCTTCTCTTTCATTTGATCTTGATGATAAGCAAACTGCTTATGTCTATGCCCATTAGCTCCAGATGGATGAGGAAATCCCCATAAGCATTGGTCAGCATTCAGCTTTCCTGCCGCCACAAGATGATGAAGAACACTCTCTACTATTTTTCCCAACGGAATCAATAGAACCGGTTTTATATGATCCAGCTCTTCACATATAGATGCAAGTGCGGTCTGTTTAAGAAAAGGATTGGATAAAAGATTGGGATGGGTTCCACTGTAATTGTTCTTCTCAACAAACACTGGAAAACCCAGCAAAGATGTCGTATGCAAAAGCTTCTGTTGATCCCGAAACAATTCATCACAACTCGATATGTTCAAATATCGATCCAAGCCAATTCCATTCAGCATGTCGATTAGATTTGATCTCATGGTCCCCGCAAATCTGGCTGCTTCCTTTGCTGTTCTACATATTTCTTCATCTGATAGTCCCTTATCCATAACTACTTTAGCAGCTTGTATCGCGGTCCTCATCTGTGTCAATCCAGGTGTCAATCCAATGATCATCACCCTAGCCGAAGGGTTGATATACTCATTATGCGGCGCATAATACATTTCAAGCTTCCCACTCCGAGCCATTAACAAATCATCTACGAGTAAATCTTCTTTAGCTAACATCCTATCCTTAGGGAGCGAGCGTAAGGCATGTTTATATTGATCTAGATAATTAGAAATAAGCATATTTTATGTGCACTCCCTACTACAAATCATTTATTGGGGAATAATATTGTTGAGGTGTTCAACATGATCATAAAAATATTATCAATTGCATTATTATCCTTTAATCTGAATTTATTTCATCCAGATCAACCATCGGTTCAGATTTTTGATGTGAAACAAGAAAAAGTGATTCAAGAGCGTCCTTTAACGCAGGAGCTTGAGAAATCAATAATTACGCTTCTTCAATCTTCTCCAACAATACATGGCGGTTTATCGATTGATCCAAAAGATGGACAGATCTTACATGTTAAATTCAAAAATCCTGTAAAATTATCTTCTGACATTTATCCTGACTTGATCAAAGAGGTTTACCTTTTTCTGGAACACGGTGTAAGACCAAAAGCTTTAATATTCTTTAATAATACAGCGAAAAATATTGTAGTCGTTCTCGAAGGACATAGTGAGCAATTCATTAAGAAGAATATCCTGAGATGATATATTTTATTTCTCTTATTGACCAGCTGTGAAATATCCCTATATAATAGAATTAATTGTTATTTATTGTAATATAAAGGAGGTTCTACCTTTGTATGAAAAGATCATATTAGATGATATAAATAATGACACATTAGTTAATATGATTAAAATGGCTTACGCTTTTGAAAATTGGGAGCAAGTAATTTTTTTATCTGATAATCTCCTTGAAATCTCCACCCCGAATGTCAACAACAAAATAAAAACTCAAAAACCTCTTATTTATTATTTTGGATACAGTCATCTAATGAAAGGCCTGGCACTACAAAAACTTAAAAACTATAAAGAATCTTTGAAATGTGTTTACCTATATTCTGATTTAAGCTGGATAGATAATAGTCAAAAAGGACAATATTACATAAACAAATTCCAAACTTTGCAAAAGCAAATTCATATAGTTTAGAGCTGTTAATGGGCGACAGAGATAAATTGCCAGATTATCTAGACTTAATAAAAATGGATCCTGATGAAATATTGCCAGGTATAATTACTATTCTTGAATCAGCATTGGTACATAATTTTGAAATAGATCATGAAATTTCACAATTAATTTCATATATCTCTGAATATGATCATCAATACAGACCTGTTCGCATAGCTTACTACTTAACGGCATACTACCTACTAGCTTTGTATTATTGCAAAAGAAAAAATTTTGCTAATGCGATAATTTATACTTTACATAATATTACAGAATCTGATAAACTTAACAATGATAGGTACTTCAAAAGATCTATTGCACTATTTGATGTACTTAAAACCCACGCATCAGTCCTCCAAATTACGGAATATTCTCATATTCTAAATTCAATTTTAAGAGGAGTGGTTGAAAATGAAGAAAGCTTTGATTTCAATAGTGTTGTTGGGCTTAATTAGTGTTGTTAGCTTCAATTCTATTCTTCCAGAAGATCAATCTATAGTTACACAGTATAATCATGGTGCAGACTTCTAGAAATTAAATAAAGCGGATTATTTCCTTGAGGAATAATTCGCTTTTTTTATTCATTAATTCTGATAGCTTACTAGGACTTTCGTTTGTTCTCGCTACTCTTAAACCAATTTCTAATGCCTTTACCTGCATAAAATTCATCTGCATACCTTGGTAGTACATGTAAATGTGCGTGGAAAATATGTTGGCCTCCAACTGAACCACAATTCCAGCCCACATTATACCCATCTGGTTTATACTCCTGATCAATAATGTATTTAACTTCTTTCAATAAAGCGTATGTACTGTTCCACTCTTCTTCAGTTAGGTCAAATACCGTTTCTCTATGCTGCCGTGGAATGATGATTCCTGATCCTTCAATATCCGTTCTATTCAGCATTAAAAACATACAATGGTCATTCTCTAAAATAAGCTTTTGATAATCAAAATTAGGGTTACACAATTCACAATGGCTCATTAGTATCCACTCACCCCATACGTAGTTATCCTATATCTAGAAAGCTATCTAATCTCCGGTCCTAAATAGTTTGTAGTGATTGTATTCTTTCTGCTCGATAATGATCGTATTTTGATATTCAAAGCCGCTTTTTTGGATGACTTTGTTAGATCCAACGTTGGTTGTCAATGCGATAGCATTCAATACATCAATATTTGTTTTCTTGAATAGAAAATCTACTAGACCTCGAACAGCTTCTGTTGTATAGCCTTTATTTCTTTGATCTTCAGAGATTCCAAATACGATTTCTCTGTTAGGAGCTGGTAACTCATCCTTTATCCCTGTACAACACCACCCTATAAAATCACCCGTCTCTTTCGATATGATTCCAAGTCGAAGCATTAAATCGGAGACATTTCCGCAATCCGCAATTGCTTTTAGAAATTGTTTGTTCTCAGGAATTTCATAATTTTCAATCCAGTACATACGTTGTTCCTTTGGTGCATTCCAATCAGGCAAAAACTCCTCGATATGTGGCTGTTGCGAAATTTTACAAATATCCTTCCAATCATTGAATACATATTCACGTAGAATAATATTCTCACATTCAATTGTGAAAGCTTTGCTTGCCATTTATCAGTTCCCCTTAAGGTTGAATAATTACTTTATGTATCTCTGTACTGTACCAAATGAAATCTTCATATTTGGTGCATATACCAGCCAGGATTCTTCACTAATCTGGTCTTTCTTAGATATTCAATTTTGGTATCCCAGTAATATTCAGACATCAAATTTCTCCTTGTTATTCGTTTTACACCATATATCTCTGGATTACTTCTTCATCCCATACTTGAACTTCAATATATCTCTCAGGGCCTTTATCTCCATACCTGTTCCATTCTTGTGGTAATCCAAATTTTTTAATGACTTCCATTATTTCTTGTTTAGTATAAATCTGTTTACGATATGGTTTATTATCCTCGAACCTCATGGTCGGAAATAGATCGCCATATGTAAAACTAATCGAAGTTTCTGTAAACTCATCTAAATCGATTGCTATCTTATCTGAATCTCTATACCAAGATTCTAGCCATTCACAGGAATCTAGTACCATGTAGTGAGGAAATGTGTTTCCAGGCTTGCCTCCCTTAGCAATAAAAAGTGCCCTGGCAATCCTCTCTAGATCTCTTCTAATTATCATATAGTCGTCTGATCTCTGACTTGCAAATACCTTGCCTTCGTTTCTGATTTCATTAGAAATCTCAGATGCTTTCTCAATCGATAGATTCGAGAGATTTCTGAATGGTCCCTTATCCTTTTCAAAATAATGATATAAGCAATAGCTTCCCAAGTTTCTCATTATCCTTTAGTTACACCTATATTTTCAACAATACCGTAATAGATAAGGTCCTCATATCGACCTTCTTTTTTCACATGATCAATCAATACGCCTTCTTGAATCATGCCTATTTTTTGTATCACTCGCCCGGATGCAGGATTCGAAGCAAAATGCCTAGCATAAACTTTATGATATTGTTTCACATCAAAAGCAAAGTCTAAGATTGCATTTGAAGCTTCTGTTGCATATCCATGTCCCCAAAACTCTTCACCAATCCAATATGCAATTTCGCCGTTATCATAACGTTGATTATTAGATAATGCTATTGCACCGTATAAAGTCCCCTTTTCTCGATCACAAATAGCAAATTCGTATGATTTATCAGCATTAAAGTTATCCATATGATGTTCTATCCATGATACGGCACAATCCGTTGTATAAGGGTAAGGTAGGGTCAGTGTATTTTTATAAATATTGTAGTTATTACATAGTTTAGCAACCGTTTCAGCATCTGATTTTTCAAATAACCTTAACAATAGCCTCTCTGTAGCAATCGTTTTGTTCATCTCATCATAAATCATTGTTATTCCCGCCTTTTCTATTAGTTGTTTAGATGCACAATACTATCTATTAACGATAGTTCATTGTTACACGTCGGTAATTGCCTAATATTTAGACATTGAGTTCCTAATTAATGAACTAGCACCATAGTGAATAAGACCAACTAACGAAGTTAATGAAATTGCTACTATGCTAAAATGAATGCCCCAAATATCTTTGAAAATATAATACAAAACCAAAAAGGTTAAACAATATAATGAAATACCTACTACAAGTTTATAACCGGTCTTAATATTCAGTAGTTTAATAATCAGAAGTGTTAATAATGAGAAGAATAATATAAAAAAGGAAGGCAGAAATATTAGAAGCATTAAAAAATCAGTAAATAAAGGGAACTCATCATGCACATAATTAGGCCAAAAATTAAATACACCTATTAACGAAAATAGAAGAGATACCACAATCCATATTCTAAATGTAACAGACATTCTACAAGAAAGATTTTTCAATATTATACCACCGTCTAAGTTGATTTATATGAGCTTGGTGATAACGGCAATGGTCAGCCATATGCCATAGACCCCAGCGAATCGTTGCTAGCTTTTCGTTCTCATGTCCAAAAGTGACAACTTTATCTAAATCAGCATCTGTTAATTGTGTACATGAATCTTTCAATTTACTTAATACATCTTTATATTCGGATTTAAATGTATTCAAAGACTTTTCCTTAACCATAGGAAGCCTATTATTCGAATCGATCATGGGGCCGTATTGCTCTTTTAAACAATCCGGAAGTGACTGCCCTTTTATCCTATAAACCCAGTTCAGATCCACGTACATAAGATGTTGTATTAGCTGAGCAGTACTATTGAATTTATTCTGTAGGCCCCTGTAATCTAATTCATCTTGCAACATGCCATCCACGATGAATATCAGTCTTTGATTATTCTCTTTTACAGCAGCGTATAACATTCCTACAACTGGTGACATATTGCCTTCACCTTGTAGATCATAAAGCATCCTAGCTCCCTCCTCGCTTCAACTATGTAATGCTTGCATACGATTCTATATTTTTGTTTTTAGAATTGAAAAAATCACCGCGTCCACATATCTATTCTTCTTATAGTAATATTCACTCAATAATCCTTCTTCCCGAAAATTTGATTTCTCTAATACTTTTCTTGAGTTGACGTTATCACGATGTATCAATGCTTGAATTCGATTTAATTCAAGTTCTTCAAAGCCGAAATTGATTACTGCTTCTAATACCTCAGTCATATATCCTTTGTTCCAATGGTTAGGTGATAATTCATATCCGATCTCAGCCTTGTAATGCTTCTTAGCCCAATTATGAAAACCACAAGTTCCAATGATTCGATCTTCGGATTTAAGCGTTATTCCCCACCTAATTGCTTCTATATTGTTGAATCTATTATTCCAATACATGATTAAATCTTCTGCTTGTTTCAACTCCGTAAAACTGTCCAAATCATAGAACATTGTTACTTCATCCATTGAAAAATAATCATATATATCAGCTGCATCTTCTAAGCGTAGTTGTCTAAGCGCTAATCTTTCAGTTTCCAATACAGGAAAATTCATCTCTTTAATCCCTCTTTCACAACTCAAATATGTAAGTAATGCGTTAATCTAATTATTGTTGGTAGAAGATTCGAAATCTTTAAAATCACAGCGCCAATCCGTTACAAAAGCCGGATAGTATCCTACCCGATATGCCACTCTTTGTGAGACAATATTACTTGAAATAGCATCATAAAGCGGTACATAGCCACGTTCTAATATTTCAAAAGTTAAGCTATTTAGAAGATGCGATGCCAATCCTTGATTACGGTATTCCGGAAGTACGTCTATTCCAATTTGCCAAATCTTTGCACATACATTCCCCGCGCCTGCCATGCCAATTATTTTTTCCTTTTCCTTAGCTAGTACGACCAGTACAGTATGATAAGGATGATTCATATCAGTTATAAGTACATTATCAAATCCTTCAAGCCCCAATAACTTGGAAACATCATCTTTCTCAACGACTTCATATGAAAAATGGGCTGGTGGTGATGTTCGCTTTATCCTATTTAAATCAGGTAGAAAATGTAAGTATAGTCCTCTAATGAAAGGTAGAGAAAATATAGTATCCCGATCTTTTCCCTTCATCTGCATTTTAGAAATTGCTAATCGTTCCGGCGTAGCTGATACCACAATTGATTTACCCATGGACAAAATTTCAAAATAACGTTCTCTTCTTGGAAACGGCCTGCGACCTGGATTCTCTTTTGCTTCTACAAAAACAATGCTGTCTTGTTCTTTGTTCAAATCCTCAACTGTACAATTCATGTCAATTGCAAGCTGTGATTGTACGATATGGATCATTTCTTGTTGAGTCATCATATCTATATGTCCTTTCTTATATCGCTAAAATTCCACTCACTATAAAATTGTTTTAAATACGCCTCCATAAAGTCATGCCTTTTCTGTGCTATTTCTTTCGCATAATTTGTATTCATTAATCCCTTCAGTTTTAATAGTTTTTCGTAGAAGTGATGAATCGCCGTTTTTTCATTTGATCTATAATCAGTAGATGAAAAATCTCGCTCAGGATTATGTATTTGCTGTCCCTTCCAACCCGAATAAACAAATGTTCTTGCAATTCCAATTGCTCCTAAGGCATCTAGACGATCAGCATCTTGAACGATTTGACCTTCAATTGTTTCCAACGGTTTATTCTTTCCGCCATTGTAAGACATCGAAGAAATAATAGTCATAACTCTATCGATACACTCATTATCTTCAACATACTGAAGCAGCCAGTTTCTTACTTTATCTAATCCTGCTTGTTTTGATTCATTTAGTTTTTCATCTGCTACGTCATGTAGGAGCGCCGCCAATTCACATACTAACAAATCTGCCTTCTCGTACTTTGCGATTTCAAGTGCTACGTTCCTTACTCGATTACAATGCCACCAATCATGACCAGATGGATCATATTCTAATTCATGTTTTACAAATTGCTCAGCAAGTTCGATAAGATTACTATTATTATTCATTTTCCACCACCGAAAACAATCACGTAACCATCCAGATCTCTTACTCCAAATTCTACCCACTCCTGATTAATCATGCTTTCAGGTACTGGATCATAAGCTATGAATGCACCTTTCGACTTATATTCTTCATATATTTCGAGTACACCTTCGTAATCTGTATAACAATATGTATCCCAACCACTTGGTGGCCCCGCCCAATTTTCACTGGAATAATATGATCTTTCATTTGGTTTTACATCTTCAGGTTTTGTTGCTTGTTGTAATAAAAAGCCCACGTTATCTCTTCCTGCATGACCCCAGCTGTCCACAGTAAAACCCAATACATTGGAGTAATATTCGCTTGCTTTCTGTAAATCTGAAACTAATCTAACTTGGTTTGCATTCTTTAAATGTACACTCATTAATAACAACTCCTTTTAAATGCTTTTTATAGTATGTGCACGAAATCAGAGATAGAAAAAGGTTCCCCTCCGTGAAAACTCTCAGCTAATGCCGGGCTAGACTCAGCTAATTCACGAATTGGAAACCTTAAAATTTAGATTCCATTAGTATTCTGCAAAACAATTCTCCAACCATCTGGATCACATATCGTTATTCCATTGAGTCCCCAGTATGGATTCTCAGGCTCAACTTCATGATATCCCATGGTGTTTAGTCTGGTTACAATTTCATCTCTTGCCTCTAAATCGGGAATATAAAATACTAGTAGATTGTCTTTTGATGGTGGTTCAATAGGTTCTGCGTTTATATGCTGAGTAAATTCCAAATGATAGCTAACACTTGGCAGACCAAGCATTACACCATCATAACCTTCGTGATTCTCAAATGATCCTACAATTTCTAAACCAAGACCCTTTGTATAAAATTCGATGATTTTCTCCAGTTGATGTGTCGGACGAGCAATCCGAAATTGAACTGCAGGTAATTGTCCTAACCAAGGTTTACTCATAAACCCCTCCTGTAATTAATCTCTTTATTAGTTTTATGATTTGTATCTATTCCTTATAACGCTTTGGCAAGACCTATAGTTCAATAATTAGATCTTCCACATCTCTAAATCTTCAAATGATAACTTATCCGTTATAGATTTCATTTCTTCGGGAACTGAAACAAAACACATCAACTCAAGGCTATTTCCATCCGGATCATTAAAATACACAGACGCATTTCCTTGGTTCGGACGAATAAATGATTCGACTGAAGTCCTTCTTCCAAAAGGTACAGGCTCTATATTGATTGAATTCAACCAAGTTATACTATTTTTGAGATCCTCACAACTTACTCTAAATGCAACATGCCTCACAGAAGGATGATATGGTATCTTATGTTCTTCACCTTCCCAGAGGCCTAACCAGCTCTTCTCTTTCTCAATCCAGAAAAAAGCAGTCTCTTCATCTTGCCATGCAAGTTCCAATCCCAACTTCGAATAAAATTCTATCGATCTTTTTTTATTACTTACAGGTAAATGAGCTTCATATAAACCTAGAATCATAAGCTTTCACTCCCCGTTTAGCTTCTCACTTATTAGTTTCACAATAGTTTGATAGAACGACTTCTCATGAGGAACGAATTCTTTCTCTCCAACAACCTTGTTTGCCATGACTCTATTCCCTTTAGGATCAATAATAAAGCCTTCTACATTAATATGACTTTTTTCACCATACCAAAGTGCGCAGAAATCATTAAATTCAGCTTTGAAAATGCCTGACACTTCTTCTTTCTGTAAAATGAACTCATCGAATGTCGAATTATACCTGTATAAATAAACACTCGCCAATTCTTTATCAATGAAATTATCATTAATCACTACGTAATCTACAACACCCAGGGACTCTAATTCATCTATCGTCAGATCAATTCCGATCTCTTCTTTTATCTCTCTTATTCCGTCGGTTACAGTTTCATTGGACATGATATGCCCAGCGGCAGTTATATCTAAAAGATTTGGATAGTCACTTTTCACTTCACTACGAAGTTGTAAATAAATATAATCGTTCTCCTTCTCCCTACCAATAAACCAACAATGAAAGGATTCATGCCAATATCCAAATGTATGCACGTCCTTCCTAGTTGCTACACCAATCTGTTTTTTGTTATCGTCAAAAATATTTATTAATTCCGTATCCATATAATTCAATCCTTTCGTAATCGTTTAGCTCCATATTGCAGTTTTGCCATAACCTAAATACTCACGCACCTCAAGAACCTTACTCCCACGAATAACAATTTCCATACCATTCTCAGTATCCCACTCTGTACCTCCACCCAGAATTGCACCGAATGTATCATCGCTGCTATTGTAAGGATATCGATAAAGATAAACCTCACCTACGGACATAAAGTCCAAAATCCCTCTTCCATAAGCTTCGGCCAATCCACTAGGGTATTCAGCTGTATCACTGGACATTTTATCGATTTTCCATTCACATGCTTTCTTGCATAATTCATTAATGGCTTCATCCGGCAAACGATTCAAGACCTCTTGAATATATAACTCTGCTTCTTCCAAACTCATGTCTTCAGTACTAAAATGATATTCGACATCACATTGAAATAAGGTAAGCAGCCCAAACCCAGACATACTGTTTTCATCTAAGGGATCGTCTAATCCGATGTTATTCAAATGAAATTTTTCAATCACCGCTATTTCACTCCCTCTGTGTTACACGAAGAATATTCTTCGGTGAACCTTATATTATCATTTATACAAGGTGTTTACATACTCTTTCCATTCTATATATAAATCTTCTATAGATTTATTTAATATATTTTCCATTTCCTTAGGCTCTCTGATTATTTGATTGAATTTGTCTTCTCCATACTTCTCGTAAATGAACTGTACTATCAGACCAGAGAAGTAATATGCATGTCCACCTGCCTTATCGAAATAAGTGTCACTCTCTAAAAATTCACTTAAATCAGGTACTAATGCAATTACATATTTTCTGCTCTTAATTTCGGCTTCCAACTGGTTTGAGGCATAGTACGCTGTTCCTTCGTCCAACCACTTTACATCCCCGATCTCCTGATTTATTTGTTGAATAATTGCATGAACATATTCATGGACGATTTGATCTGTATATTCATTGCGAACATCGATTCTGCTTAAATCATTTGGTGTATAGACCTTAATTATTTTATCCCTAGCATCATAAGTCCCTTCGGTATCACGACCAATCATCTCTTGGAATTGATCTTTATCCGTATAAATATGAATAACTGCTTTTTGAGGAGAAGAGACTTGGAACAGATTATTAAGACGTTTATACTGCGCATCGAATTCATTTGATATTATCTCTACCATGTCATTAATATCCTGATCTGTTTTTCGAACATAAATCACAGCATGTTGAGTTTCTTTAGCAAGTACCAGTTCCTTAAGATTAGTCTTAGTATTTTTTTGAAATGAACAAGCACTCATAAGGACAACCATTAGAGTAATGATGATGATCTTTTTCATATTTCTCCCCCCAGAGTTTAATTTATCTCTATTCCGTCAGTTCGAGTCATACTTTTATATCTAATAAAAAAACACGTTATCTTAGGCAAGATAAACGTGTTGTTAAATTAATTAGATCCGAAAACCGGAATGATACCTAGAATCGGATAAACAATTGCATAATATTGTAGAGGTATAAAAAATAATGTAGCGCGATTTCCTAACTTGAACTGTTGCCCTGTTCTTTCATTCGTAAAAACTTCATCTTTATCTCTATTAAAATGCTTACCTATAAACCACACAGGTATAGCCGATAAGGTAAGACCGATAAAGTAAAACCAATCTCCGTTTTCATCACTAAATCCTAAAGAAGCAAGTAAAAGAGCGACTAGTATAGGGAATAAGACACCGATAATTCCCCATCCTTTCCAAAAAATCATTACAACCATCCTTCCCTAAGTGAATTTACAATTATGTATCTTTTTTCCTCAATAAGTATACTTTCTGTACAAGAAATAAATCAAGGGGTAACACCACTCAATTATAGTGTTTATTGATTGTTATCCGATGCCAAATATCCCAGCTTACCAGTGTTTCTCCATTCTATTTGCTTTCAATTATTTTTTTTATAATGTAAAAGACAATATTAATTGTGATTCCAATAAGGATTAGAAGCATTGGGTGACAAAACTGATTAAAAACCTCGGAGTCTGTATGTATTCTTAAAGATAAATTAGTAAATTCAACCTCGTTGATAATTGAACTCTTGTATTGTATAAGTTTAAGATCGTCTGTAATACTACGAACAAAGTTGTAAGTCATAGATAAAAGATTAAGAAGCAGTATTAAATTAAGCGTGATGATATATGTGCTTAAGGTATTAATTTTAATTGTCATACCGAGATTTCCAATTCATATTTAATTTGTGTTTTAACCTGCCCTTCTATGGTTTCGATCATTTCTTCTACTTCTTTAAATCCGCTCTTCTCATAAAATGCTCTTCCTATACGATTCTCTTTCGCTACCCAAGCAAACAGCTTCTTTATAGGCTTTAATCCTTGAATAAATTCCTGAATGAAGCTTTTTCCTATTCCCAGTTTATGATATTCAGGTCGTATGTAGATTCTTAGTAATTCATACTCTTCTTCATTCACTTGACTTGTTTGTGCATATCCAACGACTTCGTCATTAAATTCAGCTATTAAAAAATTCCGTTTAGGACTTTGAAACTCCCTCTCTACCGATCGAATTAAATTCTCAGTAGAATAAGCTTTACTTAGAAAATTATGAATGAAATCTTCCGAGTACACTTCTCCATAAGTGAACATCCATGTATCATGAGCTATTGATTGAATATGTGGGATATCCTCTTTTGAAACAAATCTAATTGTAATCATTGGCTTATCCTTCTTTCGTAATATAAGTCTTTAGTTATTGTTTTATTATTGAGTGCTTGATTCTGGAATCAGTAAGAATCTCTTGAATATCTGTTTTCAAATTCTCTGGATAGACTTCAAGATTTAATAATTCTTCTACCGCAAACCAATTAAAGATTAATCTTCCGTTATCCTCTATCCCGAAAAACTCTTCATTCTTTAGCAGAATTTCATGATTTTCGTCTAATGACATTAAATAATAGAAACCAATCTCATGGTATTTCTTATCATTATATTCAAAAAAATCCTCATTAACATATACAAGTCTTTCGATTTGTATGGTAACCCCTAACTCTTCTTGCAGTTCTCTTATTAATGCTTGTTCAGTTGATTCATTAAATTCAACACGTCCCCCAGGCAAATTCCAAAAGTCGTCTGTTCGGGTTGTATGTAATAGAAGTCGACCGTTATGAATAAGAATCCCAGCTACTCTAAAATTAAATTTATGATTGTTTTTCTCAAAAGTAATCATGATCTAGATCCTTTCTGGTTTTCGCTCTTATACTCTTTCATGACCTTAATTACAAAATGAGTTTTTCCTTCTGTATAGGCCTTCCGGTTGTCCTTATACATGCTTGCAAGTTTTTTCTTTAGTTCTGCATATTCATCTATGAGATGAGAATGCTGTCTTAATATATCTCTGAATAATAAGTGATTTTTTAATGCCTCACTATCTTGATTACAAACATATAGATGATGTTCTGGTTGGGGTTGATTATCTTCATTATAAGGAACTCTCTCATCTATTCTT
Organism: Paenibacillus sp. GCM10028914; assembly: GCF_042666275.1. Taxonomy (NCBI): domain Bacteria; kingdom Bacillati; phylum Bacillota; class Bacilli; order Caryophanales; family Paenibacillaceae; genus Paenibacillus; species Paenibacillus sp. GCM10028914. The sequence goes on from NZ_JBHTFO010000017.1 coordinate 65,678, forward strand.
CCAAATGCTTCTCTGTTCTCGATCCCCAAATTACCTTCATGATAGTATCCTAATTCATTTAACTTATTTATTAGTTTAGGAAGTATAGACATAGAACTAATTATAATATCCAGATCTATAATTGGTTTCGCAGCGAGACCCGGAACAGATGTACTTCCAACGTGCTCAATATCTACTATTAAACTTCCTAAGTATTCTTTCAAAATCAAAGCCAATTCATCAAACCTACTGGGCCAATTGTCATTGTACTCCACTATAATAACTGGTTTCGCAGCCATCCCAGATTCCCCTTGTACTATAAGTATTTACGAAGATTTGCGACATTTAAATGCTCTACTTTATTCATATCACTGATCTGCCAGCCATGAGATCCCTTCTCCACGGTATGTACACTCGTATTATCTATAGGATGAAATTTCGATTTGTTTGTCCACTCTTGACCATTCAAATAATAGTACAAGATATTAATTACTCCACCATGTGTAACGAGTAATACATTTGTTTCTATTTCGTTTTTTTCAATCTTTCGGCATAGCTCATTAAACGATCTGCATATTCTTTCATAGAAATGCTTTGGGGTTTCTCCATCAGGAAAGGGCGTAGTCATCTGAAGTGTATTAAAATAAATATTAGGAAATTTTAATTCCGCTTCTTGATTGGGCATTCCCGCTAAAATTCCATTATTCATTTCTCTCCATTCTTCATGATATATGCACTTAACTTTTAGCTCCAGCTCAATTTCTCTTGAAGTTTCCACGGCTCTTGGAAGATCACTGCTGATCATTGTGTTTATTTTATACTCATGACAATGATCTTTTAAATGTCTTCCTAATTTTCTCGACTGAAGGATACCTTCTCCAATTAATCCTCGCTGACTCCATCCACCACGATAACCTTCTTCATCCATTCCATGTCTCACTAAGTAGATCTTCAGCGTAATCACCCACACCTAAGTTAATTTTTCCCGAGCTATGTCGTCTAACGTTATTGTATTGCGAAAGGAAAGACCCAGCCTTAGATTGCTCTTATCTTAGGCTGGATCTTTTTTGTCTGAGTTTCGATCTTGCGTTATAACGTCTGACAACCAAGAGACCGCCAAGTTATGCAACGTAACCCCCTAAGAAGATTATCCACTAATAAATTGGAGTATTCCAATAGAGGTCAGTATCAATGTAATAACTACTACACTCAAGATCAAGCCAATTAAGATTTTTATTGTTAATGATGTCCGAGGCTTTTCCTGAAATTGATTTTCCAGACGGGTTAATCTATCTCTTATTTCTTGGATTTCTCTTTCATTAGCCATGATATCACTCTCCTAACTTAAATCTGCCTCGATTGCATATAACGTTCTTATATCACGAACCGAGATGCTTAAGCGTGCATGCGTGATGTCGGACAGACTTAGCTTCACAGAATTAATTGCCTGATACCGCTTCTTGTTCATAACTTGTGGCGATCCTAGGGAAGTGCGTTTCTCGCGCAAGAGTACATTGTTATCTGTTGCATATGTATCATTTACCCAAATTAATACAGGACATACCTTAGCCTTTCTAGTCATTTTAGTATTACCAAGTGTCAACCTATCAATTTGCAGCCACTTCGGAGGATAACTCTTAATGCTCCGTTATACAAGAACAAATCATTAATATGTTCCCATCAGGGTCCTTCAATGAAAATTCAGATAGATCTGAGTATCTTGCAATTTCAGTAACAATCTCTGCTCCTATACTCTTAACGAATTCGTAAGCTTCATCTATATTTTCAGTGCTTAAATTAAATAATGGTTGATTTGATGGAATAAATTCATATTGTTCATCAAAACAATGACAATCTAATGTTAGACCAGGTCTATTCTTACCCATAGGAAATGTATGAATCGGACCTTCAAATTGATTGTCCTCATTAAATTCGATGGCCAATAGTTTCGAATACCACCTTACAGATTCCTTCAGATTTGTTACATGAATAAACACCGTATCAATCCGGCTCATAATAGGATTTCTCATTATTATTCCTCCCTAGTACTGAATGCATTTCGCTAATTTCATATTATATTCCCGTACTCACGAACCCGAGTAGCTTAAGATATTCATCGAAATTGCTACGCATTCCCTTACTGTTTTTTCAAGAACATCAATGACTTCTTCAAATTCTAGAATTTCTAATTCCTCTGCCTTAGCTTCATCTTTCATCAGAAAATCAACTTCTAAGTCTTTAATTAATTCTGGAAGATATCTATAATCAATTTCTTCTATCTCTATTGGCTTAACATCAATTGGTCTATACGCAAGGGAGTAATAATCTATAAGTTTTCCATTCAATCTCCAAAAATCTCTATAGTACTTTAACTGAGCTTCTTTCTTTTCCGGCTGCGGTAACCATTTTATCTTCTTGTAATAAATTTCTTCTACCCATATAACATCCGAAATTAAATGATAAAAATATCCGAGGTAAAACGGATCTTTCATATATCTCAGATATTTATGATTGAATTCCAAATAATCAGCAAAGAATTTCCCATCATTATCTTCTTTCATAAAATGAGATATGGATTTAGGAGTGTTCATATTTTTATGTACATCAGGTGCAATACTACCTAAGAAGAATTGATCATCATTAATCATTAATTCTCTAGCAAGACCTGCAGATATACAGTAATGCATTATTCTAGATCCCATACTATACTCCTTTGCATGGATTTCACATAACGCTCACGCATTGACGACATGAGCCGACCTTAGATTGGCTCTTATCTTAGGTCGGCTCATGTGTTGGCGGGCTCATACATCGGACGATCAAGGGATGCAAGCCTTGCAGCGTTTATACAATGTTATATGATGTATGTCTTCTTCGAAAGTTTCTACTCAGTTCTCCATTCACTAGCTTTCAATCCATAAATTATTCTATCTAAAAATCTCCCATTAATATATTCGTAATCTCTTAGTTCACCTTCTCGTTTAAACCCTAATTTTTCAGGAATTGCACGGCTCTTTGTATTATCTGTAGCCACGCCTATTTCAACTTTATTTAATTTAAGTTCGTCAAAAGCATAATTTATTAGTACTTTAATAGATTTAGTAATTATTCCTTTTCCTTCGAATTCTTTACCTATCCAATATCCAATCTCAGTTTTTTTATTCTCTTGATCTAAATATAAGTAACCAATAGAACCCGCTAGTTTACCTCCGCTCCATATCCCTAGCCAGTAACCTTCATCCTTAGCATATCTTATACGTGTTCTTTCAATAAAAGTTTTTGAATCATCCGCTGTTAAAGTAATACTCGGAAACTTCAACCACTCACCAATATGATCCCTATTTCTGTGAATCAAATCATATAATTCATCTGCATCTTTCATCTCTAGTAACAATATAAATGATGAATCATCAACTTCGCATATAAACATGATATGTTTCTCCTTAGGATTACTTAATACAGTATTTCTTCATCTTTCTTTACACGGATTTCAACCGTAATGCTTTTTACAAGATCTTCATTCTGGCCAATGGTTGTTCTATCTTTTTCAAGCAAATTTAGCTTCTCATCTGCCCATAGTCTAATGTACAAGTTATCTTTGAAATAAAAATTAAAGTAGTGTTCATTTGGGTTCATCTGTAATTCATACCCTCTAGCTTCTAATGTTCTTATGGCTTTATTGAAGCTATCACCTACTTTCGTTCCTTCAATTGATACTTTGTCATCTGCAGTTGTAGTTTGTTTTACTTTTGGACTTTTTCTGTCATTAATAAATCCTTTACTATCGACCCGATCAAGAGTATCCGAGTAACGACCTGATAACTTTAATTCAGGGTATACAAAATTCAATTCACAACCAAAACACATTGGTGTTTTGTCTGTCCCATCGCCATAGAGCTCTTCAACTTTATTTTTCTGCATGTAAAACTTTATCTGATTGATTTCAATACTGTTAATTAGTTTGTTTTCATTTCTTGCGTTAGTAAATAACAATGCTAATAGAACAATGATGAATAAAGCCAATATACTGATAGCACTAAAAATCCTAGGCTTCAATTATCCACCTCCAGGACGAATAACCAAATAAGTTGTTCGTTGTTATCAGATGTAGTCATCCTTCTTGAATATTCTCAAAAAACTGTTGCTGCATTATGAATTGCTTTCCTAAAATATTTTCCTACTTTCTCTAATTCATTCATTACTATATCTATGCTAGATTGTTCTTGAAACCAGTTGTCTTTCGTAATTCCCGTCTTATCAACTACCGGACTTACTTGAAATACTGTTGTTTTGGGAAAAATAAATTGATACGTTAACAAGGCACGTCGAGCATGATAGTTCTTACAAACTAATACTACTCTCCTGGGAACTAACTCCATCTCTTTCATAACCTCTAGAGAAAAGCGCGCATTTTCAAATGTATTTGTCGCTTTATCTTCCTTAAGGATTGCTTCTGCAGGGATACCAGATGCTATTCCAATATTACGAAGAAACTCCCATTCAGTTGTTTCTACGTGAGGGGTACTACTGCCTGATGGTAAAATATACGGAGCAATTCCTCTCTCGAATAATAATACAGCTCTTTCCATTAATTGAGGATGACTTGCTCCTGGGATTAATATAATGTCAGCGGCACCTATCTCTGTTTCAAAAAACATAAAATCACTAATACAATCAAAGGGATTCGACACAGTTTCACCTCCTACAGCGTGTATGTAATGTTATCTAACATTCTAAATTCACCAAATTATCTTTCAAAATCAGTTAATTGCTCTTTCGTTTTTAGCGCACTTAATAAAGCAGCCGTGTCACGATTTCTGCCTTTTTCACTTCTTGTTAATTTAATCATATTTAAAGCTTCTTCAATACTAAACCATTTAACTTCTTGCGTTTCTTTATCATATGGATATATTGTTCCTGTCGGCTTCATAAGATAATATTTCGTTATACAAGTATCTGACTCAAATTCTCCCGGTATTTCTCTTACTATTTCACATTCGTACCCCGTTTCTTCTCTAACTTCTCTTATAGCGGTAACATCAGGGGAATAATCACATGATTCATATGATCCTTTAGCAAAAGTCCAAACATAGCCTCCCCAAAAAGCACTCGGGCTTCTCATTAATACTTGTCCCTCGTCACTCATTACAATTCCACCATAGGCTAACTGATCCATTTCCTTCATGACTCGCTCCAAAAAAATATAGATTAAAATACTTAAGCTCGCAGGGTTGATTATTCAGTCCAATTCATCGCTTTTTCAATACCATAGCCTGGTAATCCATTGTCATATTCTCTGTACGTATAGTGTGAAAATCAAGCAATTCAAACATTGGTTTTACTTTCTTTTGAATTGCTTCATGTTCATAAAATGAAAAAAAACGTTTTGGCTCATAAAAATCCTCTTCCCACACACCTTCACTTTCAAAGCCACCATATAACCCTAAATAAAAAATGCCCTCAGGCTTTAAAACTTTCTTTATACTAGTTAATACATTATCTAGACTTTTCTTAGGAACATGAAGTAAAGCATTCATAGACCATATGGCATCAAATGTTTCTTCAGGAAAGTCTATTGAGTAGAAATCCATTACATAAGCGTCCAGCCCTTTATTTTTGCAAGCATCGATCATCTCAGAGCTCAAATCTATACATGTTACCTGTAGACCACAATCACTTAGGTATTTACCTTGTTGTCCAGGGCCAGCACCAACATCTAGAATTTTTTTGTGAAAATCATCTCCAAATTGAGAAAGAAAAAAATCCAACTCTTGTTGTTTCCAAGATTCTAACTCCTGTCTATCTCGTAAACTTGCGTGGGCATTATAACTATTCCTTATATTTTGTTTAATATCATTATTCATATAGATATCCCCTTATTTTGATCTGGGCTCCTTCATTATTTTAAAGTTTCCTTGCTTTGATAACGAAAGTTACAGGAAACATCTTCGCTCTTTTTACGAAATTATGGTTATCATCGTGCAATTGTATTAGTTCATTGTCGGTTTCTTCAATCATTTGTTCAATAACAAACCCAGCTTTAGCCAACGCATTTATATAGGTTGATAATTTACGGTCAGATAAGATTAGCTCACCTTGACAAGAATCAGGAGATACCAAATACCAAGATTCATCGAAATAAGACTTGTTCAAAACAAATCTATTTTCTTCTTCAACAACACATTTGTGTATAGGATGAGACCAACTGAAAATAAAAACGCCATCTTTTTTTAAATAAGAAGCGATACGACAAAAAGTGCCTTCTAGGTCGGTTGTCCAGCCTATGGCGTAAATCGAATAAACAAAGTCAAAATAATCTACGGGTATGCCACATTCTTCTTCCATTGGAGAGCAGATCAAATCTGCCGAAAGACCGCACGCCGTCAAATGTTGCTTTGCCTTTTCGATTTGTTTTTCTGATAGATCTATCCCCCATAGTTCAGATGCTTTGCGATCCCCATGATATTGCAAGGATTGACCGTTTCCACAGCCTATTTCTAACATCTTTTTTCCTGAAACATCGCCAAAAAGTTGATATTTTTCATCCGAGACAAATGATCCATATAAAGGAAGAACGATTGCTCCTAAAAAGTCATTTCCTTTTGTATCCCAATAGAGGCTATTTGTTTCTTGAACACTATGCTTGTTCATCATGATGACCTCCTTTAATATTTGTTTTTCGATGTTACACGATGTATTCGCTCGATGATTTAAAAATAGAACTACAACTCAGCATTAATCACATTGAATTGATAGTCTAAATAAACATGAATTCTATGTCCTCCGAACATATCCCCATCATTATATTCACAGTATATTTCATTCGATCGAATCTCTATAAAACAAAGGTTTATTAATTCTTCAAATTTTTCTTTTGATACATCATAATCCCCTGCTTCTACAGCGTCCCAATCTAGATCACTATCATTTTCATCATACTCCGGCCAAAAATCATTTTTATAGTCAATTAACTTTTCTGCTATACCACTTTTCGCAAGATGATCGAATCTATCCATTTCAACAAATAGTGTTTCTGCTTTATTTATTAACTCATTTACATCCGTACTTTTGCTCTCTAATTTTAAAATCCAATCTATCTTTCCTTCCTTACATTCATATCCCATATAATCACTGTTAAATTTAAAAATTCCAATTAACCTACTTCTAATATTCAACTCCACAATCATTTCCCTTCCAATATTTTGTCAATACAAAGATAAAACTTTGAAATTGTTTGATTGTCCCCACCTTCATAGCATAGCTCTCAATAGATAAGATCTTCTCGAAATTCTATTTTCATCTCATCGCAATAATCCCTGTATTTCTTTAATACTGTATAGATATCATCTTGACCAACAACTATATTATCTTGATCAAAATATTGTAGAGATCCACCTAATATAAATAAAGTAATTACTTCTTCATCTTCAGTAATAAGAGTATGGATATCCCCAGGCGGTTCAAATATGAAACTTCCTGGTTTCGCAATCCAATTACGACCCTCATATCTCCATTGTCCTTGAATATTAAATCCTATAACAGATCCACCGGTATGTCGGTGACGAGTCAATACTTGATTGCTCTTAATTTTAAAGAGGTATATCCAAGTGCCAGTTGCAAGGTCAAATCTAAGAGGTTTGAAATAGCAATTCGGTTCTTCTCCTTCATCGAAAGGGACCCAAGGCAAATCCTCAACATGAAAAACTCTCTCAGGTAATTGAATTATTTCTGCTAGTTTTATTATTGAATCTTTAACTAATTGATTCACTATTCATGCTCCTTTAATAGTCATTCATACATTGTTATCAGAAGTTTCAGACTCTTGAATATGCATATAAATATTTTGATCTCACCGGTTCATCAAGAGCCTTGTATATATATCATAATTTCTTCTGCTCTAATAATTACTTGGTTTCCAACGGTCGCTTTTCCTTTACCCAATACAAAACCTCTTCTGTTCTTTACAACTTCATAATATAATTCAATTCTATCGCCTGGATAAGCATTACCTAAAAATTCGATTCCGTTCAATGATGAAAGAAATCCCAAACTATTCTCTTGACTCATTGTTGCAAATGCTCCTAATTGCGCTAACGCCTCCACTATCATCATGCTTGGCATACAATTATATGGTTCAGCAATAAACCATTCGTTGATTGTTACATTCTTATATCCTTTAGCCCATTTCCCTTCCTCTATTTCTAAAATTTGATCAATCATTAAAAATGGATATCGATGTGGAATTATACTTTGAATATCGATCATTGATATGCTCCTTCCTCTTTCTTGGTTTTATGGTGAGTTTGACTTAAAAATATGGTGTTAATAGGCTCCAACGAGAGCGGCAGCTTGAATATAATGTTAAACAACGAATTTCTTCTTCGGTTAATCTAAAAATCTCTTTATTGTTTCGTATAGTTTTGATCTTTCATTTCTTCTTATATCATGTCCACTCTCTTTAAACTCTTCAATTTGAATATTCTGAAATTGTCTCTTGTATTGTTCTAATCCATTATCCGATAATAGAGAATCCTTTTGTAATCCACGCATAACTAATACTGGCTTAGAATATTCGAATGTGATCGGTTCTTGTGTCGAGTCTCTTTGAATTCCATGAACTGATTCCGGCCTAATATTATTGATTCTTTTATAGGGCACTATATAGTTCTCAATATAATCATGTGCCCATTCGATTGACATCGCCTTATGTTCGGGTGGATAATCCTGAATAATCAGCTTTTTAATTCGTTCTGAATACAATCTCGTATAACCTAAAGCATAGGATACACCTCTTGAGTAACCATATAAGTAAAATTGATCTAGACTGGTTTCTTTAACCACAGACTCTAAATCCAAAATATGATGCTTCAAATCATAACCATTTTGAGGTGTATCACTCATTCCCCTTCCTCGAAAGGAGAGCGCAACACACCTTCTAGGTAACAAATATTCAATAAAATCTTTATACTCCTCAGCAACTTCTGACAGACCTGGACATATTAGAAGAGGAGTTAGAGACTTATCAGAATCATTAAGAGAATCGAGATAATGTATTGTATTAACATTGTTTCTAGTATTCCTTGAAATTAACGCCACTGAAACACCTCCAAATCATGTAAAGATTAGTCTCATCCTCTCCTCTTCATAACCTCTTCTCTACGATTAGCTTTCAAGTAAAGGTATTGTCACCTCTATTAATTCATTTTGATTATCTAAATGCCTTAACATTGTTTCTACATCTTCTGTTCTAATTGTCTTCATTATTATTAGATGTTTCATATTTATTCCAGGTAAATCCAGTAATTCATTATCAAAATATTCGACTATTTTTTGTGGTGTTGTGATTACACACCATCTCTTAGAGTCATCATCAAAAGTTATAGTCACTTCTACGAATTCATTCTTATCGATATCATGATCAAATTGCCAGGTCTTCATAATTAATATTGGTTCTTCGATAGAAGCAAAATGATGCTTGGAAATCCAAACTCTTCTTCCATGATTCCCTACAATTCGGTATTTTCTCTCATCTTCATCGAGTACTTCGTATACTCTCCCTCGGGTTAAAGCATGTTCATATACACCGACATCCGTACATTTAATTCTTTGAAATCCCATAAAATCACTTCCAATAGTAAGTCATCTGCCAGACCGAGGGGCTTGCCCCTGACTTGTGAACAAGGTAATAAATAAAATTATTGCCTTCTGAAAGTTGCAACAATATTATTTTTGTATTACATTTTCAAATTTAGCTCCATAAATTCCTCTACCTATATGCGGCTCTATTGCCCATGTCTTCCCTTCCAATCTCATTTCTTTATTATCTGGACATAAATATATTCGTTTATTTTGATTGTTATAATTTTCAATTGAATGACCTATATTTCCATTCGGATCTAAAAGATTATAATCCAACTTTTCAATCAAACCATTACAAAAATTAAATAACTCTCCTATCGTTCGACATTCTTTTGCGTAATCAAATGTACAATCAAAAATATACTTTGCATCTCTTGATAACTGCTTCATTTCTTCATTGTTTCCAATTACTATGGTTTCAGAGTAATCTCCCCAAAAACCATTCAATTTAGGACTAAAATCAATTAAGACGATGTCATTATCTTTCAATATCACATCTGATGATGGAAGATGATTTCCTCTCGTACAATAGATTGTGTTCGGACCAAAATTCACAAGCATTGGATACCAGAAATCCTCTGCTCCTAGGGAATACATGATATCTTCACAAATATCAGAAAAATGTTTCTCAGATATTCCAGGGTTCAAGAATTTTCTGGATTCTTGACAAGCAAGTAAAGCGAGTTTCTGAGCATCCATCTCTTTGATCTCCTATCAGTGTAATAATTTGACCTAACTTTTGTGCATTCACAAAATGACTTAGCGTTAGATAGCTCTTATCTTAGGCTAGCTCATTCATTGTTGTTCTTCCATCATCATACATTGTGATAACCAATCGGCGTAAGTATAGACACGTAAATATTATGTTATCAGTGATTAACGTCTTCTTTGAAAGTGTTTTTCATAATAGACAATTGATATCTTGTCGTTTATTTCTTGTATCTTTCCAGTCTTCTTGTATCCTAATTTTTCATAAAGGTAACAGTTGCTTTCTTCCTGTAAAATAGTATTAAGTTCCCACATTCTTGCATCCTGATGCTTTTCCTCAATCAACGCAAATACTTGTTGAGCAATTCCTCTCCCTTGATAATCAGGCAAAATAAAAATAGGACTGACTCGATAAACGAAATTATCTTTCCTTACTATTCTGATTGCACCTACATACACTTCTTTATATCTGATGAGATAATAATCAGTAAACGGTTGATTCATTCTACTAATAATCCTATCAACCGTTTCATTTGCTGGACTTGTTTCATAGTCTTGATATTTCTCTAACAAAGGCATAAACGCTTTGATTTGCATTTCATGAATGAATGATGCTTGATTCAAGCCTGACTTTTTTAAACTAATCTCCACATGTAAATCCTCCCCATAATCTTTCGATGATGCTATTGGCGCATTTGTGTTTTCTTGAACTCGAACTTCAGGGATTGCACATAACGTTCGCGCATCTATGACACGCCCCGACTTTAGATAGCTTTTATCTTAGGCCGGGGCATATGTTGTCTAATTATTCTTCTATGTATCTGCTTCTGATAACCAAAGGTGAACGCTAGATCTTATCCTTCTATTTTATATAGTTGTTTTAGAGCATTAAATAATAACTATACTTTTAGATTAGTTTTATAACCTTGTCAGCAAATTATATGTTGGATTTACCTCCCATGTTTCAGACGGAACAAAACATTTAGCTTTCATCGCATCAAGGGTACGAGATTTTTGTTGCGGGCGGGTTATATATTCGTCAATATTAGATTCATTTAAATCAATAAATTTTGCTTCTTTAATTTCTTCTTGTTGGATTTCTATTTCACCACTGACATACTCTGCTTTAAAAACCACCGAAATCACATGTTTGGTTGCATTAAAATAAACACCAGTTATTCCTACTGGACGGATTACAATGCCTGTTTCCTCTAGAAATTCTCTGCAAACCGCCTTGTCTAAAGGTTCCCCTAATTCAACATCTCCTCCTGGCATTTCCCATGTATCTGATCGCCAATGGGTTCGAACCAATAATACCTCATCTTTTTCATTCATCATCAACGCTGAAACCGAAATAATATGTTTTGGATTTTCCATGCAATATCCCCCCCACATAATAGTTAATGATATGCGCTGGTTTTCTATGCCGTCTAGTGTCTACGAAAACCGAGAGCCTTAAGAAAGTAACGCGACCGGGTCCTTTCATTAGGTTCGATATGCCCCCAATTCCTGCTTGTCATTATAATATAGAAATGTGGTAGACATTAATCAAGTGTTCATTGCCGCATTTCCTAATGTCCAAGCAGCTTTAGGTAATCCTAAATATAAAACCTTCCATTAAAGTGCATTTTCAAAAAGAAAAGGCGAGGAAAGCAAATCGCTCCCTCGCCCTTGAAATTCTATTGTCATTATTAATTAGTTTGCTGTGTTACGAGTTAAAATAGACGCTGTTTGAGCTCGTGTGATATTCGTGTCTGGCTTGAAGGTACCATCCGGATAACCTTTCACAATCCCTTGCTTAGCAGCCCATGCTGTAGCATCAGCATAGTACTTCGTGCTGGACACGTCTGGGAAACCAGAATCCTCCGTGATTTTCGGTGAACCGGCCATGCGGTAAAGAACAGAAACCATCATTCCACGAGTCATATTCTCATCAGGTCGGAATGTACCGTCCTTGTATCCTACCACAATTCCCTCTTCAGCAGCCCAAGCTATAGCCTTAGCGTAGTACTTTTCACTGGACACGTCGGAGAATACAGTGTCTCCTGTAACATCTGGCGAACCAGCCATGCGATACAAGATGGTCGCCATCATTCCGCGAGTCAGGTTCTTATTAGTACCAAAAGTAGTACTCGACATACCTTTCATCCAACCGTTAGTAACTACATTCGTGATATCGTCAGTATACCATGCATCTGCAGCTACATCAGTAAACATAGAGCTAGCTTTAAAATCAGCAACACCAGAGAAAGCATTGACTTTATCCGTCATGTAAAATACGGTGGACGCCTGACCTGTAGAGCTCTCGTCGTTTGTTCCTGGCATTTCGCCATCAGGTGGCAGTGCAGGTCGTTGACTATCATCAGGTATTTCAGGTCTTTCACCATCAGGCATTTCACCATCAGGTAGTTCAGGTCTTTCACCATCAGGCATTTCGCCATCAGGTAGCTCAGGTCTTTGACTATCGTCAGGTATTTCAGGTCTTTCACCGCCTGGACCTCCCATACCCACATTGGTACCAGTGTACTGCTGCATAGTCGCCTCTTTAGAGAAGCCCGTTACCGTTGAAACGTCGTACAGACCGTCTACTTCTTCACCTGAAACATCCCCGCCTACATAAATGTTGTACGACTGACCTACCTGAAATTCAGGACTACTGATAACAGCACCCCGGTAACCACGGTAGTTTTCACCTGAGGACTCGTCCTTTTCAGGATCATAAGCAAATACTACTTTCCCATCTAAGTCAGTAACAATAATCGCTTCATCTGCGTTTTGAGAAGAAGCAAACTGAAGGTTCATTGTCACTTGCTCAGAGTCACTTTCAGCCCAGTCCATAGTGGAACCAGTCGCTACTACATAACCACCATTAATATAGCTACCACTGTCGGAATCTAGGCCAGAGTCTGATTGAGGCTTAGCTAGAGAGATAACCACACCACCGTTAATGACTAGATATCCGTTTGAATCGATTCCGTCACCTTCAGATCCCAATCCTGCTACCACATGTAGACTTCCGCCGTTGATCGTAGTAACAGAGACACCATCTTCATTCGTATTAATACCATCATCCTGAGACTGAATATTGATCTTACCGCCATTGATGGTTAGATGCATTTCTGTATCCATACCTTCGTTGTCAGCTACTAAGTTCAATACGCCAGTGCCCAGTTTTTCACCATTCACATTCATTGACTGAACGGAGTAGAATGCACCGTCATACTTATACTTTTTCTTTTTCTGATCATTGTCTTTGTAAATACGAGCTACATGAGAACCGCTAATATTGTTAACAGAGCCGTCAGCCAAAATTACATTGGCACCCGCATCCGTTGTATCCTGAGTGGCAGAAGCTGTGTATTCTTCTGTATCTCCGTTATCGTAAGCAGTCCAAGCTTCATCAGCCTCATATACATTGTAAAAAATTACAGCTGGAGCAATGGTGCAGTTGATATCTGCATTATCGAGAATCAAGTTTACAACAGCCGTAGGGTCTGTCCGGCGATCTTTGCCGAGGTCAACCGAAATCTGACCATATGACAGCTTACCAGAAACTCTGTAAGTGCCCTCTTTAGTAATCGTTACAGAAGTATGTAGCGCAGCTTCCTCTTCGGTATGCTTCTCATCTTCTGTTCCCTCCCCGTAGGGATTTCCACTTTCATACGTATCCTGGTCATGGTAATAAATAATCTCCCCACCGACGTAAACTGGTGCTTCCGGATCCTTGGATGCAGCCTCACCGTCTACAGTGATACCATCGTCGCTGAGGACAATATCAACAACATCAGCTTCATCTACAGTTGTTTCTGCAGCACTTGCAGGACTCACCCATAGGACCGCCAACATAACCATTGTTAGTGTTAGCGACAACATACGCCGCCAACGAAAACAATTTCCCATAGCAAAGTCTCCTTTTCTCCGCAGTCAGTAAAAAACGACTACATATTATGTGTACTTCGACAGCACTAAAGGTCTGCCGTAAGTGATATAAGTAACTTAGCAGATAAACATTAAATAGTTCTTAATTAAAACTGAATAAAAAATGAGTGTTTTTGATATTCATAACACTTCATCTAACTTTTAAAGCTTATCTATGTACAGAAAAAAGAGTTTTGACAACAAAAAAACAGTGTTAGCCGATGTATGATACATCTTACAACACTGTTTTTAATCATGATCACCAAGAGCAACCAATATTCCGTTCTTAAATCTATCAGAGCTCATGCATTTGTGTTCTGCTTATTCCTCGAAATCACATTCAAGTAATTACTATCATTTGACTATGATCTTCAACGAATGCCTTCATTCTATCTATAATCAATTCTCCTGAGACACATATTCCATTATGATTCTCATTAAAAAGCCATTTATATTTCTTAGATACTAAATAATAATCTCTAAGATGATATAGCTCTGGAATTACTTGATTAAAAATCACACTACTTTCCCCTTCATAGATCCACATCTTGTCATGAAGGTCCTCAGCAATGAACCAAATAGTTTCGTCCTGATCAAAATACTCAAAAAACTTATAAGTTGCATTAACTAAACCAAAACTAAAATTGGGTTCTTTGAGTCTATTGAATCCCAAGTGTAAGCCCTGGGTATAATGAGTTTTAATTAAAAAAGCATCTTCAATATTATTCAAAATACTTCTCCATTGATTCTTACTAACTTCACAAAATCTGTATTTCGGAATGTTGTGTTTCTTACATACTTCTTCTATTTCAAAGCGAACAGATAAATTATTCATCTCTGAAACTCCGTTCATTAATTTTTGTTGTAAAGCTTACGCGACCGCTCCTAAAGGACTTAGCCTCACAGGGTTGGTCGTATGATGAGGATGACTTCTTTTGATAATAATTTTAGAGTCTCTTATACTATCAGATAATCGATCACTTTCAATTCCAGTTTCTTCATATATTTCTCTTATACAAGCAAGTTCGGGATTGTTCATCTCATCAGGTTCGATATGTCCCCCAATTCCTGTCCATAATCCTGGGGCAAGCTTCCTATTTGCAGATCGTTTCATCATCAAAATTTTGTCATTATAATATAGAAATGCGGTAGACATTAATCGAGTGTTCATTCTCATCTCCTAAGGCACTATTCTGTATATTCATTCTCTAAAATGGAAAATAAATATGAATCATGAAATTTCCCTTTAGCCCATATATGTTCTCTTAAATGGCCTTCTTTTTTCATTCCAATTTTACTTAAAACCTTTGCAGATCCAATATTACCTGGACGACATGTTGCATAAACTCTATGTACTTTGAATTTTTCAAATGCTAACTTTAACATTGCTTTTGATACTTCACTTGCATATCCATTTTTCCAGTAATCTGGATTAAAGCAATAACCGATTTCTGCATTTAACTCTTTAATATAAAATCCACATCCACCTATTAATTGATTCGTATCTTTCAATATTACTGCAAGTTCAAAATCGGTTCGGTCAATTGTTTGTTGTTTTTCAATTTGTTCATTGACGTATGCTTTAGTTTCATCTTCATTGTTTGGTCCCCAAATCGTATATTCTGTTACTTTAGGATTAGACGCATATATATGTACATCTGTCCAATCCTTCATTATGAGGTCTCTAATTATTAATCTCGAGGTTTCTATGTGCATCATAAATCCTCCTTAGTAAGTGCTCCGATTTCATATAACGGAAATCCAACATTCTTCTCAGCTAATTCCAAGGCCAGATATCAAAAACCTCATTTACAATCCCTCCAACCACTATATTAGGAAAACCAAACATTATGAACTTGTATTTTAATCGATTCTTCTCCTGGTAATCTGCTCCGTTATGATTGTTTCTAAACTCGTTATAGTTATACAACCACTTTAATCCGATTTGAATATATAGGGCTATTGCTAGACTAATCATCCCTAGTGACATATTAAAGAAAACTAATATTTCATACATTTGTGTTATCCAAACTATAATTAATGATATAAATACGAGTAACAATCCTGATAAAAACCATTTACGCATTTTAACAATCATCCTTTCTTTGTTAATCAACGCTTTCTCAATTAACTGACTTTAACTTCATTCCACATTCCCATTGTGGTTGGCATAGGTACTTTTCGATTCTATGCTGATTTCCTATAACGTTTCTTGTATCTACGAGCCAAGGCTATTATGCATGTATATGTTGTTATATGAATTATTGTGTGTTTGCTTTATGTTGATAATCTATATCACTTATGCATGGTTTTATTACTTTCACTACTTTCCGCATATCCGAATCACTTGAACTCTCCAGATATTAATTTCTCTAAATCTAGTTCAAATAATCCCTCAAAATTTTCTGAACAATCCCCATACGCATATTGTAGTTAATAAAGACCAAGTGCGCTAACACTTGGTCCATACAATTGGCTTGGATAGGTATTCCCTTCTTGGTCAGTTACTGATTCCATATATACTCTAATCTTGATGCTGTTTCTATTGCTCTCTCTACTCCTAATAGTCTTGATACAACATAGAGAGAAGCATCAATTCCAGCAGTAACACCAGCCGACATCACTATCTTACCATTGTCTATATACCTGATGTCATCTATTATTTCACAATCCTTAGGTGCCACTTGTGCTAATAAATCCATTGCCCTTCTATTCGTTGTTACCTTTAGTCCACTTAACAGATTTGCCTTTGCTAACAATAGCGCACCCGTACAAATGGATAATACAAGTTCTGTATCTTTAGAAATACTATTGATCCATGATGTTAAAACCTCATTATTCATTTCTGTTCTAGATCCTATGCCTCCAGGGATAACCAAAATATCAGGTTGAGGACAATCGTTAAAATTATATTTAGGGGAAACTGCAAACGAACTAATCGTATTTATTAACCCAGCTTTCTCACTCACAGTATAAGTATTAAAATCCTTTCCCCAATTGCTCGCGGTAGCAAATACATCGAATGCTCCACAAAAATCTAAACCATCTACATGCTCATACAATAATACCGCTACATTCCTTGTTCTATTCACCCAGACCATCTCCTAAAATAAAATAAGTACTTGATCTCATAAGACCAAATACTTTGCCCAGGCGAACGGCATATGAAGTATGTGCTCCACCGTAGTTATCTACGTTCTCGCCAGTTACACATACCATATTCTTGAAGTTAATTATATCTTACAATTTAGAGATATCAATATATCGAACATGAAATTGTTTTTAATGGCCCTTTGCGATCATTTCTTATAACGTTACCGTGTTCACGACGTCCCCCACCTTAAGGCTGCGTAGCAAATCGCCACGATGCAGTTAGGTGGTGCCGATATGTCCCGGCATATACTTCCTCGACTTTACTCCAGGGAACGCGGCGGCTTGTTCGATTTTATGTAATGTCACATTCCTTCCACATTCTGATTACTTCTTTTAATTCTAGATCTTCAAATTGCATTTTATAGATATCCGGTTTCTTTAATTGATCTAAGAACTCCAAGCCATAATTAGTATCAAAATGATTCATCATCAAAGTCATTACAAGACCGTGTGTTCCAAGAACAATTTTCTTCCCTTGGTGTTCTTTTAATATGGTTTTGAGCACTCCGATTGACCTATTCTGGCAATCTGCGTTAGATTCACCACCTGGTAGTGCATACTCAGGGTTGTAGAAGTTATTTCTAATATTAGACATTAGATCAATAATATAATCTGAAGCAAATTGACGTTCCCTAAGATCTTCAAAAGTTTCTATCTCTAAGTTTAAGTGTTGAGCCAATCCCTCAACACTCAGTACGGCTCGAGAATATGGACTTGAAATAATTATGTCTATTCCTTCATCAATAAGTAACTTCGTTACTTTTTCAACATCCAACTTACCCTTTGCGGTAAGTCCTCTTGTTCTCTCATTCCCTTCATCGTATGGTGATTCAGCATGCCTAACCATATAGATTGTGGTTATCATACAGACCTCCTTAAGTCGCTATCATATGTACTTTACTGTGATTTCACATAACGTCGCTTAAGGCGCTTAGCGCCGGGTCGAAAACTTAGCCTCGCAGGGTTGTGAGCTGAATCCTCCACTGCACTCCCATCTTGCGGATCAAGGGCGAAGGTCGAAGCGTAGATGTGTTGTTATAAGACGAGAATCTTCGATTCTCACAGATGAATTTACTCCCACATTCTCGTCACTTCAATTAAATCTCGATCTTTAAATCTTAATTTGTATATATCAGGTATTGTAGTCGATTCCCAAAAGCTATACCCATATTGTTTATCAAAGTAATTCAATATCAATGTCATGATATCACCGTGTGTTCCAACTACAATCTTCTTTCCTTGATGAATTTCAATGATCCTATCAATGACGGTAATTGCACGCAATTGCGCCTCTTTACTAGACTCTCCTCCTGGGAAAGAATAATCAATATCTTCAAATACGCGATGCTTTGCTTCCTTAAACGTAACTGAGGTAAATTCACCAATGATTCTTTCACGTAAGTCTTCTTCTATAGTTATCTCTTTATGTTGATCATTTGATGTTGGTCGGATCGTTTCGATTGATCTCATGTAAGGACTTGAGACAAAAATCTCTATGTGTACCGATTTAAAAATTTCTAGTATCGTTTGTGAATCTCCTTTTCCTTTTTCTGATAATCCTCTGGTTCTTTCTTTACCTTCTACATATCCAGACTCTGCGTGTCTAACAAAATACAATTTGGTTTCCACTACTTCTATCTCACCACTTTCTTTAATCAACATTGCAATGGTTTCAGCTAACGTCTTTATATTCACGACCCTCACTAGCTTAAGGCGCGAATGCGACGGATCGCCAGACTTAGCCAGTGTAATGTTGTCCGGCTGTATTCGCTTTCTGAAATCCCCCCTGCCGGACCGAGGGCGTTTGCCCGATGCATGAATATAATCTTATAAGATGTCAGCACCTTCTTCGAAAAGAATTCATACTAAGCTTTATAAGATCTCAAATTCCGTATATTTTTCAGCCCACTCCGAAAAGGACATCGTGTCATCCCAAGTTACCTCGCCAATTGCCTTGGCACATCCCCAATCCAACACTCTTTGATGAAGCATATGAATTTTAATTCTTGCATTGAAGGCTTCTTTGTCTTCACAACGATTGAAATACTCTCTGATAAATAGCTTGGCATGTTCTTCTTCATCTTCATCTATATACATGATAACTATTCTTGGTAGGTCAGCTATGCCATCGCCAAAATACCCAGTTGTAAAATCAAAGATTCCACCTAACATCCAGTCCTCGGTTGATCGTTGAACCAGCACATTATCTGCTTTAAAGTCGCCCATTACAAATGTGGGTGAATTTAGAGCATTAAACGATTCTTCACACATTAAAAATAATTTCTCTACCCATTCAATATCTTTGGGAGTAATTACGGAATACTTCTTCGCATCTTCCAACCAATATCTTATCCGATCGTAAAGCCAAGTTTTATAGGTGCCATTAAACGGTCTAATACATTGATTCTTTGGATCAAACTCACCAAAATCCTCAACTTTCCATTGATGCAACTCACATAAAGTGTTTGCTAGCAGTTTAACAATTTGTTTTTCTTCTTCTTTGCTAATCTTGTTTTTGAGGTCTTGATCGGAGATGTGCTCTCCAGGAAGTCGAGGCATAACAGCATTTCCAACCAAAAATATCATTGCGTTCATCTACTATGTATGGGACAGAAACAGGTAGGCTTGTTAGTTTGTTTAAGCTTTCCACATAAAATTTCTCTTCAAGAAATTGTCCCTCATATAAGGGATTACCTTTAAGCACATATTCTCCTAAATCAGAACTGACAAAGATAGTTTGCTTGCCAACACCATTGGAAGTTTCTTGAAACCCCATGAGGTTCCCTAAATTAAAGCGATCTAGCACTTCCTGTAGTTGTTGATTCGTTATTGCTCCAATTCGATTTGCAGAGAAAAATATCTCTGTAGTCATTTGCTATCTCCTTACTATCAGAATTTAATTTAGGTTTTTTCTGATTCCCTATAACGTTTGGTATTCACGAAGCGCCCCAGCCTTAGATAGCTCTTATCTTAGGCTGGGGCGTTTGTCGTCTGATCTTCTTCCATTATTATACATATGACATCCAAGGGGCGATAGCCTTGTATCGTTAATACGTTGTTATACGTATCACCCTCTTCTTCGAATACTCTAAAAAATATCTTAAATCTCTATCCAAAATCTATTTATAATGTTTCCGTCTTTTTCTATATAGTCTTTATCTTGAATTCCACCATTTTTAATTATTGTTCTCTTTGAAGCTATATTATCAGAGTCACAAACCACAAGGACTTTATTAATTCCTAAATCTTTTGTCTTTACTAATGCTAACGCTAATAATTCGGTTGCATAGCCTTTCTTTCTCTTAGAGGGACGTATTCCGTATCCAATATGGCCACCACAATTCAACAACTTCTCAGTTAGTTGATGTCTAATGTTTACAGCCCCAACTATTTCATTACTCTCTGTAACTAACCAATAAGTAGAATCTCTGACCCAACCCTCAGGTAGATTGATTCCCTCTTCATTATTAATTAAAAATTCAATCATTCCTTCGAAATTCTGAGGATCTTTAGTTATTACCCATGGCACCATATCTTCATTACTTTCCTTCCATTCCTGATAGAAGGATAGATATTCATCTTTTAATTTTATTGTAGGTTTTACTAAATTCAAATTGTTCAAATTCGTCACCTCGAATATCCTGATTTAGAATTTTCCTTTATAATATTTTTGAAATTTTGGGTATTGTGCATAACGTTTCAGTGTTCGCGACGTCGATCCCCCTTAGATATCTCTTATCATAGGCAGGCTCGTGTGTTGTCAGAGTTAACGTCTGTAAGCTGCGTCTTACAACCAAGGGGCGAATGCCCCGAAGCATAGATGCATTGTTAAGTGATGTTGCTGCCTTCTCTGTATTTCATACTTACATAAGTTTTATAGATTTATATTGTTTCTTGTCCTTAATGTATTCTAGTTATTATAGTATTTTAATGGTATTTTGTTCTATCTTATATTTTATAATATTCTACTACAATATACGGCTATAAGGGCGGTCGGCTAATCTCCCAGAAGGGAGGTGATGCCCACGGAGGTCAAAGATGCACTTTCCTTAACGTTCATGTTCGGCATGTTCATTCTGGCATTGCTCACCTACATGAAAAAGAAATAGACCGCCCTCGCTAAGGTGACGGTCTATTTCCGACCCATTTTACGTGGCCGACTGCTCTTTATGCAGTTATTGTATTTGGAGCCGTGTTACCCGCACGGCTCCTTACTTATTCTTACCTCAGTATAACTCATTTTATAACGCTTTTATAGGTTTTGTTGATTATTTTTATCTATATAAGGTCTTCATTGTTGTCTGAAGTAATTTCACATAACGTTGTTGTGTTCACGGACCTGAGAGGCTTAAGGCGCACCGCGCCGGGTCGAAGACTTAGCCTCGCAAGGTTATTCTCCTGTACTACTTCTAGCTTTATAACCTCGGGGGAATCAAGGGGGCTTGGCCCCCGCAGCGTGAAACTATGTTATGCATAGTACCCTCTTCTCGAAATACTTACATTAGGTCTTAATCTATTAATAGATATTTAAGAGATTCTTTATATTTTTCAATTCTTTCATAGTCTTTTTGATTAGGTTTTTCAATTCTTGACAAATTTATATTTTCTTTAATATCAGCTATTTTTACATTTCTTGATATTGGATTGCTCTTTGCCCTTTCAATAAATTCGATATAGCTTTCCCCTTCTACTTTTGTAACATTTTTTAGAACGTTTATAAGATTATCTTCAAGTCCACTTTGTTTAAGCATTTCAAATGTTATACTCGAATCTTCAACTACATCGTGCAAAACAGCGACTATCTTTTCTTCAATTGAATTCACACGATTCATTACCGCCAATGGATGCAAAATATATGCGTTCCCACCCTTATCCTTTTGTCCTTTATGGGCTTCAAGAGCTATTAATATTGCCATTTCAATATCCAATACCATCAACCTCTTCTTGCGAACCAAGGGCCGAACGGCCCCCAGCGTAGATACTTTGTTAGGAGAAGGTAATACCTTCTTTGAGATACTTAAACTTCATCTTTAATTGTTTGTATAGTCATAGGGTTTCCAATAATTCTTATTCCTTTATTAATATCTCTAATTTGCCATGATTCTTCGTCACACGGATCTGATACAAATGTTCTAATAATAATTCCTTCGTCCATCTCTATATGTAAGTCATTTGTTATAGGTTCTATAGTCAGTTTATTTATTGCTTTCCCATATAGTTGTTTAAAATATCCTACTATTTTTTCGTGTTCTGTTTCATCTTCTGTTTGAGCTGCTCTTGATCCTGTAATCACTTCAATACTATTTCTATAATGCCATGTCGGTTCTAACCAGATACTATATCCTTTTTTAAGATTCCCTGGTTCACAATCACAATATATTATCAGGGAATTTCCAGTTAATCGAACAAATCGAACCGTTCGATTCAGCATAGTGTTAAATAGCTTTTGAATCTCCTCTGACATCATCGATTCTCCTTCTATAATCAATACTGCATTACTTTCTCCTAACGTTCCCGCATCTATGACTCGATCCGGCCTTAGATAGCTCTCATCTTAGGCCGGGTCGTGTGTTGTTAGAGTTAACGTCTATGAGTTGCGTCTTACAACCAAGGGGCGAATGCCCCGCAGCATAGATGCATTGTTAAGTGATGTTACTGCCTTCTCTGTGTTTACTTTCTCATATACAGTTTTGTTTCCTATATATTCTAGATTATAGTTGTTTATAGTATTTTAATGGTATTTCATCATGTCTTATATGTTATAATTTTCTCAGTACAATATACGGCTATAAGGGCGGTCGGCTAATCTCCCAGAAGGGAGGTGATGCCCATGGAGGTCAAAGATGCACTTTCCTTAATGTTCATGTTCGGCATGTTCATTCTGGCATTGCTTACCTACATGAAAAAGAAATAGACCGCCCTGCCTAAGGAAACGGTCTATTCTGCGACCTAACTAGTGTGGCCGACTGCTCTTTATGCAGTTATTGTACTCTGGAGCCGTGTTAGCGCACGGCTCCTTACTTATTCTTACCTCAGTATAACTCATTTTATAACGCTTTTATAGGTTTTGTTGATTTTTTATTTATATAAGATCTGTAATATGTTGTCTGCAGTAATTTCATTTAACGTCTTATCTACGAACTTCGCGAACACCTCAATATTACGTGTATTTCCGTACTTCGTAAACACCCCGTATTTCAGATTGTATGCGAACCTAACCCTATGAACCCGTCCCTCCCTATGTCAGTAATCCAATGGACTCTTGATCCGTCTGGCATCCTTCACAGTTACATGAGTATAACGCTCTGTAGTACGGCTGCTCTGATGCCCAAGTAACTCCTGTATGTATCTTAGATCCGTACCGCCTTCGAGTAAATGCGTAGCAAAAGAATGCCGAAGCACATGGATACTGACCTTTTTCTTGATACCGGACCGGCTTAACACTTGTTCGAACATTTTCTGCACGGAACGTTCGTTCAAGTGACTTCCTGCTGTCTGACCCGGAAAAAGCCATTTCTCCGGTTTATGCAATTCTATGTATTTTTGAAGTAATTGATAAGCAGCATCCGATAATATCGTGAAGCGGTCCTTTCGTCCCTTACCTTGCCGCACTTTAACAATTCGTCTTTCGACATCAACATCCGGAAGCTTCAAGCGCACGACCTCACCTACACGTAAACCTGAGGAGTAAGTTAGATATAGTATCGCTTTGTGCTTGATATTCTCTACATGAGACAAAATCCGTTTTACTTCCCCTAATGTCAAAACATCCGGTAGTTTAGTCTCCTTTTTAGGTCTGATGTAACCGGCTGTCTCAATTTGACCACAAACATTTTTCATGAAAAATTGTAATGCACTAATGCATTGATTAACATAAGAATGCGAATACCCTCTATGAAGCAACTTCAATGAATAAGAATGAATATCAACTCCCTCATTACTGATCTTTCTTTCTTCAGCATATCGTCGGACGTGACCTACGTAAGCTTTAATCGTCTTCGAACTATACCCCCGCAAAGTCAATTGATCTCTCAGTTTCCTCTCTTGCTGCGAATTAAACAGATACGCACCAGCCGCATTTACATCAAGTTTATCTCCCTTAGCAGTGCCGCCTTTCTTAACCCAACGGTCAAACCACTCTTTTTCCTGATCCAATTGTGAGCTCAGATGTATTTGCCTGCTAGTGAAGTTTTGATAGAGCTGTTCTACAGCGTCTTGGGTATACGGAATTGTCCATACATTCTCACCCGGTATCCATCTACGACCTTGAATTTGTTTTATTTTTTGAATGTCTTCATCTCGAAAATATTTCAATGTTAGCTCAAGCAAACGATCATCTCGTTTATCCACCTGCCTTGGAAAACACGAAAATCCGGCCCCATCTCTACGCATAACTCCCCACAATATAAAAAAGGCCTACAAGTCACATTCGTGACCTGCAGGCCTTCGTTCTCCGAAGCCTTGATCTTTATTATATCTATCTTTAGACTTCTATACCTTTCTCTATCACATTACTGTGATTCACGATACCCGTTTCATATCTCTTTTTCTCTTTACCTGTTCAGATAAATCTTCGTAACGGTCTATCTTACGAACACTTGCTATATCCACAGTTGCTGCATGTTTTGCAGCCTTCAATATTAATCAGCGAAGCGCCGCCGCAGGATGGACATAGATCGCGGGAAGCCGTCGCATGGCTCGCATGACCGCCATGACCGTGTCCAGCATCTGCAGTTAACTGCTCAGATGGAGCCATCGTTGCTGCAACTGGAGCTGGATCATAGTCATCCGAAATACCGCTTGCCACATGGGTTTCCAAGGCTTTAGCTACGGCATCCGCAATAGATTCTACACGGTTCGCGCCGAAGCCAATCGCTCCAGAGCCGCCGATACCCTTCAAGTGTTTGATCAACAATTCCACCTTGTTGCCATGATCTCCATAACGGAGGAACAAGGAGCAGACACGTCCCAAAGCTTCTGCCATAGCGAACACGTCAGAACCTGCTTTACCTACATTCAAGAAGATTTCGCCTGGAATGCCGTTCAAGTCATTGATTGTAATGTACGCCATGCCAAACGGTGTGTTAATCTTGTAAGTTGCGCCACGCAGGACTTGCGGGCGGCTCTTGTATTGTTTATCCAAACCGCTCTTGCCAGCAGCAGGAGCCTTGTTTACTGCGATACTTGCAGAAGCGCTCGCGGTTTCCGAACTTTCTTTCACTTCATTCTCAGGCACAGAGACTGCAGCTTCCGATTTATCTTCCTTTTTCTCCGTTTGGAGCACTTGCACATCGCGGCTACCGTCACGGTAGATCGTTACCCCTTTACATCCGAGGTCGAAAGCCAATTCATACAGACGTTCGGTCTCTTCTACTGTAAAGTCGGACGGGCAGTTCGCCGTCTTCGAAATGGAGCTGTCCACCCAGCGCTGAATAGCAGCTTGTGCACGGATATGATCTTCAGCGGACAGATCCATCGCCGTTACGAAGTAATCAGGCAACTCCTCACCTGGATGGTTATCAAGCCATTCTTGAGCAATCGGTACGAACTGCTCATCGAAACCAAGACGGCTTTGACGGAAATATTTAAATGCGAAATACGGCTCAATACCAGTAGACGTACCTACCATTGTACCTGTGCTGCCTGTTGGTGCTTGAGTAATCACCGTTACATTACGAGCACCTTTCGTGCGTACAGCTTCTTCTACTTCTGGGAATGCCTCAGACATGTTTTTCATAAATCCGCTTTGCAGATAAAGATCCGCATCGAACGCTAGGAAGGAACCTTTCTCTTCCGCAATATCCGCAGAAGCAAGATACGCTTCACGAGCAATGAAGCCATACAGTTTATCCAAGAATTCCAAGGATTCAGGGCTGCCATAACGAATGTTCAGCTTAATCATCAACTCAGCTAGACCCATTGTACCCAGCCCTATGCGGCGTTCATTCTTCTGGTTCGCTTCATTTTCCGGGAAATGATACGGTGTAGTATCAATAACATTATCCAAGAACCGAACAGAATAACGAGTTGTTGTCGCAAGCTCATCCCATGCCACATCGTGTTTCTCTTCATCATAGAACTTGGAGAGATTCATCGCGGACAAGTTACATACACCCCAACCAGGAAGCCCTTGTTCACCACATGGGTTCGTACAGATGATCGGATTGAAATACCAGCTGTTTGACATCTGATTGTAGTATTCCATAAATACAACGCCAGGTTCAGCGGATTTCCAAGCCGATTCAATGATTGTACTCCAGATTTCGCGAGCTTTCATCGTTTTGTAGGTGATGACCTTGCGGCCAGCTTGCTTCCATTTGTCTAAATCTCCGTCCCATAACTCATCATAGTCAGGTTCTGAAGTATCCGGGAATACAAGATCCCAATCCGCATCTTCCTTAACAGCTTTCATGAAATCATTACTTACGCATACCGACAGATTCGCATTGGTCACTTGACCCATCGTCTGCTTAACAGTGATGAAATCCATTACATCTGGATGCCAATCATTTATCATCAGCATGAGTGCACCACGACGGCTGCCCCCTTGCTCAATCAATCCTGTTGTATAGCTGAACAAGCCACCCCAAGAAACAGCACCACTGGAAGAACCGTTCACACCTTTTACAATCGCACGGCGCGGACGAAGAGATGAAAGGTTAATACCTACACCGCCTCCGCGGGCCATAATTTCAGTCATTTCAGATAAAGTTTTCATGATACCGCCACGGCTGTCCTTCGGTGAAGGAATAACATAACAGTTAAACAGAGTCAGCTCATCACTCGCACCTGCGCCTGCCGCAATCCGGCCGCCCGGAACCAATTTCCAATCGTCAAGAATATGACGGAATTTAGCCTTCCATTCTTCCTGCAATTCAGGTGTTGCTTCTGCCGATGCCATCGCAGCTGCCAAGCGATCCCACATTTCCTCAGGTGTCTTCTCAATGGTCAGCGTCAGTTTTTCCACATCTGCCTCCACCAATTCACCTTTACGGGTCTTCACGGTAACAAGGCGACCATCACGCTTCACAATTTCCCCAACCTCTTTGGTAGGGAACTTTGGATCATCCTTTGTTAGAACCAGAACCACATCGCCAACCTTGGCGTTATTGGAATCTGCATCTTTCCAGGCGTAACGGTCCAAAAATATTTTCTCACTTAAACCTTCCAGCCGCTGATTTTGCATCTTACTCAAAGCAACTACCTCCTATATAAACAATAAATTCTATAAATCCAAGTTTAAGCAGATATCATTTTGGTCTACTAAAACTTAACCCTATATGTACACCGCTTAAACGCAAAATAAAGCTCTTCACACCATATATAGTGTGCGAGATTCATTATACTATACTACATATGGATAAACCATGCCGAAGTTGTGAAATTTAAGGCTTGTATGCTTATTCATGTCACCCTGTCTTCTTTTTTCTTATTTATTCTCCTTATTTCATACTCCTTCTTTGAAAACGAATGAAAAATCGCCAAACACAGTATCCATGCGCTCTCAAGGCTATTTTGAAATCCTGAGAATAAACGGAAGGTTATGAAGACTTCATTTTTCGTCCATACTACGTATACACCGTTCGCCTTGAACCCTACAACGAGGAGGAGATATTGTGAACTATCAACCACCCATATCGGGATCTATTCAAGATTCGCGTCTCCCCGTGCCTGTGCATATTGACCGTTCATGGCTTGAAGAATTAGAGAATCGCCTCGACAAGGGCGGACCCTGGGGGGACTATCGTCTGTCACGGCTTGCCGTAATGGGAGAAGAATCCCGTCTTGTTACAAGTTTTGAGGAACTGCAATGCTTGAAATATATTGGCGAGCTTTCTCCGCTCCCACATCAGACAGATACCGCACGGCGTGTGTTGTTTGAAATGTCCGGCAGAGCCATTCTGGCCGATGAAGTTGGACTCGGAAAGACGATAGAAGCCGGCCTAATTTTAAAAGAATATATCGTTCGTGGCTTGGTCTCCAAAGTATTAATACTCGTACCCGCGTCCCTTGTATTGCAATGGGTCCGTGAGCTCAACTCCAAATTCGGTATCCCCGCCATCGCACAAAAAAAAGCATACTCCTGGGGCAATGACATCGTCGTTGCGTCCATGGATACAGCCAAGCGCGATCCGCATCAGGAGATACTGTTGAATGAAGAGTACGATATGCTCATTATCGATGAAGCGCATAAATTGAAGAACAAGAAAACATCCAACTATCAATTCATCCAGAAGCTGCGCAAAAAGTACTGTCTGCTGCTAACCGCAACTCCTGTTCAGAACGATCTCAGTGAACTATTCAATCTCATTACACTTCTGAAACCAGGTCAATTGGGACGGCAAGGTGATTTCTCGGCCAACTTTGTTCTAGACAAACGAAAGGCCAAAAATCAGGATCAACTCAAGGATGAATTGTCTAAAGTCATGATCCGCAACCGCCGGGGTGAAGGACCTGTAAAATTCACCAAACGGAATGTACGTAATGTTAGCCTCGAGCTTTCACCCGAAGAAAAATCATTATACGACGGTGTAACTTCTTTCGTCAAAGATCAGTATCAGGCATCAGGGGGAAATTTAAGCAGTATGCTCTCCCTTGTCACCCTTCAGCGCGAGGTTTGCAGCAGCCGGGATGCGGTCTTCGTTACGCTCGTTAATTTATCCAAGAAAATGCCCGAAGATTCCCCGCTGCGTGATAAAGTGTGGGAGCTTGTTCACTTGATCAAGGCAATCAAAGCGAATACAAAAGCCGAGAAAGCCATTGAACTGATTAAGAACATGAATGAAAAAGTCATTGTATTTACCGAATACCGGGCTACGCAGGAATATCTGCTCAACTATTTCCGTGATCACGGTCTAATCTCCGTTCCGTACCGGGGAGGTATGAACCGGGGCAAGAAAGATTGGATGATGGACCTGTTCCGCGGGAAAGCACAAGTTATGATTGCTACGGAAGCCGGCGGCGAAGGCATTAACCTGCAGTTCTGTCACCACATGATCAACTTTGATCTGCCTTGGAACCCGATGCGGGTTGAGCAGCGGATCGGACGGGTACACCGGCTTGGCCAGACGAACGACGTACAGATCTTTAATCTGTCTACTTCAGGCACAATTGAAGAGCATATCCTCAATCTTTTACACGAGAAGATCAATATGTTTGAAATGGTCATTGGCGGTCTTGACGTCATTTTGGAACGGTTCGAGAAGAAAGAATCCATTGAGAAGAGTCTATACAAAATTATGCTCGAATCCGCTAGTGACGACGAAATCCGAAACCGCCTTAGCTCCCTTGGGGACTCACTTCATCATATTAAACAAGACTTTGAACAAGAATCATCCCCAGAACCAGAATCTTTAAGAGAGGAAGAAGCCTAATATGACCATGACGCCGCAGGAGGTGCAACAGCACTTCATGGCCTATTTGGAAGCCACCGAATGCACCGTCATTGAGAAATCACCTGAGCACATCACTGTCAAGCTGTCTCCCCAAGCGGACAAAATGCTGACCAATCGCCCCTATTATTGGGGGTTTGTCGAACGAACCGGAGCACCAGCCGAGACACTTTCATTCAGTTTCGTATTTGATCCTGTCAAATATGACGAACGCTTAATCAAGCAAGCTGAATCCAGTCAAAATAATCAGCCTAACGTAGGGCAGGATCCTCTTCTCTCCCGCTATTATGGCAGCGCTCCTATTCTACCTGTCATCGGCCCTGGACGAATTCAGCGCGAAGATGTCATTTATGGCAGCCGCAGGCTGGCTCAAATTTGGGATGCCTCTCGTGAAGAAGGCAATTATTTGTATTTGTTCGAGCAGCCCGCTGAAGGGCAGCGTCCGAAAGTCCGCTCTGCTCCATACGAGCAGTGGCTTGGAATCTGCTTCAAGACCGAATTCAGCTGTGATCTAAAGCGTGAGGAGCTTCATTTTCTCGGCATTTCCTTATCGCGCAAGAAAATTATAGAGGACTTTCCTGCACAGCTTGATGGTCGGAACCTAACGCCCCGGCTTCCTGAGAATGTCCATGTCCGCCCTGCAACCTTAACCCTACAGCAAGCTGCCTCCATGCTTGAAGAGTATCTGATCAACAAACTGGCAAAACTGGACTATTCCTGGGCAGAACAAGCCAAGCTTCGTCTTGCCGAAGAACTGGATATCGTAGATAGTTACTATGCAGATCTGCTAAACGAGCCAGACGAAGAGAAAAAGATAGCCATACAGCAGCAATATCAAAGCCGTCGCTCCGAAATGCAGTGGCAGTATTCACCAAAAGTGAGCTTGTCCGCCATAAGCTGCGGCATGTTCCACCTATGTTCGTCCGGTAACGGGGTCTCTTGAGTTGCATCAACAAAAGAAGGCAAAAAAAGACCCCTTCTTTACCTACTAGCCGCGACATCTTGTAACAGCCTTTTTATGGCTTGTCCTATACAATAAATCTAATCTACATGTTACAAATTGTTGATTCACGGAAAGGCGGTTGTTCCTTGAAAGAATTCTCTTATCGATCCGTTATGACAGGGATTCGTGTCACTTTATCATCGATTTTGCTTACTGTAGCCGTATTTTCATCGTCATCTCCTTCAAATGCAGATGCTCCAGATACTTGTTCAGTTGGATGTACATCAGCAGCTCCATCTTTAGACGGCGGTTCTCATAACAACAGTTCAATATCAGCACTTCAGTTGGCTAGCTCAGCAGTTCCAGACCGATTGGAGACATTTACCGAACAGACAATTACTGATCTGGCAGAGCACTTGCCTTTCAAAAACTGGCAGGATGCAAGTCTGGACTACACCCCGCTTGGTCCAGGTACACACAGCTGGCTTATCACTATAGACGATGGAGTTAAGCCTCTTGGTTACCTAATTATTACATCAGATGATCTCGGGGGTTATATTTTAAGCGAATACGGGATCGGTTCCGAGCTTCCATACAGCTTAGCCCCACTCAAAAATACGCTAGCTTCAGCAGGGATTCTAAATACAGGTCAACAGAAAGATTCAACAACGCTTGATTCTCTTCCGCAAGGAAGTAAGCTTGAAGCACAGTATAATTCGATTACGCCTTATTGGAAGGTTACTCTTAAAGGTAAAGCACCGGTGTATGTTCACGCTGTGACAAATGATATTGTTCCTTCAGCCGCAAACAAGGCACCTTTCCCATCCCGAAAGACTAACATAAAATCTAGTGTACTCAGCTCATTAGAATCCTTAACATCATCGTCTGTCATAAACACTCAAGGTGAACAAGATCCATACTCCAATTTAAAATGGCTGACAAACCCCGTCCTTTCCGTCAAGAACGGCAATGACTTCATCCGGCTTCTCCGATCTGATAGCCGAAAGTCTCTCACCTTTACCACTAAAGATCAAAATGCCGCCTTTGGCGCTCCATTCAATCTGACCGGATGGCAGACCTGGTCTCCTAAAGATAAGCTCGGTGCAAAAATCATTTATGTCATGATCCCTCAACGAAACACAGATTTGATTCGGTTTATCCCCGCTCAGAATTTAATCGGTCTCGGCAAATTTCGTGAGGAAGCGAACACATTGAAGTAACTACTCAATCTTCCAGTACTTATTTAACATATTCTAATGAAAAAGGACGTACGCCAGATCAGGCATACGTCCTTTACATTTATCCTTTAGTACTTTTTTCTGTATCTCTTATGAATCACCCTGTCGATGACTTAAGTTTTATGTTTTTTTCTCTTTTTGGATGTCACATCTTCTTTCCACAACGATACTGAGAAAGGAATCATCCCAAACCAACGAACGGTCCACGGTTCCTTTTTCCGAACTTGTTTTCTTTCCGCTTTGGGAGTATCCATATAAGTTACGACACGTTCCGTTATATATTTTATAAGGTCATTGCTACTTGCCATAATAACCCTCCTTAAGCACTCATGTATTCGTGTTACCTTATCAGGATGCTCAGTTCTCAAGAAAATTAGACCCTAGCATGATTTCCGGTTTTTTGCACATCCTAAACCCTAGGAGATATGAATAAGAATACACATATCACAACGAAAGAGGGACACATCAAGATGAACAAACGAACATTACTGGCTGTGCTGGTGAGCATATCCCTCGCGCTTTCGTCGCCTTCACATCTGGTTAACGCAAATAATCCGACAGTTACCACAGCAGAAACCGTAGTCGGCATGAAGCACAATGAGGTACCGCTTCATGATCCTGCTACCGGATCCGAAGATTCTCTTTATTATGAATTGCTTATCCCAGAAGCACACCAACATCACCCCTTTCCTCATGATGTCATTCTGATAGATGTTGGACACGGGGGAATTGACGGAGGTACATCCTATGGCGACATACTTGAAAAAGATATAAATCTCGCCATATCGCGTCAGCTATTCAAACTCCTTCGCAGTGACGGGTATCATGCCGTGCTGAATCGCGATGCTGATTATGCGCTAAGTGAAGATAATCGCTGGCACGCCAGCCGTTCACGACATCGAAGAGATTTGCTTCAGCGCAAGCAGCTGAGTAGTGAAATTCCGACGAAGTTGGTTGTAAGTATTCATGTCAATTGGGGTAAGAACAAATCCAAGCGTGGAGGTCTCGTTCTTCATCAAGCAGAAGGTCGAAGCTATATGCTGGCACAATCTATACAACGACAGTTAAATCTGATGCATCAGAGCAGCCACCAAGTATCGGTAGGTAAACCCTTTTACCTGCTCAACCGAATCGAGGTTCCAGCTGTTATTATCGAGACGGGTTTCATCAGCAATGAAGAAGATCGAGAGAAGCTGACAAGTCCTAGCGGTCAAAAACAAATTGCGGAAGCGATAGCTAGTGGCATAGCCGATTATTTAGCGGCCCTTTAAAAGGGTCGTTTTTGTTATTTAAAATAACAAAAAGGGCGTATTTGGCTCATGTTCGAGCTAATAACGCCCTTTCATTTAGTATGATGGAAGGAGATTTGGCGATCCGTCAGACCTTTCTTGTACCAGCTCATGAATACCAACAAAAGTCACTTTTTGTTGAAGTTCATTTATCGTGCCAAGTAATGCAGCGGCTGTTCGCTCTCCGAAGACGCCAACATGCCCAATGGTAATGCAGGTCTTATTTTTTTCTGCATGCTCCGCTGCACTTCTAAGCTGTTTCGTTACATGCTGAACCGTATGCACATCATCCAGGAAGATATCATTCTTGATATTTGGCATTCCTTTTTCAGCGGCTAGTTTGCCAGTAACAGAGTGGTAATTCGTCTTGCTGTCAACAAAGAACAGTCCTCGCTCCTTGCAAACATCCAGCACAATGGACATAATCCGTTCATCCCCGGTAATTTTGGAACCCATATGATTATTCACTCCAATTGCATGCGGAACATGGTCGATGGCTTCTTCCATCCGTTTACGAACCTCTTCATTCGTCATTTTACTTGTAATAGCGCCGGGTCCGAGCCAATCTGCTTTGCCTTGCTTAGGTTCCATCGGCATATGAATAATCACATCATGCCCCCGCTTATGAGCTTCTTCAGCATCACTCTTACTTGTTGGCAAGAAAGGCATGACAGCAACCGTTATTTTGATTGGTAGCTTTAGCATCTGTTCGGTTCCTTTTTGATCATTGCCAAAATCATCAATTATAACCGCAAGTTTATGTTGAGACGTTGTCTTCCCTGGTTCTTCAGCCATTACCTTTGCTGGATATGCTCCCATCAGAGAGATGCTTAACATGGCAGCACATACTAACATCAAATATTTCCCTACATTTCGCATGAAGTTCTCCTTTCACTACAGATCCTGTCCTTAGTGTTTGAGAAAGAGGCAACAAATATGTAGTTGATAAATGCAAAAAAGACGTTTCCCTTAAGGGAAACGTCTTTTTTAAGGATGCGGTCGAGAGGACTCGAACCTCCACGGGGGTTAGCCCACACGGACCTGAACCGTGCGCGTCTGCCAATTCCGCCACGACCGCATATTCTCGATCACTACAACGATTTCTCATTGCGGCGACAAGATATATCTTATCACGCCATATATTTGGTGTCAACATTTTTTTAGGATCTTGATTAAATAATCAAAAAGGGGTTAAAATAAGAACATGAGTTCGTATCAGGTCTATTATTTCTAAATAAAGGCGGTGAGTATCCATGGCAATCACGGGAATTACAACGGAAGAAAGATCCCTAATCAAAAGCTATTTACTCCTCATTTTCATTCATAAAGTTTTTGAAAGAGACTGCCGAATTATTCAAGAAAGTGGTGTGTTCAAAACTCCTCAACTATACGTTGAAATTGTAGGCAATGGTGCCAAGCGAGCTGCTATTCTGCTACGTGAAATTAAACAGGAATTTGCAAGTCGCACGATCAAGGTATTCGAAATACAGCGAGGACTTCATGGAATCGAGGCACGTTATGCCTGTCGTGGTTATGTCGGCAGTATAGAGCTGCTGTGGCCAACCTTCCGTGAAGAAATGATGTCCCGAATGCGTGCTTATCTTGGTCTCACACAAGTAGACACAGAATCTAAACAAGCTGCTACAGTAAGTCTTTAATCATCTACATTGTTGCTTATCATAAAAAACCGTCTCCAACCAGTAAGTAATCGGTTATCGGAGACGGTTTATTTTATTTCATAAATCCATTTGTACTATATCTTTGTTTCTAAGCCAAAGGGCTTGTCCGCGGTTCGTCATAAAGCTGATAGCTGTAGCTTCGATCAAGCTTCACTACACGACGATTCCGCCTGCGGATAATAACATGCTCCGGGTCCCAAGCAACGACAATACCAATAACATCGTTACTTTCAATGTCGTCCCGAACTACACGGACTCTATCTCCTGAGAGACGGAGTGCATTCAACTGCTCGTCACTTATCATACTCAATTGCTCCTTTCCATCGCATGTCCGAACTTAAATTATTCTCTTATTTCTCAAAAAAGAGACCTAAATGGACTCATTTAGGCCTCTTGAGTGTGTTATAGAAGGCATGAACACTCTGACAAATGTTACTCCCTGTGTACCTACTGCCGTTGTGCAGGTTCGATACTATCATTTGTCTCAAACCAAAAATCAAGCACGGTTGCTGACATGACTCTTTTCTCAACGTATTCCACCTGCTGCGGTGTAAATTGTTGTCTCCAATCATAGGATAGTTCCTCACACAATCCAGCGATTGTTAGCAATTCAGACCATGCAACATAACGCTTATACCAGAAGAACTGAGGATGTTCAATCATATAGGGATAAAGATCATCAAATTCTGTATGTTTACAATCCAAAGCACGTTCAAAATGTACCTTCGCACCATTCAGCTTCTCAATCAAAAACGGCTCGGTTACCGGTTCTTTCCCCATTGTGTTGCCTCCTCTCTCTTTCCTACCCTTTTATTATATGATAAAAAAACGGGTCCGAAAAGAAGTTGTTAAGATTTTAGGCTTGTTTTAGATGAAATCGAAAATAAAACAACTCCAGAAAAGTTAGTCCGCAAACGAGATTTTCCCGTCTTCCAGTGAAGAGATTTTAACTAATGACTCAACCTCAATTCCCTGTTCACGGATTGTTCTTGCACCTGCTTGGAAGCTCTTCTCAATGACAACACCGAGACCTATTAACTCTGCACCAGCACGCTCGATAATTTTTATTAAACCACGAGCTGCATCACCATTAGCGATAATATCATCAATGAATAATACCTTATCGGACTCTCCGATATATTGGCGGGACATCATAATATCCGTAACGATCCCTTTCGTAAATGAAGGAACACGTTCGCATAATGCATCAGGATCGGCCAGCAGTGTTTTTTTACGCCGTGCAAAAACCATAGGTACGCCAAGCTCTAGCGCCACAGCGAAGGCAATGGAAATGCCCGAAGACTCTAGTGTGACAACTCTGGTGACACCCTTATCCTTGAAACGGGCTGCAAATTCCTTACCCATCTCCACCATCATAGCTGGATCCACCTGATGTGTAAGCAAAGCGTCAAGCTTAACAACTTGATCTGATACAATCACGGCTTCCTCTATAATCCGCTTCTTCAACCAATCCATTATATGACCTCCCACGACAGTCCTTTCTCGTAAAAGTACCATATCCGAACTTGTCCAGCAAGTGTTATGGTCATTCAAAATGGACAAGATGGAGTCATGTCCCGAGTCGACCGGGCATACCTTGTACTAATGCGGTATGTTAGCCTGACCACATCGAACAAGGGGGCTTCTAAGTGAACAATAAGATTCGTGTCTTCCAGATAGCTTTTACATACATAGGTACAATTGTAGGTGCAGGCTTCGCAACGGGCCGTGAAATATTACAATTTTTCACCCAATATGGTCATATAGCAACCCTAACTATCCTTCTATCCACTGGGCTATTTATTTGGCTGGGGACCAGAATTATGACACTCTCCAGAAAAATAAAAGCTAAATCATACGAGGACCTAAACAAGCATTTGTTCGGGGAGCGTGCCGGAGGATGGATTAGTCTAATCATGCTTGTGATTCTAATCGGAGTAAACTCCATTATGTTGGCCGGCGCTGGAACTGTTTTTATGGAAAATCTAAATCTGCACTATCAGACTGGGCTAATCTTAACCATGATCGGAACCTTTTTCATCCTTCGCAAAGGAATTCAGTCCATTCTATATATGAACAGCCTGGTCGTTCCCATGATGCTCATCTTATCGCTATTGATCATTTCCCAGACTATAAATACACCTGGTGCCACCAATTTTCTCACACTAACAACAGAGCACAAACTCCCTACAGTATGGCTCTCTCCACTGCTTTACACCGCTTTCAACCTGGTAATGGCCATGCCTGTTCTTGTACCTCTTGGCAGTCAGACAGGTAGTGCCAGAGCTGTGAGATGGGGAGGTATTATTGGAGGAACTGGAGTTGGTTTTATGCTCATGGCTGCACATTTTGCTATGTCGGCACAAATGCCAGGCATCACTCAATTCGAAATTCCAATGGGTAATATTGCGAATCAGCTCGGTTGGTTCGTACAAACGGTCTATATCATCCTCATCTTTCTGGAGATCTTCAGTACATTTGTCGCTGATATATATGGAATAACGCTTCAGCTGCAGCAGCGAACCTCTCTTTCACCACAGACTCTTACGATTGGCATCATGCTGATCTGCTACTTCTTCAGCCAGTTTGGATTCAGCTCGCTGCTGTCTATTCTATACCCGCTATTCGGATCACTATGTTTCTTTTGGGTGCTTCGCTTAACTATTTTCGGTTTTGTACCCAAGCAAAAAATAAAATAGCATTTGCCTATAGCAAAATAGGGATCTCCCAAAGTAGTTCAAATTACTTGATGATACAGGTGATTGATGAAAATTATATAAAATAAAGAAATGGCGGTGTCAGGGAGGTTATCCCTGCGCCACCATTTCTTTATTTTGGTCTATCGTCGTCTTCTTCAGCAGATTATAGGCGAGCGAAAACCTGCTGACTTCCAGGCTCACTTTCGACAGGCCACGACGCAGAAAACGTCTGAATCCTCAAAGCGTTTCCGGACAAGCGAAAGCATTCGCCTAAAAGCTTTCCAAAGGAAAGCTTTCTTCGGAAGCATTCGCCTTTGTGCTCTAATTTCTACCATTAACAAACTTGTTCAGGAAATTAGAGCACAAGAGCGATGGGAGGAATGATTTGTACCCGTAGCGTCTCTCAACAATAAACAGGACTCTCTCTCAAGATCTTACATCTGAATAAATTGAGCTGAAGGGTGAAGCTCTTTGATGCGCTCCACAATATGCTCATGGCAAGTCATCATAATGATCTGTCTTGTTAAAGATACTTCCGCCAGCAACTGAAGAGCATGGCTGAGCCGTTCACTATCAAAATTCACAAAAATATCATCCAACACCAGCGGTATTTTTTCTTGATCTGACATAATTTCGACCAGAGCAAGTCGCATAGCAAGGTATAGCTGCTCCGCCGTACCTCGACTAAGGCGTCCGCTCTCAATAACCGTACCGTTTCTATGCTCAACCAACAGAAGCTGATCCCCCATCCGCATCATAACACGGATATACGAACCTCCGGTTAACCGTGATAAATAGTTGGATGCGAGCTTCAGTACATGCGGCTGTTTTTCTTCTTCGTAAAATTTACGCGTCCGGCTGATCAACTCAGTCCCGATGGAACGAACAGCATATTGTACGACGATATCTTTTAAAGCAGCCTGTCTTTCCTCTAACTGCTGAAGAGTATCCTCCTGATACCCTTTTTGTTCAAGACGCTCCTTCTGCTGTAAAAGCCGACCTCGACGCTCCTGCAGCTCGTCTCTCTCCATATCTACAGCAGCAGCTGCTGCTTCTTTATCCTGACACAATCTCTCAAGTTCATGTGCATCCGACTGCTCCAGTATAAACTCCAGTTGCTCCCGATCTTCCACATTCCAGCCGCTGAACATGACAATCTCGTCGTGACGAATATGACGCTCCAATTCATCAGATCGTATAGCAGCGGCACCCAATCGAAGAAATTCTTCCGAATCCTCTGCTCCGCTAGCTTTCAGGAGATTATTCATACGTTCTTGCAAGCCGTTTCTCTCTTCCACAACTTCCGTTTCTTCATTCGACAATTCAGCCAGTCTCGCGGATAACATCTTTCTTTCCTGAATCGTCTCCTGATAGCTTACCCATTCTTTATAAAAATCTTCTAGTCGCGAAACTGCTGCTGATTCTCCTATGCCCATTTCTCGAGCAATAAGAAGACATTCCTCTTCATAGAGTTTTGCTTCTTTAGACAAGACATCCAGTTTGCCGGCAAGTATTTTTAGCTGTCTTATCCATTCATTCCCCTGTTCCACAAATCCAAGGATATCCATAACAGATTCCGGGGACAGCCGGTTCGGCAACAACCTCTCTTGAAGCCATCTATCCCACTGTTCTTCCAGCTCCACAAATCGCTTTTCTTCTTGCTGGATCACTCGCTGAATATGCGCAAGCTCCGTTTTCTGCTGGGATACCCGTTCTTCAGCTGTATTCACTTCAGCACTAAGACGCTGTAGACGATGCTGCCAGGCTTGCCAATCATCCATCATTTTTCGCAGTTCTCGTAAACGAGCTTCCATCTGTACCGGATCTAAGTGATTATGATGATAACCTCTCCCGATTCTAGGACGAAGCGCTTGCTCGCTCGTAACTGCTGCATACGGATCTTCAATCAGATCAGAAATTAGACTTATCACTTCCTGCTCCCCGGTATGATCACGTTCAATAACCTCACCGGACATCCCCGTATTCTTGAGCAGGTTTACCTCTCGCCGTGCATTCCACCATATATAAATATCACTCACCAGCAGTAGTAGTGCAGAGGCAGCCGCTGCCTCTGGAGCTCCAGTCCATAGCAGAACAGCTGGGAGCACAATCGTAATAATGGATAACCCGATCAATAACTTTCGATAAACGGGTGATATCCCTTTTCCTGTCGAAATCTCGGTCTCTTGCAGCATAGGGGAGACTGTGCCCGATTGAGTCAATCGGGCTTCTCTCCACCGTTCTGCTTCGAGCTGAAGTTTACTCCATAAAGTTAGGGTCTCCCGAGGTCCCGACGGTTTGATCATAAAAAAATGAGACTCTCCTCGTTTCGTTTCCTCCTCGAGGTTCCGCCTCGCTTCTCGTAAAGAAGATTCCGCCGCAGCCAGTGTCCGTACAGCACCTCTATGTTCCAGAGACAAGGTTTCCATACGGCGATCATACCCAGCAAACGAAGCTCCCATTCGGCGGATATCCTCCCGCTGAGAGGCTGATACCCTAAATGAAGACAAGTGCTCTGGAGTCCAAGACTCATCAATATCATGCAATATACGGTAGAGACGATCCTCAAGCATTTGGAATTCACTCTTTAATTTCTCTTGCTCAGACTGCCCCGCATCATAAAGTGGTCTTTTCGACCATAAGGCTTCGATTTTAGGGCCAAATTCCTCAAGGAGCGGATTCTCGGCCAAAAGCTCAAGTCTGGACGATATACCTGCTGAAGCTTTTTGAATCTGGGTTAAGCGGAGTTCCAAGCCTCTTTGCTCTTCACACATCATTTCCCATCGCTTCACTCCATCCAGTGGAAAAAGCGTTCGATCCGGAAGAGAGGACCGCTCAAGACGGTTCTCCTTCCATGAAAGCCATAACGCTCGAATCTCCACTGCTTTGCGGTACAATATCAGATCCTGTAAGTTACTCTGACGCTTGTGCTCCAGTGTTAACAAAGACGCATCGATCTCGCTCAAATCAGAAATAACCTGATTATAATGCATGAGATACGATCCGCTCTCAACCAGTCGTTCCCGTAATTTCTCAATTTCTTGAATAATCTTGGCGCTCTCCTGCACTCTTCCCCTTGGTTTAAACAGCTTGTCCATTTCCTGATTCAGCTTCCGCTCTGCTTGTACGATGCCACTCCCGCCACCGATACCCGCATGAAACAAAAACCGACTCATCTCCTCCGATTGAAGGGTTCGGATTTCCTGTAATTCGCTTAGCGAAATAGCAAACAACTGCCTGAACATATTCCCTGAAACACTATTCAGTAAATCCCGCTCCATCTCCTGCTGTGAAAGCTCATGAATCATGCCTTCGCAGTCCCTAAACGATATATTTAATAACTCTGACTTACTCGCGGCCGCTGATCCTTCCGCCAGTCGGTTGAAGCGCCGAATCATCCAGGTATTTCCACTCTCGTCCTGCAGTGCAAGTTCTCCGCCGTGTACGCCTCCATCATGCGGTTCCCCGCGCTGTGCAGCATGCGAACGAGCAGGGAAACCGTATAGCATAGCACGAATGAAATAC
The DNA here is from genome assembly GCF_042666275.1 of Paenibacillus sp. GCM10028914. NCBI lineage: Bacteria > Bacillati > Bacillota > Bacilli > Caryophanales > Paenibacillaceae > Paenibacillus > Paenibacillus sp. GCM10028914. Next base: position 106,840 of record NZ_JBHTFO010000017.1, read on the forward strand.
AATACACTGCTCTTACCAGCCTCATTAGGGCCATATAATACTGTAAAACTACCGCTGAGCTCCAGCTCTCGCTCACGAACAGCACTGAAACCGCGTATGTTCACTCTCTGTATTCTCATGCCGAAGCACCTCCGGATTCCTGTTCATCGAGCAGCAGAATTGCTGTCAGTTCCATCGCTCTTCGCAGCCATTCCTTCTGTTCTTCTGCAGATATCCCAGAGAGCAGCAGCCTGATTTCAGCTTGCTCCATCAAAGGCTTTAAAGCTCTTCCGATCACACTATCCCTTCCTGCTTCCCCACTAAGCTCAGCTTCCGCTAAACGCAGCATCTCTCCTATAAAGCTATCTTCCTCCAGGAGATGCTCCATCTGAATTTCAGTACCAGAATCAAGACGAAAACCCTCTACCCAGACTCCACCTGCAAAACCAGCAGCACCAAACCGATTGTCTTCTCTTCGGCGGAGTTCAGTCAATATATCATCCAGAATAAAGCCATCCTCTAAATGACGGTGAACCGGACCTCTCCCCTTAATACGTATCCGCACCATACTAAGACCAGAGGTATAGGAATTCGCTATAGATGCAAGCAATTCTTCAATGTCGAGACGTAACTCTTCCGGATGGTGACAATGATCAATAGAGACCTCCTTATCAAACCAACGGACGGTGTCCAGCTCATGAAAATTCATGTCTACGGTTCCAGCCTCATTCACATCGATCACATAACAGCCCTTCGATCCGGTCTCCCGGATATGTCTCCCTTGTATGTTGCCCGGATACACAATATAAGGTGATTCTTGCAATATCCGACGAGAATGAATATGTCCTAGTGCCCAGTAATGGTATCCTGACGAGATTAGATCCTTCTTCGTACATGGAGCATACGTTTCGTGCTCCTGATCTCCGTCTACATTGGCATGCAGAAGACCAATATGAAACAGATCTGAGTCGGTTGCTCTTTTGTCGTATCTTAGCGATATATTTTCAGTTACCTTAGACGTTGGATAAGACATCCCGGTAATTACAGCAACCTCCCGCCCATCATTCCGGCGAACCGCAGTTACCGTTTCAGGCTCTGAACCGAAGATATGCACTAAAGGTGGCATCGTCACCGCCAGTCTAGGACTATCCAGAGGATCATGATTTCCATGAATGATATACACAGGTATTTGTTCTTCATCTAGCACCTGAAGCGCCTCCATAAAACGAAGCTGAGCCCTCAGTGAGGTATTCGAACTGTCATAGATATCCCCGCTTATAACGACGAAATCGACCCTCTCTGTGACCGCCAGCTGTACTAGACGGTTCAAAGCAATAAAGGTCGATTGCTGTAAATGTTTACGGATACGATCTGTCAAACCGGACATGCCCGCGAACGGGCTGTCCAGATGAAGATCCGCTGCATGAATAAAACGGAAGGGAAGCATGTTACATCCTCTTTCTCACGATTGATATTTCAAATATAGTTTTTTGAGCTCATTGACTGATTTGGTGAGTGAATACTGATTCTTCGCTTTATCCCAGGCCGTGCGTGCAAGCTCATAGCGGTACTGTGGATCAGCAATAACCTTTTCGAGTGCTTCGCTTAGTGCCATATAATCCTCTGAAGGCACAAGCAATCCATTAACACCATCCTGGATCTGCTCTGCAATCCCTCCAACATCGCTTCCTACAAGCGCCAGGCAACTGAGGGCCGCTTCTGCAAAGACGGAACCAAACGCCTCTGCTCGTGATGGAAGTACAAAAATATCAAAGAAAGGCATAAACTCTTCCGGATGCAAAGTATAGCCATAAAAAATCGTTTCTTGATAAATGCCGAGCTCCTTAGCCAAGTCCTCCAGCTCTTGTCTCGACGGGCCATCGCCAATAATGTGAAGTACATAATCGTACCCCTTATGCTTCAATTCTGCACATGCTTTCAGCAGCACATCCAGTCCTTTTGCAGGAACAAGACGACATACCGTTATTAGCTGTGGCACTTCATTCTCATGCGGCACAGGCTTAAACCGCTTCTCATCAAATCCATTCCGAATAATGCCAATGGAGTCTGGATATTGAACGTATGAGGACAAATAATCAGCAAAAGATCGAGATACCGTAAGAAGCTGTTCACTAACGTGCTCCAGCTCTTTATATAATGAGGTCAAAAAACGATGTTCCAAACTATTTTCTTTTATCTTTCCATTTAAAATCAGTTCGCGCTCGTAACTGGAATGGATTGTCTGAATGAGCGGAGTATCAGGGAAGACTGCTTTCATCGCCAGACCTGCGATCGGATGATGTGCATGAATCAGGTCGTAAGGCTTTTTAATCCGAAGCCGGACCCACCATATGTAATCAACGTAAGTTTGAATATACTTTCGAACAATAGAGCTTTGCTCGTATTCCTTCCAGTCAAATGTATGAAATAAGGGTTCCTCTTGTCCTTTGTTGCGGATCCTTTTAGGTAGCCAGAATATATCCATATCCCAGCGAGAAGAATTAAAGCGGTCCTGCAAATGAGGGATCATCGAAGAGACGCCTCCCGGCTGTTCAGGAGGGAAAAATAAAGCCTGTAGTAATTTCATGGAGATCTCCCTTTCTGTATGTCTCTTTTCAGACACTTTTAAATTATGATATATTGGAACATATGTTTCAGTAAAGGAAAATAAATCCTTCAGGAGTCTGATTCCATTGCCATCGCCTAGTAATCCAAGCTTGCTGGCTGCTTTCCCGATCTTTACGATCATGGCCATATGCGGTACCTATTTAGCTGTATTGATGCTGATCATGTGTTTACTTATATATAACAAACAACGGAAGAAAGCTTATATTTACATGGCAGCCGCATTCTTCTTTATTATGACATATGAAGGTCTGAACATCCATCAGGCATTCTCGGGAAAAGTTATTTTTGACGCTGGTTTACGCCCGCTTCAACTCTTCTCGTTTGTCTTGTTAAATATGTCTGTATTGTTATTATATCGGCGTGTCCGTCGGGCCCGTTACTGGTTGCCCATCCTGGCTTCAGCAATATTAGGGTTGCCGCTCTTTTTTATAGAATACTTCGGCCCCTTATGGATGTCCCTTTATTTGGACCTCTTTGAATGGGTTGTCATTTACATAAGTTTTAAAAAGATAGCGCCTCGCATAGGTCAACAGTTTAAATATTTCATTGGACTTTGCATTTACGCCCTTTGGGCTGTCATTCGTATGATTGAGCGATATTCCAGCACAGATGAAGGACATGGGATCATGTTCAGCGTTGTTGCCGTCCTCCCGATTGTATTTTACAGCATTATATTCTTCATCCTTATTCAACGTATCATTGAATTAATGCAATCGATATACAGATCTTCTATCACTGACGGACTGACCGGGCTCTACAATCGCCGTTATTTCATGAAAAACCTTCAGCATTATGTAACACAAGGATTAAAAATATCCGCTATCTTTTGTGATATTGATAATTTCAAGAAGCTGAATGACACCGAGGGTCATGCACGCGCCGATGAAGTCTTACAGCAAGTCTCCACGATCATGGAAGAAGAGCTTGAGGGTATCGGACTCACCGGACGATATGGAGGAGAAGAATTAGTCGCTCTAGTTGTAAGCCGTGGAACTCGAGTGTCTCAAGTCGCTGAAAGAATTCGATCCCGCGTTGCTGATGAGACAATCGTAACGATCAGTGTCGGATACAGTTCTCTTCGAAAAGGCATCGATGCTGACACACTGATGAAGCAGGCGGACCAAGCTATGTACATGTCCAAAACCAGCGGCAAAAACCGAGTTACCGATTATCGCAGCTTATCCTCGACCAGCGCTTTCACACGAAGCTATGAACTAACGCTAATGGAAGAGAACCAAACCCGGTAACCCTTATCGGTTTCAAAAAAAGCCTCCGCCTCTCACTCCAAGGATGAGAGGGTGGAGACTTCCGAATTAGTTTTTTAAGACAAGCAATATTTCATTAACGCTTCATGCACACCATCTTCATTATTGGATGACGTAATCGCATTTGCTGCAGCCTTTACTTCAACCGGAGAATTATCCATAGCAATCCCCATTCCAGCAAATGTAAGCATCGTAATATCATTATAATAATTACCGATAGCCAGAATCTCTTCAGGCTTCACTCCACGTCTGGTAGCCAGCTGCTTCAGGGCATTACCCTTGGAAGCTTCCTCGTGCATCAAATCAATGAAGAACTCACCACTGCGAAGCATATTAAACACCGGTGTCCAATTACTCCAATCCTTGAATACAGCGTCCAACTCAGCAGCTTCACCAAAAGCCGTAAATTTTACAACGGGTTCAGCTAGCTCATCCCATGTCGGCAAATTAGACGGAAGCATAAGAAAGTTTTCGTACATATGACGAACTGGACCTGCTAATGCGTCTACGTTGTCTACATACATCTCAAATGCCGTATTTACATCAAAATGAACTCCCTTTTCCCGGCAATAATCCATAAATGGATTCAAAGCCTTCTTATCCATCTCGAATTGATGAACGATATTACGAGTCTCTACTTCAACTGTTGCAGCTCCATTATGGCTGATGACATAACCGCCCAATCCCATTTTCTCCATAAAAGGAATGCTGTTCTGGGGACCGCGTCCAGTACAGAGCACAATTTCAATCCCCTGTTTTGAAGCTTCCATCACCGTATTCATCGTACGCTCTGTCATGATATGATCATCATTTAACAGTGTTCCGTCTACGTCCAGTGCTACCAGTTTATAAGTCATGTCTCCACCCATCCTTTATTTATATCTCTCTATTTTTTTGATTTTCTAACAACTCAGGTGTCGAAGGCTTTCCGAGCAACGTCAGCTCTTCTGCTGTAAGTTCTCGGTAAGAACCAATTGGAAGAGATTCATCCAGTTTTAGTTCGCCCATTTGCACCCTTTTAAGGTAAACTACTTTTTTGCCAACCGCTTCAAACATCCGCTTCACCTGATGGAACTTGCCTTCATGAATAATCAGTGAGATCTTAGACAACGGTCCATCCTCCAGCTCCTCAACAGACAAAATGGACAATTCCGCTGGCAGCGTTACATATCCGTCGTCTAGAGTAACACCTTGAGAGAAATGAATGACATCCTCCTCCGTTACCCGTCCCGCTACATCTGCTTCATACGTTTTGGGTACATGCTTCCGCGGAGACAAAAGCTCATGTGCAAGCTTCCCGTCATTCGTGAGCAACAAGAGTCCTTCTGTATCTTTATCCAGCCTTCCCACTGGAAACGGCTCATAAATCAAATAAGACTTATCCAGTAAATCCAGTACGGTTCGATCCCTCATATCTTCAGTTGCAGAGATAACACCGGGAGGCTTGTGGAGCATTAAGTACACAAACTCCTTATAGAGGATCTTTTCACCCTCGATTTCAATGACATCGTGATAAGGATCCACGTGCATTCCTGGATCTTTCGCAGGCGAACCGTTAACAATGATTCCACCTTGCTTGACCACTTTTTTCAATTCGGCACGAGAGCCGTAACCCATATTGGAGAGCACTTTATCTAGCCTTTGGGTCGATCTCCCCTTGGCACTCATATTGATGTCCACCTCCAGCCTGCAGGATACTCATTTTTCAGCATTCCAGGTTGCTGCCACTTGCCCCATCCGGCTGCATACCCATCTATACATACTAACACATAGCCTTTAGGGTCGGCGACTGACTCCAGATGAATTCGATCTGCAGAAATCTCAAGTGTCTCCCCTTTCAAATACCGCACAGCTTCTCCGGTCTGAGTAAGAAGATTAACCGATCTGCCAGACTCACTAGGTTGAAGTGCAGTAGCTAGTGGATGTCCAGGCACAAACCGACCATTCTTGATTTGGCCCATATACCAACCTGCACGTACCGTTTTCAGACCTTTCAACCGACTCTCCGGCAAAGGAGAAAGGTATATATTGTTCCCATATACAATAGGATATCCTGCGGATATGTCCAGATTTAGCTGTTCTCGAACAAACTCATAAAAAGGTTCAAGCGAAGCCGCTTCGTTTCCTTTACGGCCATGATCCGTTTGTCCATCGCCACGTTTTTGGCCTGAAGCCTTTTTATCCTTTATACGAGCTGTTTTTCCTCTTGTCTCCGAACGATTTTCTTTCTTCGAGGAAATTGAAATCGCTCGCTCTGCTTCCATATTAGTTATATCCACATATTCATCTGGCGCTCCATCTCGCTGGAGAACAGCCATGAAATGACCTTCACCCTTAACTCGATGCGGCCACAAGCGAGCAGTCCCTTCAGTCTGTTGGATAAACGAAGCATAATCCTGTCCGTTAACTCCGCTCTGCTTAGGGGTTTGCTTCTCAAGCCACTGCGCTTCTCCTGGTGAGAACCACTCGGAGTCACCAATAGGGACTACTGAAAACTCCGAATGGTCCTGCAGAAAAGCAGCTATCATTCCTTCATTCTCTTCTGGAGAAAAGGTACAAGTGGAATAAACAAGTGTTCCTCCTTTACTAAGCATCTTAGCAGCGGAGAACAATATCTCTCTTTGCATTTCCGCATACTTAAGTGGTGCAGATTCATTCCAATATTTGAGCATATCTTCATCCTTACGGAACATCCCTTCTCCAGAGCAAGGAGCATCGATCAGAATCTTGGTGAAGAATTCAGGGAAAGCTTCCGCAATTCGATCTGGACTTTCGTTAAGAACGATCGCGTTTCTAACGCCGTACATCTCTACATTTTTAGCCAGCGCTTTTGTTCGATCTGGATGCAGATCATTCGTGATCAGCATCCCCGAGCCCGCAAGCTTCGCAGCGATCTGGGTTGATTTCCCGCCTGGTGCAGCACAGAGATCAAGTACACGATCACCCGGCTCCACCCCAAGTAACTCAACTGGCGCCATCGCGCTAGGCTCCTGAATGTAGTACAGACCAGCATGGTAGTAAGGATGACGTCCTGGCCTTGTCCCTTCTTCAACATAGTATCCCGTTTCTGCCCAAGGTATAGGTTCCAGTGCAAACGGAGAGATTTTCTCAAACTGTTCTTTCTGAATCTTCAAAGTATTTATACGAATACCTGCGTATGGAGCTTGTCCATAGGATTGTTTGAAATCTTTAAAATCATCGCCAAGAAGGGATTCCATCTTAGCTTCAAAAGACGCTGGGAGTTGAAAAGCCATATATCTACCTACCTATCCTAAAGAGTATGAGTAGCGGATTCTAATGAGTTCCACTATGACATTTAGTATTGTATAATAAAATACATTAATAGGGACATGCCCTAATAATACTAATTCGATTCATGGGGGTGAGTAATTGAACCGTAAGAAGAAAAAATTCACAGGACTTTATATGTTTGGCGGCGCTTTAGTTTTTCTCATCGGATTGCTTGCATTCTTAAACACTCAGGGTGAAGAAAGCGAACTCTACGGAGGCAAGAAAGTAGCGGATTTGAACCCTGCCACGAAAGCAATTCTTGATGATCCCAATTATCAACAAGTCATTCTACCGGATGATCTAAGCAAAAAAATAGAGAACAAAGAAAGCTTTTTTGTTTATTTTTTCGCATCAGATTGTCCTAGCTGTCAAGCAACTACACCTCAACTGATGCCACTTGCTAAGGAAAGTGGAGCGTTCCTTCATCAGTACAATTTGCGTGAATTCCAAGAAGGGTTCAGACAATACAATATTGAGTATACCCCAACCCTCGTATTCTTCGAAAATGGCGTAGAAAAAGAACGTCTAGTCGGCGGAATCACAGCGGAGCCCGTGGAAGGCGGCAACACAGCGGAAGCCTTCACACAATTTTTCGAAAAATATAAGGGAAGTGTGAAACCATGAGACGAACACATTCCTTTATCATTACGGGATTGATCGGCACACTTCTGTTATCCGGATGTGGAGGTAAAGAGTCTGCTCTATCCCACCATCATGGTCTTGACTCCGAGAATTACGAAATGACAGCTTCTGTCACAGTCATGCCTGAACTTTTATCCGTTTATACAGATAATACACAAGCTTCCTACGCTGCTGTAGGAGAAATTGAAGACATTCTTAAGGAATTGAAATGTTACTGCGGATGTATGGATGATAACCAGAAGCTGCACGACTCCCTTCATCGCTGTTTCATTGCCGAGAAGAATGACGAAGGCGTAAAGTGGACTGACCATGGTGCGCAATGCGGCACCTGCCTATCTGAGCTTCAGGATGCAAAGCGCCTGAATGAAGAAGGAAAGTCGATCGAGGAAATAAAGGATTTTATTGATAACAAATATAAAGGGACTGCACCTCAGGTTTAATACGGTGCTGTTCCTTAAGCCCTTTCATTCATAAATTGATATACCAATAGTAAAGAAGCGAAGCTTTCATTGTTCTTTGAAAGCTTCGCTTCATGATATCAAGGCTATTTACGAAAATTCAGTCTTTAATTAGCAGAACTTTGCATCTTTCACACAAGATTATTGCGTTCTCCAGGATAGCAAGGTGCCATTCATACCTCGGCAAGCTGTCATTGCCTTATCAGGTGTATTATATGCCTCTCCCCAGGCAACATAGTATCTGAATTCATAAAAGCCGCCTAAGGTTGCCGCAAAGTTAGTCTCCCAATAATTGTTCATCGTCCAAGAATATAGATGTGCCGGATCGTTTGCCAGCTTAGGATGACCACTCAGTAAACGTGATTCATACTCTAAAGAACCAAGCTGAACAAGCGGTGTATCAGGCATAGCAATAACAACCCCTCCTGAATCACCTACGTAAGCAGCACCTTCTCCGACGCAATAATAATCTGCCAGTGAGCCCGGCAGTTGGTCAATACGAGGTCGTACTAAAGCTCCTGCTTTGTCAATCCACAGTTGTTCGTTTTTTCCTCCGATGCCACTTCCAAATGGTAATGACACATACAAATTCTCAGGGTCCCAGACACTATCTTTGTGCATTCTTACTGCAATATCAACGCGCGGACGATCTGCATAAGCCTTAATGTGCAATGAGTAATGACTGCAGCCATCCACGCTATATGTCAGTTGAACTGTGCCATATACGGTACCATTCTCGATCACATTTGATGAAACAAGCTTACCAACAGACACCAGGGCATCCGGACCTTTTCGATTGCGTCCCATTTTTCTTCGCACTTCCATCATATTCTCTATACCATTCGCTTTTGTGATATCGTAAACAGGTGTGAAGGCATCATGAAGCCGATCCGTACGTAGTAAATCCTGACTTGTGCGTTTATCAATCCATTTCGTAATGCCATGACCTTTCTTCCAGTCTATACGAACAAAAGGTGTTTCTAGGTAGGTTGGTGTAACCACCATGTCTTGCTCCTCTGGAGGCATGATGTCCATCATTCGGTCGGAACCGACATAATCATGACGAAATGCGGTCTTCATTGGAAGTCCTGTTAGAGGCTGAATTATTATCTTGCGTTCCTCTTTAGGTTGAAGCATTACAGGCACGCTAACGATAATACCTCGATGAGTATTGACCATCTGGGAAGGATAGACCTCTCCATTTTGCTCATCTATCACTTTGAATCCATCCTTGATAAGATCATAATGCCAACCTTCCATAATCAACTGAGCAATTTCTGACTGCGCATAGTTATGCGGGTTACAAATTGTAAATCGCAGCGGACGGTCAGGTGCCAGAAGTGCATCACCCTTGGCTTCTAGAATGTCGTAAAGCGCTGTATGTGCAAGCATACTTGCCCGAGCAGCATAAGCTTCCTTCCTTACACCAAGCTCCTGCACAAAAGGATTCCAAGGCTCACTGACAGAAGAATGATAGCCCCAAGTATGCTCGGCAAAGAGTGCCAGTTCATATTCCATTTCTTGAAATCTTTCTGCAGAAATGATCTTCTGCTCCGCATCCAATTGTTTCACCTTATGATATACACGCTGTGCTTCACGGAATACCTGTACATGTTTTGGAGTCGTACATGCTCCATCTGTCCACCAGTCCGGCCAATCGCCGCGATATACTGGAATGGCATCCGGATTCTGTTCAACATACTCACGAACCTCAGCGAAGAAATTATCCAGTGTAGCTGGTACAATACAGATGTCTTCACCATGCTTCTCGTTCCAAGCATTGACGAATTCCATCATTTGGGCATTCGGTGAACCATTATCCGTTGGAAGGCCTGACACCATAACTGGAGCAAAAGGCATATCTAAACCTTCTTCCTCCAATCGCTCGATATAGCGTTTAATCCGTATCTCCGCTACTTCAAACGATACGCCCTTACTTGTGTCTAGACCATCTTTAATCGTATAGGAACCGCCAAGACCCGGCATTAAGCCTAGATCGTTCCCTAACATGTAATGCTCGCCATTCCAAGTCAATATACGATCGCCTTTCGGAGTCTCCCACCAGAAGGGCATTTGCTTTTTCCATAAAGGAAACATCGAATGATGCGTATGGATACAGGTAATCAGATTTTGAATGCCTGCGTCCGCCAGTACCTGCCCGTATCCCCAACCAAACCCGGTAATATCAGCGGTCATTGCAGAATGCACAGGTGTTTGTATGCTCTTCCCATAGTCTGTAATACGCTTGATCACAGCTTCAAGAACTTCCTCACTGATCAGCTCACCAAAATTGAGATAAGTTCCGGATAAACCAATCGTCCCGTGCTGTATTGCTCGTTTCAGTTGTTCTTTCTCCTGCTCAGTCGCCTTTTCTAAAAAAGACTCTACGGGCCAGAATGTCTCGCATACCCACTTATAACCTTTCCAATCTGGACGTCTGCCGGTCTCGATTTCTTCAAAGATGTGTAAAGCTTGTCGGATGTAATTAACGTGGTATTGCTGAATTTTTTCCTGTCTTTCGGTATAACCAACGTCCGTATGTGAATGTTGGATCACAAATAGCTTCCACGGTTTTCTAGAGTTTGTCATGTGAATAGCACCCTTCGATTTAGGATCATTTATGAATAATAAACTTGAGAAATCCAATCTTCTACCTTCACCCTCAATTGTAATTTAACTAAATAGTACGGTGTATTCATTGAGTTGACTTCCTTGATCGTATCTAATAGGATCAGAAACATTAAAGACTTAGAATATGAATTAAGGATTGATACATATGGGTATAAATAACGAGCGCTGGGTTTATCATTACGGAGATCATTCTAAGCTGGAAAATCTAACCGAATTTGTTCTGCTCGGTTATGATCATTTCACCAAAGCTTCGCCTCTGAGTGATCATGTACATGAGAATGATTATGAGTTCGTTTATATTGAACAAGGGGCTGTGACCTGGGAGGTTAATGACGAGACCTATCATACACGCGCACAGCAATTATTTCGTACATGGCCTGGAGAAAGGCATAGAGCCCGTTTCAACTTTATAGAGCCATGCACAATATGGTGGATGATTATTAAGGATCCCATTTATTTTTCTGAGTGGTTCTCGTTAAAAGGAGAGGAATTGAAACAATTCAATCAAATACTACAACAGCAGCCACGAATCATCTCAACAAACAAAACGATCGAGGAGACTTTCCGAAGATTAAGAACCATAATTGAGCAGCCGGAATCTATGCTTCTGGAGTATCAAGTACGTCATCACGTGCTGGATGTGCTCCTTCATTTGATGCGCTCTTTTCAGACCTCTATATACTCTACTGACATACGTGATTTCACAGTAGCATTGACCGAACGTATTAAATCTGATCCAACTCTCAGACTTTCAACTGAAAAACTAGCTGCTGAGTTTGGTTTGAGTGAATCGCATTTTTATCGTGTGTTTCGTGAGACTAATGGAGTATCACCAGCTTCTTATATGGAACGTGTACGGATGGATTGTGCGTGTCATTTTCTCCAAAAATCATCGTCGTCTATTACAGATATAGCTCTAGATTTGGGATTTAAAACGAGTCAACACTTTGCGACGGTATTTAAAAAATATATCGGAATGCCCCCCAGAGAATGGCGTCGTCAGGATCATACCTGAGATCTAAACACTTAGTTGTTTCTTTCAATGTCAATGAAGCATTTTATACAACATAAAAAATGCTCCTCTAGAATTCCATCAGTTCACCTAAAGATGAAACTAATGTTGTTCTAGAGGAGCATTTCTATTAAGATCACAACTTATTTAGCCGACTTCTTGCCTCAATGTCTCACAGCGCGCTGCGGACCACGGCGCTGCGGGACAATTGGTTTGATCTCTTTCGAGGCTTTAGTAACAATCGCTAGTAGCTCGGGATCGACAATATCAATCGTTAGATCATAGTAAGCAAACGGCAGACTTTCAAAGCTCGCCAACCTTTTCGCATAAATTTCAATCTCACGTACCAGTTTTGCCAGATCGATGCCAAGCTCTTGTTCTCCATACGGCTTTAGCTTTGTAAAGGCACTGTTCATCATTTTAAATCCACCGGGTACATTACCATTCCGGAAATGATACAGTCCAACAGCAACCTGCAACAATCCTTTATAGCGAGGATCCTTATCCCGTGCTAACCATAACTCCTCGAGTACCTCATGGCATTCGAAGTAGTCACGGTCCCGGTTGAAGTAGATCAAGTAAGCAACGTACAACGACTCATATTTCATGATCAAGATCTTTCTTTTTAGCGTCCACCAAAAGCTTCTTGACCTCTGCGAGCAGTTCCTTCACTGCTTCCATATCATGGTCCTGACCTTCCTGCCAGATCTTATTAAACCGTTCTTGATAATCAATAGCTTCATTGACCAGATGATAGAAATACAATTGGTGTACTGCCTTAAGGAATTGAGAAGTAATATTAGAGTTATCCTCAAACTGCTTCTGTGCTTCCAATATATCTTCACGGATACTCGACATTTCATTATCCAATGTGTTGGCAGCTTCTGCTGCTTTTTTCAAGCGAATTCGAATTTCGTCCGGAAGGCTTTCCCGGTATTTATAACTTAGAGAATGTTCAATCGTTGCCCAGAAATTCATCGCAAGCGTTCGCACCTGAATTTCAGCTAGTACGATCTTTTGTCCTAACGCTGTCTGAACCGGATATTCCACAATCATGTGGAAACTGCGATACCCACTGTCTTTATAATTAGTTATATAGTCTTTCTCATAAACGACTTTCAAGTCTTTTCTTCTACGAATGTACTCAGCTACACGCCGAATATCTTCAACAAATTGACACATGATGCGGATCCCGGCAATATCTTCAATTCCGGTTTCCAATTGATCCATCGGAACATTAAGCCGTTTGGCCTTATCCAGAATACTAGATAAGCGTTTGACCCGTCCGGTCACGAATTCGATTGGTGCATACTCTTCTCGTTTCTTTAATTCAGAGCGCATAGTCTTGAATTTCACTTTCAATTCTTCAACGGCCTGTTCATACGGAAGTAAAAATGTCCCCCAGTCTCTACCGTCCATCAATCGTGCCTCCTGTCTTTAACCCTTTAGCGGTGATTTGCCCCTACTGCTTCAGATATATGTGAATATCCATCACGCTTCAGCAATTCTCTCAAGCCAGCATGCAGCCTTCGATTCACCTCGGGTCCCTCATAGATGAGTGCTGTATAAATTTCAACTAAACTTGCGCCAGCACGTATTTTGTCATACGCATCTTTGGCAGTAAAAACCCCCCCAGAGCCGATAATCGGCAGGGAGCCACGAGTCTGTTGATATATTCTTGAGACGATTTCTGTCGATCTATCGCGCAACGGCTTGCCACTTAGGCCGCCCGTTTCCTTTGCGTTATCATGAGTTAAACCATCTCGTGACAACGTTGTGTTCGTTGCAATAATGCCAGATACCCCACTGCGGGAAATCGTATCAACCATATATTCAAGTTCCCCGTCACTTACGTCAGGAGCGATTTTAACCAGAATGGATTTGTGCACACCATGGATCTTAGCTTGACGTGACATCTCATTCATGACCGCTTCAAGCAAGGAGGATAGTTCGCTACCATGCTGCAGGCTCCGCAGATCCGGTGTATTCGGAGAACTGATATTCACAACAAAGAAATCTCCGTAAGCATACAGCTCCCGGATACACGCTTCATAATCTTGATGCGCATCCTCGTTAGGTGTAACCTTGTTCTTCCCGATATTCACAGCGACGGGAATAGGGCGTTCCTTCAGTGCAGCCAATCTGCTAGCCATTGCCTCTGCACCTTCATTATTAAAGCCCATTCGATTAATGAGCGCTTCATCCGAAGGGAGTCTGAACAACCGGGGAAGCTCATTGCCTGACTGTCCCTTCGGTGTTACCGTCCCCACTTCCATAAAACCAAAGCCGATGGAGGAGAACCCTCTTACAGCTTGCCCGTTCTTATCTAACCCAGCAGCAAGCCCTACCGGTGTAGGGAAATGTAAACCGAACAGGTCTACAGCAAGATCAGATGTTTCTTTTACTCCATACATCCCCCGCATCGCAGCTTCGGCTCCCGGAAGCATCACAGAACGTCCGAGTCCACCAATGACAAGATGGTGAGCCTTTTCCGGATCCAATTTGAAAAATAAAGGTTTGCCTATGTTACGGTACAGCACATCCATTCTTCCTCTCGTGGCTTATAATTTCTCTAACATTCAGTTTATCCGTTTCTGATGCAAAAAGAAAGTTTTCTTCCACTTTCGGGCACCAGTCCTTCACTCCCTTATTGTAGCATTTCTGGGACAAACCCTTTACAATATAAGCGAGGATAAACGATTAAATCGAAGAAGAGGGGAATGGATATGTCAGCTAAGCGCAAACCACCGACACTGCAGCAGAAAAAAGAAGAAGTCAACAAAAAAGCTATTCTGTGGATCGGCACAGGCATCTCTCTGTTAATCATTCTGATCATCGTTTTAATTATTGTTTCCCAGCCTTAATCTAGCCAGTGATATACTTTGCGGGGGTTACTCTGTTCAGTGGTATGGTTGAGTGTAAATCGCTGTTTCGGCGCTACCAGTTCACCTGGCAGAACCCCTTCTCCAATCTTCACTGTGGTTCCCATAGGAACCAAATCAAATAACTCTTCTACATCCCTTCCATGCATTCGAATACATCCCTCTGACACATTGCCCCCAATACTTTCAATATCTTTAGTTCCATGAATGGCATAGTTCGAATCTGAAAGCTGCATTCCCCGAGAACCGTAAGTACCCGTCGCGGATCCGTTTGGATTCATCACCTTATCACTAATTTTGAATTGTCCCAGCGGGGTTTTATTATCACGCCCAAGCCCGACTTCATAATTCCTAATTAATACAGAACCACTTACCACGGCTAGCCGATGATTTTTACGGTCAATAATAACCTCCAATGGCTGCTTAAAAAATGCCTGTCCATCCGGAGAAGATCCATACCCCTCAGGCATAGCCCTCTTTGTTTGATCACTCCCCTGTTGATCCACTTTCCCGGGCTCCTTTATTGGCATTTCTATATCCGTTAGTATCGGAAACAAACGTTTCATTTGAGGGGATTGTCCAGATAGCCAGTTATTCGGAAATGGTTGCGATAATTCATCCAGACTTGTTGGCAATCTGTTGTTACGTTCTCGAAAATGCTGAATGGCCCCAGATAGGACAGCATGCTGAACCTGAACTTCCGCCCAACGCTCAGAAGCCAACTTCAAGCTGCTGTCATCCAACGGCTTACAGTCGCAAGCTGACTCTACTCCTTTATAAGGTTGAATTCCAATGACCCCAGATTCATTGCGATGTATACCGTACAAGACGGGCATCTTCTCAGACCATATTTCAAAGCGCCCGGATCGCTCCATTCCAAGTGCTACGGTCCAAGCGGGGAGACTGTTCGACGCAGTCAATAGCTGAGGCAAGGCGTCGGACCACTTTCTGTCATGGGCTGATACAGCAGTGAATAACGGACCCGTCCTTTCTTCGTGGGTATTTCTTCTATCGTCCGTAAAGAGAGACTCCTCTGGATCACTGATCTCATTAATTGTAAAATCGCCTGCCGGAATTCCTACAGGGTCAATTTCAGAAGGCGGAAGCAGAATCAACAGTATTAACACAGCAGCCAGGAGTATACGTCTAATTCTTTTACTCTTCTTATCCTTTTCACTTTCGAGTTGAAGAAGTCTAAGCTCATAATTTTTCCATATATCGGACGGCACCTTACTCAGCTCAAATGCCTCGTACACTTCTTCCGCACGGTTGAAGCAGTAATTAGCTTTCCCCTGCTCCCCATTTGCTGCATAATCCTTGCCTAACAAATACCAAGCCATCTTATTATCAGGATGTGTCTCCACATAACGTTTGAGGTACAACGAATTGTTCATCAGAACCTCCGTCTATCATTGTTTATTCATATATTTTGTTTATCGGCAAATTTCCCACCTTTCTGAATTCCTCCTCTTTTCACACTGATATATGTCATCTGAATACAAACAAAAGACGCCTCTGCCGGTAAGCAGAGACGCCTAGATACTTCCTTATAATAAAACCCTACGGACTTGCCGTAGAAAATGATTACTATTCGCTAAAAGGTTCGTCAGCAACCCGAATGGAGTCCGTTGGGCAACCGTCACATGCATCTTCCATGTCTTCGTACATGTCCTCAGGAATTTCCGTTACGCCACGGTTATTGTCACCTTCGTAGATCACTTCAGCCAGACCTTCATCGTCATAATCATAAATATCGGGTGCTGTTGCTCCGCAAGCGCCGCAAGCAATGCAGGTATCTTTATCTACCCATGTGTACTTCGCCATAGTTTCCTCTGCCTCCTGTATATCTAAAACATAGCTAAACGGTGCACAATTCGCATAGCACCAACTATCATATTAATACAATTTTTTTGGGAACACAAATGATTTTCACAACTTTGTAAGGTATTATACGTTATTCCTGTTCCGGTTTACGTTCCGTGTTTCTCACAAAATCCATCTGAAGTGATGTTCCCCTGACTTTGTGATTACGAATCAATGCGGATGGATCATCCCCGAGCATACCCGCTGTCAACACTGCACTTTCCCCAAATTTATTGCGCAGCTCGTCCATTACTTTTGTCAACGACTCTTTCTTAGGCTGCTTCTCATAATCAAAAAGATCCAATTGTATCGCCGATTCCTCACGGTTGCTCAATTGCTGAAGTGTAATTCCTAACAATCGAAGTGGCTTCTGGTCATTCCAATGCTTCTCGTACAATAAACAGGCTTCCCGGTAAATATCTTCTGTATTCTCTGTAGGTGTTGCCAACTGACGGGATCTCGTAATGGTCTTCATATCCGGCGTTCTAAGCGTAAGCTGAATTCCTCCTGTCATCAACTCCTGTTTCCGAAGTCTTCGCGCAACCTGATCACTTAGATTTAACAGAACACGCCTTACATCCTCGGATGAGGTAATGTCTGCAGGCAAAGTCGTCGTATGTCCTATTGATTTACTTTGCTCGCGGACTGCATTCACGGGAGAATGATCCAAACCGTTGGCAGCCTGCTTCATCCAACTTCCCATAACGCCAAAAGCTCCCTTAAGCAGATTTTCGTCTGCTGCTGCCAGCTCACCAATCGTTGTTATATTAAGCTTTTTCAGCTTCTCAGCCGTTTTGGATCCTATGCCAAATAATTCTCCACAAGGTCGACCCCACAGTACCTTAGGCACATCTCGAATACGTAGAATTGAAATCCCGTTCGGCTTCTTCATGTCGGACCCCATCTTAGCCAAAAGCTTGTTCGGAGCAATACCGATTGAACAAGGTAATGACAACTCCTCTCGAATTCGGCTCTGGATCTCCTCTGCGATCTCGAGTGGAGTTCCAAACTGCTTGGAGCCTGTAATATCAAGATAACACTCATCAATCGAGGTCGCTTCAAGCAAAGGCGTATATGCATATGCTATGTTCATAAAAGCATTGGAGTATTTTCGATACAAATGAAAGTTAGGCTTAATAAGAATCAAATCCGGATAAATTTTCAGTGCTTGGCGCACATTCATTCCGGTTCTTATTCCCATGCTTCGGGCTGCATAAGAACATGTAACAATAACCCCTTTGCGCAGTTCCACGCTGCCCGCGACAGCCGTCGGTTGTCCCTGGTAACGCTCCGGCTCCTCCGCCTCATGAACAGAACAGTAAAAAGCGTTCATATCCACATGGAGAATGACACGGCCGCTTGCAGGGTAGTAATTGTTAATGTTTCCCACTGTTACATCCCTTCTTCTTCATTATTATTTCAAATCTATTTCAGCATATCGTTTCTCCTCACTCTAGATCAATAAAGTCAGGATCATCGGAAAAGTTTCAATTCTTTGTCACTTTGCCGTAAGAAAATGCTATAATACAACATTATATCACTTCTACGGTCCATCCCGGACTTGCAAAAGGAGGACATCATGTCTAAGTCTATTTCTATCTTTGATACGACACTTCGCGACGGTACCCAAGGCGAAGGAATCAGCTTATCGGCGGATGACAAAATCAAAATCGCCAAAAAGCTGGATGCTCTTGGTGTCCACTATATTGAAGGCGGCATCCCGGGAAGCAACAGCAAAGACATCGAATTTTTCAAAAGAGTTCAAGAGCTCGGTCTGACATCAAAAGTAACGGCATTCGGCAGCACACGCCGCAAAGGTTCCATTGCTGATAAAGATGCTAATTTGCACCGGATTCTCGAATCCGGCGTCAGAGCAGCTACACTTGTCGGGAAATCATGGGACTTTCATGTTCATACCGCTTTACAGACGACTCTTGACGAGAATCTTGCGATGATTTTTGATTCCATTGCTTTCCTGAAACAACAGGGCCTTGAAGTGATTTTCGATGCGGAGCATTTCTTCGACGGATTTAAGCATAATCCGGAGTACGCTGTCTCGGTATTATCCAAAGCCCGTGAAGCAGGTGCTGATTGGCTCGTTATGTGCGATACCAACGGAGGTAGTCTTCCTCATGAAGTTCACGAAATCATAACTTCATTGCACGGATTCCTGCCTGGAGCTCCACTTGGTATTCATACACATAACGACTGTGAATTAGCCGTTGCAAACACATTAAGCGCTGTACAAGCTGGCGTACGCCATGTACAAGGAACAATGAATGGCTATGGTGAAAGATGTGGCAATGCTAACCTATGCTCCATTATTCCAAATCTTCAACTTAAACTCGGGTATGACTGTATTGGGGAAGATAGCCTTCGCCAACTCACGAATACCGCACGTTATGTAAGTGAAGTTGCGAACGTGAATATGCCAGTTAACCAGCCTTACGTTGGTAATGCAGCATTCGCCCATAAAGGCGGCATTCATGTCTCTGCAATTTTACGTGATTCCAGAACGTACGAGCATATTGAGCCAGAAAAGGTTGGCAACAAACAACGAGTCCTCGTCTCTGAACTTGCAGGCCAAAGTAACCTTGTCTCCAAGGCACAGGACATGGGTCTAAATTTC
Organism: Paenibacillus sp. GCM10028914; assembly: GCF_042666275.1. Lineage (NCBI taxonomy): Bacteria > Bacillati > Bacillota > Bacilli > Caryophanales > Paenibacillaceae > Paenibacillus > Paenibacillus sp. GCM10028914. The sequence continues at coordinate 126,120 of NZ_JBHTFO010000017.1, forward strand.
GACCCAAGCAGTGAGCAGTCTAAGCACGTAATCGGCAAAATCAAAGATTTGGAACATCAGGGATACCAGTTTGAAGGAGCAGATGCTTCGCTTGAACTTCTCCTCCGGGAAGCTAACGGTGATCTCCAGGAATTGTTCATCTTTGAATCTTTCAAAATGCTTGTTGAGAAAACTGCAGGGCGTCCAGTTGTATCCGAAGCTTTCGTAAAGATTAATGTTGCAGGTCAAAGCATCTATACAGCCGGCGAAGGCACAGGTCCTGTAAACGCCTTGGATAACGCACTGAGAAAGGCTTTGCTGCAGTATTTCCCTTCCTTGAAAGACATGCACCTGTCAGACTATAAGGTTCGTGTACTCGACGATAAAGATGCTACAGCAGGCACTGTACGAGTATTAATCGAGTCCAGAGATTTCGAAGATTCTTGGAGTACGGTAGGTGTTTCAAGTAACGTCATTGAAGCAAGTTGGGAGGCTCTTGTCGATAGTATGCGCTACGCACTTCTCGGCCAGATTTCTCCATCCCAGACGGAAGATGAGTCACCACCACGTCAAGGACTACTTAATCACTAAACTTAAACTTTTAAACTCCAAAAGAGCACGTTCCCACATAAATAAAGGGAACGTGCTCTTCCTTATTCCAATCTCTTAACTACTTTCTCGTTTAGGATCTGATGAGCTTCTTAACCTTCTTCTCGAACTCTTTCGGATCAGGCGCCCCTAAAATAATCTCTGTGATGACACCTCTGCGATCAATCAAAATATTCGTCGGAAATACCTTACCTTTATATATATCCTCAAATACCTTGCCTTTATGGTCTAACATGATTGGATATTTCAGAGCGTATTCCTTAACAAATTCTTTGGCCTTTTTCTCATTGTCATATTTAGTAACATTAATCCCGTAAATATCCAGATCATCGGCATAAGCAGCGGCGAACTTCGATAACTCGGGTGCTTCCGCCTTACATGGATCACACCATGAAGCCCAAAAGTTAATGATGAGCGCTTTGTCTCTCGCCCCATTCTCCGAATAGGTTTTGCCGTCCAGTCCTTCTAATGAAAATGCTGGAGCCAGCAAGCCTGCTTTCGCCCCTGTTTCCGTAGGTAAGGGCTCTTCTGCTTTAAATACAGATTCAATCTTATCCCCGGCCTGATTATAGATAACCGTCGCTACAGCGAGTAGCAATACCGTTAGTATGATCCAATTACGTTTCATGGGTAGCTTCCTTTACTAGTAGACTTTTTATAGTCCCTATTGTACCCTGTATACCATAACTTTCAAACCAACATAACCTAAGAACTTACATATAGATATAAAGGAGAATGATTCTTGGACATTAATAACTCCGTTGAAGTACCTTTTCGAATCACTTCAGAGGTTATGGATTTAGTAACTGAACATACATTCACCTGTCTGCCAGAAGAAGCTTGCGGAATAATCCTCGGGAATACCACAGAGGGAACGCTCCAACTTGATGGATATATACCCGTTCCTAACCGAGCTGCTGATCCGCTTCATCATTTTTCACTAGACCCTGAGATCTGGACCTCACTATTGTTTACCGAACCGCGGATATGCGGCTTATTTCATAGCCATCCGACTAGCCCGCCTGCTCCATCAAAGGAAGACTTACTGCAGCTTCAATCCTTCGGAGGACTCCTTCAGGTATATTTTATTGGTTCACCACTTCGATTTGATTCGAAAGAGCTTAGTCTCCGTGCTTATAGGATTATGAGAAAACCGATGATAGCAACTGCATCAAAACCTCATGAAGCCCTAAAACCGTGGATACTGAAGGCGGTAGATTACACACTATCTTAGACTCGACTTAAGTATACATATAGGTCACCTAAGGTCTCAGCATATCCTTGTTGCTGAATCTCTTCCAAATAAACAGTCCATAACCTTGCTGTCATAATAGCGTCGCAAAGTGCATCATGACGTCCATTAACAGGAATCCCCTTGTCCTGAAGCAAACTATCCAGAATATAATCTGAACGACCAGGAAACAGTCGCTTAGCAAGCATCATCGTATCAAGCAAGCGCTGAGTCAGTCGAACCTTCGAGGTTCTCCACAAAGCAGCATTAAGAAATGCACGATCATGTCCAGCCGCATGGGCAACAAGCACTTTCCCTTCAACAAAAGCCATAAAGTCATGAAGCCCCTCCATTAAGGGAGCTGCGCCATCTACCATCGATTGAGAGATACCAGTTAGAGCTGTAATATGCTCAGGTACAGGCACACCGCTGTTCACAATCATATGAAAGCACTCTTCTGGCTTGACCGAATTTCCGAGCGTACGTACAGCACCAATGGACAATATCTCATCCCCATGCTGAGGCGAGAAGCCCGTTGTTTCCAGATCAAACACGACTGTCTCCAGCTGACTCAGTGGGGTGCCCAGCATCTCTGGACGCCTTTGTTCTTTCATCTGTGAACGTATGAATGCGATCTGCTGAGCTGAAGGATTGCCCTTCATGGATGCTATCGCCGAATTAATATCACCCACTCGCAGAGAACGCCAAAATCCCGCTCCAGATTCTCTAGGATCCCTCACAATCCGCTCCGATCTATAAAACGAAGTTCTCGTTGAAGAGAACGGTGAATTCGGCGTACCACACCTAATGCATCTCTTAACTCATACTGAACCTTTTTGTTCTTTAGCTGCTCTTTCAGAAGGTATCCACTGCTCTCAACCAACCCATCTCTTATCCGAAACGGCGTCTCTATTCTCATTCTAAGTGCATAGATCAGGGCACGTTGTACATTTTCGAGCAGCAAACCTCCTCCTTCCAGCTGAATAATCCGCTCAATCCGCTTCATCGAAGAGGTATCAGTAATTCCCCGCTGCAAGGCCATTGTGCGAATGCTATTCACAAGGGGGATATACATTCCATATTTCACGTCAAAATCACCCGCATGTTCACCAAATCGCTCGGTAACGATCCTCCCCATAACATTGAGTGTCGCTTTATGATGCACTGTATTTCGAAGAAGTGCTGGAACCATACCGGGTTGTTGCTGTACACAGCTGCGAAAATGTATTTCCCAAGCAGAAGACAGGTCAACACTGCCTGCAATATGTCTCATGTCCGATGCAATGATAAAATGCCTTATCGGCTCCCATGCGACATCAGAGCTCCAGTCTGTTAACTGTTTCTTCCACTCCGTCAAAGACAGTCTCCACTTGGGCTCAGAACACATCACCTTTCCTGCACATTTCGGGTACCCTGCAAATTCAAGCAAATTAGACAAGCTGACTCCAAACTTAAGAAAGTAGCCCGCATCTCCCTCTTCTAGTTCATCACCAATAATAAGCCCGTTATCTTGGTCACTCCAGAGTGTGGCCTCTTGTCTTCCACTGCTGCCAAAAGCGACAAAAGCATAACGGGCAGGAGGCTGGCCGAAGCCAGCCTCACTTAATTTTATCTCACATAGAACAGCTGCCTGTTGTGCAATTTCATCATGCATCCGGTTAACCCAGCTCATCCACACTTCCGGATTCGTTTCATTTTTCATTTCTAGAAGTTTATTTTGACAGGATATTCTGGCATTCCGCAGTTCTTGTTCTTCTCTTGCCTCCTGTATTTCCAAAAACTCCGGGAACGAATATATCGATTCCAGCGGTTTCATGCTGAGCCCTCCTTGCAACAGATGATTTCTATCCATTAAATAGCCGATTCACTCCCAATAGATGGCTTCGTCATTCCATGAGATTCAGAAGCGGGCTTGGATTCCGATTCAGTAAGCAGCTTCATTTGCTCCGGATAACCATAAGTACCATGTTCACTAATATCAAGCCCCATCAATTCCTCTTCCTCTGTTACACGAAGTCCAATAGTCACCTTGATCAAACCAAGAATAAGGAAAGATATAACGAGAACGAATGCAAAGGTTCCTGTTAGACCAAGGAGCTGAACGCCGAGCTGTCCCAATCCGCCTCCATAAAATAGACCTGCATTTCCAACTCCTGTAATCTCCACGAGCCTTGGTGCAGCAAACAATCCTGTTGATACAGCCCCCCACATGCCGGCTACACCGTGTACAGAGAATGCGTACACTGGATCATCGATCCCTTTACGTTCAAACCACTGTGCTGTAAAGAAGGTGATTGTTCCCGCTACAGCACCGATAACAACCGCTGCCCATGGCTCAACAAACGCGCAAGCACCAGTAATAGCTACAAAGGCAGCAAGCACACCATTTAACATACTAGGTATATCTGCTTTTCCGAGAACCGCCCATGAAACCAACAATGCAGCCAGTGCGCCAGCCGCCGCAGCGATATTTGTATTCAAAGATACAAATCCGAAGAACCCATCGGTTAATGCTGAAATGGTACTTCCTGGGTTAAATCCAAACCAGCCAATCCAGATAATTAGTACCCCGAGAACAGACAATACTTGGTTGTGTCCAGGGATGCTGTTCGGTTTACCTTCCTTATTGTATTTACCAAGACGAGGCTTAAGCAATATCGTTGCAACCAGAGCTGCTGTAGCACCTGTCAAATGGACGACCGTTGATCCTGCAAAGTCCTGCATACCCAGGCTTCCAAGCCATCCTCCACCCCAAACCCAGTGAGCAACAACTGGATAGATTACAATAGTGAACAATATCCCGAAAATGATATAAACACTTAATTTAGCCCGTTCAGCCATACCGCCACAAGCAATAGCAAGCGAGACAGCTGCGAAGGATAAATGGAATAAGAACATAATTGTTGTCGGCACATCATAAACCGCTAATGAACTGAAGGATTCCGCCATATTATCTCCACTTAGGAAGAAGCCTTCCAATCCGAAAAAGCTATTCCCATTACCAAAGGCTAAACCGAATCCCATTGCCCAGAAAGCAACTACACTAATTCCGAATGTAAGCACCGTCTTACCTGCAACGTGCCCTGCATTTTTCATCCTCACGGAGCCTGCTTCAAGAAGTGCGAAACCAGCTTGCATGAAAAAAACGAGCAAGGCTGCTAAAAATACGAACACGGAGTTTAATCCAGCTTGAAGTTGAACATTCGTCGCCCCATCGTCAGCAAAGGCGCTAACCGGAAACGCCAACAGGGTACTCATTGCAATTAATGAACCAAGCCATCTTTTCTTCATACTTCCCACTCCTCAATGTCAACTTATATTACATCAACAATTTATTAATGTCATTATAAGCACATCAAAAACATGGTGGCAATGGTTTTATTTAAAATATACGTAATAATCCATTATATATGTAAGATAATATAACATTCATTTAGAGACCAACCTTTCCTATTTAAAGCATGACGTTTGACTGTATGGTTCACGATCATGTATCATATTTTTATTAGAATATAATATATTACAATCATACAGGCCTGCGGGGTGATAATAACGTGAGAACCATACGCTCACACATGAATCTATATCGCATTGGTGAACTAGCAAAAGAAGCTGGAATCAGTGAAAGAACCATCGACTATTATACAAAGCTGGGTTTGATCTCTCCTGAAAAACGAACTTTAAAAAATTACCGTTTATACAGTCCTGAAACTTTAAACACTTTAAAACGTATTAATCAATTAAAACAAGAGAAATATACCTTGGAAGAGATCAAAGCTACGCTAGAGCGTTGGCAATCAGTCACTGAGGATGCTGAAGTCACTGATAAACTGACCAAGCTTGAAATTCAGATTCAACAGCTCGAACGGGATGTCAAAGAGCTGAACCCTCTTCTTAAAGACTTAAAACCAAACCAAGCAAATGCGGTATTAAGCAATATTCTTCCCAAGGGAGCGGCATGTATCGAGTCGCTGCAAATATTACTCAACCACTTTACATCAATGTAACATCTATACTAAATATGGAGGTTGGATTAATGGGTTTTGATCCTATGTTTATTCTTATTATCATCGCGTTTATCTTCACACTTGTAGCTCAATTCCGGGTAAAAGGTACCTTTAATAAATGGGCACAAGTCGAAAACACAAGCGGCATGACAGGCTATGATGCAGCACGTCATATGCTTGACGCAAACGGCCTTCAAGATGTACCGATTGAACCAGTGCCTGGCGCTTTAACTGACCACTACGATCCGATTAAACGGGTTGTAAGACTCTCTGAGCCTGTATACTACGAGCGTTCGATCTCAGCTGTCTCCGTTGCTTGTCACGAGGTTGGCCATGCAATTCAGCACAAAGTAAGTTATCCGATGCTTGTGGCACGTCACAAGATGTTCCCAATCGTTAACTTCGCATCTGGTATTGCTCCGTTCTTGTTGATCGCCGGATTTCTGTTCCAAGCTTTCAATCTGATCGGTCTAGGTATTATCTTCTTCTCGGCAGCAGTAGCATTCCAGCTCGTTACATTGCCAGTCGAGTTTAACGCAAGTAATCGTGCTCGTGAAATCATGGTGTCCGAAGGTTATATTACAAACGAGGAAGAACGCGGTGTCGCAAAAGTATTGAATGCCGCTGCCTTAACATATGTAGCCGCAGCCTTACTTTCCTTACTTGAATTGCTCCGCTACATTATGATTTTCCTAAATAACCGGGATTAATAATACGGATGTCTATTTAGAATCAAAAAGGTTACCGCTTATCATCAGCGGTAACCTTTTTTTATGCGCATATTAAGATTAATTAGTACTACTATCTTTAACGGACTTCACTGCTGATTCCAGACCAAAATATTGCAGTAAAAACGTTCGAAACGCTTGTGCAACAGGCGGAAGCTTCTCATCAGCACGGTGGATAAGCCCAATTGAGCGAGTTACTTTAGGTTCGGTTATACTTACTCGAGCTGGTTGGAGTGGATTCGTCTGAAACAGTGCCATTTCTGGCAGTATACTGACACCCATTCCTGCAGCGACCAGTCCCCGAATCGTATCCGTTTCTTCACCCTCAAATGCTATTTTCGGAGTAAAGCCCGCTTCCAAACAAGCATGCCATACAATCGGACGGAGAGAATACCCTTTGCTAAAGAGGACAAAACGTTCATCTTTAAGCTGTTCAAGCTTAATCCCCTTCTCACCTGCAAGCGGGTGATTAGGAGGTAAGATAGCAAACAGTTCTTCTGTTAGGACAACATCGCCTTCCACTTGATCGTGTCGTTCCGGGAATGGAGACACGAACGCCAGATCAACTTCCGCAGAAATGACGTCCCGAATTAGTGTAGGGAACATCCCCTGTTTAAATCGAAACTTCACATTCGGATATCTCTTTCGAAACTCTGCTACAACTGACGGGATCAAATGTATGCCAAGACTGTGCGGAAAACCAATTCGAATTTCCCCTTGCTCTGGATCCAAAAATTCATGAATTTCTGTCACTGCACGATCCAGATCTTTCATAATACCTTCCACCCGTTTACAAAACAATTGTCCAACAGGTGTTAATTGAAGGTTTCGCCCCTTCTGCATAAACAGATTTACACCGAGTTCTTCTTCCAATTGATGAATCTGCCGGCTAACCGCAGACTGGGCTACATGAAGCTCTTCTGCCGCTTGGGTAACGTGTTCCTTCTGCGCAACCTTTACGAAGTATTGCAACTGTCTTAATTCCACCCGTTAATCGCTCCATTCTCATTTCCCTTGCTACTTTAAACTTATTATCTAACACCTTGATCGCAACCATTTTACAATGTCACGTTGAGCGTTGTTTTAATAGTCGTATCAGCAAACCGTAAATAAAGAAACCACCGATCATACCACCAAAGTGAGCTGCCCAGCCGATGCCAGGAGCAAACGAAAACATCACACCCATAATGAGCAGTGTATAAAGCATCTTTCTAGACGCTTCATCCATCATGTTACGCTGGAACAAGGCAATGTATAGAAACGCACCATATACCCCATAGATTGCGCCTGAGGCACCTACACCATAGAAACCCTCACCAATATTGTCATAGTAGGCAACACTGATAACATTTCCTAATATACCGCTGAGCAGGTACAAAAGAGCATATTTAAATGACCCCATAATCCGCTCAAGCGGCGGTGCAAATACAAGCAGAGCGAAACTATTAAAAAATAAATGGTCAAAACCATTATGCAAGAAAATAGCTGCGATATACCTCCACCATTCGCTAACTAACGGCTCTAGGTTCGTAACAGCTCCATATTCAAGCAACGTTAATCTATTTGTCGATCCACCGTTAAAAGTCAATATTAAGAACATCACAATGTTCGCAATGAGCAATAATGAGGTAACCGGATAATAACGAAGATAACTCTTCCAATTCTCATATCTAATAAATATCATGGCATCCTCCTATCCCTTTATCTGGACACTTGGGTAACCCAGGTGGACATTCCCATTTTAAAAAGATTATAATGTACCATGAACTAGATCACCAAACTTTAATATTTAAGGAGGAGATTTTTCATGGCTCAAGAACGTACAGGGGTTGCAACATTTAAAGGTAACCCACTTACACTTATCGGACCCGAGCTTCAAGTAGGCGATACAGCTCCTGATTTCACGGTTAGTAAAAACCTGCTGGAAGATGTATCTCTCAAGGATTACGCAGGCAAGATCAAACTGATCAGCGTTGTACCTTCACTCGACACCGGCGTTTGCGATGCGCAAACTCGTCGCTTTAACGAGGAAGCAGCGGGACTGGGTGAAAATGTTGTCATTCTTACCGTCAGCGCAGATCTTCCATTCGCACAAGCACGCTGGTGCGGAGCAGCTGGTGTTGACCAAGTCATCACCTTGTCTGACTACAAATCCCGCTCCTTCGGGCAAGCTTATGGCGTGCTGATTCAGGAGTTCCAGCTCGATATGCGTTCCATCTTTGTCGTAGATCAGAACGATAAAATTACTTACGTGGAGTATCTCAGCGAAATGACTGAACACCCGAACTATGAAGCAGCCATTGAAGCTGTGAAATCACTTCAATAGTCATCATTGTGCGCTTACATATAAAAGCCACACTTTAAAGCGGGAGATCTATTCTCCCGCTTTTTCATGTCTAGCTATCAACTTTATACTTGCTAAGCTTTTTGTCCAATACTGAAAATAAATGCAAAATCACACGATAGTTTGCTCCAAGATCGCCCAAAGAGCCTCGAGAAGCAGAATACATATCGACAGCAGAACGCACTGGGTTAATACCAAGTACAGACACTGTTATATCCAATGTTCTTCCAAAAGAGGTCTTCTTCTCAATTGTGATTTCTCCAACAGAGGAGACCTCATGGAGCACTTTGTAACCTGGTATTTTTTTGAGTGTTGAGGATACTTCTTCAAAACATTTCTCTCTCGAGAGATTGTAATAACGCGTTTTCAGCTTGGGGTCTTTAGCACGGTCGCTTGTGCCGTCATAGCTGCGCACGATACCCGTTAGAACTCGTTTTAATGACAAAGACCGTTCCTCCTTTATATATGACCGTTCCCTTTTCACTCTCTAGTTTAACATTGTTTAGGCTTTCAGCAAACCTTTATTCTATGTAAATACGCGTACTTTTATTTTCAAAAAAAGCGCCTCTTCACTTCGACGAATCGAAGGAAGAGGCGCTCATTCATAAGCTTTGTAAGAACCCGCCTATGCCGTCCGGTAACATTGTCTTCGAACCTGCGTAAACAGGTGGGTGACCTCAGAATCGTCTATGAATTCCCCTTGTCATATAGACAGGGCTTTCCAGCCACGAAACGATGTTGATCTCCCGAGACATCGTCATTGGTTCAAAACAACGGAATACCGAAACGCACATCGCAGGATGTAGTCTTATTATAGGGTCTTTTTCTAAAAAAGTAAACCTAGGATTTTCGAGATTTCGACTCTTTATCATCTGATTTAACATGATCCATGTCATCGAGCATCGCTTGTTCGGCAGATTCTTCCTCTTCAAGTTGTTTCATACGTTCTGCCTGCTCCTGCATTTTCAAGAATGTCGCATAAAAGTTATAGAATGCGAACACAGCCATAATTGAGAAGAGGAAGAAGACAAACAACACAGGCATCTTCGAACCTATAAATATTAAGACAGCGCTTCCCGCAAGCGTCGAAAAGACACGAAACGGACGAATTAAAGTGAGAAGAACCGCATTTTTTAGCAATAGACGAGTCTTCATTTCATAATGAACAGCCATAGAGAAGAAGTTAAACATCGATACAAATAATACAAGAAGTAGAACTAACATAACAATGCCGACAAGTTGCAAATTCTTAAACTGAGTCATGTAAACAGTGTAATCAACGTACATGATTACGAATAACAGTGTGTATACAATCCCACCGATCATCGCTTGTTTGTAGTTCTCTTTATAACCTTTAAAAAAGGTTTTGAACACAGGAATATCAGGATCACCCATGACCCATTTTCTCACAACGGTAAACATCGCTGCTGTGGCCGGAAAAACTAAGAACGGGGCCAGGATCCCCATCACCCAGTTTGCCAATAACTGCTCATTATGTGCATTTGGTGTTTGCATTGCCATTAAGATTTTCGTTAGCAGCATAAATAAAAAAGGTGATGAACATAATACCCACAAAATATTTGTAAAAGCTATGCGGGTTATCCATTCGGTAATTTTATATAAGCCACCCATGGCTCCCTTCATTTCCAAAACGTTTTCCTCCTCACTCAGGTCACATGCATGTAATATTAATATACCTTATTTCATACACACATGACCAGAGCCTAATTTACATCTCTATAGTCAGACGTCCAAACGTACCTAGCAATTCCCCCATATGATATGGACGTAGTACATTACAACCTTACAAAAAAGGAGTTGAATGTCTCATGTCTTGTTGTGGTGGCGGCGGTTATGGCTATGGTTCTACTGTAGGTATCGTATTGGTCCTCTTCATCTTGTTGGTTATTGTTCTCCGTGCATTCTTTATCTAAAACTAATAAATAAAAAAAAGACGGAGACGCCGATGATTCTCGGCAACTCCGTCTTTTTCAATTAATGGGATATCTAAAATCCGATTAGCCTTTGTAGGAATCTTCGCTACGGTTCGGACGGCGATCTCCACTGTTTGTCCGTGGTTTACGATCTCCGCTATTATTACGGTCACGGTTATAACCACCGCTTCCACCACCATCGCGGCTGTAACCACCTTTGGAGTATCCACCGCGTCCATTTCCACTACTGTTGCGGTCACGGTTATAACCACCACCGTTGTTGCTGCGACCGTATCCACCGCTAGGCTTGCGTCCATTACGGATGTCTGGTTTACGACGCTTAGCACGGATTGGATCTTCCGGTGTAAGCTGTACATCTGCTTCTTTTTTAGTATCGCCGGTCAACAACTTCATAGCTGCTGCAAGCAATTGTACAGAATCATACTGTTCTAGAAGCTGGATAGCCAAACCTTTGTACTCATTCAGTTCACCTTTTTCAACAATTTCAAGAACACGTTCTGCAGTTACACGTTGCTTACCTTCAATCGCTTCAGCCATTGTTGGAAGTGGTTTACGTGGAATACGATGACGCGTTACACGCTCGATGAAGTGCAGGTGATCCATTTCCCGAGGAGTTACAAAGGACCATGCAGTACCTTCTTTACCAGCACGACCCGTACGGCCGATACGGTGTACATAGCTCTCTGGATCCTGTGGAAGGTCAAAGTTAACAACATGCGATACGCCCGATACATCGAGACCACGTGCAGCTACGTCTGTTGCTACCAAAACGTCGATGCTACCATCGCGGAATTTACGCATTACCGTATCACGTTGATGCTGAGACAAGTCACCATGCAGACCATCTGCGGAATAACCACGTTTTTGCAACGCTTCAGCAAGCTCATCTACACGGCGCTTTGTACGTCCGAATACAATCGCAAGTTCTGGAGATTCCATATCAATCAAACGGCTAAGAGCTTCAAACTTCTGACGCTCAGGCACTTCAATATAAGCTTGATCGATCAATGGCGCACTAACGTGCTTAGGAATAACAGAAACGTGCTCAGGGTTCTTCAGGAACTGCTGTGCAAGCTTATGAATGTTAGGAGGCATCGTTGCCGAGAACAGGAGCGTCTGGCGCTCTTCCGGTACTTGTTTCAGGATGGATTGGATATCATCCATGAAACCCATATCTAGCATTTCATCCGCTTCATCCAGTACTACTGTTTGAACATCGTCGAGGCGAATAGTTTTTCTGTTAATATGGTCAAGCAAACGACCCGGTGTACCGATAATAATTTGAGGCTTCTTTTTCAAAGCGCGAATTTGGCGTCCGATATCTTGACCGCCATAAATCGGGAGAGAGCGAATTCCTTTAAAACGGGATAGTTTTCCGATCTCTTCAGCAACCTGAATAGCCAGTTCCCGTGTCGGTGTCATAACTAGAGCCACGATACGCTCTTCTTCTTTAGAGATTTTACTGATCAGCGGAAGACCGAATGCTGCGGTTTTACCCGTACCCGTCTGCGCTTGTCCAATCATATCTTTACCGGAGATAGCAATCGGAATAGATTGGGATTGGATTGGAGTGGCTTCTTCAAAGCCCAGCTCTGTAATTGCTTGAAGCACCTGAGGCTCCAAGTCAAATTCTGCAAATGTTTTCAATAGGTTCATACTCCTTCTATCTAGTGGACATACCACATTCTTCTCTGTATTCTTAAGTAGCGGTAACGTTTATAAGCTTTCCCGGCCCGCAGGATTTTCTGCATGAGGTGGGACCGTTTCTTTAAACCTGCCGCCAGTCCATAGGTCGGCTAATGTATAATAATCCTGTTAAGCATGCAAAGTTTTCAATAAAACGAACTACTCAAGAATATCCAACAGTCATTATATCACAAAACAAATCAGGAATACCAGCAAGCTCCTTTAACTCATACTACTTCAGAGGTGATGCCTTTTGCTAAAACATATATGGAGCTATGCCGCCATTTTATTCGGTGGGATTGTTATTGCTTGTGGATTTAACCTGTTTCTGATTCCACATCATTTACTCAGCGGGGGTGTATCCGGTGTTGCCATGCTGATCGGTTATTTTTCCCCATTTAATATTAGTGTTTTGTATTTTGTGCTCAACATACCGATATTAGTTGCCGGTTGGATTAAACTGGGTAAAAGATTTGTATGGCTCAGTATCCTGTCCGTCATTATTGTTACAATTTTACTGGAATTGATACCTGTAAAACCTGTAGCTTCCGATACGCTCCTCTCTTCTGTATTTGGAGGTGTACTAGTAGGAATCGGCGGGGGCTTATCGTTTCGAGTTGGGGGTTCTACAGGGGGATTCGATATCATTGGCTCCATCGTTACACGCAAACGAGATTTCCCGGTTGGCAACGTGCTTGTCGTTATGAACACACTGGTTATTTTAGCAGTAGCATACATGGAGAAGGATGGTAACCTGGCTTTGGCATCCATGTTATCTATTTATATCACCGGTAAGGTGATTGATTTAGTTCACATCAGTCATAATAAGGTAACCGTGTTTATCGTAACAGGCCGCACAGAAGCATTGCTTGAGAAACTGCTCAAACGGCCGCGTGGAGTAACAAAGATTAAAACCGAAGGAGCTTTTACCCACAAAGAAAAGGATATGCTGATGACCGTAACGACAAGGTATGAACTTACCGAACTCAGAATGATTATTTCAGAAACCGATCCAGAAGCTTTTGTTAACGTTGTAGAAACAGTCGCTGTTATGGGACAATTCCGCAGGAGTTAGTTTTTCTAAACTTCGCGATAAAGATTAATAATTTGTGGTATAATATCTGTGCGTAGTCCTTACAATATTCTTGAGGTGCCCTTAACACTGCTCGGCAATTTTTATTAGCTTTTCCGTTTTACTGCAGACGTCCAGCCTAACCTAACGACAAGGAAGGAAAGGGTGATTTTTGTGGAGATGGAAACTGTAAAACTGTCTGAAATCGTCATGAAATGGTTTCCGGACATGATGCCTTTCTTTAGACAGAACGAGCTGAATTCCATGATCGTTCTGCGGGACGGGCTGAATATTCTGGAAGAGGACGATGCGTTGGAGATTATTCAATACAGTATTTGCGAGCACCAAAATCAAGCGTACCTTCACTAAATCTTGACCATCTTCAAAAGATTTTTAGAACGATGCCGTTTTTCCTCGGATCTTTACCGTGGAATGCGGCATTTTTTATCCTCTCACTTTAATTGTACCTCCTTTCTTTAGCCATTTCGTTTGAGTTCCTGTAATTTCGTTTAAAAACACTAAGTACTCGTTGAATGGTCACTTGTTTAACTACTGTCTTTGTAACAAAGCTGTTCTTTTTATTTACAAACTTTCCATTATAATCATGAAGTGAATGTACACAAGGGAGAGAAGCAAATATGAATATCCTCTTAGCTTTACTGATCTGGACTGCAGGTGGAATGGGGACTGTCAGTCAACCTGATGGTCAGGTAACTAGCTTGATTCAGACTACGGTAAACTCCGCCATATCTCAACAGCAAACCAATGATCACAGTTCTCAAACTGCGGTCAAAGGAGATCCACAGGAAGAAGCTCCAAAAGTCAAAGGGGTTTATGTTACAGCATACAGCGCTGGTGGAGCCCGCATGGACCAGCTTGTCGATCTGATGGACAAGACCGAACTGAATGCTATGGTCATCGACATCAAGGACGATGAAGGATACATAACCTATAAGACAGATAATGCTAAGCTCCAAGAGTTAGGTAAGCCTCAGCCTTTCATTAAAGACATTAACAAGCTGATGCAGCGGCTTAAGAAACATGATATTTATCCGATTGCCAGAGTTGTTGTATTTAAAGATACAATCCTGGCGAAGAAAAATCCTGAGCTTTCTTTCCGCAAAAGTGATGGAAGTGTTTGGGCAAATGGAGGCGGAGACAGCTTCGTCAATCCCTACAGCAAAGAGGTATGGGATTACAATATTGAAATCGCTAAAGAAGCTGCCAGACTTGGATTCAAGGAAATACAGTTCGATTATGTACGTTTTCCAGAAGGATTCGAAAAACGCGCCGATTCACTGAAATATACAAAAACGAAACAGTCCCGAGTAGATATCGTTTCTGAATTTGTTAAATATGCACGCAAGGAGCTTGCTCCGCTAGGGATTCGAGTATCTGTTGATATTTTCGGATATGCAGCATCTGTACCTGCAGCTGAAGGCATAGGTCAAGACTTTGTGAAAATATCCAAACATGTTGATGTAATCAGTCCCATGGTATACCCAAGCCATTATTCGACTGGCTGGTTTGGTTCCAAAGCACCTGATAAGGCCCCATATCAGACAATAAAAGGTTCCATGGAAGACACACACAAGAAGCTTGATCCGTTGGGTTCTTATAAACCAATCATCCGTCCTTGGATCCAAGACTTTACAGCCAGCTGGCTAGGCAATGGCAATTATATTAAATATGGTAAGAAAGAAGTCGAGGAGCAAATTCGTGCCCTCAAGGACATGAATGTTGATGAGTACTTGCTTTGGAATGCAGCTAACCGATATACCGAAAACGTAAATTACTAGTAAACCGCAATAATGTTCTGTCTCTGAAGTTCGGCCTACGCGCCGAACTTTTTTTTATTATTTGTAGGTTTGTTATATAAAGTGAAATTGATTAGAATAAGAAGTCGTGCTTTAAAAATAATACTCGTAAAGAAGGCTTCTACACTATGGAAATGACATTTACAACCAGACAGAAAATGAAGCAATTTGCAGTTATACTGCTTCCGATTTTGATTACACAGCTAGCTTTGTCTGCTATTTCTTTTTTTGATACAAATATGTCCGGTAAATTCAGCTCAGCAGATCTCGCTGGTGTCGCAATAGCGACAAGCATCTGGATTCCTGTTCAGACTGGACTAAGCGGTATTCTCATGGGCATCACCCCTATTGTGTCTCAACTCATAGGTGCAGGGAAAGAAAACAAAGTCGCTTATCAAGTTATTCAGGCGTTATGGCTTGCAGTCATTCTGGCGTTGGTTATACTCGGCATTGGGTTTCTGATTGTACCAAGTATTCTAAATACGATGGCCTTAGAACCAGCAGTTAGGAACATTGCTTTAAACTTCTTAATGGCCATATCAGCTGGAATTATTCCATTATTCGGATATACGGTGCTTCGCAGTTTTATTGATGGACTCGGTCAAACCCGAATTTCTATGCTTATAACTCTTATCATGCTTCCCGTCAATGTGACACTTAACGCTCTATTCATTTACGGATTATGGGGATTTCCAAGACTCGGCGGCGTAGGAGCGGGTATTGCTTCAGCCATTACGTATTGGGTCGTATTTATTATTGCAATAGCCGTTATCCATACTATGCAGCCTTTTTCCCACTTTCAAATGTTCCGCAATCTTCCGAAAGTGTCTTTTGCCGCATGGAAAAACCACTTAAAGATCGGTGTACCGATCGGATTTTCGATATTTTTCGAAACAGCCGTGTTTGCAGCAGTTACCCTACTTATGAGTAACTTCGATACCGTTACAATCGCTGCACATCAAGCAGCTATGAACTTTTCAACAACATTGTACATGCTTCCTCTCAGCATCTGCATGAGCTTGACCATCTTGGTTGGATTTGAAGCTGGATCTGGGCGAATGAAAGATGCTAAGCAATACGCTAAGCTTGGAATCGGGTTGGCAGTCATTCTCTCATTGATTACTGCCGGTATTTTACTTCTTAGCGGTCACCATATTGCAGGACTGTATTCTAATGAACCGGAAGTAATTGAGCTAGCACAGTACTTCCTCCTATTCGCTATATTCTTTCAAATATCCGATGCGATAGCCACACCGACACAAGGTGCATTACGTGGATATAAAGATGTAAATGTAGCGTTCATGCTCGCTTTTCTCTCCTACTGGGTAATCGGACTACCTGTAGGGTATCTGCTAGCCAATTTCACCTCGCTAGAGGCTGCTGGATATTGGGTCGGTCTTATTACCGGACTAGCCGTTGGAGCTACATTGATGTTACTCCGCCTCGTAAAGGTTCAGAAGAAATTTAACAACAGCCCTACTACTTCCCAATAATTCTCCCCAACAAAAGATAGGGACTGCCATCAGGCAGTCCCTCTTTCTGTTTCATCTATTGAGATAGACGTAATGCAAGTTCGTACATATCCATATCGAACTCTTTTTTCGTATTAACGACTTTGTCGATGTCAGTAAGAACAAGCTCGCCTTTAATAATACCGCAACCTTTATCTGATTCACCTTGAATTAGACTCCGCACAGCAAAGTCACCAAGACGGCTTGCGAGATTACGGTCAAACGGAGTAGGCGCACCACCACGTTGAATGTGGCCGAGTACAGTTACACGAGCATCGATGGAATCATGACGCTTTTTAAGTCCCTCAGCAATCTTCTCTCCACTGCAGACACCTTCAGCCACAATTACGATACTGTGACGTTTACCATTATCGAAATTATCTTTCATTCGATCGGCAATTTCATCCATATCATAAGGTACTTCAGGTACCAAGATCGTCTCTGCACCAGAAGCTAGTCCAGCATGCAGCGCTATGTCTCCAGAATGACGTCCCATAACCTCTACAACAGATGAACGCGCGTGTGAGGACATGGTATCACGCAATTTGTTAACAGCATCAACAACGACGCTTACAGCGGTGTCAAAGCCAATCGTATAATCGGTGAAAGAAATATCGTTGTCAATCGTTCCCGGGAGACCCATTGTTTTAATGCCCAGCTTACTCAGCTTGTTTGCACCTTGGTAAGATCCGTCTCCACCGATGACAACAAGTCCATCGATGCCATGTTGATTTAGAACATCAGCACCTCGTTGCTGTCCTTCAAGTGTTTTGAATTCTGGACAACGAGCAGACTGTAAAATTGTACCTCCGCGTTGAATAATATCGCCTACACTACGCAGATCCATTTTGTAAATTTCGTTATTCAGCAAACCTTGATATCCGCGCTGAATTCCATATACCTCAAGACCATAATACAAACCACTCCGAACTACGGCACGGAGTGCTGCGTTCATTCCTTGGGAGTCTCCACCACTTGTTAGAACCGCGATTTTTTTAACTTCTGCCATGTACTTCATCCTCCTTAAGTGTCACTCATTCTTATGCCTGCGGATCCATCTACTGTTGACAAAAAAGAAAAGACGAGTCATCGGACTTCCTTTCATCAACCGCTTGGATACCGAGCGAACCAATTGTTGTTCGCTAACTTTGGGATCGGATAAATATAAAGCTAGTAATCCCTCAATGATCATACGATGAAATGGAGTTGAAGAGATTCCCATAACATCCTTCCGCGCCCATTCAACGATGGACGTAATGCGGCTTAGCATCGTCTCGGCGTCTTCATAATAATTGCAAAAGTTAAGATCGCCTCCGAGCCTATCTTCATCTTGATCGATCAGATAATCCAGCATAATGTGGAGACCGCATACATTGGGAAAGTATGACGCATGAATGACAGACGCATCCTGTTCATCCAGAAAAGGATCCGTAGCAGCCAAGAACAACATGAATACCCCAAGGGTTGATCCCGTTGCAGCAGCAAACTCATTCCACCTCAAATGGGGCGTGCGATGGGCTTGCTGTGACCACCACTCTAAGAGTGCTGCCTCCCTCTTCTCCGGGTGAATGTGCTTATACACCTGCAAGTCCGTATAAAGCTCAGCCAAATCTAGAATGTACGGTTTAGCAGCTTCATATCCTGAAAGTTGACGAATACATTCTCTACAGGTTTGTACAAGACGTTTTAGGTAGCCGCCGTCCTCTTTTTCCGAACGCAGTAGATAATAATCCACCATCTTCGTTTCCGGATTCACGGCATCCAGCATCGACTGGTGAAGCTGCCTAAAATCAGCAGGATCCAAGGAAGTACTGCGGTCGCATAAATTATCGAGATAGTCACTAATCGTTTGATAAGCAACGATTAACGGAATCAAAATATGCTTGTCTGGCAAGCTTGCCGCGGCATAAACTGCTCCACCCTGACAATGAAACTTCTTCGAATCGATGCTGGCTAGTGCCTGCTTTCGAAGTTCCTCATCGGGAATTTGTTCAGCGTCAAGACGCCACTTTTCCAGCTCGACTGCTACTTCCGGGAGTATGTATTTATACACCCGTCTCATGAGACTGACCGGGCTACGCGGAACTTTACGGCTTAGCTCTTGATCATTCAATGAACTCTGCCTCCACATGGTTGTCTTTTTATAATATCCAAATCAAACCTATTATAATATGATCGTCACTTTTGCACAAATAACACACATCACAGAAAAAAAACATTAGATAAATCGTGTCAGATCAATGTTTCGAATAACATTACAACTTAAAAAAGGTAAGCTTAGTCGTAGAGACATTCGCTTACCTTTCGAGGTTTAAGTTCCCATTATATTACAATCGAAGCACTTATCGATATATAGCAAAAAGACACAGATCTTCAATGAGATCTGTGTCTTCGTGCCTTAGATAACAAACGTTCTGATTAAGAAAAATTCTTTTCTTAATCTATAAGATCTCCATGCTCGGAGTTAACTTACAGTTTTGTTACGTTGGCTGCTTGAGGACCACGGTTACCTTCAGTGATTTCGAACTCAACCGCTTGGCCTTCTTCCAAAGTTTTGAAACCGTCGCCTTGGATTGCGGAGAAGTGAACGAATACGTCTTCGCCACCATCAACCGAAATAAAGCCGTAACCTTTTTCTGCATTAAACCATTTAACTGTACCTTTCAAATGAACAACCTCCTAAAAATACCGCCATCTATGGCGAATAACCATATTATATCCCATGTTTTCTGACATTGCAATCCGTCATTTTCCTGCTGAGGCTCTTTTTCAGCGATTATTCTGATTTGCTTTTAAGACCGTGTGTGCGTTATCATTTAGCAAAAAGCCTAATTGTAAACGGAGATATGCAAATGATAAAAAAACATGAAATATACAAAAAAGACAAATGGAACATGATGACGGTTGAGGTACAGGGCCGCTACATCGTACTTCGTGAAATTTCTGATCAGTGGGGTGAAGAAACTCAAACCTTCATGAGTCGCCCAGCCTTAATGCAATGGGCGAAAAACCGTTTTCCAAAAGATGAATATGAAGGGCGCGAAGATGAATGGCAAGGCATAATGGATGCCTTCAAGCAGGTATAGTGTGATGGACTACACTAATGCTGTAATCTTCATTATTCTAGCTTTCAGCTTAGGGCTCATCATGATCATGAATAAAGACCGTATCCCTCAGAAGATTCGAAAAGGAATGGCCTTGACCGCTATCACCTTGATCCTGTTTGCCTTCTATATTATTGTATACAGTTTATTCACTCTGGGTTCCTCCTAAATTTTAGGATGAAAGAGACAGGCGCGCGGCATACTACCCCTCGAAGCTATTTTACGAGGAGGTATATCCATGAAGCGTGCAAAAGCATTGTATTTGACTTTAGCGCTTAGTCTCCTGCCCATTCCCGCCTTGCCTACAAACGTTTTGGCGGAAGGAGCCCGGTCTATATCATACTCTCATCATTCAAGGAGGATTCCCATGGAAAAATTATTGAAACGTTCTGAGGTACCTGCCGAGCATCAATGGAAATTGCAAGATCTGTTCCCAGATCAACAAGCTTGGGACAATACCTACAATGAAGTTCAGCGTCTTATCAAGACCGCGAAAGATTTCCAAGGAAAACTGAACAATGCGGATTCAATCAAGCAGGCCTTTGAACTTGAAGATGAATTGGGCCTTCACACGGAGAGACTTTTTGTTTATGCCCATATGCACCACGATGAAGATACAGCTAATCCTACATATCAAGCACTTACACAAAAAGCAAAAAAATTAAGCGTTGAAGTTGGAGAAGCCCTCTCCTTCATTACTCCAGAAATTCTTGCGCTATCGGAAAGTGAATTAGACAAACTTATTGCTGATCCCGCCCTGTCTGACTACAAATTCACATTAACTGAAATGAAGCGTGAAAAAGCTCATATCCTCTCTAAAGCTGAGGAAGCCCTGCTTGCACAAGTTGGTAACTTATCCTCTGCGCCACAGACTATTTTTGGCATGTTGAACAATGCAGATATGAAGTTTCCGAAAATCAAAGACGAGAATGGTAACGAAGTAGAATTAACTCACGGCAGTTACATTCAATTTTTAGAAAGTCCAAATCGCGAAGTACGTGAGGCAGCCTTCAAAGCGGTCTATGAAACATATGGTAAGCAAAAAAACACTATTGCCGCTACACTCACCGCCAACGTTAACAAGAATATTTTTTATTCTCGTGTTCGAAAATATCCTTCTGTACTGGAAATGTCCCTATATGGCGACAATATCCCGAAAGAAGTTTATACGAACCTGATCGACACGATTCATGAAAACTTGCCACTGCTGCATCGTTACATGGATCTGCGCAAAAAGTTACTTGGCGTTGATGAGCTTCATATGTACGATCTATTCGCACCACTTGTAGAAGAATACAAGATGGACATCACATATGATGAAGCGAAGAAAACAATTAAAGAAGGACTTCGCCCTCTTGGCGAGGATTACCTCAAGAACCTTCAGGACGGCTATGACAATGGCTGGATCGATGTATATGAGAACGAAAACAAGCGAACAGGCGCGTACAGCTGGGGAGCTTATGGCACCCACCCTTATGTGCTGCTGAACCATAAAGATAACCTGAACAGCATGTTTACACTGGCTCACGAAATGGGTCACGCGCTGCATTCCTTCTACTCAGACACGAACTTGAAGTACCGTGATGCCCAGTATACGATTTTCCTTGCGGAAGTAGCATCTACAACCAATGAAGCACTTCTGATGGATTACCTACTTAAGAAATCCACAGATCCGAAAGAAAAGATGTACCTGCTCACGTATTACGCTGATCAGTTCCGCACAACCGTGTTCCGTCAAACCATGTTTGCAGAGTTTGAGAAAATCGTACACGAGCGCTCTGAGAGCGGCGAATCACTAACACCTCAAGAGCTCTCGGAAATCTACTATGATCTAAATGTGAAATATCACGGTAAGAACATGAAGGTAGATAAAGAAATTGGTATGGAATGGGCACGTATACCTCATTTCTACAACAGTTTCTATGTATACAAATACGCAACAGGTTTCTCCGCTGCAACAAGCTTCTCGAAACAGATTCTTGAAGAAGGGCAACCTGCAGTTGACCGTTATCTAGGCTTCTTGAAGAGCGGCGGCAGTGACTTCTCGATCAATATTTTGAAAAAAGCAGGTGTTGACATGTCTTCACCGGAGCCGATTCGCGAAGCGATGAGCGTATTCGAGAGCGTGATCTCCCAAATGGAAGAACTGACAAAATAACACCTTAATCAAGTCCTGAAATAAAATCCCTTGCCCCTTACGGCAAGGGATTTTATACTGTGATGAAAGGAGGTGTCCACATGAAAATGCAATGGTCTCTAATAGCTGGGCTGTTGTTCGCATTAATGACTGCCATTTTTGCCGTCATTAACGTTGACCCCGTGAAAGTAAACCTTCTGTTTGGAACGGTTCAAGTCCCTCTTATTCTCTTGATTATAGGTTGTACACTGATCGGTGGAATAATTGTCGGTTCATACGGAATTTACCGACAATACCAGATGCAGAAGGAGATTAAAGCTCTAGCTGGACAACTTATACATATTCAGGAAGTAACAGGCTATACACCGGATCCGTCAGAGGATTTGGCAACCGCACCTCAAGATAAGGATAATCTCACCTAATAACGGTAGTAAGGTATCCTTATATCCGATCTTTTTTATCACGAATAATTCCAACCAAGTTAGGAGCCTTTTATCGTGTCAATACAACCTAATGAAACTTATATATTAAACCTACTCAAAGAGTTATTGGATACACCTAGCCCTACCGGATTTACCCGTCAGATCATGAAGCGAATCGAACAAGAAGCTTCTGACTTAGGAGTAAATCTGACTTGGAATGAAAAGGGCGGTGCAATCCTATCCGTTCCAGGCCAGGACGATCAACATACGATCGGGTTAAGCGGCCATGTGGACACCCTTGGCGCTATGGTTCGTGCGATTAAATCTGAAGGAACACTCCGTTTAACAAGAGTTGGCGGCTTCATGATGAATAGTATTGAAAATGAATACTGTACTATTCACACTCGTAGCGGCAAAACATATACAGGTACAATTCTCTCAACTCATCCATCGGTTCACGTTTATGAAGATGCCCGTACATTTGACCGTCATGAAAGTCATATGGAAGTACGTATTGATGAGGTTGTTGAAACAGCTGAGGACGTCAAGAAACTTGGTATTTCTGTTGGTGACTATGTATCCTTTGACTCTCGTGCTGTTATTACACCTAGCGGTTACATCAAATCTCGTCATCTTGATGACAAAGCGAGTATCGCTGCACTATTCGGTCTGCTGGAATCCATGAAACGAGAAGATTGGAAACCACGCTGTAATGTGAAAATCCTCATCTCAAATTATGAGGAGGTAGGCCATGGCGCTGCATATATTCCTTCTGACATTAATGAAATGATTGCAGTCGATATGGGTTGTATCGGGGATGATCTGAGTTGTAAAGAAACAGATGTATCCATCTGCGCTAAAGACTCTTCAGGACCCTATGATTATGATATGACAGGACGTCTTATAGAACTGGCTGAGTCTGAAGGTATCCCATATGCGGTTGATGTATATCCACATTACGGATCTGACGCTTCAGCTGCCTTATCTGCTGGTAACAATATTCGAGCAGCTCTCATTGGACCTGGCGTTCATGCTTCCCATGCTATGGAGAGAACACATAAACAAGCTGTTTTGAATACGACTAAATTACTTGCTGCTTATGTGAAATAATCATCTATCAAATCTCAAACGAAACAGGGGCTGTCCAAAAGGTTAAACTTCCCCCTAGCTGTTAGTCTAACGCTAACAATTAGGTCAAGTAGTTCAAAACCTTCGGACAGCCCCTGCTGTTTTATAACAAGCTATAGTGGCCTAAGATCAAATACTTACCAATTAGCTCTTACTCTGTTCAATTCTCTCAGCCAATTCATTAAGATAAGTCCAGCGATCCATCAAACGTTCAAGCTCCGCCTCATTCGCTTGAAGATCATTCATGAGTTCCTGGAGTCGAGTTGCATCGCTTGCAGCAGTCTCCATCTCAGATTGAATCTGCACTATCTTCATCTCAACTGTTTCAATCATCCCATCAATCTGCTCATACTCTCGCTGCTCGTTGTAACTAAACTTAACCTTTTCCCGTGAGGCTTCTTTCGTTGGTGCAACCGAGCTTTGATCTACCTGTCCTTTTCCGTTGTCTCCCCCTAAAGTTCCTACTTTCTTCGGAGAAGGGGTAGCCCCACCAACATTTCGACTCATCCATTCTGCGTATTCACTATAAGAACCCACATGAACGCGAATTTGCCCTTCGCCTTCAAATGCCATAATCTTCTCTACCGTTCGATCTAGGAAGAACCTATCGTGGGAGACAACGATTACTACACCCGGAAACTCATCAAGATACTGTTCCAAGACAGACAGCGTTTGAATATCCAAATCATTTGTTGGTTCGTCAAGCAACAGAACGTTCGGCGCACTCATCAATACCCGCAGTAAGTAGAGTCTCCGCTTCTCTCCGCCAGATAGCTTGGAAATGGGGGTCCACTGTAACGCAGGCGGGAACAGAAATCGCTCTAGCATCTGTGCAGCCGTTATGGATGCACCTTCAGCAGTCCGAACCACTTCAGCTTCTTCTTTGATATATTCGATGACACGCTGGCTACCGTCCATATCTTGGTGTTCCTGCGTGAAGTAACCGAGCTTCACGGTCGGCCCCGTAATCACTTCACCACGATCAGGCTGCAGTCTACCTGCGATCAAGTTAAGCAGGGTCGACTTCCCGCTTCCGTTAGGTCCTACGATACCAATACGATCTTCCGGAACGGCAATATAAGAAAGATCGTCAATCAGAACCTTCTCACCGATACGTTTTTGTAAATGCTCAATCTCAAGAATCTTCCGACCGAGACGCGTGGAAGCTACCGAGACATCTAACTCAGCAGAAGAATGCACAATTTCTTGTTCTTTCAAATTTTCAAACCGCTCTATTCTAGCTTTTTGTTTGGTCGTACGTGCTTTCGCCCCTCTTCGCATCCAGGCAAGCTCATTCCGGAACAGGTTTTGGCGTTTCTGTTCTGCGGCAGCTTCTCTCTCTTCACGTTCGGCTTTCAGCTCTAGAAATCTGCTGTAGTTAGCTTCATACCTAAACAAACGTCCACGATCCAATTCCAGCATCACGTTAGCAACCCGATCCAAGAAATAACGATCATGCGTAATCATGAGAAGTGCACCGCGGCGTTTCTGTAAGTATTGCTCCAGCCAAGCCACCGACTCATTATCAATATGGTTCGTAGGCTCGTCTAATATAAGCAAATCTGATGGCTGAATCAAAGCAGCCGCTAATGCTACTCGTTTTCGTTGTCCACCAGAAAGGGCTCCCATCTTGTCATCGTAATTGCGAATGCCCAGCTTGGACAGAATGGTTTTAGCATCACTCTCTAATTGCCAAGCTTGCAGCTCATCCATTCTTTGGTTCAGCTTCAGCAGTTTCTCCTGCAGCTCTTTATGCTCGGGATTAATCTCGAGCAATTCCATCGTTTCAGTATATTCCGAAACAAGCTTCATTTCAGGGAGATCACCTGCAAATACCTGCTGTAGTACTGTATTGTTCGGATCAAACTCAGGATTCTGAGCCATATACTGAATCTTGATCCGATTCCCTACCGAGATCTTACCGGAATCCGGTGGCTCTAACCCAGCAATCACCCTCAAGAATGTAGATTTTCCGGTACCATTCACTCCAATTACACCAATCTTGTCCTGATCCTCCATACCGAAGGATGCATCCTCAAATAATATTTTATCACCATAGCTTTTCGCTAGTTGCTCAACAGTCATGATATTCATTGATTTATTCCCTACTTATTATATGGATTTGAAATACAGGTAAGCTAAACATTTACAAAAAAACAGCAAGCTTTCCCGGCCCTCATCATATCATGACAAAGGCCTACTGTCGAAACGCATAACATTACAACGCTCCTGCAACGAGCCAAGCAACAAGTCCACCGATTAGAGAGCTTATCAGATTTACAGCATCATTTGTCATCCAGCTCCATCCACCGGAGCGCTTCGTTTCTTTTCCGCAATGCTGGTGAACTTCCACAGCTTTTCCACAGACAGTACAGCGGTACATCTTTTGCACGGTTGCCCCCATCAACGAATCGGTAAATGCTCCAGCTAATCCGCCAAGGAGACCCGCTATAATAAATGCGATAAGGTCAGATTCTAAGCCTGACCATAATCCAAACAACCATGCTCCCCCACCAATGACAGCACCGCCCATCGCAGCGGCTGTGGAGCCAAGCCATGAAACCCCTCCCGAGGTTCCGGCGGGTAGTTGTTTTCCATTCAAAATTGATCTCGGAGGCTTACGGCTCAAACTTCCGAATTCGGTAGCCCATGTATCAGCAGTTACGGTCGCCATTACACCAATAAATAGAAATATCCAAGCCTCATGGGGATTGATAAAATGCAGCAGACAGAGAACCATACCAATACCACCATTTGCAAATACCTGTCCTGCATCTCGATTCCCTGTTTTGGCATAAGACTTTTCCAACTCATGTTTACTACTTTGACGGTATTTGGACAGCGCAGTGGATGTGATGAAAAAAAGAAGCAGGGTTCCAAACCAAAACAGGTTCCCTGCTCCATAATAAATCGTGCCCATTAGAACCGCAGCTGCCGCTCCGGATCCAGTCAGCGATTGTTTTCGATACGCAGAACTCGCTACAATCAGCGCGCCCACAGCACCAATCAACCAGTTCAACACTTAAACACCTCTGTTCCTATATCTCTATCCGATCTTACAGCCACCAAGGCGTTCATCACCCCAGAATAATTCAAACACATCTCCACTTTCTGCAGGACCTACTCCAGCAGGCGTCCCTGTGAAGATTAAATCTCCTTTACCGAGTCCATAATGTTCACCTATATAATCAATGATGGTTTGAAGCGAGAAGATCATATCTTCAGCATTTCCGCGCTGCACCTCAACCCCATTCTTAAGCACTGTAAAATCAGTTTGAAGTAATTGATCATTTCCCGGGAAAGTAATGAACGGCGTCAACGGCGCTGAGTTCTTAAACGCTTTGGCTGCTGTCCAAGGATGACCCTTTTCTTTAAGTACGGATTGCACATCTCTCAGTGTGAAGTCGATTCCAAGAGCCATAACCTCAACTAGCTCATCAACTTTCATTCCAGGGATATAATCCTTGGCTGCTTGAATAACTAGTTCACCTTCAAAGTGAACTGATCCTCGCCCTTGAGGCATTGTAAGGCTGCTCCCATCAAGCGGAACAACAGCATGCGATGGCTTCAGAAAGATCATAGGCTCTTCCGGAACTGCATTGCCTAATTCGGCTGCGTGAAGACGATAATTACGGCCAACACAATATACGTTATTTACTAAAAGGCTCATCTAAAACCATCCTCTCCAGTATTTGCGCCAAAACGGAATCCGCGGTGAGATTTTATTCAGAAACAGCTGTCCCCATGTGTCAGGACGGTTCGTACATATCATGATTTCGGGATTCATCTTGGCCAAGGAGGCCATACTTCTTCGATCATCTACCGTCCACGCCATAGGCGTAATCCCATTTCTGATCAACTCGGCTGCAAAAGAAGCATCTAGATGAGAATACCCGATGGACAAAAAGGAACAACCTATCTTTTTCAAGCGGGATAATAAGTCTCGCGGATGTGCGTCTATAATCAGACCAACTCGTACATCTGGATCTATTTCCTTAGCTCGAAGAAGCGCCTTCGGTTCAAAGGATGTCAAAACAACATCAGACAGCATGTCATGTGCATGAATCCTCTCTAGGACGGCTTCTTCCAACCCGGGATACATATCTCCGGTAGTCTTCAACTCGATATTCAGTTTCAAGCGTCCCTTAACAAGGTGCAGAACCTCATCTAAAGAAGGAACTTGTTCTCCCTTAAACTCTCGCCCCTTCCAGACGCCCGCATCCATCCGTCGTATTTCTTGCCAAGTAAGATCTCTTACCTTTCCTTTGCCACTCGTTGTCCGATCAACACTAAAGTCATGAATAACAATAGGAACACCGTCCTTTGTCAGCTGAACATCAATTTCCATCCAGTTCACATAAGGCTCGTCCATCGCCAGTTTAATCGCAGCCTGCGTATTCTCCGGTGCTTTTGCGGAAAATCCGCGATGAGCAACACATAAATTGTTCATGCTAGATCCTCCTCCCATTCTTTTTCTACATGTCTATCAGGTTTAATAAAACAATCAAACGAATCGTCTTATAGATAGGCTTTACCTATTAATATATGCGAACTGAAACTATCATTCTGCTTAAAAAACTCGATTTTTGAAGAGTCGGGCAGATTGGGTTCGTACAATGAAGGTAACGTATCCGTATCCTCTAAGTTCCAAGCAAAGTGATAAATAAGAAGAAAAGCAATAACTATAATAAGTCCTAAATTGATAAAGGTCCATAATCGCAATTGACTTGTCTGTTTGGCCTTCATTTTAGCTTTTTTGCGTTCTGAGCGTGATGGGTACATAATTCACCCCTTTATCCCTCGCACATGCGGATTTCCATGAACCCTTTTATTATACCAACATCCAACGCTAAGTAGAAACATCATCATTTTATTTTAATGTCACAAGAAATCTAGTGTATTCAAATATCTTTTTTCATAATTAAAAATAGAACCCCCCGGCAGGCCGGAGGGTTACATAGAACTTTAATAAATATGGCCGAACGGGTTATGAGTATATTCTCATGATTTAGTAACCCTTATTGCCCGTCATCCTGCTTCCAGCATGTAATAACACAGTCGCTTAACGTTTCCATATAGAGAGGGTCACTATTTAACGAATCAATACGTTCTAAACGCATGTCCATCTCTTTCGCAACAGCTTTTGCCTCAATATCCAAATCATACAACACTTCTAAATGATCGGATACGAAGCCAACAGGAGCTACCAGCACATCTTCCACTTGTTCCTGATTAAGATCCTGAAGTGTATCCAAAATATCGGGTCCCAGCCAAGGCTCATGTGTACGCCCCGCACTTTGCCATGTAAATTGCCAGTTGCCTACGTTTGCCTCTTCAGCTACAGCTTTAGATGTTTCAAGAAGCTGATCTTGATAAGGATCACCCATAGACAAAATACGTTCCGGCAAGCTATGTGCACTGAACAGCACTCGGACTTGGTCGCGAAGAGCGCCTGCTTCCTCAAAGAGATCCAGTTTCTCACTTACCCGCTTCGCCAGCGCCTTAATCAATAGCGGATGAACATGATAGCTTTCAACAAAAGAAATCGCCAGTCCAACTTCCTCCGCTTTAGCTTGGGCGCGTTTCACATAAGTACCGACACTCATTACAGAATAATGCGGTGCAAGTACGATACCAATCGCTTGCTTGATACCGTCCTTAACCATCTGTTCAACACCATCTTCAATAAAGGGAGCAGCATGCTTTAATCCTTGATAACATACAAACTCTACACCCTCCGAGCGTTTGTCTCTATTAAGTGTATCTTGCAATGTTCGAACTTGGCGATCCGTGTTCTCACGTAGCGGAAACACACCACCGACAATAGCCTCATACCGGTCTGTTAATTCCTTCAATTGCTCTTCTGATGGCTTATTACCGCGCCGGATATGGGTATAATAAGCCTCAATTCCCTCCATGCTTTCAGGCGTTCCATAAGACATTACCAATACACCTATTTTATTACTCATCGCAATCACCTCTGCTATTTAGAGTGTCCTTTTATGATCATATACCCGTTTTTTATGGACGGGCACTTACTTTAAGCGCTTCTGCTGAATATTCATGAATGTAAGAAGTTAATTCACGAAGCTTGTCCAAGGATGCTTCCGGGAACAAACCGTGACCTAGGTTAAAGACAAATCCGGGTTCCTGTATGCCCTGATCGATAATGTCTTTGGCATACTGTTTAATAACTTCCATCGGTCCAGTGAGTACCGTTGGATCTAAATTGCCCTGAACGGCGAATCTTCCATTTAATCGGTTACGACCTTCAGAAATAGATACTCTCCAATCCAGACCGATAACATCTGCTTGCAGATTGGTTAATGTCGGGAGCAGCTCTCCTGAACTAACACCCGGGAAATATATTTTTGGTACATTCAAATCTTGAAGTTCGGAAAAGATACGGGTAACGGTCGGAAGCACGTAGGTCTGGAAATCACGAGGAGATAGTGCACCTACCCAGCTATCGAACAGCTGGAACGCCTTTCCTCCATTAGCAACATGGGCCCGTAAATATGTAATAACCATATCACCGAGTTTGTCCATCAAGGAAAACCATACCTTCGGCTCACTGTACATCATCTCTTTGGTACGCAAATAATTTTTGGATGGACGTCCTTCAATTAAATAACTTGCTATCGTAAACGGTGCACCGGCGAAGGTAATAAGAGGGACACTCAGCTCACGGTCTAGAATTCGAATGGTTTCCAGTACATGACCAAGATCACCTTCAACATCAATGGGTCTAAGCTTCTCTACATCTGCACTGCTACGGATCGGATTGTCGATAACTGGCCCAATATTTTTGACAATATCAAAGTCCACACCAATCGATGCTACAGGATTCATAATATCCGAATATAAAATAGCAGCATCCACGCCAAGCTTACGAACAGGCATCAGCGTCACTTCTGCTGCGAGCTCAGGCTGCTCACAAATTTCGAGGAGTGAGTACTTCTCCTTGATTTTGCGATATTCCGGATCATAGCGGCCAGCCTGCCGCATATACCATGCGGGAATATGATTCACTTCCTGTTTTCGACAGGCTCGAATAAACTGATCATTGTAAGTCATGACTAAGCCCCCATTAATGTATATAGAATTTCCTAAATTCCATTATGCCCTTTTTGAAAGTCGGTAACAACCGCCTTCGCCTATCTTCATATGAAGATCAGATGACAATACTATGACATTGTTGATTTTGGGTACATATTTATTATGGTATACTGAAAAGAACGCCATTTTTCTCCAAAGACTATACATATTCCGCTATGCGGGATGGACAGCTTAGAAAGGAAGTGAAGAGCACATTGAAAGCATGGAAAGTGAACCTCATTGTGCTTTGGTTCGGACAGTTCTTAGTCAACGCAGGTATGACTATGATTACGCCCTTCCTGACGTTATATTTAGCACAAGATCTGAACGTCGTGGGAGAACATGAAATTGGTGTTTGGGCAGGGTTGATATTCGCCGCAAACTTTTTGACTTCATTTATTTTTCAACCGATTTGGGGAAAGGTCGCCGATAAATACGGGCGTAAGGTGATGCTTCTCCGTTCTGGTTTTGGTATGGCTCTTGTAATTGCCTGCATGGGATTTGCCACTCACCCGTGGCATCTGCTTGTTCTTCGCTTGCTGAATGGTACCATCTCCGGCTTCAATCCGGCAGCGATCTCGCTCGTTTCCGGTACTACTCCGAAGAATCGAATGGGTTTCTCGATGGGAATTATGCAATCCGGTCAAGTAGCTGGTACCATACTGGGCCCTCTAATAGGGGGATTAATGGCAGGCTGGGTTGGTTTCCGCCCTATATTTTTCATTACAGGAGCGCTTATCTTTATAGCCTCCCTACTCGCCTTGTTTCTCGTTAAGGAGAAATTCAACCGGGAAGAAGCGATGCAGGCACCTCAGGTTTCGGTTATTGCGGGTCTGAAAGAACTGAGTCACACACCACAATTGCCTGCACTGTTTGCTGTTACATTTATACTTCAGTTTGCTATGATCAGTCCAATGTCTTTGCTTCCTCTTTACGTGCAGAAACTTCACGGTTCTACCGTAGATATTGCACTATGGTCAGGATTTGTCATCGCAGTAACAGGTCTATCCAATATGATTGCCTCTCCGATTCTCGGTAAACTAAGTGACAAGGTTGGAGCTCACCGTATATTAACTTATGCCTTAATCGGCACTGGGTTAACATTAATCCCGCAAGCTTTTGTCCAATCGGTATGGCAGCTCATCATCGTTCGCTTTATGATGGGAGTATTTATGGGCGGATTACTTCCAAGTGTAAATGCACTTATCCGTTCCTATACGCCAAACGGCATGGAGAGCCGTTCTTTCGGCTTTAACACAAGCGCTCTTGCATTAGGCAATATGCTAGGGGCTATTATCGGTGGATTTTTATCCGGATTTATTGGAATTGAAGGACTCTTCCTCGTATCAGGAAGTCTGCTCATCATTAATATGATCTGGGTCAAAATGAAACTATATGCAAACAAACCGGCTCCAGATTTCAGATAGATATTAGGTAGATAAGAATTGAAAACGATAATGATAAAAAAGAGGCTGTCCCAATAGATCTAGGATCTTGCGGGATGGCCTCGTTTGTTGTTGTGAGACGCTCCGCGTACGAAACGTTCCTCCCCTCGCTGTTGCCCCCAAATTTCCGGGAATTATTCTAGCAAGGAAGAAATTCGGGGGCAAAGGCATATGCTTCCGAAGTGAGCTTTCCTTTGGAAAGCTTTTAGGCGACCGCTACCGCTGCTCCGGAATCGTTTCGTTCTCTCCGCTGCTTCGTGCATAGGCATCTAAAAACAGAAAACACAAAGAAACCGCAATTTGGTAGAATCTAGAATCCATCTAAAAAGGAGCGGTTTCATTTGTACATTCAATATACCTTCGATCAACTTTATCTGCCAATGGATTTAGAGAACGACATTCCATCCAATCACCTTGTTCGTGTAGTCAATGAAGCGGTCAATTGTCTGGATGACCAAATCTTCCAAGCTGCATATCATATGCGTAATGGTCAGCTCAAATCAGGGTACAACGTGCGAATTGAAACGGAAAACCATTTCACTCAAGTGAGCTGCCTCGTCAAACAAGAATCTACTTTTGGGACAGCCTCTTAGTTTTAGTGTCTAGTCCTTTTTCTTCTTATTGACATGGACAACCGTATTATCTGCAATCACGTTAGCAGGCTGTTCTTTGTTATATAACCAATAAGATGGTGTATCCGTTACATTTTGAATTCGTAAGCGGAACTCTTTTTTAGGCAGTTGATTGGACTCAATAATCAGCATATTACCGTCAACTGTTATATAGTCTGAAGCGATTGGAATTTCACCATTCTCCGTTAGGATTATTAAACTTCCAGGGAGTTTGGCAGAAGAAGCATCAATCCGTTTTTGAAAGGAAATGCTCACTTGATTGTGATGTGGACGAGTGACTGTGATTGGCTTAGGTGCTTCTTCGTACATATATTTCCCAAGATGATACTCGTAAGCAGTCCAAGTCTTTATTCCCATATCTAACGCTACTTTGCCGAACGATTTGTACCAATTACGATCCTTAACCATCCATAGACCAGAGCCAATGTCCGCTTGAACACCGAGTGGAATATCCGGATGAACGGCGTGAATCTGATCCACAAAATTTTGATATTGATGAATATATGTCGGAGGCAAGTCCTCTTGCGATTTCATCCAATCTGGCCAGTGCGTCTGCAGGAAGTGAACATCAGGACGGACAGCTGAGATCATCTCGGCTGCATCAAGACCTTGAATTTCCCTCAACTTGTTCACAGAATCAGTTCCTGCATCGATGGCAAGCGACCAAGTGGCAACGCGGATATCTTTCCTGACATCTCGAACACCATTCTTGCCATTAA
This sequence comes from Paenibacillus sp. GCM10028914, assembly GCF_042666275.1. Classification (NCBI taxonomy): domain Bacteria; kingdom Bacillati; phylum Bacillota; class Bacilli; order Caryophanales; family Paenibacillaceae; genus Paenibacillus; species Paenibacillus sp. GCM10028914. Next base: position 159,744 of record NZ_JBHTFO010000017.1, read on the forward strand.
TCACCTCATTCAAGAAACTATTGACTGCATTCACTCGAAACTGGATCCAATGGTTATACAGTTCTTTATTCGTAAGATAATAATCAAGGTGGTTTGGATCTGTAAAATTCGGTATCGTGTCGAGGCCATACTGTTGTTGAAATGCTGATTTAGCGAGCGGTCCAACATCACCATAAACTCCGCGATTAATACCATCCCATTCTGGAAAATAAGGTTCCGCAATTTCAATACCATCAAAAGGAATATCTTTTACCAAATCGGCAAGTTTCTTTTTCTTCCAATCCACATAATCTGCACTATGTGGAGAAAATCGGTAATAGCCATCATTCACGGGAGTTAGCAGCTCCATCTGCCAGCTAGGCCATTCCGAAGGAAAGCCTTCAACAGAATAAGAGCCATTACCGAGAACAAGTGCCCATACGAACAACCCACGATTTTTTAATGTTTCAACAAGCTCTCTGTTAACATTGTTCTCATTAACTACAAAGTACCGAACCGTAGTGAATCCATTTTGCACAAACTCATCTGCAATACTCTCAGCTGAACGATCTTGATAATATTTAAAACCAGGATCGAACTGAATTGTGGAACCTAACAAACCAATTGTCTTGTCTTTCCCATGATTTATCTTCTCAGCGTGAACCCCTGTTATTGGAAGTATCGAGATGAGAAGGCATGTGATGAGCATACATCTACCTAACTCACGGATGAAACGGGAATTGTGAAAGTTGGACATAGCTACTCATCCCTTTCATAATATCAGTTTATCTGAGGCCCTTTACGAGTTCCGCGGTAGATCCACCCATTGATATGGACAGACAGCGGCCTTCATACCATATTCTATAATCGTGATGATGGAAATCGTCTGGGAAGAAGGTACTGAAACCTGACCGGTATCAAAAAATAAAATTAGATCTTGGATAAACAAATTAAAAAAATCCGATTCCGGTTTCGTTATTCTACAGTTCCCAGAATGATAACTTACGGCCATGGTGAAGGGACAATCTTCTCCAAGGTGATGAATGGTCGCCTGCCTCCCATCATTAAACTCGATCAAAAGCGCCGGCGCAGTTTTTGTTCCGATAAACATAACTCGCTTCGGCTCTGAGCTTATCATTGAAATGATAGGTTCAATTTGATGGATGGAGTAGTTCTCAAACGCTCCAGGTCCCCAACTGGAGATGACTCGGATTCCCTCACGCTCAATTTGAACATACTCCATTGCAAATCGTAAGGCTGATGAGGAGTAAAGGGGCGTACCATGTTGTTTAGCAAGCTCAAACAAGCGAATCGCTGTCGCACGATTAGGAGCAAATGTCTTATCCATGTAAGTCGGTTTTCCAGATGTCAGCGGCAACTGGGCAAGTGCTTCATGCCGCTCTGGATGGTCTGGAGACAGGATCACTAAATAATCGCTATCATTTACGACTTCTTCAATGGTGTCCAGCAGCTTAATATCATTCTGCAAGCACCATTCTGCGTTCGTTAAACCATTATCAGCGTCCTTCTCACCGTATGCGCAGGTTACCTGCATTCGCCCACCAGAAATGCTACGAATCCATTCCGGATACTTATTCGCATGCCATTCGTCCAAGTAATAATCGATAAAACCAATCTTTTTCATTACACCACTCCCTGCTTCAAGAAGGAAATTTCTTCTCCTTGCTCGGAAGATTGGTAGATGGCCTGAATAATCTTCGATGTCAAGATAACCGTATCAATATGCGATGCTAACTTATCCCCCGACTTGATACAGGCCAGGAAGCTATCAATTTCATTCTGAAAGTGATTAGTTTGCTTATATTTAGGAGTACTATCCAACAATGCACCATGCTTCGCACTATAAATCGTAAATTCGCCTCCGTACTGCAGCCGGATCCCCGCTTTATCCCCCAGGAAGTCGATATACATTTCATCTACCCCTATATTTTGCGCCCAAGCTCCGTTAACAGTAATAGAAGGACCAGATGTCCGGATCAATGCGGTAACATAATCATCGACGTCATAGGTACCCGAGAAATCCGGTGGCCCTGAACGATTCACAACACCTATATTCAAGATCTTTCCGGTTTCGTGCTGTACTTTTTGCATCTCAAGCGCTTCCTCATAAGTTCTGGCAGCCGGCTTTTCACAAAGCACATGCTTCCCTGCTCTCAAGTAATCGATGGCGATCGAAGCATGGCAGTTGTTCGGTGTGCATATGGAGACTGCTTCAACATCTGGGTCATCCAGAATCACACGATGATCATCAATTGCTATCCCTAATCCGTATTGTTCAACTGCCTTCTCTGCCCTATCTTTGCGTATATCACAAAAATACTTAATCTCAGCACCCAGATTGGCAAGATAGGCTGGTATATGAGCACTGTTCGCTATAGTCCCGCATCCTATGATCGCTATTATAGTCTTACCCATGAATGTGTCCCTCCATTTATTTAAACCCGGTTAAGGCTGATCCAGATCTCATGAAATATTTTTGTCCGAAGAAATAGATAAGAATCATAGGTACCGCCATAATCGTTGATGCGGCCATAAGTTTTTCCCATTGTGCGCCGTGATCTTGCTGAAAGCTTTGCAGACCCACGGTTATTGTCCATTTCACAGAATCATTCAGATAAATTAGTGGTCCCATGAAATCCACGTATGACCATACAAAAGAAAACAGTGCAACCGTTGCAAGTGCAGGTTTCAAAATCGGCAAAACGATTTTCAGATAAATTCGAAGTTCTGAAGCCCCATCAATTTTGGCTGCTTCCGATAACTCCATAGGTACCCCTAATAGAAACTGGCGAAGCAAAAAAATGAAGAATGGTGCTCCGAAAAAAGCTCCGATGGTGAGCGGCATGATCGTATTTACCCAACCAAGCTTCGTGAATATAATATATTGCGGAATCATCTGCACTTGAGCAGGTAAAATCATTGTCGCTACAACGATAGTAAATATGATCTTTCGCCCTTTCCACGGAATTCTAGAAATCGAATACGCAACTAGTGGAGCGGCAAACAACTGACCGATAATGTTAATCATGCATATCAGAAAAGTGTTCATCATATATCGCGTGAACGGAATTGCCTCAAACGCAGCTTTATAATTAGACCACTGAAATGTCTCAGGTAAGATGCTTGGTGGAAACTTGAGTATCTCTTCCGGCGTCTTAAGCGAGGTCATAACCAGCCATACGAATGGAAACAGGAATACAACTGAAAATAGAATAAGCACAAAATGCGGTAGGATAGACCGTAACCTGACAGCCATATTATTCACCTCCGTAATAGACCCAGCGGCCTGATGTTCTTAACAGAATAAATGTAATCAGCAATACGATAATGAATAGAATCCAAGCCAGTGCCGAAGCGTACCCCATCTTTAGAAATACGAATGCCTCCTGATATAGATTGACCGCATAGAACAATAAAGATTGCTCGGGGCCGCCAAGTGAGTTTCCACCGCCAACCTTCCCGCCTGCCAAAATATATGATTCAGTAAAAATTTGAAACGCTCCAATTAATCCCATAATGAGTTGGAATAGGATGATCGGCGATAACGCAGGAATTGTGATTTTCCAGAATCTATACCATCCATTCGCGCCGTCAACTTGGGCAGCTTCATAATATTGCCTTGGAACACCTTGCAGAGCAGCCAAAAAGATAAGTGCGCCCGCTCCAGATCCCCATAAACTCATCAAGATAAGTGATGGTTTCGTATACCGTGGATCAAGCAACCAGGCAGGATCAGGAAGTCCGAGCGTCCGCAAAGCCATGTTAATTAAGCCGAAGTCTGGATTCAGCATCCAAGTCCACAAGAGTGCACTGGCTACGATTGGAATGACTGACGGCAAATAATAGATTGTCCGGTAATAGTTAATCCCTTTGACTTTGAAATTAAGCACCACAGCGATCAGAAGAGATACTGCCAGCGTGATGGGTACAGATATGAATGCCATAAAAAATGTATTTCCCAGCGACTTATAAAACCGGTCATCTGCAAGTATTTGCTCATAGTTCTGAAAACCAACCCACTTTGGAGAATTGAACAAATCGTATTCTGTGAGACTCAAATAAAGTGATCCGAAGAATGGATACACCGTAAATGCCAAAAAACCTATAATCCACGGAGAAGCGAATGCTAGGCCAAGGAAAAAATAATGACGTTCTTTCTTGGACCAACCTGATTTTTTCTGTACGTTAGCTCGTGTGGAGACCATCATCTTCGCTTACTCTCCTTCCAATCAATGTATTAGTCTCAGATTCGCCCAATACATCGCTAGATCTAGACGAATCTGAGGTTTCTAGATTTATTTCACTAATGGTTGAATCTTTTCTTTCACCTTGTTTAAGCCTTCCTCCATACTGATGGTTCCTCTTAAAATAGCGTCATATTGTGCCGTGAATTCCGTCATATACTCGTTTGTGAAAGATGTAGCAGGGAAAGACCTCAGGTTTTCGCTTGAAGAGTAGTCAAGGAATTCCTTGAATCCAGGAACATCAGCATAGATGGAATTGGAAAAGGCCGTTGTCCGAGTCGGTAAATTACCGATCGCTGCTGTAAACTCTGCCATCTGCTCCGACTCTGTAATCCACTTTAGAAACTTCCAAGATGCATCTGGATGTTTAACTCCCTTTGGAATATAAAATACACTGGTAGTCACATTCCCCGAATTTTTTTGATCAGGATTATTTTCATCATATGGAATTGGCGCAATTCCGTAATTTAGGTTAGGAGCAAACTGTTTAATAAAGGTAGGTAACCATTCTCCATCAATCGTCATCGCATACTTGCCTGAGAAGAACGGATTTTGGGCTGACATATATTGACCCAGTCCTGATGAGAATCGATCAAGATTATCAGAACCAAATTGATCCCATATTTCCTTCGATAGTTTAATTGCTGACTTGACGCCTTCATGATCAGGTGTCACCTGTTTAGTAGCTTCATCATAAAACGAACCATTAAAGGCGTAAGAGAAGGTGTAAGTATCCATTCCTGGCCACAATCCCAGTCTCTGAAGGCGCCCTCCATCCTCCACAACGCTAAGTGACTTGATGTATTCTTTCAGTTCGCTTATCGTTTCCGGAGGAGCATCATACCCCGCTTCTTTCAAAATATCCTTGTTGTAAAACAACATCGACACATGCATAGCAATGGGAATAGCATATGTCTTGCCTTCATGTTGCGAAGTGCTAATGGCTGCGGACACAAAATCTTTCAAATCCATACCATCTTTAGCAATATAATCATCAAGCGGCATCATCGCTCCGCGCAGTCCCCAGGGAACAACGTCTTGGCCAAACTGTGAGGCGATATCCGGAGGGTTACCTCCAGTGATTGCGGTAAGCTGTTTCTGATAATCACTTTGGGATAAACCCTTAACTTTAATATCCGGATTAGCTGCATTCCATTTGGCGATCAATTTTTCTAATGCTTCGGCTTCTGGTCCGGTCCATCCATACCAAAAGCTAAGCTCTACTGCTTCTTTAGGAGTTTCACTTCCCGCTTCACCTGACGAGCCGGCAGGATTATCAACCGTTTTTTGAGTCCCTCCACCTGAGCATCCTGATATAATGGTTAATACAAGAATAAGACTCCAAATCAACGACTTTCTTTTCATCCCTCTTCCTCCTCTAAGCAACCTGAATTCCCATACAGATTCAAACTATAGAAGCGCTTACATAATTTCTGAATTCCTCTCCTAATTTTTTAAAGTTGTATTAATCTTCCCTCCCACAACCGTTGACTCAACAACTGGCCCCTGATCCAGTTATCTGTAAGAATTATGGATATATTAGCATTTATAAAGTACTGTTCATTTCACTATCGTGTTAAAAAGTAGGATTATCGTACGGAATTTAGATCTACTTGATAGCTTGTTTCCGAAACTCAGTTGGAGATATTCCTGTATACTTTTTAAATATTCTGCAAAAATAAGACAGTTCATTAAATCCTGTAGAATAACAAACATCTGTTACGGATAAATCAGGTTGTTTCAACAAGATCATGGCCTGAAGAATTCTAAGATCAGTGACGTATCGATTAAATGTTTTACCTGTCCATTCTTTGAACAAGATGCAAAAGGTAGACCTTGATAAATTTGATAATCCACATAAAGTATTCAAATTCATATCTTCGTCATAATGATTATGGATATAATCAACAACTCTCATCATGATCCCTCTATACTTCTCTGACTTCTCGAACCCTTCCCTTATGAGCTCACCATTCACTTGCCGCACCAAAATAGAGAGTAATACAAGCAGGTTGGCTTTTAGTGAGATTTGAAAAAAAGGCTGGCGTCTTTCATATTCCATGAGCATTTCCTTTATTACATTTCGGACTGTCACCTCAGTCACACCATCTAGCGTAATTTTTGACTGCGCATTCATTTCTTTACGAAGAAAATGTTCAAGAAACGCAATATCAAAGAAGCTATTCTCTACGGGCATATCTTGCATCCTTTCATTTACAAAACACGGCATAAATTCACACCCATATATTTCAATTTCGAATTCAGGAGCAATGTACACGCTGTGTAATGTATAAGGAGGTATGATAAATACATCTCCCTTCGATATCTCATACACCTGATTGTTTACCGTGTGCACAAATGATCCTTTTGCCACGTACCAGATTTGAAAATAATCATGACAATGGGTCCACAAGCTTTGTTGATAGGTCAATTTATACATTTTGCAAGGAAGACCTTCCAACATTTCCATCTTTGAGTTAAAATAAACAACACCTGATCCAGTTAACTCATCAATGTCAACTTTACTCCAATAAATATCCAAAGAATTTCCCTCCCCTAATATATTCCCATTCTTTTAAGAAAACGCTTTCAATAAACTCGTCATCAAAACCATTTCCTTACGAATAATTATCCCTAAAAAATCCGTATCATGTACAGATATTCCTATTTCAATGGGAGCTGAAACAACGTTATGAAAATCGCATATTTGGATAGTTTGAGAGGCATAGCCGCCTTTATCGTCGTCGTATCTCATTTTTTCCAAGTTTTTATGCCTTCTGTCTTTGAAGGTAGGAGAGAAATTGAACATTTCGCATTCGAGAACATGGCCGCCCGTACTCCAATTAATCTGATGTTTAATGGGAACTTTTCTGTGTGTCTATTTTTTGTTTTGAGTGGGTATGTACTTAGCTGCAAATTTTTCAAAACCAAGAATAATTCCATTATTCTTTCTTCTGCGATCCGAAGGTACTTCCGCTTAGCTGCGCCTGCCTTTTTTTCCGTGATTCTAGCTTATTTGATTGTGATCTTTGGTTTGGGAGCCTTTGATAACATACGTGAAATCACATTATCTTCTATGCCGGATCCCTTTGCTGCTGACGCAGGTCTGCTATCTATGTTAAAGGAGGGCCTGTTCCATATTTTTTTCACCTATGGTTCTGGTTATAATCCAGTACTCTGGACCATGACCTATGAACTGCTTGGATCCTTTTTGATCTTTGCCTTTCTGTTAACTTTAGGTAAGCGGAATATTCGCTTTGCGGGATATGTGGTTCTCTTCTATTGGTTTATGGATTCATACTATCTGGGATTTATACTCGGCATGCTTCTGAGTGATTTAAAAAACAGCGGAAGGGATTGGCTAGCTTATATCAATCGGCCATGGATTAACCTCTTCATGTTAGTTACCGGTGTTTATACTGGTTCATATCCTTATCTCAACCCTCAGGGCACAGTATATTCTGTTCTTGTTTGGGAGTCCGCTGACTTTTCATTCTTCGTGTTCTATCATGTAATCGGATCATTCCTGATCATAACGGCTTTATTGAATTCGAAGCGGATGCAGACACTATTTAGCCTCAAATTTTTCGCTTATCTGGGTAAAGTGTCCTTCTCTCTATATCTCGTGCACTTTACGATCATTTGTTCATTTGGTAGTTTTGTATTTCTATTGTTCAGTTCATACCTTCCTTATTCGTTAAATTTAATCCTAACATCCATAATTACGCTTCCAGTCATATTCGCTATTGCACATTTATTCTATAGGTTCATTGATGCCAAGACGCTTTTCTGGCTAGCACGATGGAATGATCGGTTATTTAACGAAAATAAAAGTATGGGGAGGAAACTTCCCTTGCAGAAAGAACAAACACTTGATGCCGATTGAGGATAATACCTCCTCTCTACCACATGAAGAAAAGGCCAACCAGAATTCCTGGCTGGCCTTTTCTTATGGTACACCTTAAGAGCAACAACAATGACCGTTTCCATGCTCGTCCTCTTATTTCACACGAGCAAGAATAAGTCCATCATATGCAGGTAGGAGTGTGCTTGTGAGCCTTTCATCTGTGGCAATGCGCTCATTAAAGCGTCGAACTGCCTGTACAGAAGGTCCATTCTTCTCTGAATTCAGCGTCCGACCGCGCAAAAAGCAGTTATCCCCTGCAATGATTGCTCCTGGATTGGCAAGTTCGATGGCATAATCGAGATAAACCGGATAATTCTCTTTATCAGCATCGATAAAGAAGAAATCAAAGCGTCGCCCTTCACGTTTGAGCTCTTCTAGACTGTCAGCAGCAGCTCCAATCCGGTATTCCACCATATCTTTATATCCTGACTTCTCCAGATGAGATCCGGCTAGTGCAGCATATTCTTCTTTCAGCTCCAGTGAAGTCAGTCTGCCTCCTTCACTTAATCCGCGGCAAAGACAGATCCCACTATATCCCCCCAGTGCTCCTATTTCCAATATTTCTTGAGCTCCTGAAGTCTGGACTAACAAAGTTAGCAAACGGCCGTAAGCGGGTGCCACTGACACCTCGGGCATGCCCTGTTCCTGGATCGCTCTTTTTACTTGCAGCAATTCTTCATCTTCTTGGTATAATTGGTTAACATAATCATCAGGGGTGATATGCAAAGAGATTTCCTCCTTTAAGTCGTACAAAGATAATGTCTTTTTGAACAGATTCCAACGAATCTTATCATATGATAATTGTCTTGACTTGTACAATCGCCTATAATAGATAAATTGCCGGCGGTGCTGTCTGCGCCGTACACATCGTAAATGGAGTTGACTTCGTTAATGCCTCGATTACAATTAATCGCTACGGCTCCTATGGGGCTTGAAGCTGTAGTTGCACGTGAATTGAAAGAACTGGGATACACAGACACTGAAGTAGAGAACGGAAGAGTAACATTTTCCGGTGACTTGATCGATATCTGCCGATGCAACTTATGGCTTCGCACATCTGACCGTATCCTTGTCAAAATGGGAGAGTTTAACGCACTCACATTTGATGAATTATTTGAAGGTACAAAAGCGCTGCCTTGGGAAGACTGGATCCCTGCAAACGGCGAGTTTCCTGTTGAAGGGCGTTCTCATAAATCGCAGCTAAGCAGCGTCCCTGCCTGCCAAGGTATTGTAAAAAAAGCAATTGTAGAAAAGTTAAAATTATCGCATCACACTGAATGGTTCCCGGAAAATGGTCCACGGTATGTCATCGAAGTATCTTTGCTTAAAGACCGGGCGATCTTAACCCTTGATACCACTGGCCCTGCACTGCATAAACGTGGATATCGTAAACTGATTACAGAAGCACCATTGAAAGAAACGATGGCCTCTGCTCTCATCCAGCTGAGCCGCTGGGGCCCGCACCGCCCGCTGTATGATCCATGCTGTGGATCAGGAACGATTCTAATCGAAGCCGCTATGATGGCTTGGAATATCGCTCCAGGTCTGCGCCGTTCATTCCCATCCGAACATTGGGACATTATCGGACCTGATCGCTGGGCAGATGCACGTGATGAAGCCTTTGATGCTGTCACAGACGACATTCCTCTTGAATTGACTGGCAGTGACATCGATCCAAAGGCGATTGAAGTTGCCAAGGCCGCAGCGAAAAGCGCAGGATTAGCCGGAGAGATCAACTTCCGAGTACTACCGGCTTCCAAAGCACTGCCTGAGGGTGATTATGGCTGTCTCATTACGAATCCGCCGTACGGTGAACGTCTAAGTGAAAAAGAAGAAGTCGAACGCTTGGTTCGTCAGCTTGGCGGAATGGCGAATCGTCTTCCGACCTGGTCCTTTTTCGCACTCAGCCCAACAAAACAATTTGAGCACTACTTCGGCCGTAAAGCTGACAAACGTCGTAAACTGTTCAACGGGCGTATTGAGTGTCAGTATCTACAATTTCTTGGACCACTTCCGCCACGTCCCCGTCCTTCAGAATAACTTACATCAAAAGCCGCCGAATCAGGCGGCTTTCTTTTCATCGTTCCACGGTTTGAAACGGTATTTTGTCGTTATATAATAAATAGAATCATGAGAAAAAGGCTGCTACAGTCGTTTCAAGGGGGAAAATTCATTGCAGACATTATCCACAGGAGGTATGAGAGAACGACTTCGCCGGATGTTCCAGAACAGGTATGCCTCCTATACGATATTTATCATTATCATGTTGATTAAGCTTTTACTTTTCCATTACAGCCTCGATGTAAAGAGTATCGATATGAATCCTGTTGATTACATCATTGCGATCGGTTCCCTTTTACTCGTATCATTTTGGACATTCTGGCTCCCTCCAAGAGGCAGAATTGCGTCTTTAATGTTGATCAATCTAGTTCTTACAGGTCTCATTTATTCCGATTTGGTCTTCTATCGTTATTTTGAAGACTTTATAACCGTTCCTATCCTTATGCAAGCAGGACAAGTCAGTTCTCTCGGTGAAAGTATTCGCTCATTGATTCATTGGCAGGATTTATTCTTTTTCATCGATTGGGTCGTTCTGGTTCCATTGACCGTCTCCCTTGTCTTTCGCAAACGGTATTTAAGCTACAAAAAGCCAGCTACAAGTACTCGCAGCCCACGAAATATCTTGGTTCGAAGATTCATCGCAGGTACATTGACGCTTCTGCTCGGATGTATCCTCACTTTCGCTCCTATTAAAATCGCTTCTAAGACATGGGCTGTCGGTCTGTTCGATAGCAATTGGTGGAATGTTACCATTTACAATGTTACCGGTTTAATTGGCTTTCATGGCTATGATATTTACCGGTATGCCAAAGACAATCTGGGTCTTGAACCCGCACTGGCACAAGAAGAAGTTAATCGTATCCAGAAATGGTTTGATGAGAAACGTTCCAATCAGACGGTGCTGAATGATACCTTCGGAAAGTATAAAGACAGTAACGTTATTATGATTCAAGTGGAAGCATTTATGAATTTTGTGGTGAATCAAAAAATAAATGGGCAGGAAATCACTCCGAATTTTAACAAGTTGATGAAGGAAAGTATGTATTTTAGCAACTTTTATCATCAAACGGCACTTGGGCGTACTTCGGATGCGGACTTTGTGACACAGAGCTCCTTATTACCACTGCCCATGGGTTCAGTCTTTACAAGGTTCGCGTCTCATGATTATGACACCATTCCATCGATCCTGACAGAGCATGGTTATACTGCAAATGTCTATCATTCGTATGACAGCAGCTTTTGGAACCGAAATAATGTGTATAGAGAAATGAATTATAACCGCTACTATAGTAAAAAAGATTTTGTACAGGATGAGATGATTGGGTGGTCGATAAGTGACACGTCATTTTTCAAACAATCCTTGAACATGATGAAAGATGTTCCCGAACCATTTTACTCATTCCTAATTACTTTAAGCAGTCATCATCCTTATGGAATACCTAAAGATAAACAAGTACTAGATACCGGACAATTTCAGGGAACGATATTCGGTAATTACCTTCAAGCGATGCACTATGCTGATGAATCACTCGGTCAATTTGTAGAACAAATGAAATCCCAAGGACTGTGGGATAACTCCATATTGATCATATATGGTGATCATGATAACTCGATCAAGGACCAAACTTTCTATGAGCAATTTTTGGGCCGCCAAATGACTGAGCTCGATATGAAACAGATCATGAACCAAGTCCCATTACTGATTCATCTGCCTGATGGCGGTAGCGCCGGCGTCTATTCAGAAGCTGCCGGGATGATGAATACTGCACCAACGATTTATCATTTACTCGGAATCTCTTCAGAGCCATACTACCTGATGGGAGACAGCCTGTTAAGCGATAAAGAACGACTCATTCCTCTACGAAGTGGTGCCTTCTCAGATCATGAAGTGTTCTACATCCCAGCGGAAACCGGAGGCTTTGAAGACGGAACCTGTTATAGTCTGTCGACGCGTAACCCTACCGATATTAACGCTTGTAAGCAGGGTTATGAAGATACCAAAGATTTACTAAAAATATCAGACGAGACCATCACGTATAATCTACTTCAGCAGTTTAAAGCAACCACAGCCAACACAAAATAAAATAATTTCTGATACGCATGAGTCCTATACTTTTTCGGGGATTCATGCGTTTTTTTTGCCATAAAAAAGCCCGCTAAGAGATCAAACTCTTAACGGGCTTATTAAACAGGACTAGCGCCTTACCTTTCATCTGAATGAAGCTTGGACAGACGTTCCTTCTCTTCGCCGAGCAGTTCCTCTGCTAATTCCACAGCATTCTTATTGGCATGACCTTTAGCTTGAAGGACAGCCTGCTCTGCATGAGCTAAAGAATTGTGTGCTTGCTGGATCAGCTGTTCCGTTGGATTGGACAAAGCTGAAGAAACCGAACGATGTAATTTCTCGGCCGAGTCTAAAGCGCTATTGGCCGGGTTATTCGACTGAAGGCTGGAATCGTGACTGTTCATTTCGGTTGCTCCCTTCTCAATTACAAGGTTTCTGCCTGCATCCTTAGGATGGATGTCTTTGAGAGGAACTATGCAGTTAAAAAGGGAATCGTAATGAATAAATTACTTTTTGATGAACGGCGTTGCTTTCGCAAGCACCTCTTCCTCTGTTGGAGCACTGATATAACGGCCGTTTACATAGATAAAAGCACGTTTTTTGCAGGGCCCGCAGTAGGATTTACAACCTACTTTGATATCGGCATCAGGTGCCAGCTTTTTCAACTTAGGTAAAATAGTCTTTAGGGATGTTCCTTTACATTTTTCACATACGCGGATATCATTTGCCATGTCGCATAACCTCTTTATAAGAACGACCTAGTGGTCGCCATGATTTCCTTTGGATGGATTCGTTATAATAAACCCTTCTTCCGGGAAGTACAAGTAATCGATTTTGACGCCATCAAGAAGCTCTTGACCAGACTCCAATATCACATCAATATCTTTGTCTGTAGAAATCACTTCATCGGTTTCCTTCGGGGTATCTAGATCAAGTCCATAATGAGCATGATCTCCATGAGCATGGGTAATGACAACACGAAGTTTTTTGCCTTGGTTCTCTTCTTTATCCAATTCTCGCTTTATCACTTTAGCCGCATTGCGGGTAATTTTGCAATTCATTTATGTTCATCTCCTCATGATTCAATCACTCAATATTTCATTTTAGCCCTCGCACAATATTTTCGCAAGCGACGATTCCGTTAACGAGCAGGTGGGATTCGTTCAGGGTTGTCCGTATTCAGTCCAGGATATTTACGATCAATCCGGCCCACAAACCAGTTCATAAGCAGCATGGTCACACCGATATCATCAATCGGCAGAAACGGTATTGCATCCGGGAGGACCCAATACAGCACAGCAGGAATAAAAAACAGCAGCTTGTCCCCCTTAGCAATATCCGGGGATGATAAATATTTAAATATACGCTTAAAGACGTGAGACCATTGCCGAAGCGAAAATAACCTTCTCCATTTCATGTGGCGTTCCTCCCCTCTCCATCAAGAAGTTGTATAACTAAGATACCCGTTTGAGTCCTATATGAAAGAGGAGACAACCACCGCATTGGTATCTCACTCCGTACGGCGGTTGTCTTTTCGTATATAGTTTACGCAATTATGCTTAAATCGTTTCACGCTATTATCAATCCAAGGACATAAAGGCCGTCATAACGGAACTCACCTCGACACACAAATCCTCGAAGTCCTCGATAGGAAGAGGATTTATTCCCCGCCCGATCTCAACCGTAAAGCCTGGTCTGCGAAAATGCTGGATATACCAGTCTTTATACCCCGCATCACTGCCTTGCAGCTTAACTGGACGATACCCGCTTGCCTGACCTAAACGAATAGCCATTTGTTCACTTATTGCTGGTTCATATCCCCTATAGTTCCAATAGATTTCTTGTCCCTGACTGTGTAATGAGAGAGCACGTTCAGGAGATGTCTGAATTGTGTGCCTCGCTATTGCTTCGGCTTCAGGTTCACACAATGGTGCGACTCCGGCGTAATCCTGTGGACTTGGAGTTGTCTTGCCTCTTCTATTTACTTCTTCCTCCCAATGAGCTGGGAATTGGTCACCTAAATCCACCCCGTGTATATTTGCTTTCCAGCGCCGGAAATCCTCCCGTCCTCCGTTCCACTCGATCAGCTGGTCATAATATCTATGATCCGGCAATACTCCCTCTTGAACAAGTTCAACTCCGTCAGGATTGGCCATAGGTACAAGCCATAATGTGAATTGGTTATACCATTCATTTGGATCAACGCCTTGAATCAACCTTCCCTTTGTTAATGCCGATGCATAAATCTCCAGGAACCTAAGAAGGCAAGGGCTTGTTATCCATTCATTCGCATGAAGTGCTGCATTCACATGAAGTTGTTTTTGGCCAACACCTATTTTGACCGCATGCAGCGGTTTGCCCATAACACTTGCTCCAATCGTATGGCATTCTATGATGGGATACTGAGCAGTCAATTTATCCAAATCCAAATCCAATTCTTGTGGCCCGTACTCTCCGGCCAATCTGATGATGAACTTCGGTTCTGAGGGCGGGAGTGCGATCGTTTTACCAATCGGAAACGTATAAATCGACATCCCTGGATTCACTTCTTCCAGCGCCGCTGGCTGGAAATGAAATGTTTGAGCAATACTTTCGGGACTGTCTCCTTCCTGGATCACATATCTTCGGCGCAGTGACGCCGGAAGATATATTAATTGACCAGGCAGCAGATAAGGCTGCTGTCCAGCCCAAGGATTACCGGTAATAAGCTGTTCTTTCGCCAAGCCGTATTTTGCTGCAATCCTCTGAAGTGTGTCTCCTTTTTGTACAATATACTGTCGCATGACGTTTTCCTTTCCGGCAGCCTTAGCCACCCGCTATTTTTACCGTCCACTGCAATGTATATGTTCCAAGGGTTGTACGAAATTCGCTTTATACATATTTACACAAGAAGCCGGATCCCTACGGAATCCGGCTTCTTGGCTATGAATGAGTCTACTAAATTAGAGTTTTGTAATCTGCCATACAACTGGCGTCCGCTTGATTTGTTCTCCAAGCCACTCTGTAGCAATGCTCTGAAACATCTCAGCATCCCCCGTACAGAAAAACTGATGGATAGGTGTTTCTTCGCCACTCGAAAGTTGACCCTTATCATATAAAATCGTGCTAATCTCTCGAGCCGTCTCATCGGCTGAGCTAATCAACTTCACTCCAGGACCCATAACCTGCTGAATGGTATCTACCAAAAATGGATAATGGGTACAACCAAGAATCAGGCAATCAATCGGGGATTGTTTTATGGTATGAAGTGAATCTTGAACAATACCATATGATTCAGGTGATCGAAACAGCCCATGTTCTACAAGTGGAACTAGAGCAGGACAAGCCTGGCTCTCCACCTCCACATATGGAGATAGTTGCTTAAGTGCCGTCGTATAGGCACCACTACCAATGGTTCCAACTGTACCGATCACGCCGACATGCCCCGTCTTGGTTGCACTGATTGCAGCACGGGCACCTGGATGAATGACACCGATAACCGGAATAGATACTTTAGCAGAAATATAGTCAAGTGCTGCCGCAGTTGCCGTATTGCACGCGATGACGATCATTTTGGGATCATATTGAAGTAAATAATCTACGATTTGTTCCGTAAATAAACGGACTTGTTCCGGGGTACGGGGTCCGTAGGGTGCGCGGGCTGTATCTCCAAAGTAAATAATTTTTTCTCTTGGGAGCTGCCTCATAACTTCTTTGGCGACAGTCAGACCACCCACACCCGAGTCTAGTATTGCGATTGCTTGCTGCACGAACACACCGCTTCCTTCTTATCATTATTCAAATCTTAGTTGTGTTACCATATGTCTTCCACAGATAAAACGTACCTAAATCTTAACCCAATTTGGCTCCTTCTTCAACTTAAGATAGACGCTAAAGTGGCGTACTGTAAAGGTTTGTCCACAAAATAGCAAAGAACTAAGACTACCCTTGAACTCAAATATCGTATACTAGATAAGATACTCGCAATTAAGAGAAAGTCAGGTGAGACGAAATCATGCTTGGCAAAACGGAAATATATGAAGCCGCTCATTCATTCATAACTCGAGCGTATTCAGAGCTAAACAAAACTCCAGAAGAAACCCGGAGTAGAATAAATGACATTTTATCGGAGATCCAACAGACAGGTACCTACACACATACGTTCGAGGAACTCGAACACGGTGCAAAAATGGCCTGGCGTAACAGTAATCGCTGTATCGGAAGGCTATTCTGGGACAAACTTCGGATCACGGATGCCAGACAATCGGAATCCCCTCTTGAAGTGGCATCTCTCCTTATACAGCATATTGAAAAAGCGACAAATGGAGGACGAATTATTCCATCCATCACCGTATTTCGTCCAGAAACAGCCATATCAGAATCGATTCGCATCTGGAACCATCAACTTATCCGTTATGCCGGTTACGAAACAACAGATGGAATTGTTGGAGATCCAGATTCCATTGCTTTTACGAACATGTGCAACAAGATGGGGTGGACCGGTGAAGGCACGGACTTTGATATTCTCCCGCTGGTTATCCAACAAGGAAATCAGGAACCCGAATGGTTTAACATCCCTCGTCATGCCGTGATTGAAGTACACCTGGAGCATCCAGAGATCCCTTCCTTCTCCTCACTCGGTCTGAAGTGGTATGCAGTCCCCATTATTTCAGACATGGCTCTTGAAATCGGGGGTATCACGTATCAAGCAGCACCGTTTAATGGATGGTATATGGGTACAGAGATTGGTGCCCGGAATTTGGCGGATTCATTTCGTTACAATAAGCTTCCGCTCATTGCAGAACTGATGGGACTAGATACACATAGTGAAACAACGCTGTGGCGTGATCGAGCACTCGTAGAACTGAATATTGCCGTATTACATTCATACAAAAAAGCTGGAGTTAGCATTGTTGACCACCATACGGCTGCTATGCAATTCCGCTCATTCGAGGAACGCGAAGCCAGATCAGATCGAGAAATAACTGGCGACTGGACTTGGCTCATTCCGCCGGTATCTCCAGCAACCACACATATTTTCCATAAATCATATAATGATGAAGTTCGCAGTCCTTTGTTTCAATATATGGAAAGGCTCTATTGATTGATTCCTTTTACAAATTCATCCAAACGATCTAGCCAACTTATACACTCCCTGCTGGAATTACAGCAGGGAGTTTGATTTTTCCACCATCCCACTGATCAGTTTATTAATAATTACATTTAAAAGTTATAGGGGGATATTACCATTTAATGAAGAATGTATACATAACTATAGTTTTTTAATTAATAAGGAGTGAATCCTGCTTATGAGTAAGAAACATTCAGCACTATCCAGACCTTTAAAAATGTTAACGGTTCTGGCTCTCACCACCGCGTTATCTGGAAGCTTGATCGGGACATCTCATGCTGACCGCTCACCATGGGTAAGCGCAGCCACTGAATATGGTCAACCTGCGGCCGTATATTTCGATAATCTCAATGTAATTCTGGGAAACCAACCTATTAATCACAAAGGAACGATTATGATCCAAGCAGCACCGTTTTTGAGAAGCCTTGGATATCAAGTAACATGGGATGCCTCAGCAAAGAAACTAAGTGCCGAGAAGCCCGAGAAACCATCTCTTATATTCTGGGACAAACGTAGAGAAGCTGAAGTGGGCGGTCAAACCATTAAAGACTTACCTACTGCTCCATTTGTGCTAGAGGATGAACTTTGGGTTCCACTTCGCTTTACTGCATTAAACTCTGGATTATTAATACGCTGGAATCCCCATGGATCTTTTGCAACCGTAAGTGATCCATATGCACAGATTCAGTTGCGCGTCGGAACAAGAGCAGATAATAATATAACAGATAACCCTGCAGCTCTCATCCAGTATATGAAAGATAGCTGGGAGACAAATGTTCAAATGAACCTCACTCCCCCTCGAAATTTCTCAGACAAAACCAAAATAAAAATTGCAGCTGGAGATATGGAATCTTTAATGCTCCTTCCGGATGCTCATGAATTTCAAGATGATCTATTTCAGTCTATAGCTTTGGATCTTAGCCAAAACCTGAATGCCTACCCAACCTTGCAAAAACTTACCGATGAATCAGATATGCCTGTCCGTAAAATCGATGGAAAAGTGTATGCTATTCCTAGACCTAGTGACCTTAACGATGCTCCTTTCCCCGCTCTTCGTCAAGACTGGTTGAATATACTCGGAAGTAAGCAACCGGTTACGATGGATGAAATGTTCGACTTGCTGAAACAGTTCGTAAGCAAAGATCCCGATGGGGATGGAAAAAACAACACTAGTGCCATGTACGCTTATGTGAATGCTAATAATTTAGGATCACTCACTTGGGTTGAGCATGCCTTTACAGAAAGTCCTGAGCGGTTCAGTCTCTCGGAAAAAGGAACCGTAGTAGATCACGCCGTAAGTACAGGTCAGCGCCAAGCATTGGAATGGCTTAACCGTGCTTATGAAGCTGGGTTGATGAACAAAGATTTTGCAACCATTGATCCTGATACAGCAATGGAGGAAGTACAAAAAGGACAGACCGGCCTCGCCGTACTAAAATTTGATGATGCCGCTAAACTAACTTTGGACAAAAGAGGAAGCTGGACTCCAATATCAGGGTTAAAAGCTAAAGCTGATGCACAAGCAATCGCTCCATGGAATTCCGCGGGTGGCGGCGTATACATCATATCCAGCATGTCGAAAGTCGAACCTGAGAAGGTTTTGAAATGGCTAGACCAAGGCATAACGATGACAGAAACTGGAGAATGGGAGGGCATTGAAGGCCTGAAGGAAGCGGACCATTCCGCCATTCAAAATCTTTTTGGCCGCAAGGATTTGCTTGTAATGAACCCTTTGCTCAATGCCCTACCTTCCGAAACACAAAATTTATATAAACAAGCCGTCACAAACTGGCACCAAACCTCCTATGGCGGTCAAACACTACCGAAAGCTAGTCAATTATGGAGCCAAGGTCTTTATGCCGAATCTATAAACAAACTGAATGAAATGAAAATCAAAGTCATTCAAGGAGAAGCATCACTTCGTGAATGGGATGAATATATAAAGAAAATGCAAGCTAGTGGCGAATACAAATCCATGATCAATGATTTAAACAAACTAACTCATTCTAAGTAATTGCTAAAGGCGAATAGCCCTGAATGATTACCGTTTCCGGATTCATCAGGGCTATTTGATTAACCTAGTACGCTTTGTCTTTCTCTTCCTCAACCAAAACATCATTTTCTTCAAAAGATGATATATTCGCAAACTCTTCTTCATCAGCAACCCATGTATCTTTTTTGTTACGCCAAGCTTGAATGTCTGAAATAACGCCCTCGGCACGATCTGTTACTACACCGATCAGATTGATCCCCTGCTCCCCGACCTTCTCTGCCACCTCCTGAACCTTGCCTCCAACTTGGCGAGCACCGTCTGCAATATCTTGTCGCAATTCTTTTCCCGATTTTGGCGCTAATAGAAGTGCAGTTACAGAGCCGGCAATACTCCCGATCAAAGCTCCCCACAAAAGTCCTTTGCTCTTCTCTTTCATCGTCCATCTCTCCCTCTTGGTCTATTCGGCATGCCCGTCACCTGACTTTGGAGTGCGGCGGTTCCACGTATACCAGAGTGTCATCCCCGCATCGACCCAGCGAAACACTTCACCAATTCGGCGTTCGTTCTCTAGACGGGCCCGTTCCATATGCTCGATCGCCGCATGTGTTGCCCGCTTGCTGACTGAATGCACAGCGTCAACAGTTTTCACTACGGCTGAGGCAGCCTCGCTCATAGATGTCGAGATTGCTTCACCTGCTGCTAACTGACGCTGAATGCTGTCCAAGGATACTGTAGCCCGCTCCAGAACCCGCGTAGCTTCTCTAGATAACTGCGTACACTCAACTTCCAAGTTATCAAGTACCGTTTCCGTACGAAGCAGCATACGTCTTACGGACAACATAATGCCTATAGTCGCAACAGCAATGAGCAAAACGCCTACAGCAGCCGCTAACGCGCTCCATTCCGCCATATGTCCACCCTCCTTATGGTTAGGCTGACCGGGCGAATGCCTAGTCGCATGATGCATTATAAGCAGGGTGGGCTTGTATTGACACAAGGTTTATCATTTTTTTATTTAGATTATTCCGGAGATAAGGTAAGAAATCTCTATGAGGTTTGTTGTTATCTAGACAAAAAAGCCCCCGTGCAGAATAAATCCCTGCATTGGAGGCCTTGTGAATTGATTATAATATGTAGTCTGAATGAACAGATGAGCATTCAGCAGTTATAACTCTATAACTCTTGCTTAAGATAAGCACGAACATTCAATGCAAACTGTTCCAGTATATCAGGTAGCACAGAGGATAACGGATGAAGAACATGGCGCTGCCAATCATAATAATCCTGAACAAGAGGCTTTCGCAACCGTACCAGTTCAATCAGAATGGCATGAACTTCACTTGACATCACTTTCTCCTCATGAATGATATCCATGATATCTTCGTAACTGCTAGCATCTCTCATAATAAAGCCATCAATTAGATAACTGCCTACATCTGTCACAACTTCAATCGCCAAATGAAGAGCGCGTTCTTGAACCAGTCCAAGAACCAGAGCTCCGTCCCAAGACCCTGTTACTTGGCGCAGCCCATCTGCAATTTCGGGAATTGCATTTAGGCGCCGCTCAATTTGTTCCTGATTAACATAATACACGGCTGATCTCCTCCAGCATCTCTAGTAAGTGATCTAACAATGATGCTCAATGCCCAATTTCGACAAATAATTAAATTTCATAATCCACACTAATGGAAACATCTTTTACGGTATTGATATAACGAATAACTTCCTGGTGCACGGGATGAACTTGATAAGCCTGCAAATCTTCCAATGTTTCCACTTCTGAAATCAAAGCCAAATCATAAGAACGCTCCGAACGAACGATATCACTTCCTACTTCAAGTGAACGAAGCTGTGGAATTTTCCCTTCCATGTCTCTTAGTACCTGGACGGTTCTTTCGATATTGTCAGTTGTTGGCTCTTTCAATTTAAAAAAAACGATATGTTTAATCATCATCTGTTCCTCCGTCACTGAAATATTATTCCTTCTGTTATATCATACCTCTACCGTCAAGAAAAAGAAATCGCTGTTACGCTGGCCCCATCCGTTCGATCATATTACGGGCGACCCATATCCCTGCCGCTCCTGCTTGAGCCAATCCACGTGTAATACCCGCACCATCTCCGCCACAATAAAGCCCCTCAATCTCCGTCTCAAAGGTTTCCGTAAGCTTTGGACGGGCTGAGTAAAATTTCGCTTCCACACCGTAGAATAGTGTATGCTCAGAGGCAATTCCGGGAGTTACCTTG
Source organism: Paenibacillus sp. GCM10028914 (assembly GCF_042666275.1). NCBI lineage: Bacteria > Bacillati > Bacillota > Bacilli > Caryophanales > Paenibacillaceae > Paenibacillus > Paenibacillus sp. GCM10028914. The sequence goes on from NZ_JBHTFO010000017.1 coordinate 181,371, forward strand.
TCCAGAGCTTCGACCATTTCAATAAGACTCTTCATGGTGTTATACGGCAATACCAGCCCCAAATCACCTGGAACAGCCTCTTTCAGCGTCGGTTCCAAGAATCCTTCACGAATTCTGCCTTCGGTAGATCTGCGGCCTCGGAGCACATCACCAAATTTTTGAACAATCACGCCTCCATTCGACAAATCATTCGCCCGTTTGCATATTTCCCTGGCATATTCATTTGGTTTATCGAACGGCTCTGTAAATTTATGAGAGACAAGAAGCGCAAAATTCGTATTGGATGATCCACGTTCCGGATCTTTAAAAGCATGCCCATTGGCAGCCATTACACCACTGTGATTCTCAACTACCACATGACCAGACGGATTACTGCAAAAAGTTCGCACACGTGTTCCGACCGATGTATTAAAAATAAACTTTCCTTCGTACAAATGCTCGTTTATCTCTTTCATCACAATGTCCGTCGTCTCGACTCGAACACCGACATCAACCTGATTGTTGTACATTTTCAGTCTACGCTTCTTCAGTACACTGCTCAGCCAAGCAGATCCATCCCGTCCAGGTGCAACCATAACCAAATCTGCCTCATGGACTTCTCCACCTTTCATGGTTATGCCAGTGATCCGGTGTACACCGTTATTCTTCACGGTGTTCAAATCTTCTACTTCGGCTCTAAATACCATATCAATCCGAGTATCTAAGTACTCATAGATGGATTTCAATATCTCCAAATTCTGCTCGGTACCTAAATGCCGAACCTGAGCTCGCAGTAGCTTAAGCCCTGCAGCATAACCACGATGCTCAATATCCGTAATCGCTTTTGTCGTTGGATCCGTAACATTTGATGTTGCCCCGTGCTTCAAATTAATATCATCAACATATTTAATCAGTTCCAGCACTTTGGATCCGGGTAAATAATCTGTCATCCAGCCGCCAAACTCCGTTGTAATGTTGAACTTCCCGTCACTATATGCCCCGGCCCCACCAAAACCTGCGGTGATGGAGCAAGCTGGCATACACCCGGCAAACTCTTTCCTACCCGCTGCAGGCGGACATAGCTGAATCTTCTCTTCCAGAATCGGACAACTTCTCCGGTAAATATTATGTCCTTTATCCACAAGTAATACTTTGCTGTTCGGTGATTTCACCGTCAATTCATAACAAGCGAAAATACCGGCAGGACCAGCTCCAACGACAATCACATCATATTTACCCATCTTATCCTCCTGTATGACCGTATTAACGTTTCTCTATCTCACAAAAAAAGGAAACAAAAAAAGCCTGGCTACGAAATAGGTATGCAAAAGCACCCTATTCGTAGCCAGGAATTTACGGTTCCCTGTAGAAACCCTCAAACCTTATTTTTGAGGATATACGAAATTGTACCAATTCTTTTATTGCTTGCTCACCAACAATCTATCTCAATAACACGAATGTGTCAACAAAAAATATTATGAATCGTTCGTCTTTAACTCAATTAACCCCTCCATTAGAGATCGTTAATACGATGAGTTCACCCATAAGCGAATATTGTATTTTCGAGAGAAACTTCATCACTCTAAAGTGTAATAGCACCTAAAATTATTAATTAGTTATTAATGTTTTTTATGGTAATAAATGATGAACCGTTGCCTATTGAAAGTACCTTGTCGAATAATGTAGTATGGTGGTAAAAAAAGTCGGAGGAATTATGCCTACACAAAAGCAACAAGTAAAACACTCCATAGAGGCGTGGTCCCTGATCAATCGCAAATATCTAGGGAAAGGTGTGCGTGTAAAACGTTTCCGCAGACCAACCCGATGCCAGATTCGAAACCGCGTTCTACTCGCCATCTTGATGGCCAACGATATTAAACTTTCCCAGTTAGCCGAAGAGCTGGGCGTTTCATCTCGAAGCGTCAGCGCTTGGGTATATGAAGGTCGTATTCCAGGAAAGAACAATCTTGAAAAAGCTTGCGATTACCTCGGATATCCACGTCATATTTTGTTCAGAGAAGAGTTACTGGAGAAATCACCATTGATTTGCCAGCCCGAACCTTCCCGTTTTATGAAAAGAACGTTGACACGTTCGCCTGTTAGCAATCGAATTTTAACTGGCCTCTGCATGGTTCATGATTTATCCGTAAGCGATGTGAGCCGGTGGATTGGCGTTCACCCTGGTACCTTCCGCAAATGGTTGCACCAAGGTACATTGCCTTCCAATGCTTTTCAGGAGAAGGCCGAACAATTTTTCCGTATTCCAAAATCCGTGTTATTCGCAGATTGCGTTCTGCACCCGAACACAAAATCATCTCGTTAATTTATACTAAGACTCCGACGCTGGCTATACGCCAGAATTCGGAGCTTTTCTTGTCGAATGCATAACAAGAACAAATAAGCTGCCCATCGTCCGCAGGTTCCTAGGTACGATTGTGGCAGCTTATTTATTTTATCGTTTTTTCGTTTCAGGCTCTTATATGCTCACTTCCTAATCAGAGCTTCAGGTCACCCGATTTCTCCCAATGTAATCCACCGTCTGTAGTCTTATAGAGAACCGCAGGCTTCTCACTATCCAGTGTAATCATCCAGCCCTTATCCTCATCTGCCATGGCAAGCAACTGCCCACTGCTTCCTTCCAGTGCCTGTTTGCTATTCTCCCATGACTTGCCTCCATCTGTTGTTCGACCAACAGTATTCGGATTGTCACACGGTCCACAGTAGCCACCCATAAGGGCAGTATTCCTGTTCACGACATATAGAGGTCCTGGTGCAACTCCCTCATTCTTCTGTGCATCTGTATTACCCTCCGGATATCTTTCGATGAATTTATTCATTGAATAGCAACCCTTACTCTACTATGTATCCACTTTCTTCAAACTCACACACAAATGATCATATTTAAGAAAAGCAAAAAAAAGAATCCCTTGATATATCAAGGGATTCTTAGGATGCGGTCGAGAGGACTCGAACCTCCACGGGGGTTAGCCCACACGGACCTGAACCGTGCGCGTCTGCCAATTCCGCCACGACCGCAAATTATGTATCTTCCTCATAAAGTGATGAAGATTTAGTCGTAATTGAAAATTGTTTCAATCACCGTATTTAAGAGTATACCTCGTTCTAACATAAAAAGCAAGCATTTTTTCGAGGAAGTCTCCTCACATAACTCAAGCTAGCGTCCCCCTCTCATTCATAACTTACGTATCTTTAAATCGTCCATTCATCGTGAATGATGCCGGATAATCGCCAGCTTCCCTCCTCCAATCGGAACACAAGTCGAAGGCTTTTCCAGTCCATTCCAGCATACTCAGGATTAAAACCATCAAAATGATACTCAATGATTACAGCTTCTGGAGTCAGATTCGGATAAATATTCGCTTCTCTCGAAGAATTATCTCCCTTGACGAGAACTTGGTATCCATTATCCAACCTCCCCTACGCTAAAAGAGGGTACACAAAAGAACCCTTTCGCTAAGAATACATACTGAAAACAGTATATACTCAGCAAAAGGGTTCTCCGTTATCTCCGCCCGCTTATGCCATAGATATATTAAAAATCATTATATTCCACCTCTAAAGATAAGTCTACATTTTACTGTATGCATGAATAAGAGCTTTGATGCAAATATTGTCAAAATGAGCTTTATAATAATTAACGCAATTTTATAAATTGCCATTAATTGTTAATATAATTCACACAAACTTCATATTTGCCTTTATAATCAAGACAAGTTTCCATCTGCGCATCGTGTAAGCGATTGCACCCACGTTCTTATCTATTACCCTATTCTTTTCACTGGCCTTCTTCCTTCTAAAGTAATTTCTAATCTCTACTCTATGATCCTGTTACTCTTCTTTATGGCTTATAAGCATAGTTGCAACTACAGTGTGTATAGACTCTTTAAGAGTTTATATATATAGCTACTGAAAGGGGGTACTCATTATTTATCAAGTAAGAAAGGCGGCTAGTCCATTATAAAACAGGGGGTGACAGTCGATTATTGTCTCAAACATAAGACAATATGATAATTCATGACCTCAAATCAATCCAATCTATTTAATTCTAAAGGAGGAAAATAATTATGCATTCTATTCGTCTATCTAATTCAAAAATTGCAAAACTGTATGTTGTGTGTGGACTCATAGTCATAGCAGCTATTCTCATGGTTATCTCTGCTGAAAAAGCTTCGGCACACGGCTATGTTGACAGTCCAGGAAGCCGAGCGATTCTATGTAAAAACGGACAAAATACGGACTGTGGAGCGATCGTATACGAGCCCCAAAGCTTGGAAGCACCTAAAGGTTTCCCTGCAGCAGGTCCTGCCGACGGTAAAATTGCTAGTGCAGGTGGTATTTTCCCAAAACTTGATGAGCAATCTGCTACTCGTTGGGCCAAAGTAAATATGTCTTCTGGACAAAATACATTTACATGGAAACTAACTGCTAGACATGCCACAACAAGTTGGAAATACTACATTACAAAACAGGACTGGAATCCGAATGCACCACTCACTCGCGATTCGTTTGACCTTACACCATTCTGCTCCGTGAATCACGGTGGCACTCAGCCGCCAGCAGAGTACACAGATACATGCAATGTTCCTCAAAGAACAGGCTATCATGTAATTTTGGCTGTTTGGGAAATTGCAGATACTCCAAATGCATTCTACAACGTCATTGATGTTAACTTCACTGGTGACGGTGGCAGCACCCCGGTAGATACCCAAGCTCCTACTGCTCCAAGCGCACTTGCATCATCAGGTACAACTTCAACAACAGCATCTTTATCTTGGAATGCTTCTTCTGATAATGTTGGTGTAACTGGCTACAATATTTACAATGGAAATTCGCTTGTTACAACGGTATCTGGTTCAACACTGAATTATACAGTTACAGGCTTAACAGCAAATACAGCCTATACATTTACTGTAAAGGCTGCAGATGCCGCAGGGAACCTATCATCAGCTAGCAATGCCGTTAGTGTTACAACGTCTGGCTCAACATCAACTTATCCGGCATGGAGTGCGTCGACTGTCTATGTAGCCGGTAACAAAGTTACACATAACGGTGTTAATTATGAAGCTAAATGGTGGACATTAGGCCAAACACCTGGTTCATCCGGAGCAGATGTTTGGAAGGTAATTCAATAGAATCCCGCTACTAGTATAAGTATATTAATAGTTTCATCTTTTAGACTAGAATTCCATAATTATTAAAAAAAAACGGGCTCCCTATAAGGGAGCTCGTTTTTCTAATCGGTTATTCTGTTTATCTATTTCCAGATCTCATCTGCGATTTCTTTAATCAACTCAAGCTTTTTCCACTGCTGTTCTTCAGTCAAAATATTACCTTCCTCTGTAGAAGCGAATCCACATTGAGGACTAAGGCAAATATGATCAAGATCTACATACTGAGCGGCTTCTTTGATTCGGTTTATAATCTCCTGCTTATCTTCAAGCTCACCTATTTTGGAAGAAACGAGACCTAATACTACCTGTTGATCTTTCACATGTTTCAGCGGTGTGAAATCCCCCGCACGATCAGTATCAAACTCCAAATAGTAACCATCAATATGATCGATTCCGAAAAGATATTCGGCTACCGGTTCATAGCCACCAGAAGATGCCCATGTCGAGTGGTAATTGCCTCGGCATACATGTGTAGTCACGACCAGATCATCAGGAAGTCCAGTGATCGCTTCTTTATTCACACGTGCGTACAATTTTGCAATTTCAGAAACATCTGCACCATCCTGCTGTCGAAGTTGCCAGTATTTTTGATCACAAAGCATTCCCCAAGTACAGTCATCCAGTTGGATGCTACGGCAACCAGCCTCGTAAAAAGCTAGAATAGCCGCATGATAAGCGCTAGCGATATCAGCTACTAAATCATCAGTTGAACTATAATAAGTTTCGGTACTGGCCAAGTTCTCCGGGCGTTGCAGTTCTGCAAGAAATTGCGCTGGAGCTGGTATGGTCTGGCGAGCAATTACATCTTCACCTGTAATTTCTTCAAGAAATTTAAAATGCTCTACAAACGGGTGGCTTGTAAATCCAATTTTCCCATTCAAACGGGCTGTTTCTGCACGAGTCTCTTCCCCTTGGAACAGATATCCTTGGTCAACGGCTGCCTTCTCCACCCCATCAAGACCCCACATAAAATCAAGATGCCACCATGAACGTCTAAATTCTCCATCTGTTACTGCTTTAAGTCCCACCGACTTTTGCTTGGCTACCAACTTGATAATTTCCCGATCTTCTACTTTCTGTAATTCTTCAGCTGAAATTTCATGGTTTTGAAACTTCGCTCTAGCCTCTTTAAGGACTTCAGGACGCAAAAAACTTCCCACTGTATCATGTCTAAAAGGAGTGATTTTTCTTTGTTTTGGGTTCTCTATTGTTTTACTCATATGCCTATCCCCTTTAACTATTTATCTGGCAAAAATTCGTTACAAAAAAGATAGCATACATTCCTGGTTATAGAGTAAGACCGAAATACTATAGCTGGTTATAACGAAAAACTATATCAAGAATAATGAAATAACATGCAAATAACGCATAAACATTCAATGTACCTATTCTCCTGAGCATTAAAAATGGCTTTTCAATTAGATTTTTCTCTTTTATTTCGAATTTTTATGAATTTTTTTAAAATATGTATTGATAATGATAATTATTATCAGTATACTTGTTCTTGTTATCAGTGATAATCATTATCAATTATAAGGGAGAATCTAACACATGAAATTATCCATTTTCAAACCTGCTCTTGTTCTTACTCTGTTCGCAGTTATCATTTCAGCCTGTAGTCAAACCCCGGCTTCCAATAGTGAGACGTTACAGTCAGCAGCTCCTACCCCTGCTGTATCCTCCAAAGAGACGGAAGTTAAAACCGAATCTTCTGTCATGGTTGATGAGACAAAAGTTCAAGAATTGTTAGCACAATTTGAAGGCAAGACACCTGAAAAGGTCGTTACTGTCTCCGTTTCCATCTCAGAACTTCTAAATGAGCTAGGCGTTGTACCTGCCGGAGTACCTACCACAAATAGCACGTTGCCTGCAGCGTTTGATCAAGTACCGCGGATCGGTTCCTCTCACCAGCCTGATCTGGAGCAGATCGCGAAACTCGAACCTGACTTCGTACTCGCTCCATCTTCCATTAAGGACAATCTGGAAAAAGTATTTCAATCAGCTACTCTACCTTCCGCATACTTACCAGCGGACTCTCTCGAGGAGTTAAAGGTTTCTTTGGTTGCTCTTGGACGGCTGTTTAAACAAGAAGACAAAGCAGAAGCGTTCCTCCAGCAGTTCAGCGAGAAAGAAAATGCTGTTCTTGAGGCTACTAAAGGCAAGGAAGCTCCATCTGTCATGATTTTGTTCGGTTCCGCTGAATCACTCATGTTTATGAATGAGGATACATATACCGGAAGTTTGGTTAAAAAACTCGGTGCATCCAATGTGGTGGCGGACGTACTTAAACTGAAAGAAACCTACATACCGCTTAATATGGAAAATATCGTTGCTGCTAATCCAGATATCATTTTATTGGTTGCACACGGAGATCCCAATGCCGTTGCTAAGAAATTCGAAGAAGATACTAAGAAAAACGGTGCATGGGAAAAACTTGATGCATTTAAAAACGACAAATTGATTGCACTTGATTATAACCTGTTCGGCATTGCTTCGATTACCAAAGCACCTGAAGCATACGAAGATCTATTAAAAATTCTGTATAACTGATGGAGGAGTCTAGGGTGACGGATAAACATCTCAGAAAAGCTGCTCTTCTCGGAATTACTGCACTGCTTCTTCTAGCGGCAATTCTGCTTTCCATTGGACTTGGTAGTGTCCGTTTACCTCTAAGCGATACCATAAATACATTGCTCGGACACGGAGACACTTCCAATCAAACTATTCTATGGGATATCCGAATCCCAAGAGTATTCCTAGCTCTCTTAATCGGAGCTAACTTAGCAGCTTCAGGGGCATTGCTTCAAGCTGTTATGCTAAACCCACTTGCTGATCCCGGACTTACGGGAGTATCCAGCGGAGCGGCGGTGGCGGTTCTATTCATTATGCTGGTTCAACCCAGCTATTCTTCGCTGATCCCGTTAGCTGCGATTATCGGCGGACTCATTGCTGCTGTACTTGTTTACATGTGGGCCTGGAATCGGCGCACTGGTTTCACACCTATTCGCATCATTCTATCCGGTGTAGCCGTAAATGCCGTGTTTGGTGGGGTCATCGGGCTGTTGTCTTTGTTATACAGTGACCAGCTCCCCTCTGCACTGCAATGGCTAAACGGCAGTCTATCAGGTAAAGGAATGAGTTCGGTTAAGGTTCTATTGCCCTATTCCATAGCTGGCTGGATCGCTGCTTTGCTATGTATCCGCCAAGCAAATATTTTACGGTTAGGGGAACAGGTGGCACACAACCTGGGCCAAAATTTGAATCGTATCAGGTTTACGCTTTCCTTTATTGCTGTATATTTAGCAGCCATCTCTGTGTCTACTGTTGGTCTTGTGGGATTTGTGGGACTTATTGTTCCCCACATTGCTCGCCTGCTTGTCGGAACAGACTATAAACAGGCGCTGCCGATGAGTCTCTTGCTTGGAGCACTGATCCTGCTCGCTGCAGATACAGCCGGACGAACGGTATTCGCTCCTACAGAAATACCCGCCGGCATTGTTATGTCCATGGTTGGGGGGCCTTACTTTCTATACCTGATGCGCAAGGGGGATACTTGATATGCTTGAGGTTCAGTCGCTGACCATCCGCTATGCCGATCGAACGATTGTTAATAATTTTTCACTAGAGGTTCAAGAAGGGGAAATTGTATCGATTATCGGACCAAATGGGTCCGGAAAATCAACCATACTCAAGGGATTATCACGCAGTATTCCTTGTGAGAGCGGAAGAGTGTGCATTGCCAACCGAGAATTATCCACGCTGACCAACAAACAAGTTTCTCGCATTATGTGCATGCTCTGCCAATCTAACACATGTCCAATGGACATGACCGTTGAAGAGCTAGTCGGATACGGGCGGGTCCCGCACAAGAAGTGGTATGAACGCTTCGACTCAAGTGATGAAGAGGTCATTCAGTGGGCATTAGAGCAGACAGGTATGATAACTTACAAAGATAGGTTAATTGTCTCCCTATCCGGTGGTGAAGCACAACGTGCCTGGATCGCAATGGCACTCGCCCAACGACCTAAAGTGCTCTTGCTCGACGAGCCTACGACTTACTTAGATATCGCCCATCAGCTAGAAATTCTTGAGCTGGTAAGCAGATTAAATCGTGAGTTAAATCTAACGGTTGTGATGGTACTCCACGACCTCAATCATGCCGGTGCCTATAGTGACAAAATCGCCGTCATTCAAAACGGTACCTTGTGTGAATACGGTCCTCCACAGCAAGTACTCACTCCGGAATTAATCCGTGAAGTATACGGCGTTGAGTCGGAAGTAGAGTATGTTGCTGGTAGTATCGCCCCACGTATACATATTTTGAAGAAAAGTAGAGGTGTTTCTCATGAAGCAATTGGATAAAGAAAAAATTAAGCTGCAATATCTTGCTTTTACAGATAGTCTCAAGACCATCCTTATAAGTACACAAGATGAAGACGGGAAGCCGTTCATCTCTTATGCCCCATTCGTGAAGAAGAACGGTAAACTCTATATCTATATCAGTCAAATCGCCAATCATTTCAAATATATTGAGAATCACCCTACGGTAGATATTATGTTCATCGAGGATGAATCCCAAAGTGCTAATTTATTTGCCCGTCAGAGAGCCAGATTTGTATGCACTGCTGTGAATATAGGTAATGAAGGTCATGAGGACATTTTCCAGTCATTTGGTGAATCTTTTGGTCAAGGCATGATTAAGATGCTCAAAGGATTGGATTTCTCACTCTTTGAACTAACAGCTCGTGAAGGACGTTATGTGGTTGGATTCGGGCAAGCTTTCGATATTGATCTCTCTGGGGATAAATTTGACCATGTAGCGAGGGACGGTCACACGCCTTCGGCTTAACTATGATATGAAAAGGAGTATCTAAATGACATTAAATACGGTATTACAGATCTGGAATTCTGTTCAAGAACGATTTCATAAGACGGCTAAAAACCTACCTGAACAAGATCTATCGCTAAAAATGGGCAATGCATCGATCGGGTATATGCTTCGTCATAATGCTGAGGTCGAGTTTATGTTCGCTGAGTGGTTCTTCAACCGTCCAATGCCGGAGGGGCTTATCATCCATACCGCTCGTGGAGCTGCTGGTGCCAAGACAGAGTTTACTAATTTGGAAGAGCTCGTTGCTATTCTTGAGGCATCCAACGAGCATATGATTCATGCGATGAATGAACTTCCAGATGAAAAATGGAATGAACCTGTCGATTCGCCGATGGGACCATCAACACCTCTTGAAGCCGTGGGCAGACTGATCTATCACACAGGTATTCACGCAGGACAGATTTCCTTGATTCAGAAACACGTAGTAACTAAATAAGATCATACTAAGAGGGAGCCACGTAAAACAGCGGCTCCCTCTTCATATATTTATTCCTTATCTTGTATAGCTTCATGAAGTGCATCAACATACGCAATAGCAAGTTTAGAGAGCGTAATATTTTTATGACTAATCCAACCGACATTAATACTCTCATCACTTTCAAGAGGAACGGGTATGATATCATTGCCGTTTAGATCTGCACTTAACACGCCGGTGGAAATCGTGTATCCGTTCAGGCCGATCAACAGATTAAAGAGTGTCGCCCGGTCATTCACCATAATGCTTTTCTTATGAGACAATGTACTGAGAATCTCCTCAGAGAAATGAAACGAATTAAATTCCCCTTGATCAAAGGATAAATACGGATAATCATTTAACTGCTCAATTTTTACGACAGATTGTTTTGCAAGTGGATTATTAGTGCTAATAAAGATATGTGGTTTAGCTGTAAACAAACTAGTAAATTGTAAACCGGCGTCTTTTAGCAACTTGTTAATCACTTTGTCATTAAATTCATTCAAATACAGGATTCCTATCTCGCTATGTAATGTTTTGACGTCTTTTATAATTTCATATGTTTTGGTTTCTCGAAGAGCAAGTTCATATTCATCTTGACCATACTCTCGAACCAGATTTACAAAGGCATTGACCGCAAATGCATAGTGCTGAGTAGACACCGAAAAGTGCTGAGGTGAAGGCTTGGCATTCACGTACCGGTTCTCCAGCAGTTCGGCCTGTTCCACAACCTGACGAGCATAACCCAGAAATTCAGCACCTTCCTTTGAAAGCGAAATCCCTTTATTCGTCCGTTCAAAAATCGTAATCTGGAACTCTTCCTCCAAATCCCGTATCGCATTTGACAGACTCGGCTGGGATATGAACAACCGCTTCGCAGCTTCATTCATGGAACCCCGAGTGGCTACCTCTATGGCGTATTTTAACTGCTGTAGCGTCATTCTAAGCACCCCTCTTAATAGCTTAATAATTTTATAGTCATTTGTTAAAAAGTTTCGTTTTTAAATCATTATATACTAGAAATAGTAAAGGAGTAGATATCTATTGCTTATGCTCATGAGTCATCCGCTAGGAACATAATTCCTCTTAATTCAACCGATTTTATAGGGATTAAACTAGATTTTATGATAATATAATGCTAGTAATCCACCCTACAGAGGAGTGATCCATCATGGCCCGGTATATTGATCAATATATCCGTAATGAAGTAGAACAGGAGCGTTTGGATCAGGTTGAGCTATTGGCTGAACGTTTTGCAAAGAAAGCAGCTATTCACGATCAAGAGGGAAGCTTCCCCTTTGAAAATTTTAAAGATCTTCGAGATATGGGTTATTTAAAACTAACCGTTCCACGGAAATATGGTGGGGATGAAATCTCTCTATACGAAATGGTGCAGGTACAGGAGCGTCTTGCATATGGTGATGGGTCTACTGCCTTAGCAGTAGGGTGGCACCTTGGGCAAACTCTCCATCTAAGGATGTCCGGAAAATGGCCCGATAAATTGTATGCTGACTTTTGCCGAGACATCGTCAATAAAGGCACCATGATGAATGTATTCGCTAGCGAGGCCGGAACTGGGAGCCCTAGTCGAGGCGGCAAGCCAGAAACAACTGCTGAACGAACCGAAGGTGGATGGTTCATCACGGGTCGCAAAACGTTCAGCACCCTATCCCCCATTCTTGACCGATTCGTCGTCACCGCCTATGTTCCCGAAGAAGACACCGTCAGCGAATTTCTTATTCAGCGAAGTGAGCGAACCACCATCGATGAAACTTGGAATACACTCGGTATGCGTGGAACAGGAAGTCATGATGTAGTTCTTAATGAGGCCTTTGTCCCTGAGGAATCTCGAATCACGGGTACAGGAGTGGATGATGGCGGCGGATGGCTCCTTCACATTCCAGCCTGTTATATGGGTATCGCACTGGCTACTCGGGATTATGCCCTGGAATTTGCGAAATCGTATAAACCAAGCAGCGTTCAGGCTTCTATTGCTACGTTGCCAACTGTGCAGCAGTCCATCGGCAAAATGGAAGCAGAACTTAGAGTCGCAAGATCTGTCCTTTACGAAGCTGCGGAGCGATGGGATAAGAATCCTTTAGAGCGTCCAGGTATGCGTGCACAGCTGGGTCTAGCTAAATACACGGTTACCAACAACGCGATTACGGTCGTTGACCTAGCGATGCGAATCGTAGGAGGATCAAGCCTATCAAAAGATTTGCCCCTCGAACGCTTTTATCGTGATATCCGTGCCGGTCTGCATAATCCCCCAATGGACAATACAGTGCTTAACCAGCTAGCTGCGGAGGCGTTAAATGAAGATTGTTAGTATACAACTACTAGAATGCTGTCCAAAAACTAAATAATGAGCAAAACAACTCACAAATCACGAATAAAAAAGCGGATAATACTGATAGGTTTAATTCTAGTCTTGCTCTTCGCCGGCGGCGTTTGGCAGAGTATCATGATGAAACGGGAAGCTGAAACTTTTCTGCCAAAGGGAAGTTTATATACCGTTAACTCACATGATTTGCACTTATATACCACCGGGGAAGGGACAGACACTGTCGTTTTTTTTAGTGGATCGGGGACTCCAAGCTCTTATACGGACTTCTACAATCTTCAGGTCGGACTGAAATCATACGCCAGATCTGTGAGCTTTGACAAGGCCGGATATGGATGGAGCGAAGAAACCAAAATCCCTAGAACCATTGATACTATTGTTGATGAGGTTCATGAACTGCTCGAACAAGCAAACGAATCTGCGCCATATGTTTTGGTAGGGCATTCTCTGGCCTCGTTAGAAGTAATTCGTTATGCTCAAAAATACCCTGATGAAGTCAAAGGGATCATTCTATTAGATGGCGGAAGTCCCGAGTATTATGCCAATGAATCTGTGGTCAAGTCATACGCTTTCAACCGGATTAGCGCTGGATTAAGAGTAACAGGCATCATAAGAGCTTTAGGAGAACTCGGGGCACTGCTACCTATAACTGGGGAAAATATACGATTTGAATCACTGCCCCGAAATATTAGAGATATCGACCAGTCGATGTATTACAATCATATCGGAGATTCCAGCAATCTGAGTTATATTCAACTGATGAACCAGAACGCACAGACTGTAATCAACGGAGGATACTTAAACGATGTTCCCCTTCTGATTCTTTCTTCTCATAGCGGAGGTAGATGGAGTGAAGTACAACATCAACTCTTAAGCTGGTCAAACGAAAGTCGCCAGGAGTCTCTCCCGAATTCCCAGCATTATATTCATTGGTCGAACCAAGAAGAAGTACTTCAACAAATCATAAAATTCCTCCAGGAAATTTAGTGAATCGTGCTTCACAAAAAAGCCCTCCCCGACAAACGGGGACGGCTTCTTCTTATTCTCCGTAATATGTAACGAACTCACCATTCGGCTTACGATCACCAAGAAATAAAGGATAATCCCGATAAACAGAAACGTTATCGGGATCACCCTCTTTAGACTGTCAATCTTTTAAATTAAGTCTGACTTTTGAAGCAGGCGTTCAACAATAGTTGCTACTTCCGCTCTTGTCATATATAACTTCGGTGCAAGCATTGTGCTGCTCCTTCCTGAAATAATGCCAGCTTGAACACTATCCGCAATACTTCTGCGGGCCCAATCTGATGCTTTGGCCGCATCTGTATATGAACGAAGTGATACATCCGTCGATTGTAGCGTAAGCGTGTCTTTCAGTTCTGTGAGTTCCATCGCTTTGGCGATAATAACCATTGCTTGTTCTCGCGTGATTTTGTCATTCGGACGGAACGTGCCGTCTCCAAATCCTTGAATCAGTTGATATTCCGATGCTGTCTTAATTGCATTGTTATACCAATCCGATATTTCTATATCCGAGAACACAGTTGCTCTATTATCTGATTCAAGACCCAATCCACGAACAATAATGGCCGAAAACTCTGCTCGTGTAATATTCTGATCAGGATTGAAGAAATCTCCTCCAACACCTTCTATAACCATTCGCGATCCCATATTATTGACTGCATCTTTTGACCAATGGTTCTCTACATCTCTAAACTCAAGCGGATTCCATACAATCGAATAAGTACCATTAGTCAGGCTGTTAATAGTTGCATAATACTTACCATCAATCTGAGTGACCTTCGTTGGTACATGGCGAACCGTTCCATCTTCCTGAACGGTAACCCCTGTCGTAATCTTACTTGGATCTATTCCTTCTGGAATGGCAATGGTACGTTTCACATATTCATTAAATTTCGTTAATTCTATTGTGTGTTCTCCGTAGATTCCCTTAACAGAAAAATCTATAGGTGATGAAACTAGAGTGAACTCTCCCTTAGTCGCTGCACTCTCTACGATTTTCACCATATCTGCGGTAGACGTTGCAATTTCAATTTGTACCTTGATGTCTTGTAAAGCTACCGATTTTCCGATTTCTTTCGCCATGGAATCAATATTGATTTGTTCAGATGGTAAGGTATATGTTGCAGAACCCGTTCTCATCTCCAAAACAATGTGCTTATCTTCCAGATCCTTCACGACCTGACCATTTAGTTCCCCTATGATCACATCTGATTTCGCATTAGCAACAATAGACATCACTGCCTGCTCATTTCCTGTAGGAAGCTTGTCATTCAGTTTTTTTCCGTCGACAGACACCGTTGTTACCGTTTGACCATTCCGTTCACTTACAGTGACCTTCCCAATATCCTCTACTTTGCCATTAAGAAGGATGTCAGTATCCTTAGACGGAATCGGTGTTGGTGATGGCGTCGGTGTTGGTGATGGCGTCGGCGTCGGTGATGGCGTTGAAGGGACCGGAGGAAGAGTCGGTTGTTCTGGGATATTATCTTCTCCGTCACTAGATGGCAAGTTAGGAATCACCATGTCTGTTTCGAATGAAGATTCACTCTTACCAACACTGTTGATCGCTTTTACCGTAAAGGTATAGCCCGTCCCATTGTTTAGTCCGGTAATAATAATTGGGCTTTCAACTCCAGTCACAGTCAAGTTACCGGGAGAAGCTGTAACCTCGTAACCCGTAATAGAGCTTCCACCATCCTCTGTTGGATATGTAAAGGTAATTGTCGCCTGCCCATTTCCAGCGACAGCCTTAACGTTTGTTGGTACTCCTGGAATTGTCTTCGGAGTTGCACTTACCGGCAGAGAAGCAGCACTATCTTCACCTTGGTTAGTTGCCTTCACAACAAAGTAGTATGTTGCGCCGTTGGTCAAACCTGTCACGGTGTAACTGTACACCGAATCAGGAACTGTCACGAATTCGCTATCAATGAATTCAGAATTTTCACTTAGGAACACTTTGTATCCTGTTGCACTATCTACTGGATTCCAATGGAGTGTTACTTGACCATTCTCTGCAACAGGTGTCAGCAATACCGGAGCACCTGGCGCAGGAGGCACAGGTTTAACAGCTCCCGATGGAACCGAGGAGACTGAATCTCCAGCACGATTCGTTGCAATAACCGTAAAGGTGTATTCCGTTCCGTTGTCTAAACCCGTCATTTTGATCGGACTTTCTGTTCCGGTAACTGTCATTCCTCCTGGTTGTGCGGTGACCGTGTAGTTGATAATCGGACTTCCTCCATTGTTGCTCGGTGCTGTAAAGTCAATCGTCGCTTCTCCATCTCCTGGTATAGCCGTTACGTTAGTTGGCGCTTCCGGTTCAGAAGCTACGTTCACCGCTACTATATCCGTGAATCCCCCGTCAATTGTTGTTACCGTAATCGTCGCATTACCTGGGCCAATAGGGGTCACCTTTCCATCTTGATCAACTGTTGCGACGGCGCTATCACTTGAGCTCCATGTCAAATTTTTGTTCGTAGCATTCTCGGGTGAGACTGTGGCAATCAGCGTTTTTGGCTCCTCACCAACTGTTAATTCCATCGTATGGGGATCAAGTGTTACCCCGGTTATGAGGGTATCCCCTGTATCATTTACAACAAGATCCAATGGATAAGTTTTACTTAACAAACCATCGTTTACTGTTACATAGATGGTAGCTGTTCCATAAGCATTTGCATTCGGTGTGATTGTTAAAGTACTATTCTCAGCATTCCCGCTAACCACTAGTCCTTGATCGGATACCAATGCTTGATTAGACGAACTAGCCGTTACTTGATGAATATCTCCGTTGTCCGGATCATTGACCTTAAATGAGCGTGTGACGGACTGGTTCTTGTTCGTTATAGTCGGTCCAATAAATCCCTCATTCTGCACCCAGGCAGCACCTGTTATTTGACCGTTCTTTTCTGGAGGTGCACTGACTGCAGTATTACCACCATTAAGATCGTTTAATTTATAGTTCGCAACGAGTCCGGGCTCTGAGCCCGATAGTTGGCTGTTCATTTCCCTAACAATTTCGGCCTGGCTCTTCGCTTTACTCCAAAATCTCACATCTTTCATTCCACCTAAGAAATAGCCATCCTGGGCCCAAGAACTTTTACCGAGCCAGTTATTATAATGAGAGACGTTTCCAATTACACTTAAGTCAACATTTCCTTCAGCCTTAAGGACCCCATCCCAATAAATGTAGCCCTTTTTCACACTTTGATCGTAAACAAAGGAAGTGTGTACCCAGCGATTAAGCGGG
This sequence comes from Paenibacillus sp. GCM10028914, assembly GCF_042666275.1. Taxonomy (NCBI): domain Bacteria; kingdom Bacillati; phylum Bacillota; class Bacilli; order Caryophanales; family Paenibacillaceae; genus Paenibacillus; species Paenibacillus sp. GCM10028914. Next base: position 198,501 of record NZ_JBHTFO010000017.1, read on the forward strand.
AAAGAATCAATCGTTGTGATATTATTTGTGCTGCCAGGGGCAGGTCCATTTGAGCCTGAGTAAGCAGAAAAATTCATCTTCCCTCTATCAAATCCAACAAATATATTGTTGTTACTCGGACCATTGGATGATTCGAAAAAACGCATCCAAGTGTTAAATCCATCCACTTTTAAAAATCCCTCGACTGTAAACGAATTGTTGTATATAGCCAGATCAGGGAATGAAACATAATCTCCGTTACCATCAAAGCCTAGGTAATACTGCCCGCCGCTAACTTCCGTAAGATACGGCATATCGTTCACTGCGGAAACTGTAATTTGGGCTGACCCTTCCTCCGCACTGAAAGCAGAAGATTCATTACCTTTAGACTGATCCCAGAGCTTATAGCTAATTGAAGCGGTACCGTTCCAATCACGTGCAGGAACGAAACGTAACCTATTCTCACTCGAAAGTAAAAAAGCCCCTTCTGAGGTTGACGGGATATTGTACCATAATTTAACTTGTTCATTGTAATATTCCCAAGCTCCATTGGTGTTCTCCACGCTTACGATAGCAATACCAGTGGTCAATGGATCCCTCACTTTCCCAGACAAAAGATCCACTACGGTCTGACCTTTACTACTATAATCATCTTCATTGATTGGCAGCATCGTAGTCGTTCTGTTGTCGATGTCGATCCAATCTATATTTGTCGCTGCCATTACCGTTCCAGAATGCAGGATAGGACCCACTCCAGATACGGCAAGCCCAATAGACAAAGTTGTACTAATGGCGATCTTCGCAAATTGTTGCTTCATCCTGTTCTTTCCTCTCTAATCTCATATTAAATTCCTTTTTTCGACAATATTCTCGTTTATTATAGCTACATGCAATAAACAGAAAATAAACAAAAAAAGAGCCTTGGATCATCAATCCCAATGGCTCTCTCCTAGTCTACGATTTTAATTTTTGATTAACGCTTCTGTTAGTGAGTCGGGCTTTGTACCAAGCTCCTCTCTAAGTAATTCTTCCAACATCCTGAATTGCCGTAGTGCTTCGTTAGTTCTGCCAAGCTCTATATATAAGCGAATCACTTCGTGGGTAATATCTTCTCTGAAGGCATCCAGTTTCAAAATTTCTTCAAAATAGGTTAGCGATTGGTGCACCTGATTGTGCTTCAGATGGAATCTCGCAGCAAGCTCTAATATTTCAATATAATTCTGCTCAAGACGGAGCGCCTTTTCACTTATCCACTCATAAGCTTTACCTTTCAATAACGGACCAGTATATAGTGCCTCAACTTGTTCAATTATATCGATGCTTCTTTCGGGACTCCGTCTGATTTGTTTCATTAACTGCTCAAATTGATATAAGTCGCAAGATATACTAGTTTCTACGATCTGAATCTCATTTTTTCCTGTTAATATAACATTCCCTATATCACTCTCACTGATTGCTTTTCGAACATAATATAAAGTCGAGTTTAAGTTCTTCCATGCTTTTTCAGGCTCAAGGTCTTTCCACAAAGTATCTATAATCTCTTCGCGGCTGACCGTTCCTTTATAGATCAGAAAGGCGAACAACTCTTCCGTTTTCGGACTTCTCATCTTTAATAGCTCTTTTTTCTGACTTCGTCTATAAATCTTCAATCCATCGAACAACTGAACCTCTAATGTAGGTTGAACTGATGCTTTTCTGTGTCTTCTTCTAATTTTGTCCAACGTAATGGAAACTCGCTCGGTCGTTACTGGTTTTAAAAGATAATCAAGTGCACTTATTTCAAAAGCTTGGATAGCATAATCTTCATATCCTGATACAAAAACCACATCGATGCGATCATCATGTTCACTCAAATGGTTAGACAGCCCTATCCCACTTATACCCGGCATCGATATATCCAGAAATGCGATATCTATTGGATTCATTTTTACAAACTCAAAAGCATCCATCGGGTTCAAAAATGTACGGCATACATCTATCTCTCCACTCTCGGATAATATCCTCTTTAACCGCTTCACGGATAACTCTTCATCGTCCACGATAATAGCTCGCAGCATGCTTCAACCTCCTGCCCGATTATTGAACGGCTCAACAGGAATCTCGAAGGAAACCTTCGTACCCATTCCTTCTGCACTTTCAATCATAATGCTCCTATCATAAAGTAGCTTGAAGCGTTGACTAATATTCCATAGTCCTACGCCCTTTTTATCTGTACTGGGCTTTAACACTTGGTCCAGTCTAAATTCATTCATGCCACATCCGTTGTCTATTACAGAAAAACGAATTACTCCATGCTCCTCTACTACAGATATTTTTACTGTTCCTCCTTTGATACTGGACATCAGACCATGTCTTATCGCATTTTCTACTAATGGCTGAAGGATCAGCGGCGGAAGGAGTGTGTAAGGATTTGCATCCACTTCATAATCTACTTGCAATCTTGTACCAAAACGCGCTTTTTCAATATTGACGTATGCTTTTACCAGCTCCAACTCTTTTTCCAATGTCGTATGTGAATCCAATTGCTTGAAATCAAAGCTACTTCTCAAATACTGAGAAAGTTGTAATGTTAACTCCTCTGCTTGTACAGGATCATCGACACATAGTTCAGCTATAGAATTAAGGGCATTGTACAGAAAATGAGGCTTAATCTGGGAACGTAAGAACGCGATTTCCGTAGCCTTAGCATTTTTTACAGAAGATTTCAGTTTCGTCAAACTTTTGACCCGTGCCATTAACTCTTCTGCTTCAAACGGCTTACCCACAAAATCATTCGCACCATAGTCCAGCGATAATTTCATATCATCAACTCTGTTCTGAGCCGTCAGCATTAATACGGGAAGCTCAAAGAGAGAAGACCTCTCTCTAATCTTTTTCAAAACCTCGTAACCACTCATGTCAGTCATCGTGATATCCAATATAACTAGAAAAAAATCATGTTTCTTCGATAGCTCATCCAGTGCCAATAGTCCACTATTCACTACCACGAAAGAATATCTCTCCAACTTTAACAGATTGATCATGGATTGAAGATTAGCGTAATCATCGTCCACAACGAGAATCGGTTCATCAATCTCTCCTTGGACATAAAGCGGGTACTCTATTCTCGCAGTAACTAATTCCTTTGACGACAATTCTGTCGAAGGCGCTTGTTCGATTAATTCATTTGAGTCGGAACCTGCAAGTGGAATCGTGAAGGTAAATACCGAGCCCTTCCCCGGACGGGAGTCCACCCGAATAGTGCCGCCTTGAAGCTCCACCAGCTTCTTAGTGATACTTAACCCTAAGCCGGTTCCGCCATATTGATTACTTTCGACAGTATCCCCCTGTTCAAAGGGCATGAAAAGCCGATCTAGCATATGATCGTCGATACCGATACCTGTATCTCTTACTTGAAGTTGAACCATCGGACCAATAACTTCAGCGTTTACTTCAATAACACCATAATCGGAATATTTAACCGCATTGCCAATCAAATTGTGCAAAACTTGGATTAGACGATTACCGTCGGCATAAACCTTAGGAAAATCCTCAGAGACAAGGTTAACCAACGTAATCTCCTTACCTCCCAAGAGGAACGTATGCATTTTGATTACCGAATCAACAATGGCTTTTATGTTCATACTGCTTTTGTACAAAGCAATATCGCCATGTTTCATTTTCGAATAATCAAGTAATTCATTTACAATATGAGTTAGTCTTCTTCCACTGTTCATCACAATACCCAAATTCTGCGCTTGCTTTTCGGTAACCGGTCCCTCCACACCTTTGAGAAGTGTATCCACAATGTTCACGATGGCATTTAAAGGCGTTTTCAATTCATGCGAAGTACTAGAAAGAAAATCATCTTTAACCTTATCTAGCTGAAGCAGCTCATTTTTCATTTCTTCTATCGTGCGATACGCTTCGAAAAAGCGATTAACAATTAGAAAGATCATGATGATATTTAATCCAATAATATATAGTTGTCCAAGCCAATAATTTTCTTTCAAAGAAAGAGCCACTAGGATCATGTCAATAGAATACAGGTTAATGGTGAGAACAGCCATGAATAGTAACAAAGAATTAATGCGGTTATTTAAGGAACTGCGTATATAAAAAATCGCAGATTTCAAGAGCAACCAAATTAACAAAATTTCATAGAAAATAATAAGATAAGACTGAACGACTGTGTAAGTACCAATAGGAAGGAACGGTATCGCAATGAGAAAAGTGCCCAGCACAGCCGTTACGACTTGCGTTAGCTTTAATGAAATCATGCTTTTCTGCAATTGATAAAAGAAGATAGCTAGTACAATAAAGCAGGCCATTGAGCTAATATCTTTCACTTTATATATTAGTTCGAAAGAAATTTCAGGAACAAACAATAAGACTGAACGCTCACCTGACAGACCATGATATATCGAAAACAACAAGCAAATAACAGCAAATAGCAGCAAGGTATAGTCATTTTTATGATGGAACGATGCTACTACTACAAAACAAATGAAATATATAAACGCAAGAATAACTAGAATAGCAAGTATACTGAATTCACGCACCATACTCTTCTGCTGATGATCAATCATTGCGGTCTGCTCACCAAAATAGATAGATACAGGAATACCAGCATTGATGTAGTCGTAATTCGCAACTTGGATAATTATTTCGATGTCTTTCTGGTCCGAGGAGAATAACCCCATTTGAGGTATATTGCCTGATTGATAAGTAGCTTCTTCCCCAGAAGGCTCTCCGTCCTGAAACAGTTTGTTCCCATTTACATATATCGTACTTGAAAATCGGATATTCGTCTTTTTTAACGCAAATTCCCCACTGAAGGGCACATTTTTTAGTACCATCCGATAAGTAGCGGAACCATACGCAGATAAAGACTCGCCGTTAACTATTTTTCCATTCCACTGTGAGGGAACTTCCATGAAAGCGGTAGAAGGGGGACTCTCTGTACCCAAACGATTAAAATACTCAGGAGTTAACAACCGATTCCAATAAAACTCCCATTCACCATCCAGTTTAATACGTTTATTCTGGTCATAATTCCACGTTGTCAGGTCCATGACGCCTTTTCGAACCTGCAATTCATCTTTTGATCGATCGTTGTCAATGAAAATCGACAGCGGAATGAACAAGAAGGAAACCAAGCTAATTAGACAAATTATAATCGTCTTTCTGAGCACTTTATCCGCTCCTTTGCGTTGATGAAAAAACACTTTTGTATAAAGGCACAAGGCTAATCAGAAAAACTCGGCACAATCCCCTTGTCAATAATTTCATGAGAATTATATATTCCTTCAAATTCCAATAAAATGCAATACAAAATTAATCGTAAAAAAAAGCTCTCCCCGATCAAACATGGGAAGAGCTTTATCATTATTGTATATAACTGTAAGGTCTTATTCTCCGTAATATGTAACGAACTCACCATTCGGCTTACGATAGCCGCGTGGTCGTTGTCGACTCGTATCTTCCTTACCTAAAGTGATGAGCATAACCGGCACATAACGCTCAGGGATCTGAAGAGCTTGCATGATCGCATCCTCATCAAATCCGATCATCGGACAAGTATCCCATCCTCGATCTTTGGCAATTAGCATGAACTGCATCGCAGATAGACTTGCATTACGGATCGCCTCATCACGCTTAAATTGATCGCCTTTGGATTCATACATCGAATGCACTTCTTGGACGGTTTGATCAAATTCAAGCTGATCGATGATACCGAGGTTTAGCATCCCCTCGTTCATTGGGCCGATATCATGGTAGGCTTCCAGATCGCCGAGAACAACAATCGCTGCTGAGCTGCTAAGCACCTTGTACTGCTTATATGCTGCGTCATATACTTTCTCTTTTGAAGCTTTATCCGTAACAACCGCATAATGTGCGTGCTGTAAATTAAAGGCGGATGGGGCATACTTCACGAGGCTGAACATTTCTTCAAGTTCCTCTCTACTGATCGGAACATCCGGGTTAAATTTCATGGCAGATCTTCTTGATTTTAAAAGCTCTGTAAATGAATTCGCTACTTGGTTCATGTCAGACTCTCCTTATGTATACAGCTTTTATATTATTTTATCACAGTGGCTATATAAAAGTAAGTATAAAATGTCATAGTTTTGGATTTTTTTACTATCCTCTACGTGTGATTTCCCAGACATAAATAACCCTTGCTAAGCAAGGGTTATAAACGACTAACTACATCTGTTCCCAAAGTGCATCAAAGGTAGCAGCGTCGACTTGTAAGAAGACATCTGCATTTGCATAACTCACATAATTTCCGTCCTTAAACAACCTCAGCTTTACCTCTGTCTGATCCTGTAGCTTCAAATAAAGAAACTTCTGATTCTCTGTACCAGATTCATATATCCCCGCTTTATACAACTGATACCCTGCTACAGGTTTAGCCTCATATAAAGCAGTGATGAACTGCTCTAATATCTGATTAACTTGAAGATCCGTAAAAGTCTTCCCACCATTATTCCAGTTGTTGAAATCCTGCCATTTTACGGATTCAATATGGTCTTTCAAATGTAGCTTGCCAATTAAATCCTCACCTTTAGCAATCGTAATCCCGTTAAGGTGTTCATACAATTCGGCATAAATCTGCCCTTCAACCTCGAGATATGACATGATTCTAAAATCAGTATCGTACCCTTTTACCGAGAACACATCCATTTGGCCGATGTTAGAAGCTAATTCTGTATAATCAGCAGATGTGCTCCATTCATCGATTCCTGCTTTCGAGCGTCCAAGTTGATCTCCTCGTAGCTGCTTTGCGATTTCAGGTGATATTGAAGTACCCGTTTGCGTATAGATGTTGCCTTTATAGACAATTAGTCCAATCATATCGGCTTTCGCACTGGATTCATTTGGTAGTTCTATCTTGGGTATTGTCACGGATTGGGAATCATTGACCATATTCACGTTAGGTCCCCGATTCTGGGATGTGACAGTAGGTGAACTCTCATTGTTCGAAGTTAAAGCAATAACTATTCCAATACATGCGATCGCTGCCAGTCCAGCTGTGGCTTTCACCAATCGGTTTATTCGGTTACGACTAACACTCATTTTGGTGTTTGTGTTTTTATTCGAGAGTCTGACCCCTTGAATGATCCGATACTTCATCCTTTCATCCGGCTCGATCTTATCCATCATTTTCTTATAATCTTTCCGATTCATGATTCATTCTTCTCCTTCCAAGTCCATTCTGAGCAGCTTCCTGCCGCGATTTAAACGCATCTTTACCGCAGATTCCTTGATTTGCAGGATTCCAGCAATCTCCCGTACGGAATAATCTTCATAATAATATAGATGAATCACCGTCTTATACTTGAACGGCAGTTTTAAGACATGATCCATAAGTACGCGGTCAGGGGAGGTAAATTCGAAATAATCATCGATTTGCTCTACTTTCATAACGCGCTTGCGCCACAGACTGCCCTGCATATTTTTACAATGGTTCGTCATAACACGGATCAACCAGGCCTTTTTATGCTCTAGGTCTCTAAAATCAGGTGATTTATACAACAGCTTAATAAACGTTTCTTGCATAGCTTCTTCCGCATCTTCTTTGTTACCCAGATGAACCATCGCTATTTTAAACAGCATACTGCCATAAATTTGATAGGCTTCTGCTATATCTCCGCCCGGCCGGAGCGAATCCGTCTGCATGATAATCTGACCTCCTTATACCCTTAACACAACTATGGACGTCCTTTGGTCACATTTTGTTATGAAAAAAATAGAAAACAAAAAAAAACACGCCATTAATGACGTGTTCCTTTTTTGTAAATGGAACTTACTTCTGAATACCACCTAATACTGCGCCTTTTTCGAACAATCGCTCGATGTTCTTTTCCACAATTGGATCAGGGATTAACGGCGGTGCCTGATGAGGCTTGGTACGGGCATCAATAATTACATTATCACAGCCCCAGTGCTTGTGTTCAAAGCGACTATTTATACCATAAATATCATGTGACGGATTGCTTCGTGTAAAAGTTGCCCACAAGAAGTTACTCAATGTTTCGCTCATAAAGGAACTATCGTCGCACAGGATAATCATTGGACAAGAATCAAGCTCGCCCTTCTCCCGTATCGTATTACTAAATTCATTCATTTGCTGCTGAGCTTCTTCATAACTTGTAAATTTCGGGCCTTGAATCGCTACGACTCCAGGCATAATCCAGCTCGCATGATCATACCCCGGAAGATCTTTCAGAATTTTCGGGACTTCATGACAAAGCTCCCTTTTCTTCTCTCCTACTGCGGCAAATATGACTTTACTTCCCGTATTTAAACCTGTCCCTGAATAATCCAAGGTATCAATCGTAGTGTTCGTCTGGAAATGAAGATCTCTCTGCAGATCGATTCGCTCCAAAATATAAGACAAATACTCCTCGATCTTGTATGTGCTCAGCGACTGCTTTTCTTCCGCAGTAATGAATAAATACTTCGCTAAACTTAATTGGCCAGTTCCTAAAATCCGATTCGCTTGAGTAAGAATTTCAGCAGGCTGTTTCACTTGCTCGTAAGGCGTATAGCGTTCACTGCCGATCGCGAACAAAAGCGGGTGTACGCCTGCCGCATCAACAGCATGCACTTCTTTCACCCCAGGGATTTCCTTCCGAATCGCTCCCCCTGTCAGCTCATGAATCAATTCACCAAACGAGGTATCCTCTTGCGGCGGACGTCCGACCACAGTAAATGGGAATATGGCGTTCTGCTTGGCATATACTTTATGCACTTTCATCACTGGGAAAGGATGGACTAAACTATAGTAGCCCAAGTGATCACCAAAGGGTCCCTCTGGCTTGGTATCACCAGGATGGATTTCACCAGTAATCACAAAATCCGCATCTAGGCTGATACAATACCCGTCTACATAGCTGTACCTAAAATGACGACCTGCGAGCAGTCCCGCAAAAGTCAATTCACTCATCCCTTCAGGCAAAGGCATAATCGCTGAAAGTGTGTGTGCTGGTGGGCCACCGATAAACACACTTACTTTCAAAGGTTTCCCCTGTTTAGTCGCTTTGTCCTGATGGATTCCTATGCCGCGATGAATCTGATAGTGTACTCCCACTTCCTTATTCATCACATAGTCATTCCCGTTAAGCTGAACACGGTACATCCCTAAGTTGGAGTTCATAATGCCCGGCTTCTCAGGGTCCTCCGAATATACTTGGGGCAACGTAACAAAAGCACCGCCATCATCTTTCCAGCTCTTAATAAGCGGAATGTCCGATATTTGAATCTCCTGAAACCCAGTGAGCTGGTTGCCGGATTTTTTTAAAGGCAAGGCTTTGCTTCCTGATATTCCGGTTCCAATATATTTGAATGGATTCTTAACAACCTGCATCGGATTGTTTCGAACAGCTATTGCATTCTGTGCTGCATTCCAAGTATCCTTAAATATAAACTTGCTTCGTTCGATCGTACCAAACAGATTAGACACCGCACGATACTTCGAACCTTTAACATTCTCGAACAAAAGTGCTGGACCACCAGCATCATAAACTCTCCTATGTATAGCTGCCATTTCAAGATCAGGATCAACCTCTTCATGAATACGAACCAGATGCCCGTTCTTCTCTAAATCGATAATGCATTCTTCTAGATTCCGATAGCTCATCAATATTACTCCAATCCATAGAAGGTAGTGAACGCATACCCACACTCGTGAATATTGGCTGTGTAAATCATACCACAAATGAGTGGCAATTCCGATTCGAATAAAATCCAAACGCTCAATTCTTCAGGTTCATTGTCTCCACGGAGAATTGGATATATACGATTATCAACCGTCTGCATCCTGCTCGTTAATATAATCACCTATCAGACAGTCACCCTGCACCATAACCCTCTACAGCAAAAAACACATAAACCACCTGTCCAATGACAAATGATTGATGTGTTCAGCCTCAAAATTTATGAAAAATCAATGATATAACTCTTACCTGCTTCTGTGCTCAAAACAGTTTGTTTCCCTGAATATGAAACTTTGCATATTCCGCCGTTCAGCGATAATACATTGCATTGCTTCAACTTGCCCTGCTCCCACTCCATATCCACTTCAAACCCGCCGCGTGCTCTAAGACCTGTAACCTCGCCGTTATCCCATGCCTTCGGAAGAGCCGGAAGCAATTCGATCGAACCTGAGTGACTATGAAGCAGCATCTCAGCAATACCAGCCGTCCCGCCAAAATTCCCATCGATTTGGAAGGGTGGATGGTTATCAAACAGGTTCGGCAGCGTCGAGTGCTCAAGCAACTGTTCGAGATTGAAGAGGGCCTTCTCCCCATCCTTTAATCGGGACCAGAAATTAATAATCCAAGCTCTGCTCCAACCCGTATGACCGCCACCATGCTGCAAGCGATATTCCAGCGACTTGCGGGCTGCTTCCATTTCAGCCGGCGTGTTGTTATAACTATATTGCTCACCAGGATAAAGCGCATATAAATGAGAAATATGACGATGACCTGGCTCAGCTTCCTGCAGTGGATCACACCACTCCAGAAGCCGTCCATCGGGACCGATATTCGGCATAGCCAGTTCGCTAAACACTTCAGTAACCTTCTTCGTGAAATCATCCTGTATCCCTAGTTCATTGGCCGCTTCCGTCACACAAGTAAACACATCCCATATAATCTGCTGATCCATCGCCGGTGCCATACATAAAGCAACCGGATTTCCTGCAGGTGACAGGTAGGTATTCTCTGGCGAAGTTGAAGGACCTGATATCCACTGCCCCGTATTCGGATGTCTTACGAGCCAATCCAGGAAGAAGAGAGCTGCTTCTTTCAAGATAGGATAAGCACGATCGGATAGAAATTCACGATCCCCTGTGAAACGATAATATTCCATGAAATCGCGGACACACCAGCCTGCTCCCATCGGCCACATACCATACAACACATTTCCAACTGGTGCAGTAAACAACCATGCATCCGTCGTATAATGAGCTACAAAGCCGCTACAGTCATACACTTCACGAGCTGTCTTCCGCCCATTCTCGACTAAGCCTTCCAGCAGTTGAAAATAAGGGAGATGACATTCAGACAGATTCGTCACTTGAGCAGGCCAATAGTTCATCTGAATATTGATGTTAATATGATAGTCACTGTCCCACGGTGCTTCCATCTGAGGATTCCATATCCCCTGTAGGTTCGCAGGCATATATCCAGGGCGACTTGAGGAAATGAGCAAATATCTACCGTATTGAAAATACAGTGTAAGAAGTCCTTGATCCTTGTTGCCCTTACGGAATGATTCCAGTCTCAGGTCAGTCGGTATGTCTTGATGAGATGATGATTGTGTGTCAGCTGTTCCCAGACGAAACTGTACCCGTCGAAACAACCGCTGGTGCTCTTGAATATGATCCTCTTTGATTTGAAGGTAAGACTTCCTCAAGGCATTCTCCAAATCAGCTTCACACTGCTGGGTTAAGTTATGCTGGAGAGGCTCTGACGGATTCTTAAATTGATAGTTCGTACGTACAGCCAGATACAATGTGAGAACGTCTGCATTACTTATGATAAGAGACTTGCCCTCTTGCTTTACAACCCCTTCACCTGCATCCGCCTTCAATATCCCGGAAAATTCAACTCCAGGATGCGTGTTTCCATGTGCTGCTTGCGCCGTGAGCACGAGGCCATCTTTACCATGCACCTCGATAGTGGCATCCGTTTCCCTTGACAGCTCTACCCTTGCATTGATTCGTCCTTGTTCTTCGGCATAATAATGAACGATCAGAACTTGATCTGTAGCGCTTGAGAAAGCTTCACGATAATAACGAACCCCTTCATGCACGTAAGAAACACTAGCTACTGCTGTATCCAAATCCAATTGGCGTCTATATTCGCTGATAGATTGCTGCTCCGTAATATTGAGATCCGTAATCCATAGATCTCCGAAAGGCTGATAGCTCCTCGGGCCTGTATGTGGAGAAAGCACCTTCTCTTGCACCAACTTCTCCGCTTCCTCACACTTATCAGCAAACAGCAACTCCCTTGCTTCACGAAGGGCCTCTTTGGCTCCAGGTAGGTGTTCAGGCATTGGAGGACCAGCCCATATGGATTCTTCATTTATCTGTATCCGTTCCGTAGGACAATCACCAAATATCATAGCACCAAGGCGTCCGTTCCCAATCGGGAGTGCCCGGTTCCAATTCTGTTCTGTTGTCTCATCCGGTAAAGATGAGGGCTGATCATACCATAGCTTTAAATCACCCACAATTTTGCCCCCTCATATTTTGATGCCAAAACCGCTGCCCAGCTTGTTGCCAGCGATCAGATAGGCTTTCGCGCTGCGCTGCAAAGTCGTATGTTCCGCATAAGATGACGGATCAGAACTTGAGCCATTAAATATTCGCTGTTCAGCTTCTTTCGAATCAGGATCGACTTCATAAATATGAAACTCATTTTGAAACTGAATGATATTTGAGTCGCTTGGCAATACCTCATCTAATTGTGGATATAGCAGCCAGCTATGACATATAAACACGGGAGTAATTCCTCTAAAAAATGTCTTTGCCCTCACGAACGACTCCTGCGTTTTGTGAGGAGTCAGCGGTTCTCCCTCCGGAATATGAACATTCAGCACCACTTGATTCTTATAAATCATTCTACCTTGTAGCTCGATGTCACGATCAAATACAAAAGGCTGGAACTGCAATCTACCCAATTTAAATAGCCGGAGCTGGACATGCTCTTGCAACCAATTGTACTCCTGTATCCCGTATTCATCAAAATCATGTTTACATCTCAAACACCATAGCTGAATGTCCGCGAAAGTATCGAAATAAACCTCATCCTCGATTCCTCTGATCCGATATTCATCATAGGCGTCCACTGCAAACCTTACGAATAAATACAAAAATAGTATCCGATATTCTGAGGTTTGCTTGACTCTTTCGAAAAAAGAAAATCGATTGTTATAAAAGTCCTGTTTATAGCTTTGATACTCATTTTCATTCATCAAGTACGTATAAACAATCTCTTGAGCTGGAGGGGAAAGCTTAATCCCCTCACAGAATTGTTTCAATTCCAATGCTGCATTCTCCTTGTTAGCGAGTCATCCATTTCCCGTTTGTAAAGTCAGGAATAGCTACCGGGTGTCCGCCCATCGCGATCGAATCCTCTGACAATGTTGAAATACACATCCAAGAAGCCATATCATATACATCCAGTGTCGTTTGCGTACCTTTCTTTACACTTTCAAAGAAATCAGCGAATACGAGCCAATCCATACCGCCATGGCCGCCCTTCACGCCTTCATCTAAGAATTTCTTCCATATTGGATGCTCATATTTTTCTCTAAATTCATCAGCATTGCCCCAATTCTTATTCCATGCTGAATAATGATCGTGCTCTTTATCGATAAAGATCGAATGGTTTTCTTCCGAATACATGCCCTTCGTTCCCCTTACCGTAAATCCTCTTGAATAGTATCTTGGTAATGTTGTATCCAGCGTGATGGTAATCGTCTCACCATGAGCACATTTAATAATTGTCGTAACGATGTCTCCTTGCATAAAGTCAACCTCAGCCAGCTCACTATCATTGCTCTTCTCATTCTTTATGTACTCTTTCATACCTTTTGCTTTGGAGGCCATAGATACGAGGGAAACCATGCGGTTACCACGATTGATATCTAGGATACGAGCAATCGGTCCAATTTCATGTGTAGGATAGTTCTCGCAATTACGGTTGATATAATTATCTAAACGATAGTGGCGATTCTCATAACCGTAGGCAATCTCATCTCTCAAATCATGCTGGTATCCACCGGCACAGTGCACGATTTCACCAAATACCCCTTGCTTAACCATGTTCAGAACCATAAGCTCATCCCTGCCATAACAACAATTTTCCATGATCATGCAAGGTACTTTCGTTCTTTCGTAAGCTTCTACTAATCTCCAGCACTCTTGTACCGAATAGGCACCGCCAACTTCGCTAGCCACATATTTACCAGCTTCCATGGAAGCAACCGCAATATCGATATGGTCTGCCCATGATGCGCCAATCACTACGGCATCAATCTCAGCAATAGCGAGTACTTCAGTATAATCATTAGTAACAAAAGGTCTCACGCCGTGCTTCTCTTCTACTTTATCTGCCGCCTTCGTGTGTCTATCCTCATAACGGTCACATACCGCAACGACCTCGACATCAGACATGTTAAGAATAATATGCCCTAATAGACCCATTCCGCGGCTGCCTAACCCGATCATCCCAATCTTCACTTTGTCTTTCATTAATGTAGTCCTCCCTTGTGATAGCGCTTTCTAAAAGGATCCTTGAAACGCTGTAATCAATTATTTTATGATATAATAAATCATAATTGTGATATTTTCAATCATTATTAGGTTATATTCCTTCAATAATCTGACGAGTTCTGATGGTTCACAATCCCCACCCTAATTCTTTATCATTGTCCAACAAATAAAAAACACGTCTATAAAGACGTGTCATATTGTTATTCGTTACTTCATTTATTCCGTTTGCTCAACACCTAGCACATCTAATAAAAACATAAAGATCGGTATCCCGATAATCAGTCCCCAGATCCCTAAATAATGCTGTGAGAAGATCAGTATGATGAATGTGTAGAACATCGGCAACTTCGTTTTGGAAGCATACAGTCTTGGATTAAGGAAATAGGTCTCCAAAGCATGTATGATCAAGATCATCAGGATCGTCCACAATACTAAGGTAAAACCACCAACCTGATATCCAATGATCCCAATCGGGATGAAAGAAATAATAACACCAGCAACTGGAATGAGGCTTAGTAGAAATACCATAATCGCCAGCGCAAACAAATACGGAAATCCAAGAATCCAAAGACCGAGCATCGTTAGAACGGTATTAAATACCGCAATAAGCAGCTGAACCTCAATCACTTTACCAAACGATGAGACGAATTTCTGGCCAAAATAATGAAACTCTTTATACGCCCAGCTAATTTTGCTATAACGAAATTTCTCGGTGAATTCTACAACCTTCTTCTTTTGAATGAGGTAGAAAAAACTTAGCAATAGCACGAATAAAATAATCTCCAACCATTTTCCAAGCATCTTAATATATTCCATGACATTCCCTAGATACTTCTGGAAGTCCAGTTTTTCAAGTGCGGCCGCTGCCACCCGGGCGAATTCATCTTGCTGGGAAGAGTTTATAAACCGGGTGATGGTATTAAACATGTCCACAACTTGAACAATAATTTTAGGTACAAAATTCAGTAGTCCGAATACAAGCGATGATACAAGCAGCAGGTACAATAGAATGTTTACCATAAGTGGAGAAATGGGGAACAACCGGTTGAGCTTTCTAGTCACATACCCCTCAAGGCGTCCCATAACAAAGGTAACAAGAAACAAAAGAAGCAATAGATTTAGCATATGCCGCAAACTATACAGCAGCAAGAGGACCAGCAATAGAAATAAAATTCTCTTAACAATTGATTGGGCAAAAAACGTTCTCAAAAACTCCATAATCTTCCCTCATTCTGTATTTATGTCTATCCTATGATTATAGGTTACTCTCCATTCGTAAGCTAGAAATAAATTATTATAGCCACGTCCTGATTTAGGACATGGCTTTGTCTCTTTCGATTGTTCTTAACCTTTCGTCCCGCCCTGTAGACCAAATCCTTTAGACATAAACTGCTGTGAAAGGATATACAGAATTATCGCTGGAATAGCGTACAGTACCGAGAACGCTGCCAAACTGCCATAGTCCACCATACCGTATTGTCCGAAGAACTGGTACAGCTTGAGCGATGCCGGAAATTTCTCAGGTGTCTGTAGCAAAATATAAGGAACAAAGAAATTGCCCCAGCTTCCGGAAAAGGTGAAGATGGCAACAGTACAAATGCCAGGGATCATTAAGGGTGCTACTACTTTCCGCATCCCGGTGAAGATCGAAGCCCCATCAACCCAGGCAGCCTCCTCCAGATCATTCGGAACAGAATCCATAAAGTTCTTCATCATCCAGATTCCATATGGCATGGACGACGCGACATAGAATAAAATAACGCCAAATATATTATCGTACAGCTTCAAGCCGAGAAATAATTGATAAACAGGGACCATCACAGCAGTGATCGGCAAAGAAGTCATGAACAAGATCGTCAGCATAAAAGGCTTCTTATACTTTATCTGATACCGAGATAACGGATAAGCTGCTAAAAGTGACAGTGCCACGACGAGTACGGCTTGACCAAGAGACATCAATAATCCAATAAGATAAGCACGTTGATTCTCCCTGCTTGTAATAACTTCTATATAATTAGAAGCGGTTATATGCTTAGGCAGCTTCAGTGACTGCATGGCATTGGCATCCACGGATGCCACTAGTACCCAAAGCAGAGGCAGTATAAAACAGATCCCGATTAAGGTAAGAATCGTATACGGCATAATCCGATAGAGTACTTTACGTTGTTTGGCATTCATATGAATTCTCCTCAAGGTTTGGTGATTCATGCATTGAAAGCATTCTGCTCTAAGCCCTTACTCTTTCATTGATCGAATATAGAGCAGGCTAAGGACAATCCCAATGAACAGTAGTAATAATGAAATCGCAGTTCCATAACCCAGCTGATAATTAACGAAAGCCTGATTGTACATAAAGATAGGTAATGTAGTTGTTGACGTACCGGGTCCACCGCCAGTCATCGCATAGATCAGCCCAAATACCCCAAGCGTCTGCAATGTTACAAGCATCATATTTGTAGTAATGGTACCTTTGATATATGGGACAATGATTCTTGTGAAAATCTTCCACCTGGAGGCTCCATCAACAACTGCCGCTTCCTCAATCTCGTTTGGGACATCATCGAGAGCCGCCTGAAATACAAGCATGGAGAATGCTGTTCCATGCCATATGTTTGCCAGAATGATTGTGAGCATAGGAACCGTGAATAGCCAAGTGACCTCAGAGAAACCGAAGAATGTAATGATCGCATTGAGTGTGCCATCATCCCCGAAAAAGCTGTATAAACACAAAGCACATACAATCTCTGGGGTAACCCAGCCCGCCAGCACGATCGTACCGATCACACGTCTGAACGTTTTATTCTTATGCTTCATTAGAAGAGCAATGAGAAACCCCAGCACTTGTTGTCCAATCACTGCCGAACCGATTAGGAAGACTAAGGTGTTCCAAATGCTCACTCTGACGGTTGGATCTTCAAACATGCGGACATAGTTATCGAACCCAATAAACTTCAGTTCCTTCGCCGCTTCTCCTGTCAGCGCAAGATTCGTAAAGGAATAGAAGAAGGTTAGCAAGATCGGATAAATAAAAAACACCAGCATAATCGCAATTGAAGGAAGTAAGAAAAAGAGCCATGTATAGGTTGTTCTCTTCTTATTAAAATCTTGAACCGCAAGACTGCTCATGTTACGTTCTCCTTCCGCGTCTTGAAGATCTGAATAAGTGCTTGCGTAGGGCAGTTCCATCGCATAAGTGGGTTGCCCTACGCAAGCTGTTGCTATTATTTTTCTATGACATGATCTCCGCCAGCTATTCTTGTTACATCTTGGGCATATTTATTCATTGCGTCTGCAGGAGAAGTTCCCGTAGCCACCGACTCTACCATTGTCTGTATTTGTGTTGAAACTTCTGGATATTTCTCTTGTGCAGGTCTAAACTCAGCATTTCGTAAATATTCCGTAGCGGTCTCGTTAAACGGCATCTTGGTGTACTCCGGATCGTTCGCTACGTCGGATCGAACTGTTATATTACCAGAGGCGATAACAAGCTTTTGTGTGTTCTCTTTGTTAAGTGCAAATTTAACAAAGTTCCAAGCCTCTTCTTTATGCTTCGAGTTGCTTGGAATCGACAAAGCCCATCCTCCAGCTAGCGTAATCGATCCCGGTTCCTGACCTTTACTTGTCGGCATTGGTGCGAAACCAAGCACATCTTTATATTCCGGCCAAGGAGCAGCGCCCTCTGCTAGATAATTGCCTGTAATCCACGATCCATCCAGTGAAATCGCAAGCTTGCCTTGCGGCAAATATTCCCGCGTCGCCGTATTTCCTGCTTGACCGTTCAATACCTTCGATAATGGTGGACCAAGCTTCTCTTTGTTAATTGTTTCGATAAAGGTAAGTGCATCCGTGATCCCCTGACTTTTAATAATCCATTTCCCGCTTGCGTCATCATAAAGTCTTTCACCTGTTCCATAGAGAAGCATTTCATAGGTCTGCATGGATGTTGCTTCCCCGGTCGCCTTCCCCATGTTCATCCAAATAGGAACCACATCCGGCGCTTTTTCTTTAATCGTTCTTGCTGCGTTTAAGATGTCCTCCCATGATTTCGGCTGCCAGTCCTCCGGAAGGCCGGCTTGTCTGAAAATCTCCTTGTTATACCACAAACCTCTAGAGTCCGTATTGTAAGGTATGCCGTATACTTTTCCATCACTTGCAGTCACGCCTTTTTTCATTGCTTCAATAAAAGAGCCGTCCGTCCAGTCCTTCCATTCCTTCAGTCGCTCATCAAGCGGCTCCAGAAATCCTGCGCTAGCATCCGAATTCAGAATGAATGTATCCTCTGTCACGATATCTGGTGCAGTATCTTTGGATTTAAGCGCTAAAGCGACTTTTGCAAAATAATCCCCTTCTGAGGCTTGAATCGGTGTCGGTTTAATTTCAACACTTTTATCTGGGTAGCTTGCAGCCATTTCCTTAATCCATTTATAAAACGTCCCATTCTCACCAACCCCATCATCCCTAAAGGTAACGGTAATGGTTGTCTTCGGGGTATCTGAACCTTTCTCCGTCCCCTTGCCAGGGTCACTGGAATCAGCTGGTTTATTCGTATTGCTGGTACAACCAAATAACAACGATACACATAAGACTGTAATCGCGAACACAACAAATTTCCTTTTCCCTACCTTCATTCTTCACCCTCCTTTTGAATGCAGCAAAGTGATTTCACATTAAAAATGTATGCGCTTACTTTTAGTGCTACTAAACATATACTTTTGAAGAGGGATATTTATTCTCACTTTAAGGGGGATGACTACTTTCTTCTCATTAACGAATTGAGCATAAAAAAAAGCGCAACCATTACGGCTGCACCTAGAAAGATACTAATAAAAAAAACGACATTTCTGTCGTTTCTTGAATGGGTTCTGAGGGGTTCGAACCCTCGACCTGATGATTAAGAGTCAACTGCTCTACCAACTGAGCTAAGAACCCAGATTGAAAACATTAAAACTATTTAATAGATACTATATAAAGTATAGCATAGCATTGTCCAAATGACAACAGTTATGTATGTCAGACAAAAAAAACAGGGGATTCCACCAAGATCTATGATCTTGGTGGAATCCCCCGTAGATAAAAGGAATCAAGCTCAGGTCCTCCGGTATAACAAGCTGAGCTTATCCTCTTTCTCTTGCTTATGACCCTGGGAATGGAGATACAATTCTTCATAATATCCATGCGCGTCAAGCAGTTCTTGATGGGTTCCTTGTTCTACGATCTTGCCCTTACTCATAACAAGGATTCGATCGGCTCCCATAATGGTCGATAATCGATGCGCAATAACGAGTGTCGTTCGGCCTGAGGAAACACGCTGTAGCGCATGTTGAATCAAGAGCTCTGTCTGGGAATCCAGATTCGCTGTTGCTTCATCCAATATGAGAATTTTCGGCTGGAAGACAATGATTCTAGCAAATGATATGAGCTGCCGCTCACCAGCGGATAATCCACTTCCACGCTCAGACAGACGAGTATCGTACCCATCTTTCATACGAAGGATAATAGAGTCAGCGCCAATAAACTCACAAGCCTCTATCACCTTCTCACGAGAAATACTCTCATCGAACATGCGTACATTATCCAGTACAGTTCCCGCATAAAGATAAGGCTCCTGCTGTACGAGTCCGATAATTCGGTGTAGATCGGTTTGTGCCATATCTCTTATATCTTGACCGTCAATTCGTATACTACCTTCATTAACATCATAGAACCTACATAACAGACCAATGAGTGAGCTCTTGCCTGCCCCTGTCGTACCCACGATTCCGACCATTTCTCCGGGAGACACATGGAGATCAAGATCCCGAATGACTAGAGCATCCTCCTTGTATCCGAACGTAATCTGGTTAAAGTCAATTCTCCCTTTAATATCGTCCTTGTCGATAGCTACAGGCTTTTTCGGATCTGTTATTTCAGGCTTAATCGCAAATATACCCCATACCCGATTAATCGCAACACTTGCCGATTGCAGAGTGTTCCACTGCTGGGTTATCGTATTGATTGGTTGAAAGAACAAGCGGATATACGTAATAAAGGCATACAATACCCCGAACTCCAATGTATCACCCAGTACGGCGCGCCCCCCAATCCAGGTAACAAAGGCAATGGCAAGATTATTTAGTATTTCATATGTGCGGTTGAACAGCACGTTCGTCCGAATTTCCCGAATATTTGCTTTGAAATAGGAGTCATTTCGCTCCTGAAACTGTCTCTTCTGCTCTTCCTGTTGATGGAACACTTGAATTAGGTTCATACCGGATAAATTCTCCGCCACGAAGGCTACAAGACGTGATAAACGTGTTCTTGCCATCTGATAGGTATGACGCATGTAAGTCCGAAAAGCAATAGCAATCCCCGCGATGATTGGAAGAAGAAGCAAACAATACAATGTCAGTGTCGTATCCAACTGGAACAACATGACCAGTATGAATATTAACGTAAATCCATCACGAAACAAGCTAAGCAATACCTGGTTAAAAAACTGATTAATTGCTTCTGTGTCACTTGACACATGCGTAATCAGGCTGCCCGTCGGTACCCGGTCGAAATAAGACATCGATAGTTTCGAAATATGATCGAACAACCGTTTTCGGATGCTTGCCACAATACTCTGGCCGGCCTTTTGAAGAAGATTATTTTGCAAATAAGAGAAAACTACACCTAGCACTGATAAGACAAAATATATTCCGCAAATGAACAGTAAACTACTGAAATCATTTTTTCCTATCATTAAATTATCATCGATAGCGATCTTCATAAGATAAGGCTGAAACAGTTCAGCAGTAATCGCAATCAGTGTACAACCAATAAATCCTGCGAATGTTAACCGGTGCTCTTTCATATACCCAGATAGTGCTTTAAAAGATGATATATACTCGGGTTTTCCTTGAGGAGCATTCAGATCAGCCTTCTGGTCTGCCTGCCAATTCCTAATTGCCTGTGCCATGAAGCTGCATCCCCTCCTCCTGTATGTCATGCAGCGTTCGGTACAACCCTTCTTCAGCCAGAAGAGCTTCATGCGTACCACGCTGGACAATGCCTCCATCATCAAGCACGATAATTTCGTCAGCATGATGTAATGCACTGATTCGGTGTGCAATGATTATTGTCGTCTTCCCTTCGCGGATATCGCAAATGGTCTCCATAATCTCCGTCTCGGTTACAGCATCAACCGCACTTACACTGTCATCCAGAATAAGAATCGGTGCATCCTTAATAATACCTCTTGCGAGACTTGTCCTCTGCCGCTGACCACCAGAAAGCGTAAGTCCTCGTTCGCCGAGCCTAGTCTCAAATTGATCCGGAAATTCCGCGATATTATGATAGACGCGGGCTTGACGCGCAGCCTCTTCAACGTCCGCTATTTCTGACTCTCGGTCATAGAAGGCAATATTTTCTCGAATTGTGGAGCTGAACAAAAAGCCATCCTGAGGAACATACGCAATCCCTTCTCGTAAATTCTGAAGCTTAAGTTCCCGGATATCCACCTCTCCTATGAGCACCGTTCCCGGAGGAGGATCATATGTACGAAGCAGTAGCTTCATAAGCGTTGTCTTGCCACTCCCGGTTCGTCCTATGATGCCCATCGTCGTTCCACTTGGGATGTTAACACTAATTCCATGTACCGCTTCCCGAATATTCCCTTCGCTGTCCTCATCTTCATATGAAAAAGAAAGGTCACGAATCTGAATATCCGCCTCTGAGAAATCTGAATAAATTGCATTTTCCGACTCTTTAATATCCGGTTCTTTACCCAGCAAATCATTCAACCGATCTAGTGATGCACGCGACCGCTGCACAACATTAATAACATTACCGATTTGCTGCAGCGGATTCATGAGCATCCGAATGTATAATGTCAAAGCTACGAAATTACCGACTGTAATTTTCCCCGTAACCGTCAGATATCCCCCGAAAGAAAGGGCGATAATTAATGACGAAGCCCCTAGAAAAGGAATTAACGCCTGGAACAATGAAGATACACGTACGAGACGTAATTGTCTGTCACGTATGCTGTCCACCTTCGCCCCGAAACGGTTCTTCATGATATTCTCTACAGCGAATTTCTTGGTCACACGAATGCCACCGAATTGTTCTTCAGCCGATTCCGTCATCGAGCCAAGCGCCTCCTGCACCTGCAGCGATCTTCGCCGAATAATCGGCCCGAAATAAACGACAATGATTGGGATGAGAAGTAAAGGAAATATGCTCGTGAAAACCAGATACATTGGAACATTTGTGATAAGCAGCATGACGATGGTCGATACAAGCAGCATGGACGCACTCACCGTCTGGTTGACCCCCATCGAGATCGACTCTCTGACAGCGGTTACATCATTCATGAAATAACTAAGCAATTTGCCAACCCCGTTAGTTGAGTAGAAGCGTTCACTCAGCCCTGTAAAATGAACAAAGAGGCGCCTGCGGTTCATAAACTCGAAATACCGGCCCGTATACATAACCAAGTACTGAGCAAAACCACCTATCACTGCGAAACCAACACCAATTCCAAGAAGTGTCCAGCTGTACTGCACAATTCCATCTACAGACAACAGGCCATCCTTCAGGTCGTCCGTAAAATCACCTAGAACACGTGGAAAATTAACATGGATGATATTCGCAATGAAGTGACACCCTATTGAAAGCAGATAATATGGCCACGTCTTTCTAAAAAAATCTGTTAATATTCGCTGTGAATCCAATTTTCTGATCACTTCCAGTTCAATAAGTTATTCGAAATTCCCTCCTGTCTTCACTCCTTCCCTTTTCTATTTACGATCGAATCATCGAAAAAAAGACCAACACTTGAAACTCCATATTTTAAAGGTTCGCGAAAAGCTGTGAATCCCCTTCAAATATCTGGATAAAGTGTTGGTCTGTTCTTCATGATATTCTCTTCTATTTATATTCCGTAAAGCGTTCCGTATTATCCCACATATTGTTAAATGCAAGTTGAAACTGTTTCCCTACTTCATCATCCTCAATGAAGACAGCTACATCATCGTTCTCTTCAACAGATGATTTCAAATAGTTAAACGACCCGGTCTCCACCTTGTTACCGTCAGCAATCATCATCTTCAAATGCATCTTGCCATCATGTGTATTCACTTTAACAGGGATTCCGGCAGCTTGAATCAGTTCCAAAGCCTTCTTCTGTTTAGCCTTCTCTTCAGCATGACTCAGGTCGGTGATCATTCTTACATTCACTCCTCGTCCAGCAGCATTAATCACAGCTTCAACGATCGGTTCGTAGTTAATACTATATATCGCGATATCCAGTGACGAAGTCGCTCCATTAATCATCTGAATGATCGCCTCTTCCGGATGATCGGCTTCCTGTGTGAATTTCACTTGTACATTAGGCGAAATAGTCGCTGTCTCCCCAGAAGGTGGATTCTGTATTGGCGCTTCTTGTTCCGCTGTACTTGAGGAGCAGCCTGCAATAAAGACCCCTGTGGCTAACAGCGATAACGTGATCACTCGGTTCATTTTTCTCATGGCTACACACTCCATCATTTTTTATCCATTAATCATAACAAATTAAAAGCCCCTCTCCAATATGCCCCTTTCTCCAGCCTTCAAGGTATAATAGGAAAGTGAATCCAACCAGAAGGGAGAACACCCCCATTGGAAGTTACTGAAATTGCAGCGATAGCCGCACTCATCCTCTCGCTCTTGCTTTTGTTTAAAGTACTCAGTCTGCAGAGCCAACTTAACGACATGAAATCAGATCTCGATTGGATGAAAAATCGCCCGAACACCACAGGAACAAACAGCATTAATTCGCCTAATATGTCTCAGCCAGAAACAAACGACGTTGACACAGATCTTGAAGAACGTCTGAAGTTCATGCTTGCATCCAATCAGAAAATCAAGGCCATTAAAGTGCTGAGAGAAGCAAGAAATATATCGTTAAAAGATGCCAAGGATTACGTTGAAAGCTTGGAGCGAAACATTTAACTGCATCTCTTTATAATGAAAAAAGCTGCCCGCACATGAAAGGCTTATGTGCGAGGCAGCTTTTGTTATCTTATCGACTTTCTAATTCCATATTAAAAAGAATGCTGAAAACCCAGTGTCATTCGTCACAATATCGATAATCGTTACGATGATCAGGGAGCTTGCACCTGTACTTCTTGAGCTGTATCCAGCAATACAGCATTAATTCCGTTAAGAAAAGCTAGCGCGCTTGCCTTAATAATATCTGTATCCATGGCGCGTCCTGAATAGATTTTACCTTCATATTCAATCCGTATATTCACCCGGCCAATAGCCTCTTTCCCTCTGGATAGACTGTTGATTTTGTAATCTTTCAATTGGACTTCCAGACCAACCAATGCCTTGATGGCACTGTAAAGTGCATCTATTGGACCATCACCCACCATGCTATCTTTATAATATTCATTTCCTTTTTTCAATTTAACAGTTGCTGTAGGATATAGATCATTGGTCACGACTTGGAAGGAATCCAGTTCATATAGGTGGCTGCTAACTTCTTCATGGGTCCGGTGCTGCGTCACAAGATAAAACACGTCATGATCATAAACTTCCTTCTTTGCATCGGCAAGGAGGAGAAATTTTTCGAACAACGCCTCAAAGTCATCCCCTTCTCCCGTCTCAAAGCCTAATTTCTCAACCGCATTCTTGAATGCATGTCTTCCGGAGCGAGCAGTCAAGATCAATTCCATGCTATCGGCCCCAACTTCCTCCGGGGACATAATCTCATAAACCTGCTTATCCTTAAGAAGACCATCCTGATGAATACCGGAAGAATGTGCAAATGCATTTTCACCCGTAATCGCCTTATTCACTTGTACATCAAGTCCGGTCAAATGTGTCAGTAATCGAGAGGTTTTGATCAATTCCTTCAAGTGAATATTCGTGCGAGCATTAAAGTGATTGGATCTAACTTTCAGTCCCATTACCACTTCTTCAAGCGAAGTGTTACCCGCACGCTCCCCTAAACCGTTGATTGTACACTCAACTTTCTCGGCACCGTTACGCACAGCACTCAGTGTGTTCGCTGTTGCCAAGCCCAAATCGTTATGACAATGCACACTGAGGATGACTTTATCGTCCAGATTCTTCAAGCGCTCATTAATTTTTCGAATCAATTCACCAAATTCATCCGGAACCGCATAACCGACCGTATCCGGAACATTAATCATCGTAGCTCCTGCTCTTACAACAGCTTCAATCGTTGTCCATAAGTATTCAAAGTCAGATCTAGAAGCATCCTCTGTCGAGTACTGCACATGCGGCAGCAGTGTTTTGGCATACTTAACTGCATCTACACCCATCTGAAGCACCGCATCCTTTGATCGGTTAAATTTCTTCTCAACATGAATGTTCGAGGTGCCGAGCACAATATGAATGAGTGGATTTTGCGCCAACTTGATACTTTCATACACGGCATCAATATCGCTTTTCACAGCCCGCGCGAGTGCAGTAATCGATACACTATCACCTACAGTCCTTGCAATTTCTTGAACGGATTGAAAATCCCCTGCAGAAGAAGCAGGGAAACCTGCTTCAATAATATCGACATTTAGCCGTTTCAACTGCTGTGCAAATTCCACCTTCTGTTGTACATTCAGTTTGGCGCCTGGCACTTGTTCTCCGTCACGCAAAGTTGTGTCGAGTACAATAATATTGCGATCCATTTACAAATCCTCCTCCGAAATGATCATTATATTTAATCTATAATCAAGCGAGGTTGATTAAATCCTTAATTTAACCAACAAAAAAACCCCGCCTCTACGTATAGAGGCGAGGTTGAACTCGCGGTACCACTCTAATTCATTTTTCACAAAATGATCTTCTTCGATGGCCATCACCATCTATCCCTGTAACGGTGGAACTCCGGCTAACCCTACATGATCAGGCAGCTGTTCATAGACGAGTTCAAAGGATCTGACATTACCGTTTCGCACCTGTCAACGGCTCTCTGAAAAGTCATTTCACTTCTACTATTTCTAATCAACACATTTAAATTTGAAATTTGATAACTATATTATGGAATCAACCATGATTTGTCAACCTTTATTTCCCAATCGTGATCCTAAACTTTTATAATAATCCCGATTTCTTTACATTCGCAAGAAACTCGTGAAATTCAGGTATATTCAACTGCTGTGCTGCATCGGACAACGCTGTGGCTGGATCTGGATGTACTTCAACCATGACACCGTCTGCTCCAGCTGCTAATGCTGCTTTAGCACAAGGTGCCAGAATATCCTTACGCCCCGTTGAATGCGTCACATCAACAAGGATCGGGAGATGCGTTTCCTGTTTGAGGATAGGTACTGCTGAGATATCCAATGTGTTTCTTGTTGCTTTCTCGTAGGTTCGGATTCCGCGTTCAATCAACATAACCTGCGTATTGCCTCGAGATACAATGTACTCCGCTGCATGAACAAATTCATCAATTGTAGCAGCAAGTCCGCGCTTGAGGAGAACAGGTGTATTCACATCTCCCGCAGCTTTTAGCAACTCAAAGTTTTGCATGTTTCTCGCGCCGATTTGGATAACATCAATATATTCACATGCAAGCTCAATATGAGCAGGATCTACAATTTCGCTTATTGTCTTCAGGCCGAATTCCGAAGCTACTTCTTTCAGAATTTTGAGCCCCTCAATACCTAACCCCTGAAAATCATAAGGGGATGTTCTCGGTTTGAACGCTCCCCCACGCATCACCGTAATCCCCGCTTCTTTCAGCGCAGCAGCTACTTGTCGTACCTGATCATAACTCTCTACCGAGCAAGGTCCAGCAATCATCACTGGTGTGCCACCGCCAATGATCGTATTGCCAAGCTGGATGAGCGTATCTTCCGGCTTTTTCTTCCGACTGACCAACAAAAGTTTCTTTTGATCAACCTGTTGTAATTTTAACGATGCTTGGAATATTTGCTTGAACAGATGCCGAATCGTTTCATTATCAAAAGGACCTTTGTTATTTTCAATAAGAGCATCCAACATTTTTCTTTCTCGAACCGGATCGAAATCAGGAACACCCTGTTTTTGTTTCTCCAGACCAATCTCCTGGGCTATTCGAGCTCGCTCCGATAACAACTCTAACAATTGACTATTAACCGAATCCAACTGTGTTCTTAATTGCTCTAACCGACCTTCACTCATACTGAATCTCTCCTCTATTTGATCTAATGATAAAAACAAAAAGACTCCCCGCCCGCAAAGGGACGAGGAGTCGTGGTACCACCCTAATTAGATATGCTGAAACAAACACATCTCACTTGAACCTTTTAACGCAAGGGTTACGGGCAATCCTACTGTCTACATACAATGTAAACGTTCAAAATGCCAGCTCAGGAATGAACTTCAGCGGAGAACCTTCGCTTGGGCGCTCTCAGTCGGTGGCAGCCCTTTCCTGTTAGGAATGTTCTTTCGCTTACTCTTTCCTTCATCGCTTGTATTACATATCGTTGTATTATTTAAATTGCATTGTATTACAACCATCACGGAAATTGCAAGGGTTTTATTTAAAGCTTATGCGCTTTGATGCTGTGAAGATATAAATGAATGTCCCTCAATATCAAAATCGAGTATTCAAATTTTGCCTTTGTTTCACAGGCTTTTCCCAATACGTAAACAGACGCCAAATACTCTCTAGCGGGCCCATCGAAAATCTCATCAACCAAAACTTGCTAAACACTGCTTGAAGAGCAAAAATAACGATGACGATTAACATTTGCCAGATGGGTTCGATCACACCGTACCATCCGAGCCCGTAACTGTAAAAGACGAATCCACATAGGATTGACTGAAGCAAATAGTTGGTGAACGCCATTTTTCCAGGATAGGAAAACCAATTAAGTGCCTTCCTCAAGGTTTCTCTTTGGTATAAAAGTGCAAATATACCGATATAGCACAAAGCCAGAAGTGGAGCCCCTACGAACACGGCTACCGCCTCGCCCCAAAACGGAAGTCCATCGACAAGCGACATTATAAGTTGAAGCGCAAGACCTAAACTTCCGCCAATAAGGATCAATCTGACGATTCCCTTTCTGTTCTTCTGAACCTCATGTAAAAAACGACGCTTGCAAAAGTAGGCACCCATGAGGAACATTCCTAATATTTGCGGGTAAAAGATTACCATATTTAAGGCAGATCTCAAAAAATCATTGAGCCGTTGAATGATAATCTGAGTAACCGTACCTTCACCATAAATTGAAGCATCCAGCTCTTGATAATATTTGCCGATCTGATCGATATCTGTCTGGCTTAACATCTCATAGGTGTTACTTGATGAAGAATTCAGTAGACTTGCTCCTGTCGTCAGAACGGGTACAAGTAACAGAAGAACCAATGACCAAATGAACATTGTTCTCGGTTTACATCGCTGAAATAACAATAGCAGAGAGCCCAAGATCGCATAATGTGTAAGAATATCTCCATACCAGATGAAGATTCCATGGATCAAGCCGATCAAAAGCAATGAAGTTAGTCTGCGGATATAAACACGATTGAAATTCCGGCCATTCACTAGACTTCTCTCCTGCATTAACACCATGCTAAAACCAAATAAAAAAGAAAAAATCAAAATAAATTTGCCCGCAATCACCGTTTCACGCAGCCATATCAAAATCTCATTGTACCAACCTGTCCATAACTCGACTCCATAAGAGATGGTTTGCAGCGATGTTGTAAAAAACATAATGTTGACCAAAAAAATGCCCAATAGTGCAAATCCTCTCAAACTATCAATTAACTTTATTCTGTCTTGTGGATTCGTCATCATATTCGTACCCCCTTATCATTGTGGTCTCAGGTTAAAGTACAATCATAAAGAAAGAATAAAGTTATTTAACATTTACCGTTCAAGCATTACTGCATATGAGGAACTTTTCTTTATCCTTTTATTAGAATTGTCTGGTAAACTTTCTAGATGAGTTTAGTACTTTTGGGGAGAGTATCGAATATGGCAAACGAATTGATCCTGCTGGTGGATGATGAAGAAGAAATCATATCTTTTTTACAAGATGCACTGGAGCTTGAAGGCTATCAAGTACTGACTGCTGGAAGTGGTAGGGAAGCGTTAGATCAGAGCAAACGGCAACCATCATTGATCATACTCGATGTGATGATGCCTGAAATGAACGGTCTTGAGGTATGTGAACAACTGAGGGAAACGACGAAGTGTCCGATCGTGTTTCTGAGTGCCTGCCAAAGTGAAGTGGACCGAATTAAGGGGCTTGCCGCGGGCGGAGATGATTATCTGCTCAAACCATTTAGCCTTGCAGAATTAAAGGCCAGAATCCATGCTCATCTGCGGAGAGAACAAAGAATACATACACAAAAAGAACAAGGCATT
This sequence comes from Paenibacillus sp. GCM10028914, assembly GCF_042666275.1. Lineage (NCBI taxonomy): Bacteria > Bacillati > Bacillota > Bacilli > Caryophanales > Paenibacillaceae > Paenibacillus > Paenibacillus sp. GCM10028914. Next base: position 228,083 of record NZ_JBHTFO010000017.1, read on the forward strand.
CTTCGATTTCCATCACTAACGATCGATTGCAAAGGGCATTCTGTTGTTTGCAATGAGCATAACACTGCTCTAACGAACAAGGAGTACCTGATTGTAGAGCTGCTTGCGATGCATCAGGGGCAGGTCTTCTCCAGAGAGCAAATATACGAAAAACTATGGGGGTTTGAGGCTGAAGGTGATGACTCCACCATAACCGAGCATATCAAAAAAATCCGGGCCAAGTTAGCTGCCTACGCACAAGACCGTACTTATATTCAGACTGTCTGGGGTATTGGCTACAAGTGGGACCCGAAATGATCAAACAACGTTCCATTAAAAATACGTTTGCGAGACACTTTGTTTCGATTCTGGTCTGCAGTTTTCTAGCAACGCTTATAACTTGGATCTTTCTCGCGTTGCTGCTTGGCTACTTGTTTAACCACAACATTGCACTTCCTGCGAATTATTACGAAACTCAAATCCCTGCCATTACAAAATATGTACAAACACAGGGCGAATCGATCATAAATGAGCAGGGAGAAACAAAATTAAAAAAAGTTATCCCCTCAAAGGGGATAAAACACCTTATTGTATCGCCTTCTGGTGAAATCTTATATGGGGATCTCCTTATCAAGGAATCACTTAACCGACAAAAGATACTGGCACGATTAAACCGAACGCTAAACAGCGATAATCAGATCACTAAATATATTCCGGTTGTGTCAGAGAAAGGTGATTTAGTAGGTGCCCTGTTATTAAGTTATAAACTGAAGGTAACTTCAGCAAATCCAGATTCCAATCCATGGGTAACCTTTGGACTCCCTTCTTTTTTCCTAACACCTTTTTTATACATGACCTTGTTTACATTCATTTTTGGAAAGAGATTCAGTAGGGAGATCGGCAATCCGTTACAACAGCTTCTTCACGGAGCTGAAATGATTAAAGAGCGTAATTTACAATTTTCTATTGAAGGGACATCGTCCATAAAGGAAGTTAACCGACTTGCGAACGCTTTTGAAGATATGCGTCAGGAACTGGAGCAATCCATCGAACGGGAATGGAAAATGGAACAAGAGAGAAGCACGATGTTTGCGGCTCTCGCTCACGATCTCAGGACACCGCTTACGATCATTCAAGGCCATATCGAGGGTTTGGAGCTGATGAATGGGGAAACTTACGACACGAAACGACAGCAATATTTACAAATTATCAAACGCAACACGACTCGCGCCTCGAAACTTCTTCAAGATATGAATACGATCGCGGAGATTGAAAAAGTGTCTTTCCGGATTAATCCGTATCCCGTAGATATTGAGGAACTAGCGGAAGAGAAGTCCATTGAATATGCAAATCTATGCAAAGATAAGGGCATAACCTTCAAGACAGAGATCAAGGATCATAGATCGGCAAAGTTGCCTATCATGTTAGACCCATTTCGTATCATTCAAGTATTAGATAATCTGATTTCAAACAGCATTCGATATACTTCTGAAGCCGGACAAATTCAATGGCTCATCGAAATCTCAGAGCAGCAAATGATCATGGCTATCACGGATAATGGAACGGGTTTTGGACAAGAAAATCTGGATCAGGTCTTTAAACAATATTATCAAGGAGATAGTCGTACCTCCAGGCAAAAAGGACACTCAGGGTTGGGGCTGTATATCGCCAAGGTGCTGATTCAGCATCATGAAGGACATATCATGGCCAAGAATAACTCTCCTCGAGGAGCGATCGTGTGTTTTACCATACCACTGCAAAAGACTTAAACTTCCTCACATAACATTCGAGGCACCTACAGAAGCCACTGGCTCATGAGGTGCCTCGATCGTTAAACTTTCAACCGATATATCGCCTTGTTCTCCAGTCCCCGAATCATAGGAGTCCATGGTTCTGTTTCAACCGTAGTATCCAGCGCATCCTCTACCATCTGGAGCTTGGCATCCAGGTTGTCAATATGGTGCAGTGCAACCGCCTCAGCTGTCTGCGGCTGAACCGGGCTTCCCCATTCTCCCAGATTATGATGGGAAAGAACGAGATGCTGCAATCCCAGCACCACTTCAGATTCAAGCGAAATATCATTTTGAATAGCTGCTTCCACAATCCAATTTGACGCTAAAGCGATATGACCGATTAGCTTTCCTTGATTGCTGTAATCCGTGACGATCCCCATCTGAGCAATCATCTCTTCCGGCTTCGCGATATCATGAAGAATAATACCCGCCTTGATTAGATCCGGATTCAGAAACGGCCGCTGTTTGCAGATGAAATCACCAATCTCCAGCATGCGGACGATATGATAAGCTAGACCAGCAAAATAAGCATGGTGAAAGGTTTTAGCAGCGGGATAATGCATCAGCTTATCCTCTACCTTGGACACACAATACTGAACGATACTTCGTACCTGTGGATTCATAATCTCGTTCATCGACAGTTTAATCGTATGCAGTAAATCTACGGGACGAATCGGAGCTGATCTCACAAAGTCCGTTAGAGAAACGCCATCTTCCTCTTTCGCTTTGCGAATTCGATGAATCTTCACCTGAGGCTGATCACGATAACTTTGAACAATCCCTTGTATTTTTACCAATTGCATCGGGAGGAACGTTTCTTTATCTTGTATGCTTACATCCCAATATTTCGCCGAGATTTGGCCGCTGGAGTCCGATAGCACGATATCGAAATAATCTTTGGGCGGTGTGCTGCTCGTCTGTCTGAGATTCAACTCTTTTAGTAAATAAAAGCCCACGAATTCATCTTGAATGTTTAACTTATTAATAGGTTTCATCTGTCCCCTCCTTGGAAGCAATGAATATGTTAAATATAGCAAAGTCATATCATGTGAGTCTATTAGAATAACTCTATACAAAAAAATGACTCCTGATTAAATCCAGAAGTCATCATTAGACCGCTTAGAAAGAATGTCTCTGTTAAGGATAGCTGAGTCCAAACCCATCCGGATAATCCGCGTTGATTGTAACAGGTAATTTACCCACAGGCTTGGAACCGAATATTACCTGTACAGCAGCATCCCAAGAGACAGGAACAGCAGTCATCCAGTACCAATTATCCAAAGCATATATAGACAGATACGCTTTTACATTCGGATAACCAAGAATATCGCCTGGATTACCGAGCGAGACAGCAACAACCGGTTTTCCGGTTGCTATTAACGCATTAACAAGATCAATTTGGCCTTGTGGGATCTCACGGTCTGATTGCGTGAAAACAATAATACGATCCGCACGGTTCGCCTGTTCAACAGCTTCTTTAATCGCTTTAGTATTCGCATCTAATGATTCACCAATTGCCGGAGCAGCCTGATAGGAGTATACGGCGCCTTGTGTAATCTCCTTTACCATCTTACCAATCTGACCTGCATATGCCATACTCACGACCAGAGTTGCTTCTTCTGTATGAGGATCAAATGGCAATATGTGATCATTTTTCACAAGTGTGACAGAATCGAGTGCAATCTGCTTAGCGATTTTTTGGTGCTCCTCCTTCTCCACCACTTGGGTAGCATGATCAACGTCTACCATTCGGTGATTAAACAAGTCCATTTTTATTTTATAGGTCAGAATCCGCTCTACAGATTCATCCACTCGGTTTTGATCAATGGTTCCCGATTTCATTGCTTTATAAAGTGAATCTAGCGTATCTATTTGGTCGGCCACAGAGCCATTAGCCATAACAATGTCCGCTCCTGCGTTAATGGCCATTACGGCTGCTTCACCTGCACCCCAATTCTTAGATATCGCCTCCATAACCATTGCATCTGTAATAATTATTCCGTTAAACCCCATATCTTCCCGGAGTAATCCGGTGAGAACTTTCTTGGATAATGTTGCTGGCAGTTCAGGATCAATCGCTTCAATAATGATATGGGATGTCATGATGGACTCAATACCTTGATCGATTGCGGCTTGAAATGGAGGAAGATGTATCTTCCGCAGTTCATCTTCACTGTAAGAAACCTTGGCTAGCGTCGAATGGGTATCAAATCCTGTATCCCCATGCCCAGGAAAATGCTTAGCACTCGATATCATCCCTTCGCTTTGATAACCCCTAACCTCAGCAACAGCCATCTCTGTGACCAGTTTCGTATCTTCCCCAAACGAGCGCACCCCGATTACCGGATTTTTGAGATTCGAGTTCACGTCTACAACAGGTGAGTAACTCCAATGAAATCCCATAGCTTTTGCTTCAATTGCCGTTATACGAGCTGCTTGTTCAGCATATTCCACATTGCGGGTAGCTCCAATCGCCATTTGCCTTGGCAGAACTGTAGCATCTTCTGGGACCCGCTGTGCCGCCCCGTATTCCATATCACCAGATATAAAAAGAGGTATGCCTAATCTTGATTCTGTCGCCAGTTTCTGAAGCTGGTTCGTAAACTGTGCGTTCTCAGCGGCACTCTTGATTTGACGGTTCAATAGAGCACTACCAACAAAATACTCCTTGATCATTTTCTTCGAAAAATCATCTGCTCGATCGGTGGGTGTATACATCACAAGCTGACCAATTTTCTCCTTATCATTCATTTGTGCAACAAGCCGCCGGGCCTTTTCTTCAATGGTAATGTCATCGTTTTTCAGAATATTTGAGACCGACTCTACCTCCACGAACTCCTCTTCTTTACTGCTATCCACGCTATTCTTAGGGATCAATATGTAAATAGAAACAGCTGCGATTATCAAGATAGAAGCCATGATTAATACGAATTTTTTCATACTCATCGTTACCTTCCTCACCTCGCTCTTTTACTACAACCAACATACATCAACGATTACAGAGGAACAATGACAGAAACGAATCATTTTTTATAGTTATTCATGTGTTTTGACGGAATAGTCTCCAGACAAAAAAATACAGCAAACCCCCAACACTTCGGTTGGGGCTATTGCTGTATTACGATCCGTGCTCATAAAGTCACTGCAAAATTCGGGTAGCCACAGCTGCGAGGTCAGCGATATCAATTTTACCGTCTTTGTTGATATCTGCTTTCTTCACCTGTAACCAATCCGGGCTATCCGTGTTTTTACCATAAGCAGCTGCCACGATAGCCAAATCACCGATCGTTACTTTTCCATCATTATTGAGATCAGGAACAATTTCAGAGGTCTGAGCAGTAACCTTGATACTTAGGTCTGATGGCGCAGCCTCAGATTCCACACCTTCTGCATCGCCAAGAAGAGCTTTGGTGATTGATACCTTCCTCGTAACATCCTTCTCGGTATCTTTCGCTTTAAACGTCAGTTCCACAAGTTGGGCATCGCCTGCAACTGCATTCTCCATTCCTTGGCTGAACAATATCATATGCAGCTTGCCAGCTGTATTCTTGATCGGTTCCAAGATCGAAACATTCTCAAGCAGCGATTCAGCGGATATGAACTCCAATGTATCTGCGTCATAGTCAATTAAGACTTCTTGGGCCAATACAGGCGGCTCGACATGGTTTAAACCATATTGTACTTTGAAGCTGTCTCCCGCCTTGACTGAACTCGGACCTGAAAGATTTGTGGAGAGTACAGTCACCTCATCCCCAATATGGATCGTAACGGTTGCTGTTTCCGATTCTTTCTTGCCGTCGCTAACCTTGAAAGTAAAGGTATCCACACCAACGACTCCGGAATTCGGTGTGTAAGTAAAGGTCCCTTTCTCGGCATCGTCAATCACTACGGTTCCCTTTGCAGCTTCCTTGACAATACTGAATGTTAATGGGTCTTGATCTTCATCGCTGGCACTCATCGTTCCGCTTACAGGTGTATCTATCGGTGTTGTTAATTTCCCGCTCTTCGCGACAGGAGCATGATTTGTTATCTCACCTGGAATGACTTCTGTTCCTTCCGGATACGCTTCATACAACAAAATGGAATGAGCTGGAATCGTAAAGGTGTATGGTGTCCCTGCTTTAAGATGAATATCTGTTCCTTCACTAAGCTTGTTGACCAGTCGATAATTTGCCTTAGCGCCTGGAGGCAACACGAAGTCTGTGCTCACATCTACAGAGATGGTTTGGCTTGTGCTCGAAGGATTTCTAAGCATCAGCACACCTTTGGAAGTCGAATAAGAAGCGATGCCGTAAGCATCTTTCCCTGGATCCCCGCCGATAAAATGGGAGTCTAGTAGTACATTATGGTTTAATTCAGCCCATGCGGAGGCTTCGGCAAGAATATCCCACATTTTATCCGTTGTGTAGTCTTCCGTAGGCCTTATATATAACTCTTGCAGGTTATAACCAGATGCAAAAAATGACCACACCTCATCGGAGAAATCTTTTAAGTTCACCTCTTTTGTCATGTCTAGTAATGGGCCGCTTTCTGTGCCATTCTCATGGCTAACCCACGCTCCTTGGCCGAATCTAGAATGTACGATACCGTGGACCATTAAGGAGTTGAGTGGATAGAACGGATTCTGTTGTAACAAGTCACGGCTTACTTTGTCACGGTAGTTGACCCACTGCTGTCTGATGGACCCAGTTCCTGTCTTGCCCATATCTCCTCCACCGCGCCAGATCGAATCCACATAGAATGTAAAATATGGGGAGGCCCATGATCCAACCGTAGCATTAATAAACACCGATGGATCGTTCTCTCTCATATCTCCTGTCAGCCTCAGGAGTGCATGGAAGTCTTCGATCCCTTCCGTTCGGTCGAATTTGAAATGCTTCGTACCCTCCTGCAGCTGTTTCTTCGTTACCGCATCCTTAAATACGTTATAGTAGTTCGGGCCGCTCATTTTGAAGATTTCTTCGTTGCCGCTCGCTTTAGTCTCGGTAGGAGAGCTCATCTTCTTCCCAATGGCAACTCTAGCCGGTAATTTCTGATAGTATCCGCCCGTCGGACTAAGCCAGAAGCCAAGACTTGCCCCATAATCCTCAGCAGCAGTCTTTAGAACAGATGCTCCATTAGGGAATGTAACCGGATTGAAATCCCAAATCGTTTTTGCGGAAGTGCTGTAATCATCATAGCCATCATCGAACAGGAAATTTTTTAATGGGGCACCTCTCTGCTGGATGAACTTCTCTCCCCACATATTAATCGTTTTTAGAGATTCCTCTTCTGTCATATACGTATCAAAAATCCAACTCAAGTCATACCAGGAATTATAGTGAAGGAAGCTGTAATGTTCATGTGCTCTTTCTCTCTCAATGTAGTACTGGAAGCCTCTGAACTTCTGGTTATATGGATATATTCCGATAACGGAACTTTGCTCAAAGGACTGTCCCTGTAGAGTTTCGTCTCCTCTATCCACGTATGCTTTTGCTACATTGCCCATAACACTGACCTTAGCCACAGGTGTTTGCTGTGCGAAGAAAACCTTGCCTGCAAAGAATGGTGAACCATCCACAGCACCCGCTTTTTCAACCCCTGTTGCCGTGATGTCTATAAGTTTAACCTTCGTCACATTCCAATTCCCTGAAGCCGCCGTGTAAGATACATCCTGAATCATGTAATTGGAGCCATCCCGAAGCGTAGCACTCCAGTTCAACGTCAGCGTCTTACCTTGGTCTGTATAGGTAAAAGGTACACTTAATTGCCAGCCATCATCACGATCAGATACCTTCATGCTGCTTGTCTTTCCAGTAATTCGCGTTAACGTTGGTGCCCCAGCAGTCATATCGGTGTCGATCAGATTTGCCGCTCCTGAAAATTCTAGTGAAAATAGTTCCCCCGCTTTAATCGGATTAACGTCCCCTTCTAACTTGTTGCGGAATTCAGCAAGGGTCAGATTGTTCTCGGACAACTGAAACTTGGCCGAGAGTATAGAATTGCTTAACTCATATACACCTTCTTCTGGATTCGTCCCCTGTGCCGATCCTGGATCAGGTCCCATAAACCTTGAACCAACGGTAACAGGCGCGAGTGTCGTACCGCTAAAAGGTTCACTCCACTCACTTGTCCCTAAGAAGTTCTTGGCTCTAACTCTGTAAGTATGGGTGGTTTCAGGGGATAGCCCTTCTTGTCCAAAAGGCATATTTACATCGGATATCTCTTGACCATCTACCTCAATATCATAGCTCGAAGCTCCTTCGGGTACATTCCAACTCGCATTGATTCGTGAAGTCCCCATTGGATATGCATATCCAGTAGGTGTTGCTGGAGCTTCCGTTGGAGGTAGTTCTGCCCCCATCACTTCAACTTCAACAAAATGATTATTCGTGTTGGCCGTGCTCCCGCCGGAGTAAACCCTTACATACTTCGCATTTACAGGAACGAAGCTAACACTCTTTCCTGTGCTTGTTTCCTTATATTCAGCATCTTTTCCGATACCGAATCCCGCACTATTATTCGTGTCGTTATTAAATACAGTCGTGACTTCGCCTGAGAAATCAGATGTGTTCGATAACCTCACAATCAGATCACGGTACGTTCTGTCGTCACTCCAATAACGCCATATGTTTACAGCTGAAACGTCAAAGCTTTTACCAAGATCAATCTGTATCCACTGCAGCCCGCTTCCATTTGGGTAGTCTTCGGAGTAGGCATTCGTATTGTTCTTAACACCGTCATTAATGACCCCCATATTGGAAAATGCAACACTGCTTGTAATCTTCTTACCAGGCGCTAGATTCTTAATTGAAGTTTTCGTAGATAGATTGGTTGAATCGGCATTAGTAACATGAGGAAAAGCTCCAATTGATGATAGAATCATAAGTACAGTCATTACAATTGCAAAATACTTTTTTTGTTTTCCTTTTCTTTTCATTAACTACCCCCCTAAAATAATCTTACTTTCTGTATGCCTCAATATTTCGTAGTTCTGATGGATGTATTCTTTTTACTTTTTCATTATATGAACCGTGAAAACGCAATCAGATGATCTATTTTGATGTGAAGTTGATACTTTTTGTTCTATATAAACTTCTTTTTTCCACAAAAAAATACACCTGAATTAAAACAAATTAGGGTGAATATATGGTAGCGCCTTTTGTTTCTTACCATCCAGTTATAATAAATATGTAAACAAATCTCTAATGAAGAATTGTTACGTAATCGAATTGGTGGGGCCATGGATGCGCTAAAGAAGGCTTACGTTAAGAATCCCGGCGCATCCCCTCTTCTACAAAGCGACAGAGGCTTTCAATACACGTCTCATGAGTACAACCGACTTCATGTGAAGAATGGATTTAAAAAAATCATGTCTCGTGTGAGCCGATGTTTGGACAACCAACCTATTGAGAAATTTTGGGGTACTTACAAATCAGAAAGTTATTATCTTACAAAGCATGCACTTATGAAGTTGTCCTCGTGTTTAGGTGGTTTGTCACCAAATGAATATCGACGAACTGCATAATGAAAAAAACCTCAGCTCGGTTTAACCGAACTGAGGAAAATAGAAGAACTACTTTTGGGACAGCCCCTTTGTTATTGAGAGATATAACCTTCCATAATTCCCACCAGACTCTCCTTAGATACATTTCCTATAATTTGAAGTTCGATGACTGTTTTATCAGAATTCAGGACGCTTAAGTTAATGGTTTTCTCATATCCTCCATCAGAATATATAGCTAAAACATGGTCAGTATTTTTAATGACTTCCCAATTGCCAATATAATCATTGGATAACACTAATGATCCCTGAGCCGCCTTGGAAGCATCAGAATTCTCACTTTGAATGGCTATGACCCACTGATCTTGTTGTCTATAAAAATCAATAATGGATGGTGTATACTTTATCTCAACCGTACTAGTAAGCCTTCCGGTTTGAATTTTACTTTCAGGGATATTGAGGTTAATCTGCCCTGCAATCCGATCTTCCAAAGGAATGATTGTTGCCCTATTCGTAAGAAATTTAAAACCCAAGTCATTATTGTCAACATCTAATGGATACTGTTCTTTAACAGTACCGGGTTGCTGTAACCATTGTTCCATTCTTTCAATTGAATCGATTGGGTTCTTCTTCTCCGGACTTTTTTGTGTTAGTGAAATTAATATCCCATTCCAATGATTTGGAAATGCATAGACCGCTCCAGCAGAAATCGTTGTAATAAAGAATATAATGGACGCAACGAATACAACTGCTTTTTGCCGTTTTTTAGGAATAACTCTGTTCATTTGCATAGCATTTATTTTATGCATTACCGCTCTTGATAGATCTACCCTATCCAGCTTATCCAAATCATTAACTAATTCATTAAATTTTGATTTTTCGTTCATTTAATTGCCCCCCTACTATTTGGTTTTCTTTTGTATTGATTTTATTTTTTAATCGTTCAAACTTTTTCCGGACAGTCGAGGTACGGATGTTTAAAATATTTGAAATTTCGACAAAGGTATATCTCTCCACCGTATGAAGAATAAGTATGGTCTTTTCGATCTCAGAAAGCATTTTATAATCTTCTACTAGACAGCTTTTTTGAAGTAAGTACTCTTTTTCAGCGCTAGATTCATGCTCCATTGGCCATCTTGCGAGATTCAATAACACCTCTTTCCAGTTCGCTCTTTTTCTCAACATGGTTCTACAGTGATTTAAAGCAATCGTATACAGCCACCCCGAAAAAGATTTATCGTACCGAAATGTATGAAGTTGAAAAAAAGCTTTAATAAACGTTTCTTGTACAGCATCCTCAGCTTCCTGCTTGTTCCCTAATAAGAAAAAACAGTATTTGTAGATTTGATTCTCGTAACGTTTAATAATAGACTCAAACGCACTACTATTACCTTCGATGACCTCTTTTATCTCCTTATCAATCATATCAATCTCACTCTCCTCCTTTCTCGTATATATAACGAATAACAACGACGAATCGTGACAAAATGATCTATAACACTCTTATCATTAGTTGCGCTTTTCAAAATATCGGCTATATTAAACTACATTACTGATAAAGTAAGGAGTGACTATGTTGAAAAGTTATTTCATTATAACTGGATGGTAAGAGAATGAATGGTTTGACTATGCAAACAGATCCCTACTGAAGAATTATTACGTAAACGAATTTGTTGGTGCAGGCAGAATTCTTCATACACTTTTCCATATCTCAGATGTGGAATATAGCTGGATTCGAGGAATACAAGGGTCATGTCATTGCTCACGAAATTCATCATATAGGTCAGCTGTCCATATGGGCTAGAGAGATTGGGATTCAACCCATTTCAGCAAATGTAATTGATAGAGGCTTATTTACAATGTAAATGACGACAAAAAAGCACGCATCGATTAATTATCGACACGTGCTGGCAATTATATTATTATCTTTCTGCTTGATCATCCTACAGCTTTTATTCTATACCATTTTCACCAAGCTGTAGTTTTTCTTACCTTTACGGATGATGATAAAGCGGCCGCCAATGGCTTCGCTAGCTGTCACTTCAAAGCTCACGTCTGTAACGCGCTCACCATTCATCGAGATTGCGCCTTTAGTAATATCCTCACGCGCTTGACGCTTGGATGGCTCAATACCGAGATCTACAAGCCAGTCCACAATATTCTTCGATTCTTGCGTTGCCTCGAATGTTGGCATTTCTTTGAAACCCTGCTCGATCTCATCAGCAGTTAACGACTTAATATCGCCACTGAACAATGCTGCAGTAATACGCTTAGCCTGCTCCAACATTTCCTCACCATGCACGAATCTTGTCATTTCCTCAGCCAGCGCTTTTTGCGCTTCACGTTTATGTGGTTCTGTCTGCACTTTTTCTGCCAACGAATCAATTTGCTCTTTGGATAGGAATGTGAAGTACTTCAAGTATTTCACAACGTCACGGTCGTCGGTGTTCGCCCAGAACTGGTAGAACTCGAATGGCGTTGTTTTTTTCGGATCGAGCCAGATCGCTCCACCGGCTGTTTTACCAAACTTCGTACCGTCAGCTTTCAGCATCAACGGAATCGTAAGACCGAAGGCTTTTGCTTCAGGACCTTCTTTTTTCCGGATCAGATCGAGACCGCTTGTAATATTCCCCCATTGATCAGAGCCGCCAATTTGCAATTGGACATCCTCATTCTGGTACAGATGCAGGTAGTCAAGCGACTGCAGGATTTGGTATGAGAATTCAGTAAAGGAAATACCGCTATCCAGTCTGCTCGCCACAACATCCTTTGCCAGCATCGAATTGAGATTAAAGTTCTTGCCGTAGTCACGCAGGAATTCGATCACATTAATTTTGTGTGTCCAATCATAGTTATTCACCATGCGGATTTGATTGTCGCCTTCTGTAACAAAGAGCTTTTTCATTTGTTCAGTCAATGCATCCACGTTCGCTTGAACCTGCTCCAAGGTTTGAAGTGAACGCTCAGAAGAACGACCACTTGGATCACCAATCGTGCCTGTTGCTCCGCCAATCAGAATAACAGGACGGTGGCCTGCTAGCTGAAAACGTTTCAGTACCATGAATGGAATCAAGTGACCAATATGCATACTGTCACCTGTTGGATCTACACCGCAGTACAAGGAGACTGCTTTCTTATTCGTTAACTCCCTTAGTCCTTCTGCATCCGTTTGTTGATTGATGGCATCGCGCCATTCCAGCTCATCGATAATATTCATAGCCATAACACTCCCTCAATGTTTACATATTCTTATAACGAGAAATGAAGTTCTCGGGAAAACAAAAAACGCCCCTATGTCTATTGTAGACATAGGGACGATTGATCAACCGTGTTACCACCCAGATTGCACAAATGGAACTCACACTTACCCTCGTACCATTCATACCACTCTTAAGACGAGTTATCGTTCGTCAGTTCCGCTCGGCATTACCCGAGATACTCCAGAGTGTAATTCGCTTACTTTGCATGTACCGGGTCTCATCAACCCCCGGCTTTCTGGAACAGAGACAAAGTTGCTACTGGGCTCTTTCAACGTATATTGCATATCAGATTACAGACAGTATAGTGAAATCGTATTTTCTTGTCAACCCATGTAATTTTGCAACTCTTCAATTTAGACAGGTTTATATTAATACTCATTAGACCTTTCATCATTGTCCAAAAACAATCTGCGTTTTCTTGCCGGAATTCGGATCGTAACCGAAGTACCAATACCCACTCGGCTAAAAAATGACACCCCATATTTCTCACCATATTGAAGCTGAACACGTTGATGAATATTTCGAATCCCAAATCCGGTCTCGCTATCGCTCGAAGCATTTAATATCTCTGCGATGCTTTCCTGCCTTACTCCCATACCATCATCAATGATTTGATATACGATCTGGTCCTTCTCTAATCTTGCGACGATCCGAATATGAATGCGATTCCCGCCACTCCAGGCATGTTTAAGCACATTTTCGACGAATGGCTGGAGAATTAACTTAATCGTTTCGTATTTCCAGACCTCAACATCGATATCAAAGGTTACTTCAAGCCGATCACCGTATTTTACTTTTTGGATATCCAGGTAGGCATTAGCCTGTTCAACCTCTGACGAGACAGGAATTAATGTTCTTCCAGAGTTAAGGGTTAGTCGGTAAAACTTCGCTAGCTCGACAACCATTTTCTGCAGCTTCTCATTTTCTCCAAACTTGGCCAGCTGATTGATGGATGAAAGGGTGTTATACAGAAAGTGAGGATTAATCTGAGTCTGGAGCATTTCCAGTTCCGCTTCCTTCTTCTCGAGTTCTGTTAAGTATACTTTTTCGATCAATAGTTCAAAATCTTCGCCCATGTTGTTTAGTGCAGTCGCAATTTGGGAAAATTCATCCTTCCCTTTATATGCGATACGTTTATGTAAGTCCCCTTCACGAAATGAGTTCAGGATGGAAACAAATTTTGTAATCCTCTTGGAAAAATACCCGGAAATATATATGCCTGTAAATGTGAAAATAACGAAACAAAATATGCATATTACAATAATAAATGTGCGGACACGTTCTGCTTCTTGCTTAATAATTGTTAACGGAACATGAGCTACAATAGTCCACTCTTGCTGAGGCATATACTCTTTGAGTGTCAAGTATTCACCTTCCGGATAGGAATTGTCTATGGAATCCATGGATGCAAATGTGCTTAGATTTGTCTTGTTTTCCTTGGTTCCCTGTTGAATCTGGCGATCGGATGCATAAATAACTCGCCCCATTCGGTCCTGAACGAATAACATTGATCCTTCACCCAGCTTACGATAATCTACACTTTCAAACAATTCATCGATATTCACACTGAACCTCATTATGCCTAATTCCGTAACGTTAATCGGATCTTGCAAATCTATAATTCTTCGAATCATGGATATGCGATTGCTTTCTCCATCATCCTCTATTTCCTCCCATTGCTTCGTAATACCGTATTCCTCATTCGGGAGCAACTGATACCATGACTTATTCTTAATTCGCTCCATATGATAAATATTAAATGTTTGTTGATTCGAATATACGGATCCTGGTTTGTAATTATAATAAATCTCCGAGATATTATTATTCTTCAAATACAAATAAAGACGAAGATTGATCCCTATTGACTTCGATGCGCTTTCGAGCTTCGGTATAAGAACCCTTTTTACGCGAAAATGTTTATCCTGTATATTTGTATATCGCAGTTTTAAGTTCTCAACAAGCTGTTCATCATCATACAGGGTGGTAGAAATTCGGACCATATCATCTGTCTTATAAGCTATATTATCTCGAATCTGAGCAAGGGTGTTCTGTATATTCTCACTCGTCTGTTTACGCATAGAAGAGTCGTACATGGAATGGGAAACATATCCGTTAATCGTAACCAAAAAAATAATAAACACGAGATAGGACATCATTAGTTTATACCCAATCGGTATATAACCACGTTGCTTTCTTTTCATCCAAGCCAATCTCATCCTTTGCCTCCATCAACTACTGCACTTTCTTCCGATATTCTAGCGGAGTCATGCCAAACTTTTCTTTGAACTGCCTGCTAAAATAAGGCAAGTGGCGATAGCCTACCTTATCTGAGATCTCATAAATTTTCATCCCTGGTATCTTCAGAAGCTCGCAGGCTCTCTCCATACGAAGCTGTACAAGCAACTCATTGAATGTATAGCCTGACTTCTCCCTTACTAGAAACCCAAAATAACTAGGAGAAAAAGAGAAGTTCTGGGCGATATCCTTGATTGTAATGTTTTCTCTCATCCGCTCTTTAATCGTTTTCATCACATTGCGTATAAATTGGCTGTCATTTGTACCATTCTTCAGGTGTAGCTTTTCCGAAATTTCAAATACACGGTATAGTAACCATCTTCGGATATCATTGATCGTTTCAAATTGAAGCAAAATATCAAGTTTACGAATATCGATATCAAGCAGGTCGAATAGATCCTCGTTTATGGTGCTTAAATATTGATCCAATTTCCAGATAAAAAAACTAGTTAAATTCTGAACTGTGAACTTGGAACGAAAACTTGTAACAGAAGCGAACAGATTCTCCAATTCGTCATGAATTTGGACAAGTTCATAATCTTTAACTGCACTCATCAATGCGTTCATGCGCGCATTCAACATGCGGAAGTCCAACATAGCAGGCTCAACGCCTATATCTTCAAATTTAATAACGCCTCCCTTGCCGAGAAACATCTTCCCTTCAACGGCTTGGACTGCCTGCAAATACGATTCATAAAGTTGTTCTGACCCATGAACTGCCGACCCTAGGCCGGTTGTGACCGTAATAGACAGTCGCCTTTGAGCAGAGTCCAGCAATCGTGTGATTTGGTCTTCTATTCCTTCTGCTTCCAGTAATAGGGCAACTCGATGGGAACTCAGCTTGCAATACGGAACGATACCTCCTCGACTTATAACTTCATGAAGTTGCTTCATAAATGTCCTTGTTCCTTCATGCCGAGATGGAGATCTGTCATTTAACCTTGATATCAGATCTAGCTCCATAACCGCTACGCGAATAGGCCACTTTAGTCGATGTAGTTCATGAGTTTTCATCAATTTCTCCATATACTCTCGATCCGTC
Organism: Paenibacillus sp. GCM10028914; assembly: GCF_042666275.1. Lineage (NCBI taxonomy): Bacteria > Bacillati > Bacillota > Bacilli > Caryophanales > Paenibacillaceae > Paenibacillus > Paenibacillus sp. GCM10028914. The sequence goes on from NZ_JBHTFO010000017.1 coordinate 243,935, forward strand.
GTATCTTCGCCTTCGAAAAGACGCAGAAGCATATCACTTTTGGCAATTGGAATCATATCCTGATAGGCCTCTTCAACTTCACGCAGTTTAAGCTCTTCATCTAAATCCTGTTTCACTTTCATGAGCGAAGCGATGAGTTCACTATCCTCCATAGGTTTGAGAACATAGCTGTAAGCTTTTAGAGATAATGCTTGCTGTACATAGCTGAATTCTTGGTAGCCACTCACAAATATGATCCTTATCTTCGGCTTTCGCTGCAGTGCAATACGTGCTAACTCTAGCCCCGACATATAAGGCATATTCACATCACTTACAAGAATATCAATGGAATGCTGATCTAGCACTTCACAGGCTGACAGCGCATTGTTAACGCACCCCTTTACCTCCATGCCCAGTTCAGACCACGGAATAAATCTCTTCATTCCTTCCAGATCAAGTTCTTCATCATCCACCAACAACACATTGTACATAGCTTCTCCCCCCCATGCAGCATCCCTGATAAATGTTAATTGCTTATTCGTCGTTCAGGACTTTCATATTTTCCTGCCATCTTACTGTGATATAGTCCAAATATTTCTGAAATCCAGCCTCCATGGAAACCCTATGTGCTTCGTCGAGTATAGCAAGGACCTCCTCATCGGTCTGACCGAACAACGCTTGCTCTCGCGCATCAATCCAGATTTCCTGTATGATACGCATAATTTGTCCCTCTCTCGAGTTCGATGCAGGCTGAATGTTAATGAATGGTGTAGCATCGCCTTGAGACTTCCAAGTCACCTTCTGCTGCCAATAGGTCGCCCAGTTCCGTTGTTCCTCAGGCAAAGTGCTCTCATACTTACTTTTGGTTTGATCCAAATAGACTGTATTTCCAACCCAAATCATCTCCCCAGCAATCGCTTGGATTTTTGCTAATCCTGCTCGATCAGAGCTGTAATTGGAAGTGAAATTTGGAGTTATACCATCTTGTGAAAAACCATTCCAATATCCTTCAGGCCCCGGCGGCCCCCACATTTGCACTGCAGAGCCTTCCGGTCCTGTCATCCAATCTAACATCGCAAAGATCGCTTCCGGTTTTTTCGCACTTGTCGTTATGGCCGCCACGTTCCAACCAAGAATATTGTAGGTGCCTGGATAAATCTTTGAAGGATCCAGGCCCTTCTTATAAATGGGGTCGATAAACATATATCCATCGTCTGGATTGATCTTTCGCTGCTCTGCATCAGCCGGCATAACATTGATCATCGGGTTGGCACTTGCGTAAATTGCCACCTCTCCATTTGTCAATTTTTCATTAACTTGATCCTCTGTCTGTATGGTGGCCTCTGCCGGAATAAGCCCTTCACGCATAAGCCTAGCAACATAAACAGCCGATTCCCTGAAGGCTTCATCCTTATAAATCGATGTCATACGGCCGTCTTCCGGAACCGCATACAAGCGTGTAAATCCATAGTTATCTTCCTTGAATGCAGAGAACAGCTGATCTATACCATGACCATCCTTGGCTTGCCCCGTCTCGAAAGGAACAACATTAGGATAATTGGCTTTAACCATTGTCAAGTAATCATACAAATCTTCGGTTGTCTCTAATTTCGGATACCCCAGTTCCCGGTAGATTTTTTTATTGATTACAAAACCAGCGTTACCATAAGGTCTGTTCGTATAATAATTAGGAAAATAATATATTTTACCATCCGGAGCCCGGAGTAAATCGAGCACTTTATTCCCTGCCCAATGTTTTAAATTCGGATATTTCTCTATGTATTCATCCAATGGTAGCAGCAAGCCCTCTTCACGCATTCGTTGCAGATCAAAACCTCTGTCACCCCAAATCACATCAGGCAGCTGCTTACTAGAGATCATCTTCTGTAACTTCAATTTCGCATTTCCATCTGAGCTTATTCCGTTAATATGTATATTTAATGTGTCTCGAATCCATTTCGATGAAGGATCAGCCCCCCACTGCGGCATCGTGTAAGAATCATAGTGACCATAAAAAGTTAGTTCAAGCGGCTCCTCTTTAAATCGATATAATTTCTGTTCTTCTTTTACATGTAAAGCAACCTTGTTCACAGATGTATCTTCCTTATTATTTGAATATGATGTCGAACTGCACCCAGCAAGCAAAAATAATAGGAGTCCAATCAAAAGTAGATGTAGAAACCTCTCTTTCATTTCATACATGCCTTGCGCCCCCTGACAATTTGCTTAGAGACAAGCATTTTTGTCAAATTATAACAATCATTAGTTGAAAACACACGAGATATTTTTTGTTTGTTGTCCATTACTCAGGTTAGGGTCAATTACATCGTTTGACACTGACCCGAGTAATGGAGAGAATCCACCCCTGGGGAATTATTGATAATTCCTTCGAGATGGATTCGATAAAACTATAGAACGATTACTCTATTCCTAGCAACTCTTTATTTTTGAGCCATTGCTCAGTACGCCATTCAAGAAGCTCATTATATCCAAGCGCTACAGCGTCTGCTTCTGCTTTATCCAGAATTCTGTCCACATCTTCATCGCTCTTTGCTGTTCCAGAAGCAGATAATGCTTGCTGATAGACATCAATGATGTTTACACTGATATCTGCGAGTTCCGTCCCTGCATCTGGTGTCAGATTGGTTCCCAGCGCTGTATGATCATTATGCGTTTTCCAAGTAACGGATTCTTGATATCGAGTGCTCCACCCTTTTTTCTCAAAAGGTTTATCCGACTCATACTTCTTTTTAACAGGGTCGATATAACCAGCGTTGGCTGCAATAATAACTCTATCATTGGCAGATTCAAACTCTGAAACTTTAATCGCATCATACGCATCTGTAAAGATTGGTTGATCATTCTCATCTAAGCCCTCCCAGTACAAGCCTTCAGGACCATAGTACGTTGTGGTCATGCCTTCTGGACCTGTCATCCAATCCAAGAATGCGAAGATCTTCTCTGGCTCTTTAGCAGCTGTCGTAATCACGCTAACGTTCCAACCCAATTGATCATAACTTCCAGGGAATATTTTATTTTTATCCAATCCAGCTTTATGGATCGGCCATGTTACGAAATAGCCTGCATCCGGATCTTCTTTAGATAGATTCGCATCTGCTCTGGATGAAACGGCCATTGGACTCGCGCCTGCAAAGATAGCTACCTTACCATTCATTACTCTTTCATGGACTAATTCTCGTGTTGTTGTAAACATATCTTGATTAATTAATTTCTCACGATAAAGCTTAGAGACAAATTTCTGAGATTCGCGGAACGTTGGATCAGTAAATAAGGAGGCCAGCTTGTTGTTATCGTAGTCAATAACGGCCAGTGTGTTCGAGTTAAGCGATCTGTAATACGCATTTTCTTGGAAGCCCGTATAGAGCATACCAACCCCTTGTGCATCTAGTGCACGTTCTGGGTCAAAAGGAACAACCTCATCTCCATACTTTTCTTTAACTTTAACGAGGTAATCATATAAATCATCCATGGTTTCCAAAGGCGGTGAACCTAATTCTTTGTATATCTTCTTATTCACGACATAACCAGCACTACCATTAGGTGTCTTTGTGTAATAATTCGGAAATTGATACAACTTGCCATCCGGTGAACGAAGCAGATCTGCGGCCTCCGAACTTAACCACTTCTTTAAATTCGGGTACTTTTCCATATAGTCATCTAAAGCAACAAGTTTACCTGCTTTAATGAGCTTCAGAAAATCCCGATGGTTTCGATCTCCATACATGAGATCAGGGAGCTTATTGTCCGCCATCATTGTGGCCACTAATTGGTCATTGTTTCCACTAGCAAGGATTGATGTAATATTCACTTTCTTGTTTTCCTTTAAATACTTCCAGAGAGGGGCGTCCTCCATCTTCTCCGGGAAATCCTGCCAACTATAGTGAGTAAATGCTGTTAAATTCAACTCACTCGAACCAAATTCCCAAATATCTGCCGGCTTCTCATCTTCTGGTTTCTTATCCGTATTCGAGCTGTTAGGTGTGGAAGAATTCTGTTCCTTCTCTGGAGAACTCGCAGATTTGGTGCAGCCTGCAAGTACCGTCGTCAGAAGGAATAATGCTGTAATCATCAATAGTAGTGCTTTTCTTTTTTTCACTCCATTATTTCCCCTCTCAAAAATATGATTTATGTCTAAAGCGCACAGCGCCTCAAACCGTAGAAAACGTACTACTCTTTCAAGGAACCAACCATTACACCTTTAACAAAATATTTCTGAACAAAAGGATACACAGCGATGATAGGCAGTGAGACAACCATAATGGTTGCGCTAATGAGTGATTTGGAGGTTATGTTCCTCTTGTCCAGTCTCTCCTGCGCCAAACTGTCAGCTCCGATTGCTTCATTAAGCAGATTGGCATTCAGTATTCGACGAAGTATCGTTTGAATCGGCATCAAGTCGTGATTTGTTATGTAAATTGTCGGGACAAACCAATCATTCCAGTGTGAAATTGCAGTGAACAAACCGAGTGTCGCAATAACAGGACCCGAGAGCGGAAGGACGATTTTAAGAAACACTCCCCAGTTACTGCACCCATCAATCTGTGCTGACTCTTCAAGACCATTAGGCAGACTCTTAAAGAACGTCCGAAAAACAATCATATTCCACACGCTGATCAGTCCAGGAATAATAAATACGAGAAAATTATTCATCAAGCCTAAAGATTTGATAAGCAAGAATGTAGGAATTAATCCCCCGCCAAAATACATCGTGAATATAAAAAACACGGTGAAAAATTTCCGACCTATCAACTGTGATTTACTCATTCCATAGGCTAGCAATGATGTCATAAAAATGGCAGTAATCGTGCCAATTACGGTTCGAAGTATACTGATCCCAAAGGCTTGAAGTAACCGTTCATTATTAAAGACAATCTCATAATTACTCCATGTAAATTCTCTAGGCCAGAACGTTACACCACCTTTAGAGGTATCAAGTCCTTCATTTAATGAGACAACGAGCGTGTTCCAAAACGGATATAGAGCAGAGAAGGATAATAAAATCAGGAACAAGTAAATAAATACAATCATGAAGCGGTCACCATATCCCAAACGCTTGAATACCAACTATTGTCAACTCCTCTCTTATGAAATAACTCACCATAGACTATTTCCGGATCTTCTAGCCAAGTAGTTAGCTATCGTTAATAAAGTGACACTTACGACTGCACGAAACAATCCGACCGCTACTCCAAAATCGTATCTCTGATTTTGTAAACCTACCCGATACACATACGTATCAATAACGTCTGACACCGGTCGTAAACTCGGATTTTGTGCCAAGATCAAAATATCTTCAAACCCGGCGTTCAATAGACTTCCCATCTGTAAGATCATAAAAATGATAATGACAGGCATAATCGTTGGAATCGTAATAAGATAGATTTGTTTAAATCTAGTCGCTCCATCAATTTCTGCGGCTTCATAAAGACTTGGATTTACACCCGCGATCGCAGCTAGATAAAGAATGGAGTTAAAGCCTATATCCTTCCATACATTGGTTGTTACAAGAATCCCCCAAAAATATTCTTTCATCGAAAGAAAGTTAATGGGTTCATCAATTGCCCCAATTCCTTTGAGCAGCATGTTAATGCTTCCATTCTCCGTTGAAAGCAAGCTCATCACGATACTGCCCACGATGACCCACGACATGAAGTAGGGCAAATATGTAATCGTTTGAATGGTTCGTTTGAACACTCGGTTACGTACCTCATTCAACATTAGAGCTAGAATGATCGGTGCAGGGAAACCGATTAAAAATTTCAATAAACTGATGGCAAGCGTATTTCTCATGATCGGACCGAACCTCGGAGCGTTAAAAAATTCCTTAAAGTGCTTAAATCCTACCCATGGGTTATCAAAAATCCTTGCTCCTGTAAAAATGTTATACTCCACAAAGCCTGTCAGTAAGCCGTACATGGGAATGTAAGCAAAAACAAAAATTAGGATAACTCCTGGCCAGACCATTAATTGAAGATCGACCTGTTTCCACCAACGATGTAAGAAACTCTTCTTATTCTCTGACCTGTGTTCAGGTGGGATATTTGTATACTGTTCATTTGTCGTTGCCTGCGACATGACCGTCCTCCCATACTTAAGTGTTGAAGTTCTTTTTTTATCACCGGTGAAGTGCTTACACTTGGTCCAACTGGAATGTTTTTCCTTGTCGTTATACACAATTGTACTTCCTTCATATCCATGTAACGAGACAATAGAAACATGATTTTTTACGCTTACACATTAACTTTTTTTCGAGAAATTATAGAAATTAACGATGGGAAAGAATTATTTATAAAAAGTGTTACTTTTGCGGGATTAACGATTACCCTTCATTTAGGTTGCGACTTATATGACTAAAAAAAAGAAAACAGCCCTTATCTTTGCGGATAAGAGCTGTTAACAGAGCACAGCATATTATGTTTTTCAATTAAGATGATCTTTGAAAAATACTAATCGGTCACAGGAATTACTAGACATGTAGACATTTTGACAAAATTCTCATTCACTCACTTGCCTCCAAAAATGTTAGAATAGTATAATCCGCCACAATATACATTAGGAGAAAATAAGTGAGAGCACATCCAATCTACTTTTTACGTATCGCAGGACTTCTTGATGGAATATCATTATTAGTGTTACTAGGCATCGCTATGCCCTTGAAATATATGGGGGGTATAGATCAAGCAGTATCGATTGCCGGAAGCATACATGGTGCAATATTCATTGTCTATGCTTTAGCCATTCTCTATGCTGCTTTTCGAGTCGAATGGAGCTTTCTTTGGTCTATTGCCGCAATAGCAGCAGCATTTATTCCCCTTGGAAACTTTGTTCTGGACTGGAAGCTGAAGAAGGTACAGCACCAGTATAATGTGAAGTCTTTCAACTATGCATTACTCGTGTACAGCATCGTATTCTTTTCATTTTTCGATCTATTCTCGCAGCTGCCGGTCATGAGTACATTTGCCGCCTCTGTCGGGGCGAGTTCTTTCATTGTAGGTTTTGTCATCGGACTATACTCTTTAGCCAATACGTTCGGCAATATATTATCGGGTATCATGACAGACAAGTTCGGGCCTTTCAAAATATTAATGCTTGGCTTGATTCTTTCAAGTTCTGCCCTGCTTCTCTATCATCTCGTTGATCAACCCTCAATCTTAATCGTCGTTAGAGTGATCCATGGATTCGTCTCCGGATTGATTGTTCCCGCTGCGTTTACATTCTCTGCGAATACAACAATCTCTAATCAGCAAGGCAAAAAATCCGCCCTTACTGGAACCTTTGTCGGACTGGCCGCCATTATCGGTCCAGCTTTCAGCGGAATTATGGCAAGTAAAACCTCGGTCCCCTTCGTATTTACTTGCGTTTCTGTAATCGGATTTGCCCTTGCTATCATGTCTGCTATCTTTCTTAGCAAGTACAAGCCTTTGAAGAAGGAAACGGATGACCCAGTTGTTTCGTCATTTGCCTCTATCTTCAATTCAGGTGTGATCAAGGCTTATGCTGGGGCATTCTTCTTGATGTTCTCACAAGGTGTCATCGCTTATTTATTACCCTTGCATGTCCAGACACTCGGATATGATTCTAAACTGAGCGGTACCCTAATGAGTGCATTTGGAATTATTGCTGTTCTCGTATTCGTATTGCCTACGAATCGTATTTTCGATCGCGTAGCTCCATCTATAACGATGGCCATAGGGATTGGTCTCATGGGACTCAGCCAGCTTCTTATTGGACAGTCCACATCGACAATAGCACTTTATATCGTGTTAGGTCTCTATGGAGTAGGCTTCGCCTTCCTGTTCCCATCGATTAATACGATGCTCATTAAAGCAACACCTAAAGAGCTTCGCGGCAAAGCCTATGGTTACTTCTACGCCTTCTTTTCACTAGGTGTTGTTGCCGGATCTACGGTGTTAGGCTGGCTTCCCTTCAACCTCGTCGGAGGTTTCACGTTCACAGGAATCCTCCTTCTCGTATTTGCAGGTGTTATCGCCTTTACCAAACAAAAGCAAAGAGCTCATGCATAACTCGCATATAAAAAACACGACCTATCAAAGGTCGTGTTTTTTTATTTGATATAAACCCAGTACTTTATCCTTGCACCGTTGTAGCTATTCGATCATGAAAGTTCATGCCGTTCGTCACCGACTCTACGTAACCCGCTCGAACAACAAAATCTCCAAAATGCTCACCCTCGTTACGTTCAAGCGCATAGCGCTGGATGATCGGTCTCAAGGTATCAATGATTTCCTCTTCACCTATATTTTCAAGATATAGCTTGCTTAAGCGGTCACCGGAGAATCCAGCGCCCATGTACATATTGTACTTACCGGGAGATTTTCCGATAAATGCGATTTCACCTAAAGCAGGCCGTGCGCACCCGTTAGGGCAGCCAGTCATGCGGATGTTAATCTCTTCATCTCGCAGGCCGGCTTCCTCAAGAATCGGTTCCAGCTTGTCGATTAACGTAGGCAAGTATCGTTCTGCCTCCGCCATCGCAAGACCGCAAGTCGGAAGTGCAACACAAGACAAGGCGCTACGACGCAGTGCCGAGTACTGCGAACCTTCTGCAATACCGTATTCCTTGAGTATAGCAACGATTTTCGTTTTCTTCTGACTATTCACGTTTGCGATCACTAAGTTCTGATTAGCTGTAAGACGGAAATCTCCAGTATGGATCTTCGCGATTTCGCGCAATGCTGTTTTCAGCTTGTAACCCTCAGAATCCACGATTCGTCCGCTTTGAACATACAATGTCAAATTCCATTTTCCGTCCTTGCCTTTAATCCATCCATAACGATCACCCGTATGATCAAACTTGAATTCACGTGCAGGCTCAAGCTCCCACCCCAAGCGATCATGCAATTCATCCACAAACCAATCTAAACCGTGCCGGTCAATCGTATACTTGAAACGCGCATATTTACGAACGGAACGATTGCCATAATCCCGCTGAATCGTAACTGTCTTCTCCGCTACGTCCAGAATACGATCCGGTGTTACGAAGCCAATAACACGAGCTAACTGTGGATACGTAGCCGTGTCACCATGCGTCATCCCCATGCCGCCGCCAACACTTACGTTAAAGCCTACAAGCTTGCCGTCTTCGACAATCGCAATAAAGCCAAGGTCCTGTGAATATACATCCACATCGTTTGACGGAGGGACCGCAATGCCGATCTTAAACTTTCGAGGCAGATAAACAGGACCGTAAATAGGCTCAACCTCAACGGCAGCATCAGTCTGCTCCAGACTATCTACAACTTTCTCACCATCCAGCCAGATTTCATGATAAGCAGGCGTCTTAGGTGCTAGGTGTGTCGTTAGCTGCTGCGACCAATAGAAGACCTCGCTATGAATTTCAGATTGGTATGGATTGGGGTTACACATAACATTACGGCTAACATCACCACAAGCAGCGAGCGTTGTAAGTAATGCTTCATTAATTTCTTGAATAGTCTTTTTCAAATTCCATTTCAATACGCCGTGCAGCTGAAAAGCCTGACGCGTTGTTACACGAAGACTTCCAGTTCCATACTTGTCAGCTAACTCATCCATTACAAGCCATTGCGCTGGAGTTGATACGCCTCCCGGTGTAACAATACGAAGCATGAATTGGAAATATGGCTCCAACTTCTGCTTCTGCCGTTCGTTACGGTAGTCGCGATCATCCTGCATATAGCTTCCGTGGAATTTAAGGAGCCGGTTATCCAGTTCGGGCAACCCACCTGTAATTCGGTTAGAAAGCGATTTAGTCAATGATCCGCGTAAATAGTTACTCTCTTCCTTCAGTAGCTCTACATCACTCGGCGGCCCGCCGATTGGCTCTACCTTATGGTTTTTTGCCATTGCTGTTAGCTCCTTTACCCCATGATTTGTTTAGCTCTCTGTGCCTCTACAGAAATGTACGCTTCAGGACAATCACTTAATCTTAATACACATCACGTTGATATCGCCCTTGCTCTTGAAGCTCTGCTAAATATGCAGAAGCCACTTCAGGGGATTTACCACCATACTGTCCGATAATCGCAAGAAGTGCAGCTTGCACATCGTGCGCCATATACTTCTCATCTCCGCAGACATATACATGCGCACCGTTCTCCAGCCACTCGTAAAGCTCTTGACCATTCTCCAGCATCCGCTGTTGAACGTAAACCTTCTCGTCTGTATCTCTGGAGAAAGCGACATCCAGCTTGGTTAATATTTCGTCCGCCACCATCCGTTGCCAGTCCGTCTGATACAAGAAATCTGTTACGAAATGTCGATCACCATAGAAAAGCCATGTATCTCCTGTAGCGCCAAGCTCCTCCCGATCTTCAAGAAAAGCGCGGAACGGCGCTACTCCTGTACCTGGTCCCACCATAATGACTGGTGCATCCGGGTTAACTGGGAGCTTAAAGTTCGGATTCTGCTGGATGAATATCGGAAGCGTATCCCCCGGCTCTAGACGTTCAGATGTAAATGCAGAGCATACGCCTTTGCGTTCGCGTTGATGAGCTTCATATTCCACTTTTCGGATTGTCAGATGTACTTCATCTGGATGCGCGTTCAAACTGCTCGCTATAGAATATAAGCGCGGCGGCAATTTACGTAGTAACGAAGTCAGATCGCTCGCTGTAAGCGTCCATGGTGCATAATCTTGAAGAAGGTCAAGCAGGTCGCGCCCGTTAAGGTATGCTTTCAATTCTTCTTTATTCTCTGACTTCACTAGTTCTGCCAGTTTACCATTTCCCGAAAAGGCAGCTGCTTTCTCTAGAAGAGGTTTCGTTAACACTGTAATCTCAAAATGGTGAAGTAGAGCCGTATGGAGTGAAGAGGTCTCGCCGGATTTTCCAATGACCACCGTCTCCTCCGGATTCCATTTCAAGAATGTAAGGATATTATCGACTAATACGGGATCATTCTGCGGATATACACCCACTGCATCACCCGGTGCATACGTCAGTCCCGAACCTTCAAGCGAGAGCTCCAAATGACGGGTTTCACGGTCTGATCCTTTTCCGTTCAAATTCAGATTTTCCAGTACTTCTGCCATAAACGGATTGTTTCTCGAATAATCTGAAGTGCTCGCAGGTGACGAAGGAATAAATGCAGTACCAGCGACCTCTTGAGCAGATGTAGGGGCCTGTGCTGTAGCCACAGCCCCGTTAACGGCTGCGATCCAGCCGGCAGCTGAATCCTCGAAGTCCACATCACAATCTACGCGGTCAGCAATTCGCTCTGCACCAAGCTCAGCAAGCCTTTGGTCAAAATCTTGACCGGTCTTACAAAAGAACTCATACGATATATCCCCCAGTGCGAGAACAGAGAATTTCGTGTCCTCAAGCCTAGGAGCACGCTTACTGTATAAAAATTCATAAAAAGTAAGTGCATTATCCGGCGGATCGCCCTCACCATGTGTACTAACGAGAATAAACAGATATCCGGCTTTCTTGAGATTATTCGTCTTATATTTGTTCATTGCAGACAACGTTACGTTAAAACCTTGTTCCTTGAGACTGTCAGCAAGTCTGCCAGCTAGCCTCTGTGCGTTACCGGTCTGTGACCCGAATAGTACCGTCGCTTCACGTGGAGCCTGAGATATAACCGCGGTCGCAGGAGCTTCCACTACACTGGTTACAGCGAGCTCCGCTCCGGCAGACTTAACACTCCCGGCATGATAAAACGTTAAATATCCGCCTAGCCAATTTAATTGGGCATCCGTTAAGGTTGGAAGCAGCTTATTAATTAATTCAGCTTGCTCACTTGTAAACGGACTATTTGTCACTTGAAGTTGCAACAACATCCACCTCACATTAATATGTATAATTCCGACCTTATTACTTTGTTTTAATCTATATTTATACTAACTCAGACTTATGAAAGGTTCAATGTATTATTCGATATTTTTTTAAGAATATCTCCAAATATTTACTGAAAATTAAAATATGGTCCCCTGGATCTTAATAAAGAGACGTTCAGGTCCTCAAGTCATTTGGAAAAATGACAAAAGGCAGTCTGTATCATGAGACCGTGCAGTAGAATAGAAAAAGGGAGGATTCAAGTGGCCGATAACCACATAAATCCTCCCTTATTTTCTTTTATTGCTCATCATTTGGCGCTTCAAACAGTTGATATGTCTCTTCGCCAATGCGGACTATACTATTCGCAGCAATATCCACTTGCTTGCCAAGGTTCACCTTATACTCAAACGGATAATCAGTTGGATCATAATTGCTATTCATTGATTCAGGGGTTGTCCCTGCCTCAACGCCAGAGTCATTATCCGCTTCAGGCGTTTTATCTTCTGTATCTGCTTCTACATTAGAATCCGTAGGCACTGGCGGCTCAAGACTTATAAGACAGGTCGGTAATAACTCAAGCTCTGTATAAGTAACGGCTTCGCCCTCCGGTGACTCTACAATTAATGATGTCGGAGAAAACTTCCCGCAAGTCGTTACATCCTTGAACAAGAACACAAGTGAAGTTGTTGCTTCTATTCCAGCTGATGCAGCCGTCTGCTCGACATATACGATTGTACTCGGTGCCGGCGAACTGACGTCAATTGTAGGCTGCCCCTCAGGTACAGGTACTTCCCCCTTAGCAGACTCACCTTTATCGTTAAGTGAAAGCATGATGCCTGCGGCAACTATGATTACAATACCAAGTGTGGAAGCAATCATCGCCTTTTTACGATTCCGTCGAAAAAACTTCATCAACGATGAAGACAATTCATGATTAGCTTGCTTATATACAGCTTTAAGAGCAGATCCCGCCTTGTCAAAATATTGCTTTCGATAGGTCCGCTTTTTGAAAGCACTGCGATCATATTTTTTGAAATAACTAACAATAGCCGAAGAATAGGCTGGTACGAAACCTCTTGATTTTCTGAAATCAGGGTGATTTTCAGACCATTGAAAGAAGCGATAGATCGTTTCTTTGTTCTCCGCATTCTTTTGCAAATAATCAAGTAGCTGAGCGAAGTCTATCGTCTGCATATCCGAGCTGCGGATAAACGCCAACACAATACGATTGAAGTCAACGAACTCAACCTGCCCGGACAACAGCTGGCGTCCAACCTGCTGCACATGATCCATCTCTACCTGAGACAATCTGGAAAATATATCAGCTGTTGGTTCAGGATCTGCGAACCATTCATTGAGCGTAACTAGCTTAAGAGCCACCGATTTCTGTCTAGGGTCTTTAATCTCAGTTTGCCAACGCTGCAATTGATCCTTGAATCCGAGGAAATCGGCTTGGGAGAGCTCATCTAGTGTAAGCCTGTCCAAATTAAGCTCAAGCAGCATCGTACGATAAACAGAAAACTCTAGATCTTGATACAGATTAACGGCTTCATAAGAGGATGGCTTCATCCCTGAAGAGGCTCCCCCTTCGAGTCGACGCAGCTCTTTGAAGGTCTTGCTCACTGCCGTTATTGAGTATCCCTCATATCTGAGCTTATCCATCAGCAGCTTATGGGCAAGCGTATGGAACTGGCTGTTCCCAAACAACTGAGAATGTTTACTCCCCCACTGTTCAATCAGTTGGAGAAGACTCTGAACGCCAACCGCAGCTCCAAGTTTCTTCTCGAGAAAAGGAATGAACAAGCTTTCAATTAATCGAGAGTCTGTCATCAGCTTCGAAAAGAACGCCTTACTTAATGCCTCGCTGCTCTCAATAGCTTTATAGAAGTAGACAGTAGCATCCTGCTTTTTTTGCTTCATTACGTTATTAAGCGCTAGGATAAAAAAGGCGACGATCTTATTTTCACTATATGGGTCAAGTCTGTAGTATTTCTGAATCGTATCGATAATGAAGTTTTCCGGAACTCGCCCCAACCTTAGCTGATCATATTCATAATCAAATCGTGATAGGAACAAGTCATTCAAGCGGATCTTTGATTCAAGCGCTCCTGCCGGCTGCAAGTATTCAAGCAATCCTCGCAACACTGTCGTTTTATGCGCTTCATAGAGCGACTCATTGCCTTCCTCAATTTGGAACAACACGCATAACTCATGATAACTAGCCGCAGTGATCGCACGCTCCGGCTCCATACCTGCCAGCATCAGCTCAGCAAATTGAAAAAAGCGGTCAGCTCGATCCGGTTGCTCCAGCTCTAACTGCTCCCATGCAAAATCCAAATACGGTTGATCCATGCCATTTAGATCGACGTTCATGATCCTATCATTGGCCAAATCAAACGTATAATCCTTCTCGATGCTTCGATCACCTGCACGTAGACTGCCACGTTCAACGAATGTAATATGAATAGATTTACGACTGAGAGGTTCTTTAGAATAGGTGATAAATCCCAGCTTATCATGGTAAGCATAAGGTAGACTCCCATACAGCACTGAGAGTAATTGCTTTGCCATAATCGGTAGCTGTTTAATCGGAACATCTAATGACACATATACCTTCTTCTTGCCACCGACTGCCGCCATCACCGCATATAGCAACTGCTTGAATCGCTTTTCATCGATATTAAGCAGTGACAAAATCGATCGGTGTGTTGGTTGAACAGACCTCGAGGGTTGAACGGGCAAACTCTTTAATTCCGGAATCACGGTGCCATTAACGATATTGTAACTACTCTCGAACGAAGCTTGCAGCCAGTTCCGGTAATCATTAGACGACTTCTTATCAGCACCGCCTGGGATCAAATAGTTATGTGTGAAGAACGCACTACGCAATCCCGTGAAATCCGTAGCCTGATAGATGCTTCTCCCAAGCAAAATGTCACCATTATCCATGTGGAGCAAATGCATCGACTCAGGATAAGCAGCTTCGTCCTTCTCTCCGCTTACTGCAAGTTCCTCCGGCGCATCATATACACACAACGGATGAAGCACTTTTTTAATAAAAGAAGGGTCTAGTCCGCTAGATTTGGCGATCGTGTCATAGCCTTCTGTAGTTCTAAATATCCCACTTCTTTCTCGTGCATACATCTGCTGTTGAATCATTCTGCTGGGATTAGAATCTCGCACTATTCTCTTCTCCCCTCAATAAAGTTCAGCTTATATAGCAACCAAATGAAGGGTTCATCTACCCGAATGGGACTAACAACGGTCTGCATTTTTTGATCAACGGGATTGCTACCCAGCGCGGACACCGCATAATAAGCAGTATCTTTGAAATAGACATCCATCGTACCTTTGAATGGCCGATCAACCTTCTCTATGAAACGGCGGATTTCTCCGTCGATATTCTCAAACTCTGTCAGATTGAAATAGTCGCGGTGAACCATGTTTTTGAAAATATTGCTGTTCGGTTTAATATATTCGCCGTCCTCATCGCTGAGAGAATGAAGCATGTCGCTCTTCGTCAGTACTACTGCTGTCGGAATATCTGTCTTGCTATTATCCTGATACGCAATGAAATCGCCAAACATCGTCAGAACAACATCACGTGGTTCATCATACTGAGATACCCATTCTCCCGGCTTATCGCCAAGCTTAATTCGGATCTTCTCACGAATAGAACGGATTTGCAGCGGGTCCACCATCAATAGAATACCTGCCGAGTTTTTAATATGCTGTCCATGCAAGCCAAGATAATCCTGTTCCACCATACCCTCACCCGCTACGTCGAAGAAAACGAGCGTCAACGGAGGTTTAGATTCATCCTTGAAGACGAATTGGAAAATAAACGGCTCTTGCATCTTCTCCTTTTGAGTGGAAGCAAGCAAGTCGCCGCGTTCGAATAATGGCTCCTCATAATAAGTACGGAATTTCCGGCTAATCTCCGCATTAAGCGGCATGCACGCCGCATTGAAATGATCCGCAGTCGTATTTTGCAAAGTATGAATTAATGATGTCATATACACGGATTTGCCAACCTGTGAAGCTCCTATAATAGAAATAATATTGCTCGGAACTTTGCCTGCCGTCACCGGCAGCTCATTATGACATTTCGGACAAAGTCTTCTGCGCGTTAGTTCGCCATAACGATCATTCAGGCCAATAAGAACATGATCCGAGTAAACATGGTGCTCCTCCGGCACATCTTGAGGGCGGATCACAGCTTCCATATCATATACGGAATCGAGACCAAATCGCTCTCTGTACTTGTTCAGCTCCTCATCTTCACCAAGCGCGTAATCTTCATCATCTTCACGAGAATGGGTTGCCCGGAAAACAACCTCTTGTGGCGAAAATTTACTGAAGCAGTAAGGGCAGACTATGTCATAGAACAAAGGCTTTACCTTCGCCTCAGGCTTTTTCTTGAATAAATCAAAAATACTCATGGAGATCCCCCCTTTATACGGATACTAATTCGTACATCTGACCATATTTTCGGCCATCGGTGAAAAATAATCGAATGTAATCTTGTTTGCCGACCTCAATCGGAGGCAATATATTCTTGCCTGCTGCAAAGGGAGCGACAAACGGATACAAAATGCCATCCTCTTTATTCGCCGGATAACTACCTTGCTTCTTCACATAGCAAAGTACTTCCTTGTCAATTGGAACCTCTGTCGTCACTTGAATCTGGATACTTTTATATTTTTGAAATAGCCCAGTTTTGTAACGGACCGAATAGTGTATTTGGGCCTTCCCTGCACTAATCTCGATGCTATTCTCCCGATTGGGCTGAAGGATGAGCAGCGGGCCTCCGCTGCCGTTACCTTCCTGACAAGCGTACACTGTAAAAACATAACGCCCGATTCCCTCTACTCGGCTGTAATAGCCATTATTCGCTTTGTATTCCGCTCTGGTGTATAGCTTTAAGTTGCTAGTGTCTAAGGCACCCTCATGTTCCTGTTCATCAGGCATTATCCCGACATACACCGCATCTATACCACTCGGCCATAACCAGCGCAGTGTGCAGAGGTTATCTTCTATGTTGCAAGTAACGCCGTTGATTAACGGAGAATCATCCTCCGCATCGATAAACCTCATCTAAATCATCCTCCGCAAAGTTAAAATCCATGACTGCGACTATCCTTCGCCGGTCTACCCATACTCTTGGAGGAGCTGCCGCTGCCAATCTTTCTTCCACCGCCACGCAGTTTTGAGCCCGTATTCTCCTTAATGGGAACAACGAACGTAAACAGGCTGATGATTGCAGCCAGTACGAGGACAGCAGTTAAGCGGGTAACTGGATCCCAGAATGAACGTCCAGACAAGCCAGAGTCCAGAATAAAACCTGCCAGCAAACCGCCGACAATTCCTCCAGCGCCAAAGCTTACTGCCAAGAACCGATTGTCAAACACCAATCCGAGCGACACTCCTATAGCTGCTCCAATTATTGTCAATGACAATAAACGAAGAAGCATATATAACGTACTATCCGCATTCACTCCTGTACGTTCCGTTACGAGGGTCCGATCATCGATGGTATCGTATATATTTTGGAAAGCGAGAGTGAGTCCGTTTGCTTCCGTCACATCATAGTAGCTTCCTCCAGTGGAATCAGCTATATACTGCAACAATTCTGTCCCTCTAGCGTCAACAACACTAAGGCCAACTGTGTTAACGACAACGCGCTGCTCTTGATACGCAGCAATCTGCTCATCAATACTGGAATCACTGAAACCATCTGACAGCAGGATAATCATCGTTCCACGATTGGAATCTGCCTTCTCATTAATAATCTTCATGGATTCTTCCAAAGCCAGAGTAAAGTTCGTCCCTCCATCAGTCGGCTCAAGTGCTTCTATCGCAGCACTCACAGAATCCTTCTCTGCTTGCGTTCTTAGATTCGTAAAGGGCTGAAGCAATTCCGCCGTATCACTAAATTGAACGACAGCTACTCGCTTGTCACTTTCCAACTTATCAATGAGCTGCTTAGCAGCTGTGAACCGTTCATTGTCAGGATCTGTCTCTGCCATGCTCCCCGAATTATCGATAACGAGAACGATATCCTTGACCTGCTTCACACCCCCGAAGCTTAGCCCATATGTCAATTGAAGCAATCCGCTGACCACAAACAGCAGCACCAGCGTAGCCGGCACGAGGAGCATCCAAGATAACCCGGTATACCGTTGCCGCCAAGACGTACCGCTGAGTCGAGGAGATATCAATTCGGCAATCAGGCAAGAAAGTCCGATGCAGAGGGCAATTACACCAAAGTACAGACCAACCACAATAAATCGCGGCCATTCTCCCAACAACGAACCTAAAATAACCTCGCCTAATGCAAACCCAATTGTTCCACCGATTAGCGCGAACAATAAAAGTAGTAAATTTATTTTCCGTTCCATTAGAACAGCATCCTTTCCCCTTTGCAAATGAACCGCAGCAATGATCGACCTACGCTATATTAGCGAAGCTCGGGCAGAAGAGCTGGATCAATGAAGTGAAATTCGTACCCGTTCTGCATATAGGCTTCATAATAAACCTTGCCATTGCGATAATACATCAGATCCTCTAAGTGAAAGCCGCCCATTAAATTTAATTTCTCAACTCCACTGCTACGTTTCTCATGAACACAGCCGAGCTTGTAGATACGTGACGTCTCATCGACCCCAAGTGCATAGCGGATAAACTCACTCTCTCGATCTCCAAACAAATATTTTTCCTCGTAACGATGCTCATGTGTATAGTCGAGAAGCCTAATATTAATCGCCGCATTGTCTTCTAACGTGCGGTAGAGTAAGTTGAACAGTTCAGCCTTCGATAAAGCTATACGATTGCTATATGCTACAGAAACATTCGCTCGTTGTAGCAGCTCTTCTTCAAAAGTTTGGGTAAACGGATCAGCTGTCAGCACATGCTTGCGACATACTCCGATCAAACGCTCAATAAATGCCTCATTACCTTTCTCTAGAAGATCTGTGACATTACCCATGAGCGTGTCCTCAAAAAATGCCGAAGAACCGTGCTTCTCTTCACGTTCTTGCATAACGGTCTCGGTAACCCGCTCATAATAATCGAATATGTTCTGTCCAATATAATCATCTGCCAAGCGAATACTTTGCAGCGCTGTCTCCTTGAGTTCTTCCTCCAGTGCAGCCATTTGCTGCACCCGAATGCTGTAGCTTTCATGTAATAACTCCAGCTCAGCTGCAAACTTTCGGTACAGTGCCAGCTCTGTTTCCAGTCGCAATAACTGCCATTGCTGCCGGTAGATTGTATCAAGAAAAACACGTATAAAAGAGCGTAAATTTTGCTTGTCCATAAATGGCAGGCGCTGAATCTTCAAATCCTCTACTCGTGTTTCATGACTGCGCTCAAGCTCTTCCTGTGCTTGGCTGATCTCAATGACCAGATTCCGAATCCGAGTACGAACGAACTCGATTACGTTACCAGCCTCATTCCGCTCATCTGTCCATGCGGCAATCTGATAAAAACCAATCTGCGGATACCCCCGCATCGCTTGGTTGACGTTACGCCTTAGCTCTTCTGCCGCATTCACTTGACTAATACGATCCTCAGCTACATGGATGAAATGTTTACGGAAAAACGCCGTACAACCATCACCATACAACGCCTCCTCAGCCTCGCGCAGCGACATGCGGCGCAATTGCTCATACCGAATCCCACTCGTTAGCAAGCCAGTCATATCAGCAAGACTATCTTCACCAGGAACAATCTCGGCGATCTTCCCTTCGATTGACGTGGAGTCAAGTCCGAAGAAACCAAGCTTAATCTTAGGATCAAGCTCTGGTGTTTCTTTCAACCGCACAGCAAGCCCTTTGAAAAAATGATACAGCACTGTTAAAGCAATCGAATAATTAGGCCGATTAACCTTGGACAGTCCGGCAGATACGAAGCCCTGCCTACCAGATTCAGTCATCAGACTGTTCTTGAATGACGAATTGTTATAGCTTCCTTCATTAGAATAATTCTGTGCATCCTTCTGCTTCCGGTTCTTCAGCAGTAGAATATTACAGATGATTTCATAGTTGGTCTGCATGCCATTAATGGCCGTTATTCCTCGCTCATTACGGTCTGATAATATATAAACGAGATCAAACAGCGGTGATGGTCTGTGAACGACTGGAATTGATAAGCCGTCACCCGTTATCTGCAATCGACCAGAGTATTCATACTCTGGTCGCTGCATACCCTCTAGCTCACGCAGGAAGCTTATGCCTGCTGCTCCTGCATATCCGAACGTATCCGACTGCTCTCGCTCATTAATCAATGCATACATATCCATCTGAACCGATTTGAACAGCTGCTCTAAGATCGATTTCGCCAGCAGCGATATTTCCGCTGCAAGCACGTTCATTGGGTCATCTACCCTAGTAATGACAGCTAGATGAAGACGATCAAAGGAGGCATATAAGCGACCGTAATCCGCAATCGTATTGCTCACTTGCCGCAGAACTCGATTAAGGCGAACGAGATGGCGATCTTCCTTATGGAATGCAATTCCTATATCTCTGCGCCTTGCCTTGTTGTCCCCTTCATCAGAAGTGAGTCCAGTTAACGCCACTCGCATAACATTTGACGCATAGGATGAACCATCACTCTTCTCGGACTCACTCGAAGCAATATGCAGGTAGATAACCCCTGCATTATTGTCCCATTTTAGTTCGTTCGAGCGGATCATCGGTTCAATCGCATGTTCTGCCTCATCGCCAATAAATAGAAACACAGTAGGATAATGAAGACTGCTCTGATCATCATCACGGCCGCTTATCTTCTGCTCAGCGGCCGAATAGTCGGTCGCGAATTGATCCAATATTCCCCTCATGGCTATCTCAGCTTTCTACGAATTTCATTAAGTTTGGTTGTCATTTCCTTATAGAAGCGATGCAATTCTTCGCCATTGGCCAGTTCTACCTTTTCGTATTCTAGACGCTCACGTGCATCTAAGAAATTATTGAACAAGTCTTCGAGCTTCGCTAACAGTAGTGTAGTATCCTCGGTTGCTGTCATTTCCGTAACTCGGCGTGATGCTTTACGCATCAACGTACTACGATTTTTGTCGTCCAACTGACGGAAGCTCTCGAACACTTCATGCTCAACGTAGTTGCTACTCTTCATCAGATTAGCGAATGGTGACCAGGCTTCTTCTTCAGGATCACGATCGTATACATACAGCGCACCCTTCTTCGTAATCGTATCTGTATACAATGCTTCAATGAATAGATCCAGCCATTTCTCTTCATCTTGGTGCAAATGAAGCAGCTGCTCCAATTCAACAACTTTGCTCGAGATTGACTCGTATTTCGCTAATTCTTCCCGAACTCTTCTTAATTGTTCTGGTGAACGAATCAGATTTTCTTGTGCTAGTTCCTCTGTGAAGCTTCCGAATATATCCTTAGTGGAATCAAGCTCCAGTCCTTCTGACAATAACCGCTTCAGTTCATTCAATGCACGCTTCACTTCACCTAAATTCGGCTTAGCCGCATCAAGCTGCATATTGAACGACTTGAGAAACTCAGACAGCTCGAAGGACTTCGTGTAACGAACAGCATAACGGTTGCTCAAGTTATTATCGATGCCCTTCTCCACAATAATATGATAGCCCTTCGCTTGAGCAAACTGGGCACGTACCCGTGCATTATAGCTTTGCACACGAGGATTGACGTAAGTATCTCCCCATGATTTCTCTGGGATAGGTGACGGCAAATACGTCCAGTTCTCTTGATCAGTCTGTACTAAATGTCGACCGATCCCTTCCTTGTCTAGAATCGTTCGCTCGTAACTTTCCTCATAAACCTTCAGCGGTGTATATACGAACAATGGCACACCATTTTTTGTATTCAACCAGAATATCCGGTTCTTCACTTCACTTTCTTTAATCGTGAAATGGGACTTACCTATCGAGTTATTCTGATAATTGCGAATCCCTCGTAAAATGCTAGGAGCCTGCACCGGCACCGATACGAAGCCCCATGACGGCACATGCAAATTACCAGAGCTGTTGCTGAGATGGAATACAGGTACCGCTTCTTCATCCAGCTTACTTGCAATATAGCGCTCTACGAATTTCTCGATGGATTCGTCGTTCCCGTATTTCATGACAAGGAAATCTTCCATCGATCTCGTGATGAGATCTCCGAATTTATCCGTTAGAAACTCCGAGATCGAGCTGACGATATCGATTTCTTGCTCTTTCACCCATAGATTGGAATGATCCAGCAGTTCTTGTGTAAAGTCGCGGATCAGATCATCGCCATCTCGCTTATCCATCATCTTGCTGATGACATCGGATATGTCCGGTACGCCGACGATATTCCAGTAATATGTCTTGTTCCCTTTATGATCCGTCTGCTCTTCTCCATTTGTGAGAATGTCACCATTCTTGGCGAAGACCGAATTCAACACATTCAATATCTCGGTAAATACGTTATAGATTCGGTTATTCTCATTGTTGAGAAGCGTATGCAGATCCTCGTAGAATTCAATTAATTGCTCCATCCGTTCAACATCGGCTCGGAGCCAGTACTCTTCGATTTTCGCTTCTATATAAGCATTTTTCTTCTTATCTTTAGATACAAAGGCGCTCTTCGCATCGCCCATACGTTCATTAGCTATCTCGCTCTGTGCTTCAATCTCCCGCGGCAATCGCAGCAGGCTTTCGCGAAGCGTTTCGATGTATGACTGCAGCATCTTCAGCAAGCAGAAGCCCTTCTCTGTATATAGAAGTCTTGATACGTAGAATGGTCCTTGCTCAGGATGAAGGAATGTTCGGCGAATTTGCTCAGTGAACTGACCAACAATCTCGCCTGGAAGCTGTTTCTTCGCTTTAATGTATTCCTCACGAGCACGAGCCAAGAAATTTTGCTCCAACTCGGTATCCATGTTCACGGCTTGCAACTTAATTACATTATTGTAGCTGAGACGCTCGCTATTCTCGAATCCAGGAAGCGGCTCAGGAACACGTGAATCGAATGTCTTCATCATCGTTTCTAGATCGATGCCCAGCTTGCGTGCAAATTTCTCCACGTCATCCTGAGTCGGCGCTTTCTGGAACATTTTATCCATTTTATTAAAGAGACGGTAAGCCAAATACGTAGTCATTTCCTCAATCGGCAATACAGCCGAGGAAGCTCCGATAATGTTGTAGTCATAGTTCGCTGGATACATCTTGTTCATCTGTGCGATGTTCGTCCGAATGTTGCTGATATAATCATGAATGGCGAATTCCTCGCCCGATTGCTTTTCCTCACTCGAGATAAAGTTCGTAATGTTCTCCGCCGTTACGTTCATGCAGTAATCATAAGCATTCTCGAGCAGCTTACCTTCAGCATTCGTCGCTGAGATGAGGTGGCACAAATTAAATGGCGGCAGCGGCGAATTAACGGATAGTATGTTGCCGTATTGCTGCTTGAATCGTTCCCCTCTGCTATCCACATTCATCCAATAATCCAGTTCCTTTAGTGCTGCATAACCGTTTTTCTTTATATACTCACGTGTATGATCGCTCAAGCTTTTGTTAGCTAGATTAATGTCAGGTGTGAATAAATAACCTAATATATTCACTCGGTCAATCCCTGCAGCACCGTGATCACGTTCAATGATCCCTCTTACGATATACGAAATATCGAGGAAGCAACCGCTGCCCGTTCCACCGGATAATCCTGTAAGCAAGAATACCATCAGCTTTTTGTTCGTACCGACAGACAATGTCTTAATTTTCTTATCGATGCTTTGTACAACTTGATTAATCTTCGTAAATAACAACAACCGTCCTGCCTGCCGCACTCCAGCAGCGCCATTCATTCCATCCGTAATGCTAAGCTCAGGCGACAGCCAATCCGTAATATATGGTTCCAAAATACTGCGGTTTTGCAGTAATCCCCCGACTTCCGCGTTGGACAGCAGCACAAATTCATTAATAGGGTCCAGACCAATTCCTTTATACTTCTTATTGCGGTCTTGTTCATTGGTCTCAAATGCTAGAAACTCCACATTGTCGGGCTTATCTTGTTTTCTCTTAGACACGGGGTCCTCAGGCAGCTTAAAGCGACGGTTAATCTGATATTTCAAGCGCAACAGCGCATCAATACCTGTACCTCCAAGTCCAATAATCAGAATAGGATTATCTATCGTGTCCACCCTGATTTTCTCACTGACAATACCTCCGCCTAGTGAAACATCCAGTTGCTGTATATGCTCTCTCACAATTGGTTTCATTCTTTGAAAACCTCCCTGGTTTTATAACAAACTACTTCAACCTATATAAGATATTCAATGAAAATCGTCTTATCTACTTGCTGCAAGGAAACCATTATGCGGTCCCCGCTCTTCAATTCATATCCGCCATCAGCTTGGATAGCCCGGCCAGACTTCTCTATCGTACAAGTGGAGCCATTATGCAGCGTGATCCGATCATTATTACTCGGTTTGAAAATAATTTTCTCCGTCTCCTTAAGCTCTGGTGCTAGCTGCAACAGCTGATGAAGCTTAAGCGAGCCTTTGAATGTCGACAGCTTCTTATATTGAGGTGACGTTTTGTCTCCTGTATTCTCATCTCTAATTTCAATGACGAGCTGTCCAACAAATCCTCGATTCGCTAGTTTAATGTACCTAAGAATGAAATAGATTGCTGCAAGCAGTACCGCAAGTCCAATAACACCGAATATAACTGGCAGCAAAGGGAATGGCCTATCTTCTTCACCCACAGGCTGTGCCGGTGTTGTCTGACCCGTTGCATTAGGCTTGGCTGTTATGTTGACAGCATCAGTCTCTCGGAAAAAGCTTGCCTCCTCAGCCTTCACCTTGATTTCATAGTCATGCTCATCGGCAATTTTGTATGTGCTCTCAAAATGATCACCAGCATTGTTCATCGGTATTTCCGTGGTTGTGCCGGTGTCTAAATCTTTAACGAGCAAGACTGCACTCATGTTGCTGTATTGCTGTTTATCCCCTAGCTTTTGTCCACCACTAACGAGATAAGAGTTAATTTGTACTGTATCCCCCTTCGAATATGTCGCCTTTGCAAGCGGGTCCATTGCCAGGCTTAGATCATAGTTGAAGATTAGATTAATATCGATTTTGTCTTGATTAACCCCTTTCACCTGCAGCGTCCAGTCTCCTTCAGCAGGAGTCAACAGCTTAATTAACGAATAGCTCTTCGATTCGGAGCGTAGGACTTTATCCGATGGAATGCTTACCTCTTGGCCTGAAGGATCAAAGAGCTTAGCCTCTACGGGTTTGTCAGACATAATAGATATATTGGCTTCTAGTACATTAGAGTTTGGCACAGAAATCTTCACGTCCTGATAGTTTCCGTTAGCAGTAAACGAATCTACAGGCACAATATTTAGTTCGAGATGACTGGCAAATATTTCACTCAATATTTGGGGCAAATCATCTGCCGTATTCGTTGAGAAGGATTTGCCATCGGTCAAGTCCGATATTTCCGCTAGAGCTTCCTTATTTAATTTGCCATCGGCGTTCAGCCCAATCGTATAGATCGGTACGCCGCTGTCATTCGCTTCTTTAATCGCTTTATCCATATCAGCGTCAGACTGCGCTTGCGTTCTACCTGAGTTATCATCAAAATCGTTATTACCGTCAGCGAGCACGATAATCATCGGCTCATGATCAGGGTCTGCTCCATCCTCCAATATTTGCATCGCTTCTTTCACACCCACAGATACATCGGTGTAGGCGCCACGATTCAATTGGTCAATAAAGCTCTTCAAGTTATCTTTATCCTCTTGTGACTTAATCTCAAGCAGCGCCTTTTCCCGTTGAATCGTATCGGTGTAGGCGACAATCCCAACTTGGTCTCCCTTCTCTGACAACATATCGATGAACATCTTCATCGCTTCGTTGCCGATATTATTCGGATCGCTTGTCTTCATTGAATTACTGACATCGAGCACGAGCACCGCATCGATCTGAGAAGATGCCTGTGCTGCATTCACATTAGTTATGCTGTAGAATGGCAGCAGCAAAATCGCTACCGCTACCGGGATTAATTTCTGTATTATTTTTTTGAACGGACTCATTCTAGTACTCCTTTGCATATGGATATTAGATAATAATATACTAGTCCAATAACCCTTGTTAGTCATCCCTATTATTAGGATGTTATACTATTAATAAAGTAAATCAACATTTACTGTAAGCGAGGTATATCATATGGTTTCTTACGTCTGTCTCGGAATATTGTTTCTTTTTATTATGATTACAACCATTAACTATCGTTATCGAGTGAAACGCGCACCTTCTCCCGAGCAATTAAATAAGCTTGTCTTTTCCATTCTGAAAAGTGGACAGCGTGAACACGAATGACAAAAAAACTACCTGTAGTGCTTAAGCCTTATATTAAATCACAGAATCCTTATAATAACCTTAAATTTTGTCGGCACTGCAAACACTTCACCGTTCTCGGTGATAAGAAATGTCTAGTTTGCGGGAAAACTACCCTCCAAAGTGTGGAGGACCGGGCTAGATCTATACTTCGAAAATCCATGTGGAAAACGCGGCTTATCGCATTGTTCATTATGGTCATAGGTATATTTCCAAATCAGTCAACTGGACAGTTAGTCCTGTATGCCCTAGGCAGCACATTGCTATTCGCACTATTATTGACGATTCAAAAATGGTCGACCCCTGCACTTTTACTAGTAAAACTAGAACATTTTTTTAAACAAGAGGCTTCTAACTTGTATGCAGGTCTTGTTCGTGACCGAGAAAAGGCTATTGAAGTGTTTCATAGCGGTGATAAACCTCGTGCTTATGAAATGCTTCGCGAGATTGGAGCCCTCGTTCATACGGACCAGCTTCGAGTAGAGCAAATCTTGTTACTTCAATCCTTCATACTACGCAAGGATATGGATCTTATGCTCGAGCCTTTGCTCTTGGATCATTTCAATCCTGATCTTGTTGAATATATCGGTGAGTTATCCAAGATCAGACGAGATCTACTGAAAGAGAATGCCTTCCGCTATATTCTAGTCCACGAGGAACAGATTTTAGCAATGCCGGGTGGGGAGAATATTCTAGTCAGTGTTGCTGGAGCTGCTGTCAGATTAAAGCGTTATATTACCCTGTATCCTTATCTTGTGCTGCGCTACGCACATAAGATGCCCAAGGATCGATTTCTACGCCTCTATCGAATTGTACGGAATAACCCCAATTCGAAATGGGAGAAATTAAATGAAGAAGTAATGAGAATTTATAATGAGAAGTACAAATGGGATGAGGACTTTCAGCGGATCAACAACGAACATGTTCGGAAAGATGAGCGTGAGAGTTAATCATCAATAAATCGTATCAAGCAGCCTTGAACATAAATAAAGAGCGGAATGTAAGCAGCTACGCTTACCTCTTCCGCTCTTTATTATTGATAAAGCATTTCACATATCTGAAGTAAACTAAAAAATAAAAAAGAAGAAACGGCATGCTCTCTTGCCGGGTTTTATTAACGAATGAATATATTCAGATAAATACCTTAAAGCAATCGTTTCTTCAATTTTCAATCCTATCAGATCTTGAAATAAACTCGATATTCGGCAGTTTTCTTACCATCCTCCGACCGAGCAATCAATCTCGCTGGCGACGATGGTGAAGCTGCAGGTACAACCGTTATAGAGGTATTGTCTATCCCAGCCCCGTTGATAACTGGAACTTTAGCTCCACTTTCAAGTTTTACAACACACTCATGGATGGCACCTGGTTTGGTCACAAAATCACCAATAATGCTCTTACCGTCCAGTAATATATCACTAACCTTAACCTCAGTATGTGCCTTCGGAAGCTTGTCGAATATTTTCACCTCAGTCACACCAATGGCCTTACCCGGTTTGGCAGTCATATCAATTCTGATGGCCGATGTTCTGACTGGATCAAATGTATAAGCATTCGGTTGTTTCGATACCACAGCCAGCGGACTCTGCATATTCGTTACCTCGACCCATTCGCTTCCTTGCATATAACTGATCTTAAGCGAAGCAGGAGATGAGCAATCCCGGTCCTCATACCAGTGTAGCTCGACTTGATCCACTACATATTCCACAGGCCCGTAATCCCCAAATGTAATGGATATCCAATCAGAAGAGCGTGCTGCTTCAGAGTGATTCGTCCACCGGTTATTCGGATATTCCTCATACGATATGACATCGTCATGGATCACCTCGACACGGTTAACCGAACCCACTCCGCTGCATTCATAAGAAGCTTCCGCCTTCGGATAATCGTACCCGTTCTTCGCTCTGCTTATATTATGCATGACCCCGAATTCTTCAGTCACTCGAATCCATGCTTTGGCCCTCATATCTACACCGGCAACGATACCTTCAATCTCGAATTCAGAGGCTGTTTGAAGGCGCTCAGCAGAAATCTCGTCCCACTGAACTTCTTGGCGTTCCTCTGTTCCATCGTTAAAATATACGGTTACCGATTCAGGGAGATGTGGTTGACGGTTTTCCAATACGGCCATACTAACCTGTTCCAAGGCAATTGCCGTTCTAACCACAGTTTCCTTATCAGCTGTCAAGTTGGCAGAATCACTTGCCCCCTCCCCACTATCCGTACGGATATGGAACGAAAGCTTCGGCGTTGTCATCACAACGTCTCCATAAGTAATCGTCGCCGTTACGCCGGCCTGCCCTTCTGCTGCTGCAAGAAGCCTTCCGTTCTTGATTTCGGCGGCACTGCTATCAATTTCATAAGTTATAGATACGACTTGAGGTAATTCAGCCAACTCCCCATGACTAAAAGTTCCGATGACGCCAAGGTCTACTGTCTCATTCACATTTAACTTCGTCTGAGAAGCCGTGATATCGACTGAGATCAGCTTGGTTAAAGGCTCTTGATCCTTCGTGGAAATAACAACATAGCTGCCGGTAAGGCCTGCCGAACTCGCCTGCAGCACACACTCACCAGACTCCTTCAGAGCTTGTACAATAGCGAGCGCTTTACCATTAAATGCGCTCCTCTTGTTATCCTTATACCGCTCGATGCTAGCCGCATCCCCGTTATCAACACCAGCCAGGATGCCTTTACCTGAAACACTGAATTCGATCAGGTGATCAGCTGTAGGCACAATATTTCCCTCATGATCCACAATATCTGCTGTAATGAACGCAAGGTCACGACCGTCAGCATTTATTTGGCCACGATCTGCGGTTAATCGGATCGCCAACGGTTCTCCAACCGATTTAACACTTGCTTCTCCGATAACCTGACCGTGTTCATCCTTGGCTATAGCGGTCAATGTCCCCTTTTCAAAAGGAACCGACCATTCCAGATAGGTCTTACCGTCCGTAGTTTCTAAGTATACCTTTCCCCACGATGTTGTCTTCGCCTCAAAGCTTCGCTCGCCCAACGACTTGCCGTTTAGCTGTAGTTCGGCTTTCCGTGCATTCGTATATACGAGTACCCGAACGGTCTCCCCCTCACTCCAATTCCAGTGTGGCAGGATGTGCACCACCTTCTTCTGGCTCCACTGGCTCTGATAATAATAGTAAATATCCTTCGGGAATCCGGCTGTGTCTACCGCCCCAAAATAAGAACTCTTAGATGGGAAGGCATTGTAATATGGCGTAGGCTCGCCTATGTAATCGAATCCTGTCCATATGAATTGTCCTGCAATATGTTTAGAATCACGATCATGTATCCAAGCGTCCTCAGCTGTTCTTCCCCAGGCCACAAAATCATTATCATAGGACGATTGCTGCCGGTCATCGTAGGTCGTGCTCATGTTATACTCATAGGAATGTGTATAAACGCCTCTTGAACGTGTTGCCGATGAAGTCTCTGAACCGTAGATCTTCCATTCCGGATGCTGCTCATGATATCCGAGATAATTATTTTCCGAATAATTAAGGCCAACGACGTCGACTTCGTTAAAAATAGCCTCAATATGCTCGTTTAACGGTGTGACTGATACCTTATCGCCTCGCGTTTTATCTTCCCCGATTGTCGTTGGCCTGGTGGTGTCAATCTCCTTAACCCACTTCACCAAACTTCGAACGATTTCCACCCCTTCTGGACTGGTTGTGTCGTATATTTCATTGCCGATCGACCACATGATAATGGAAGGTTCATTTTTGTTTCTATCTACCATTTCCTTGGTGTCATGCTCTGCCCATTGAGCGAAGAAGCGACCATAGTCATATTCTTTTTTCGATAGATTCCATGTGTCGAATGTCTCCTCTATAACAAGAAGCCCAAGTCGGTTGCAGATTTCGATCAGTTCGGGAGCAGCAGGATTATGGGTAACCCGAATGGCGTTGACGCCCATATCCTTCATGATTTGCATTTGCCGTTCCACAGCTCGGTCGTTCACTGCCGCACCCAAAGCCCCCAAATCATGGTGCATGCAAACTCCATGCAGCTTCATATACTGTCCATTCAGTGAGAATCCTTCATTCGAATCGAACGAGAAATAGCGTAACCCGAACTTAGTTTCATAAACATCCATCAACTGTCCATCAGCTACTACTTCTGTGACCAATCGATAGCGGTTATCCTCACTTGTGCTCCACAGCTTCGGATTATGAATGTAAGCACGGTCCTCAAATTGTCCAATGGCACCGCTCTCAATAACCATATCTTCGGTTTCTGAAGTCGCTACTACATTTCCGTCCCCATCATAAATCACCGATTTCACCGTCACAGATGATTGATCCTTTGAATCATTCTTCACCTTCGTCTTCAGGCTTACGCATGCCCTGTTCTGCTTGAGCTCCTCCTCCAAATCAGGCGAAGTGACAAAAGTTCCGTACCTGTCTACATGAACCACGTTCGTAACCGTAAGATACACGTTTCTATAAATCCCACTTCCGGAATACCACCGACTGCTTGGCTGAATGTTCTCCACCCTAACAGTAAGCACGTTCTCGCGGCCATCCGTAAAAACTTTGTCGGTTATGTCATAGGTAAAAGCATTATATCCGTATGGGTATGTTCCAAGCACCTCACCATTCAGATAAACGGTGCTGTTCATATATACCCCCTCAAAATCGATGGATAACTTCTTCCCTGCAGTCCACTGAGGTAGCGCAAACGTCTTACGGTACCATCCAATTCCGCCGTCCAAATATCCCCCCTCATGTGTCGAAGCCGACTCTGGATTAAAATCCAGCTCAATGCTCCAATCATGCGGTAAATTCACCCTGCGCCAAGCCGAATCGTTGAAACCTTTCTGTCTGGCTTCCACAAGGCTCTCACCGTCTTCTAGTTGAAACCGCCAACCTTCACTAAAGTGTAATTTCCTAAGCATTGAACCCAGCTCCTTTACCTGTTGTTAAGTTCGCGAAATTTGCTTGAACGAGCTTTCGTATCGCCTTAAAATGTCCTGAATAATCAGCGGCACTACCTAACCATCAATAGTTAAAGCGATTTCATTAACTGTTATCCGTCGTTAACTTTAAAATAGTTCCAGCACTTAGCTTTACTATACAGTCGCTTGACCATGCTCTTCAAGCTTATATTGAGCTTTTTATCTTGACCATGATTTTCTTAAACTTCTGAACCATTCACTGGGTTTTACCAGTTGGTCTTCCGCTCCGGTAGCGGATCCTCATCCTGAATGAGTCGATGCACCAGCTGCTCCATAAGCTGTAGCTTCACTTCCTTGGCAGCCGGCTCAAAAAATAAATTCAGATGTTCTCCGGGATCATTGAAGAGATCGAACAGCTCACCGTAAGTCTCACCCGCGAATATGACCAGTTTATAACGATTGGTTCGCAGACATTTGGCATGAACCCCTCTATCATGCGCGTTGTAAGTAGTTAGTGCCGATGACCGGAGACTGGACGCGCTGCCTTCCAATACCTTGAGTTGCGAAATCCCCTGCACGCCATAAGGGCACTCGTTGCCGATCACCTCAAGAACAGTGGGCACAATATCAACATGCTCAATCAACGCTTCACTTCGACTGCCCTTGGTCATTCCCGGTACGCGCATAATCATCGGAACGCGAGTCAATCCTTCGTAGAACCATGGTCCTTTATACATCAATCCATGATCGCCGAGCAATTCTCCATGGTCACTCGTAAATACGACCATTAGATTATCTTCAATGCCTTTCTGCTTCCAGGCCTCAAGAACTCGACCAATTTGCTCATCGATAAACGTGATCATTGCGTAATAATTCCGGATTACCCTGCTTAGACGGTCACTGGAATACTGGTGCTGTTCCCCGCCTCCAGGCCAGTATCCACGGTCGCCTTGTCGTAATAGATGCTCCGGACGTGACCGCAGTTCGTCTGCTGAGAACTCTTGCGGAAGATCAATCTCCGTATTGGCGTAAAGTTCCGCATACGCCTGCGGCGGATCGAACGGATGATGCGGATCGACAAAGCTTGTCCAAAGGAATAACGGCTGTGCCGGATCATGGGCTTGTATAGCCTCGATGCTCTTTTCAGCTGTCCAGTAGGTCTGATGCAACTCTGCAGGCATATCGCTTTCCCACACGTCCCCGTCTGCGTTCTCTGTACGGCAGCGATTCTTGATAAAGCGATCAGCCACGGCAGAATCTTGCGCCCGAAGCCAGTCAAGATATTCGCCTGTCGCGTTATCTTCAGAAATATGATGCTCATCGAAACCATAATAAGTGCCATCCTTCTCCCGGCCGCGATCTCGGTAACTTACCTCTTCGGATTCGGTGGAGAAATCGGTTTTACACTGTGGACGGAAATGCATCTTACCTACGCCCACCGTCCGGTAGCCTGACTCCTTTAGATGATCACTCAGCGTCACTTCGTCCTCATTCAAAGAGACGCCGATATTCCATGCTCCATGAACATGCGGGTAACGTCCCGTAAAGATTGAAGCACGAGAAGGAGTGCAAACAGGGCTTGCACAGTAAGCACTCGTAAATACTGTGCCTTCGGAAGCGAGGTGATCCAGTACCGGGGTCTTTACCTTGGGATTTTCGAAGCCTATGGTATCGGCTCGCATTTGGTCCGTTGTAATCAGCCATACATGAGTTTGTTTTGTCATAATCCGTTTTCCTCCTTGATGAGGGCTATAAATGGGGATTTAGCCCGTTTTTATCCTATGCTACAATGTAAGATGAAGGTCGTATACAAACATTCGACTCACTTTTATAACAATCCTGATCACTCGAAAGAGAGAAGGTCATGAAATTGAATCCGTATCCGTATTTCTATAAAACCATTCCCCATACACCAAGCCAAATGGCCAAAGAATTCCTGTTCTTTGTGCATGATCTGGGATGGTACCAATGCCAGCCCGATTATCGGGTGAAACGTATCTTTCAGCCGTACTCGATTCGGCTCGTTCTACGTGGAAGAGGGTATGTGGTATGGCGGGGCAAGACGCATTCGGTCAGCACGGGCCAGCTTCTCCTGCTGGATTTGACTGAAGAGCATGAATACTACGCCGACCCGGAGGATCCATGGGAGATTATATGGGTTCGCTTCGGCGGAGCCCAAGCTGTGGATTATTATAGGGCACTCCAGTGTGCCAAAAATCCCGTCCTGAACGTACGCGATTTGGTACTGGTGAGGCGACTGTTCGAAGAACTGGTGTCTCTATTTGAGAAAAGACCGCCGGGCTATGAATTTACCGCTTCGTCGCATCTGACCCAAATTTTTACCGATGCCGCCATCACCTTGGCAGAACATGACCATTCCACGAATAGAGGAGCACCACTGCGATATCCAGAGCATGTTCACCAAGTAATTCAATACATTGAAGAGAACTACCGCCTTCCGTTAACGACGGAAGAACTCGCGAACCATGTATTCATCAGTCCAGGTTACTTATCTCGCACATTCAAACTCGCCACGAGCTGCACCGTTACAGAATATATCATCAAACACCGGCTGCGAGTCGCCAAGAAGCTTCTTACTCAGTCCGAGAACAGTCTAGGAGAAGTTGCTCAAGAGGCAGGATTCTGTAGTCAAAGTTATTTTTCTAAACTCTTTAAAAGGGACGAAGGTGTTTCGCCTCTCCTTTATCGCCGTAGTATGAAGAATTGAATATGAAATCGTTATCCACTATCTCCATTACTAGAGAAGTGATATTGAACCGCCCCTGTTATGTACTGGTCTGACATTGAACAGCGGCTAGCTAGTTATGCTCGGCTAGCCGCTGTTCAACAATTAATTTTTATCCGCATAGCATTACGCCGCTCGCTTAACTATAAACGGCTAAACCTTTCCCCTTCGGACCGACCATCCCATATCGGTGCAAGCTGCCCGGAACCGCTAACCGGTGCATACACACCATCGCGCTCCGGCACCACGTATTGACGGAACCAGTCAGCCAGACGCGAACGCATATCGTTAAGGCAATCCTTGCACGTCGGATCATCCACCCGGTTCACATTCTCTTCGGGATCATTTCTCAGATCATACAGTTCATGAGGTCCATAAGGGTAGCGATGAACATACTTCCATTCCTTCGTACGGATCATTCGCACCGGTCCGTATTCATCGAAGATGACTACGTCCTCGCGGCAACTGTTGTCATCACCGTTCAATAGCGAAGCAAAGCTGACACCTGGCATAGCGTCCTGTTCAGGGGCGGTGATTCCAAGGTAGTCGCACAGCGTAGGAAATATATCATATTGGCTGACCAACTCATCACATATACTTCCGGCTGGAATCACTCCGGGATGTCTAAATATCGCCGGCACCTTAACCGAAGTATCGTACATGTTCAAAGGAAATGTCCCATTACCTTTACCCCAAATTCCGTGATGCCCCATGTTCATCCCATTATCACCCATGAAGATGACAAGTGTATCCTCCTTGTGACCGAGCTCTTCGATACGGGATAAGATGCTTCCAATGCCCGCATCCATCGCGGTGACAGATGCATAGTAGCCCTGTAGCAGTTCCTTGCGCTGCTCTCCTTGCCCTGTAGGACAACTCGGCGATAGATCAGGATGCGTAGGCAGATCAGGTACGGAGTTGAAAGAGCAATTTTCGTATAATTGAATGTATTCCTCAGGATGCTCCGAACGATCCCATGGCGAATGCGGTGCAGTATAATGCACGCTTAAGTAGAATGGTTTCTCTTCTTTACTAAGCTCATCCAAATAATGAAGTGCATGTTCTGTAATCAGATCCGTAATATACCGATTCTCAATCTTGACTTGTCCATTCTCCACGACGTCAGGTGCCATGTAGGAACAGCCCCCGCGCGCGATGGTAAACCAATTACTGAAGCCCTTCTGAGGTTTCGTGCTGTTTCCGAGATGCCATTTTCCGCTCAGTGCACAATTATACCCGCTGCTAGCAAGCAGTTCCGTGTATGTAAGCTGTCCTTGCAAGTATTCGACTGCGCTTACTTCACCCGGAAATTTCCCTCGAATATCTTCATTGATCTCCGTTATATTCACATTGCCGGAGCTGATCCAATCATGAACACCATGCTGGGAGGGAATTTTTCCTGTCAGAATCGATGCACGGGCAGGTGAGCACACGGGTGAAGCACAAAAAAAGCTATCAAACCGGGTGCCCTCCTCCGCCAAGTGATCTAAGTGTGGGGTCTGTATTTCATGATTTCCTGCACTGCCCAATGCCCACGCACCGTGATCATCTGCCAAAATAAAGACAATATTCGGCTTTCTGCTCGTTTCTTTATTTATCATCCATCTCTCTCCTCGTAGTGTTTTATTGAAAGCTCTTAGTGCACTACACATAACTAAACCTATCATGCAGCTGATCTTCTAACTATGGCGTCAACGACGGTCTTTTTGGCATTTTTTACGGTCCAGGATTCGGCATCCCTGGTTCGTCAGTCACAGACAACAAGCCTTTAATACAATGACGAAGATTGCCTAGAATGCTATAATGATTAGCAAAATGGAAGATTTCACTAGTTATTACTTGGAGGAAAATAGATGAAGTCCATGATGGATACAAGTGTTCAAGTACTTAGGCTTCAGCTTCATCTACGATGGGTTAGAAACATGTTAAAGCCGGACAAGTTCTCCTTTGGTCCCGGAATCAGTCCATTCCCTGTCTTTTGGATAGTTCTCGAAGGAACAAGGGAGATTGAAGTCGCGGAACATATATATCGAATTAGTCCCGGCAACCTCATCCTCTTTCCGCAAGGTGTTACATATCGGCTGCTTCCAGACACCTCAGGAAACCGATTCCACTACTTGTCACTTGGCTGTGATGTGAACCTGGGACCCTTCAGCCTTACAGAGGTGCACCCCATTCCCCTTATTACAGCTCAGTATAAGCTCGGTGATCTGGCAGCTCTGACACTTAGATGGAAGCACCTTATCGAACGCTTCGAACAGTTAGAAATGGAGACAAGTTCTCTCGTAGAATCCTCCTCTCCTATGTTCATGCCTAATGTACCAACATCGATTGCTTGGCTAAAGGTGCAAGAGGCGCTGCATCAGTGGTTTATCGAGTATCTTGCCTTGCACGAACCACATCTCCCCGAGGCTGAACATAACCTAGATCCCCGAATCACGAAAGCGTGCGTCTATATACGCGAGCATGTTCATGAGATGATTCGCCTGGAGGACCTTGCCGCACATGTTTATCTCAGCCCTAGTTACTTCAACTACTTGTTTCGGCAAACGCTAGGGTTACCTCCAATCGAATACTTGCGCAATTATCGTATACAACTTGCCAAGGAGCTTCTCATTCGTACCAACTTAACCGTGAACGAGATCTCCCGCCGAGTCGGTTACGATGATCAAAGCCAATTCAGCCGATCCTTCCGTAAAATGGTAGACCAATCTCCACTCTCCTACCGCAAGGCATTGCAAAAAGGTGAACCATTCTAAATCATGGATGCGAAGGACTTCTTCGCCTCGGATTGGTCTCTATCCGTGTCCCCTTAACGGCGTCTGGCCTCCCTACAATCTGGTAACAAAAAAGAGGCTGATCCGTAAGGATCAACCTCTTTCTGGGCATAAGCATCAGCCTTTGATCGCACCGTCGATCATTCCGGCAATCAATTGCTTCTGGAAGATCAATACGATGATCAACAGCGGAAGCACGCTGATAACCGAACCGGCCATAATGAGATGGTAAGGTGTATTGTTACTGTCCTCAAGCGCCTTAAGCGCAACGGACAGAGTCATATTTTCCTGGGATCTCAAAATTACGGATGGCCACAGGAAGTTATTCCACTGCTTCACGAATAGAATAATCCCCAGTCCAGCAAAACCCGATCTTAGATTCGGCAGGACGATTCGGCGGAAAATTTTGAATTCGCTACAGCCGTCGATGCGAGCGGCCTCCATCATCTCGTCGGGAAGGGACATGCAATACTGACGCATGAAGAAAATCCCGAAAGCATTTGCCAAATCCGGCAGAATTACGCCCCAAATGTTGTCGATGAGATGCATGTTTTTATAAATCGAGAACAATGGAACCATGGTTGCTTCATGTGGAATCATAAGCGACGCCAGCACAAGGACAAACAAGAACTTCTTACCTTTAAACTTGTACTTGGCGAATGCAAATCCGGCCAAACTACAAAATATTAAGGCGATTATAGTAGATGTTGTAGATAACAGGAAGCTGTTCCACGTAATGATCCCGAACTTTCGCTCCACGAATAGCTCCCTGAAGTTTTCCCAATGCAGCGTCGACGGAATCCAGATCGGCGGATTTATGAAGATCTCACTGATGTCCTTTAACGATGAACTGAACAACCAGAACAACGGGAACAAAGTAAACAGGGAGACAATGACCATTAATGCAAAAGCCAACGACGATGACCAGATACTTTTGCTACCGGAAGTGGCTGCGTCTTGTAATTTAAGTGTTTTTCCCATAGTATCCTCCCGCCTACTCTTTATCGTCGAAGATACGCATTTGCAACAAAGAGATAACCATCATGAGAATAAAGAAGCAGACAGCGATGGAAGATGCGTAACCGAAATTAAAGTTTTGGAAGCTTTCTCTGTATAGCATGAGCACTGGAGTTAAGGTTGAGTTAAGCGGCCCACCTTGGGTCAGAATGAACGGCTCGGTAAAGAGCGAGAACGTTCCGATCGTAGAGAGTACCGTACAGAACAACAACATCTTTTTGACCAGAGGGATGGTGATATAGAAAAAGCTTTTGATTTTCGTAGCTCCATCCACGTATGCGGCTTCATACAAATCCTTCGAAATGTTCTGTAAGCCCGTAAGGAGCAGCAGCATATTGTAGCCGAGCCAGCGGTACAACACCATCATCGCGACAGAGAACCGAGCCCACCAAGGAGATTCCAACCATGGTATGGGATTGTCAATCAGACCTATATTTCTGAGTACATTGTTGATCAGTCCGTCCTGAGTATTCAATAACAGAATGAAGACGAAGGAAACGGCGACGACGGAGACGAAATTCGGTACAAACAGCGCCATCCGGAAAAAACCCTTACCTACCATCCAGTTGGAATTTAACATCGACGCCAAAATCAGTCCCACAAACAGCATTAATGGTACATACATCAAAAAGATCAGCGTACTGTTCCAAAGCGACAGCCAGAAGTCGTTGTCACTAAACAACTGCACATAATTATCAAACCCAATAAACAGCTTCTCTCCAGATCCATTCCAATCCGTCAAACTGATATAAATCGAATACAGAATCGGATACAACGAGAAGATAAAAAACAAGATGAAATAGGGTGATATGTAGATGTAAGGAGCAATCTGCATCTGCTTGTTCCACTTGGATGACTTCATATCGTTCCCTCCAATCCTATCAAAATGAAGTTAGTTTCTCTTTGTTTTGCTGCGCAGCTCATCAGCCATGTCTTTTAATGCTTTTTCCGAGCTGACATTGTTCAGGAATACCTTCGCCCAGACATCGGTCATCAGCTTGTTAGCCATAGGAAAATCCGACGTATACGCAAGCGGGTATGTGTTCGCCAGCGACTCTCCATATAATTTGCGGATCGGCTCATTGTTGAAATACTCGGACTTTTCCTCCAGGGAAGCATCATCATCATTCAACATCATAGCCGGGAACAAACCTGCGTCTGTCATCATTTTGATTTGGGACTCTTCGTTTCCGAGCATGAATTCAATAAACTGCCATGCCTCTTCGGGGTGTTTGGAGTTTTTGTTAATCGCCAGGTTTGCTCCACCTTGGTTCGCACCTGTATATTTGTCGTCCTTGGACCATTTAGGCATCATTGTGACGGACCATTTACCTTTATCTGCCGGAGAATACTGG
Organism: Paenibacillus sp. GCM10028914; assembly: GCF_042666275.1. Taxonomy (NCBI): domain Bacteria; kingdom Bacillati; phylum Bacillota; class Bacilli; order Caryophanales; family Paenibacillaceae; genus Paenibacillus; species Paenibacillus sp. GCM10028914. Next base: position 282,889 of record NZ_JBHTFO010000017.1, read on the forward strand.
TTTTCAATGATCGCATCATGCCAGGAACCGCCGACAATGGTCGCAATTTTTCCATCGCGGATTGCATTTCCCCAAGGATCTGTGTTAGCACGGGCATCAAAGACAAGCCCCTCTTTCTGCATCTTGATCAGGAAATCGGCGCTTTCCTTGATTGCAGGCGAATCAACGGCGACATTGCCTTCATCATCGAAGTACCACAAACCACGTTGCCACATCATCGATTCAAACATCCGGTTGCTGGAATTCGTCTTAGAATCCCCGTACATCATCGCTCCCGTTTTGTCCTTGATCAATTTTGCCGCTTCGTAATAATCGTCCCAAGTTTGAATCTTTTGTGCTACCTCGGCAGGATCAGTAGGTAATCCGGCCTGAGCGAACAGATCATTGCGGTAGAACATTACGACTGGCCCACTATCCCAAGGCATCGCGTAAACTTTGTCGTCCTTGGTGGCATCTCTCCATTTATAGGCACTCATCTTGTCCTTGTATGGAGCGACCTGATCAGTGATGTCAAGCAATGAATCGATTTGTACGATTTGAGACAAGTTGGTCGATTCCACGGCAATTATGTCCGGTACCGCATCTCCGGTACTCGAAGTGATTAAATATTTGGAATACAAATCCGTTGATTTCATTGTCTGGAATTCGACTTCAATATTGGGATACTTAGCCTTGAAGGCTTCCATATTCAAATCCAGCCCGTCTTTCGCGGTCTCCCAGATCCAGGCCACTAATTTCACCTTCTCGTTACCTGTAGCGGGGTCTTTGGATTCCACCTGTTTGTTGTCAGATGAACAGGCAGCAGTTAGTAAAGAAACCAGCAAACAAGTGATGAGTACGTACAATACCCGTTTTCTTTTCACGAATGATACCCCCTATGTCAATTAGATCGTTGCTTGCATGATTAATAATAAATCCTCTGAAAGGGCTTTCACACCGACAGATGTTTGATTTAAGTGCGATCTTTTCCGATAAACAAAAAAAATACCCGGACAAGCCGGGCAACGGTGTCTATTTGTTTGATTTAGTCGTCATTTTGTTAGCATTCGATATTGAACTGGTGTAATCTCCGCCTGTTTCTTGAACCATTTGGAAAAATACTTCACATCTTGAATCCCGACTTTTTCCGCAACCTCTTCCGTACGAATCGAGGTCACGCTCAGCAGTTCTTTAGCCCGTCTCAGCTTCCGTTCAGAAATAAATGAGATGATGCTGCAGCCGGTAGCCTCTTTAAAAATCGTGCTGAAATAGCTGCGGCTGACTCCAATCTTCGCAGCCACATCTGCAGCCCGAATATCCTGGTCCAGATGCTCTTCAATGAAGTCAATCGCTTGAATAATATCTTCTTTATGGGCTGTACGGAACAGTCTGGTGCTCTGTTCCACCTGACGGATGCGATGCAGCCGACTCAAGGAATCCAGCCAACTTTCAGTACTCGAAATGGGCCTACTTTGACGCCACTCCAGATCACGATGATTTATTTTCATCTCTACTAACTTGGCCAAGCCATAATCTAGAACTTCCGGACTGCAAGCTAGAAATGCAGAATCCCCGTCGAATTCCAGCAATTTCAGACAGTCAGAATAACTCTCGGGAAAATCCTTCCAGGGACTGAGCAATTCTTCTAGCGGACCTGATGCCTCCCCGGATTGATAGATGTGGATCAGATAGGAATAGGACAACATCCACTTCCACTCCGTACGAAGTCTCTTTAGCAGAAAATCCTTAGCCGAGTAACTCTGCTTGCCCAGCCATTGATTTATGGACTTCTTCACCGCATCTGGCGACTTTACTTCCGGTTCCGGAGTGACCCTATTTTCTCTCGCAGGCTCCATATATTTGCGATAAATCAGGTTCAAGGAAGCATTGATATGATCGTCGTCCATATCCGTCTTGACGATATAATCTTCAACGTTCAACTGAATACCGAGCTTGGCATAGTTAAAATCCCGGTGACAGCTCAGGAACAGAATCGCCGTATCGGGAGCTTCTTTTCTAATGTTCTGCACCAGCTCGATCCCGTTCATTTCAGGCATCACGATATCTGTAATCACCAAATGGGGTCGATGCTCCAAAAATTTCTGCCAACCAATCCTGCCGTTCGGAGCATCATCCACGACGGTCATATGATGCTGTTCCCAATCAATTGTCATCCTCAGCCCTTTCCTCACCAGTTGCTCGTCATCTACAATCAATACTTTGAGAGGGAATGGGTTTCCATAGTCTTTGGCCATCTCAGTGTCACCTTCGTTCCTTGATTTCTGATTGATTCTATCGATAGTCCATAGGTATCCCCGTAATGAAGCTTTAACCGTTCATCAACATTCCGCAGGCCTAATCCACCCCGTTTGCCTGGCACTTTCTGCCCGGTTCCGATGTACTTCATATGCTCTTGAGTAACTCCTACGCCATCGTCTTCCAATATCATGTACAACGTATTTTTTTCCTCGAATATATTCATCCAAATGTTCCCCTGCCCGTCCTGAAAACCATGGAAAAATATATTCTCCAACAGTGGCTGCAGCACCATGCGTGGAATCAGGCAGTCTTCAAGCTCAGGCTGGACCTCAAGCTGGAAGGTAAAGGAGTCATCAAAACGGAAACGCTGGATCTCAATGAAGTGCTTGGCGATTTCGAGTTCCTTCCGCAAAGAGAGCAGTGTTTGCTTGAAGTTCAGGCTCCCGTCCAGTACAACGATAAGATGCTGAAGCATCTTTTGGATTTCAGGCTGCTTCGCCAGCTTGGCTTTCCATTGAATCGAATTTAACGTATTGAATAAAAGATGCGGATTGATCTGATAGTGTAAAGTTTTCAGTTCAGCGTCACTTTTCAGCTTTTCCGTCCTGCTGATCTCATGAACTAGCTCTACGAGTTGCTCCGTCATTTTGTTGAACGATTCGCTTAAGAACCCAAGCTCGTCCGCCGACTTAACAGGTGTACGGATTAGCAGGTCACCTTCTCCAAACCGACGCATAGAATGAGCCAATTTCTTAATAGGCATCGTAAAGCGGATCGAATATAAGCTTGCCATCATAACGCCAAGCAGAACTGCCAGCATAGAAAAGATAACCGAATACCGCAAGATCACCGAAGATGACTCGTAAAAGGTGTCACGGGGAACTCTTGCTTCTGCTACCCAGCCCTCCGTATCGAGATCGCGGGACCATATTTTATCGTCTTCCTGACTTTCATATACCGACGTAGTTTGCAATAATACATTTCCGGAAGCGTCAGTAATTTGCAGATGGGACTTGGTGTCCAATTCGAACGATTTAATTAGCCCCAGCACTGTATCCGCTTTCATATCGATTAACAATCGGCTGCCCTCTGGCAGCCCAAAGGATTTGTTTAACGGCACCACCATGCTGATCATATATTCATTATCAGGTGTAGAGTAATAATCCGGTTTATGAATCACAACATGCTTATTGAAATAATGTGACATGTCAGCCCAGGATGCGGACGCGGATAGGCTTTCTGGGTTAATGTAATTATTTCCGACCACCCTGCCTGAAGGCGTAATGACGGCTACCTTGAAAATATTCGTGCTTTCCAAGGATGCAATGTAATTCTGAAAATCCCGCTCCTCCACATATTGCTCATACGTGTTCGGGACTTCATCCCCCACAATGATGGACGAAGAGATTAAATAGGATAGGATATTACCAATGATATAATCCATTTGCTTAAAATTGCTATCGACATGCAACTTGAGCTGATCCACAGCATATTGCACGTAACTGCCGAACTGAGAATTCACGACTTTGGATGACTGGTGAAAAGAAAAATAACCAAGCGCTCCTACCGGGAGCGTGGCTACAATGAAAAAAGCCAGCATGAGCTTCGTTCTGACGGTGCCTGCTTTCCTGATGCGGGTAATCATCCTCTCAAAAATACGCTTCATGATATACCTCTTCTGTCTTCTTTCTACAAGAGTTAGTTACTATACAACTTGTGAAGTTACCGAATCTTCACAGTATATCAAAATCTGAAATTTGAATAAATGGTGCCCCTAATTCTTTCGAAAAAGGAGACACCATTATATAGTACTTTCTAGTCTTCTTTAAACAGAGGCATGATGTTTAGTTCGAAGGTGAACTGCTTCTCATCCAATCGGTAAGCCTCCAGCAATTCTGGTCCGCATGAATTGGAGCCTACGCCGCTCATCTTGTAATCCAGATGGAGTATCGTTTCATCCCGGCGGACAAGTTCGTAATCATGCTGGGCCAGGGTTAAATCTTCGGGCGTATAGTGACTTGCGTTGAACGAGAATGGTCGATTGCTCGTAAATTTCAGACCCATGCCTTGCTCGTTCGTCGCGATTACCCAATCCGTATTATCATGCGAACCGTTCTCTTGCGGCATGATATACGGCGTATACAGACCATCAACCGTCGTCAGGTATTTGCTTTTGAGCGTGCTTTGGCTTTTGTCGATATAGCTTTCATGCGGCCCGTTTCCGAAATACTCGACTTCCTCAGCCCCCGCTGGCATCGTAACCTGCAGGCCGAACCGGGGCAGGAACAACAGATCTTCTCTGACGGTAACCTCCGTCTTCAGCTTGATTTCCCCGTTGCCGGTAACCCTCCAGATCGCTACGCCGTGGAGCAATGGCGGTTTAATGTAGGCTCCAAGCGAATAAGCGACCCGGATTAGCACAGAGTTCTCATCCCGTTCGACTACTACCGCTTCATAAATATGAGGAAGCGCGAGGTCATAGCCCTCTTCCATCCATTGTCGCTTCACTTTACGGTCATTATCTGTCGGTGCTCTCCAAATATTGAAGCCTAAAGGCTTGTGTATCATTTCAACTCCATGTTTTGTTATGGAGGTAAAGGTACCTTGATAGAGATCGAATATATGGCGGAAATCGAAACCTTCAATCGTTATTATCTCATCCGCCTCTGTAACCTGAAGCGGCTGATAAACAAATTCGGGTTTTTCATCAGTACACTTCCGGATTTCAACCGGCAACCTGAACTGTTCGGAACTCACTTCATGTCCGGCTTCAGACCAGAGTGTATTTTCTCGCAAACGGCAGGAGACGGTCAGGTAGAAAGCTTCCTCCGAAAACTCAGGCAAATCATAATCCAGCTTTACGAGCTGTGAAGTATGCGGAGCAACTCCGCTTAATACGAATTGACCTTGCCGGTACAGCTCGCCTTCTTTTTCAATTTTCCAGTAGAGCGTAAGATGCGAGAGGTCTAAGAAGTCGTATAGATTGGTAATTCGAACAGCCCCAGCGGCCAAATCGTCCTGTTCAATACGGATCGGAGCGATCACCTTCTTGAGTTCCAGCAATCCCGTATGAGGAACCCGATCGGGAGAAACGAGTCCGTCGATGCAGAAGTTCCCGTCATTCGGCTGATCTCCGAAATCTCCACCATAGGCATAATACGGTGTGCCTTGAGCGTTCTTCGTCAGGATGCCATGATCGCTCCATTCCCAGACGCAACCGCCCATGAGCTTTGGATACTTATAGATAACGTCCCAGTAATCCTTTAAATCACCTGGTCCATTCCCCATCGCATGGCTATACTCACACATGAACATCGGCTTCGAGCTGTTCTCATCCTTCGCATACGCTTCAATGTAAGCTGGCGAAGAATACATCCGGCTTTCCATGTCCAGCACTTCCGTGTCCGGACTTCCAAAGTGCCGTGGATCGGAACCCTCGTAATGAACCGGTCTTGAAGCGTCCCTGGATTTTGTCCATCTCGCCATCGCCATATGATTGACGTCATAACCGGATTCGTTCCCCATCGACCAGATAATGACGGAAGGATGGTTCTTATCCCGCTCCACCATGCGCGAGGCACGTTCGACAAATACATGTTCCCATTCTGGAAGACGGGTCAGCATATTGAAATTCCCGATCGCATGAAACACTCCATGGCACTCGAGATCGGCTTCATCGATGACATAAAATCCGAATTCGTTGCACAGCTGCAAAAAACGAGGATCATTCGGGTAATGGGATGCCCGGATCGTATTGATATTATGCAGTTTCATTAGCTTCAGGTCCTTGATCATGTGATTAATCGGAACCGTTTGTCCCAGCTCGGGATGGGAATCGTGCCGGTTGACTCCTTTTAGCTTAACAGCAGTTCCGTTAATCTTGAAGACGCCTTCAACGATTTCAATCTTCCTGAACCCAACCGCAAAATGAAGAACCTCGTCCGCCGCTGTTATGTATAGATTGTATAGATATGGGGTCTCAGCACTCCATAGATTGGGACGGTCGATTTGAAAGGATACGCTTCCTTTTCCGGCGACAGTAACGGTTTCACTGTGCAACAGTACTCCGTTGGCATCGATAAATTCGATCTCCGCCTCCGCTTGTCCGGAGGCCGTAAGCTCGCAAGTAACTGTCCCGGACTCATAATCTTGATCCAGTTCGACCCGGTTGAATACATCGACAATATGCTCTGGATTCCGGGCAAGCAAATACACGTCCCGGAATATCCCCGAAAATCTCCACAAATCCTGGTCTTCAATATAGGAGCCATCGCACCACTTCAGCACCATCACCGCGATTTTGTTAGTGCCGGTATGAACGTAGGGCGAAATATCAAATTCCGCAGGCATGCGGCTGCCTTGACTATATCCGACCCAGATACCGTTCACCCACAAATAGAAGCAAGAATTCACACCTTCAAAAACGATATATTTGCTTTTCGCTTCCCATGCGCTGGAGATATTGAACTCTCTTACATATAGTCCTGCCGGATTATCGTTAGGAACATAAGGGGGATCGCAGGGAAACGGATAATTGACATTCGTATAATGTAACTGGTCGTACCCATTGACCTGCCAGCATGAAGGAACAATCAAGTCGTCCCATTCGCTGACATCTGCATCAGCCCGGTAAAATGCATCGTCAACCTGCCGAACGGACTCCTTATATTTAAACTTCCAATTTCCGTTTAGCGTTCGATAAAATGGGGATCTTCCCCGTTTTTGCTTGCGGGATGATTCCGTGTCTGAATAGGGAATATAGTAAGCCCGGGGAGCTTCACGGTTTTGCTCAAGCACGTTCAGATCTTCCCAGTATTTTGGAATCTGGATCATTGTGGTTCTCCTCTCCGCCAATTGCATTTGGTTGGTTATATTGTATATGAAGTGAAAGGGCTCTCATACCGACGCTTGTCCGATTACGGAGTCATTTTGTTCGATAAGGCAAATTCAATCTACCATTCCGCCACTGATCCGTCCTGATGTCTCCAAACTGGGTTTCTCCAACGGTGAGGTGCTTCCTGTGCCATTTGGATTACATACTCTTCATTAACGGTAATACCTAACCCCGGTCCTTGTGGAATTTTCACGAACCCGTCGTCATAGGAGAACACGCCGGGATCGACAATATAATCCAGCAAGTCGTTGCCTGCATTATAATGAATCCCCAGACTCTGCTCTTGTATGACCGCATTGTGCGCCGTTGCATCCACCTGCAAGCAGGCTGCCAGCGCAATCGGCCCTAATGGGCAGTGAGGTGCAACGGCAACATCGTAAGCTTCCGCCATGGCAAAAATTTTCTTGCACTCTGTTATTCCTCCAGCATGTGATAAATCCGGTTGAATGATATCGACGTACCCGTCTTGCAACAGAGTCTTAAAATCCCAACGGGAGTACATCCTTTCTCCGGTTGCGATCGGAGTACTGGTGTGATTGGCAATTTCACGAAGTGCCTCGTTATTTTCCGGAAGCACGGGTTCTTCGATGAACATAAGCCGGTAAGGCTCAAGCTCTTTTGCCAATATTTTAGCCATAGGTTTATGGACGCGTCCGTGAAAATCAACACCGATCCCGAAGTCCGGCCCCGTCGCGTTCCGAATGGCAGCTACCCGTTCTACGACCTGATCCACTTTTGAATAACTATCAATATACTGTAATTCTTCCGTGGCATTCATTTTGATAGCCGTAAAGCCCGCCTGCTGTTTTTCCAAGGCAGCCAGGCCTACATCGGTTGGTCGATCTCCGCCGATCCAAGAATATACACGCATGGAATCACGGCAAGCACCGCCAAGCAATTGATGGACAGGGGCATTGAACGCCTTCCCTTTGATATCCCATAATGCTTGGTCAATACCTGCAATTGCGCTCATTAGAATCGGGCCCCCGCGGTAAAATCCGCTCCGATACATGACCTGCCAATGATCTTCAATACGTAGCGGATCTTTGCCGATCAGAAAATCCATTAACTCACTAACCGCAGCTTGTACCGTGTGAGCCTTGCCTTCGATGACGGGTTCACCCCAGCCCACAATGCCTTCATCGGTTTCGATTTTCAAAAACAGCCAGCGCGGAGGTACGATATAAGTACTAAACTTTGTAATTTTCACGGTTGATCTCTCCCTGTTCTCTTGCTTGATGAATTGCTTGTATGAATTGCTCTGCACGTTTGGTGATGTCGTCATAACGTTCTTCTTCCATTGCTTTCTTATCAAGCAGCGAGCTGCCAAGTCCAACCGCAACAGCTCCCGCCCGAATGAACTCGGCCACATTCTCCAATGTGACTCCACCCGTCGGCATCATAGGTATATGACCCAGCGGCGCCGATAGTTCTTTGATATAATTCACACCCAGAGAAGAACCCGGAAAAATCTTGAGCAAGTCGGCTCCATACCGGTGTCCCTTCACAACCTCCGTTGGCGTCATGACGCCTGGAATAGAAATTACATTATGTTTGATGGTGGTCTGTATCGTTTCCTCATCCAATATTGGTGAGAAAATAAACTTTGCTCCAGCTTCGATCGCCTTTACTGCGGTTTCGGCATCTAGAACAGTCCCTGCGCCGACCAAAACCTCGTGTCCGTACCTTTCGTTTAACGACTCAATCATTTCAAAAGCCCTGTCGCTATCCACTGTGATCTCCAGTGCTGTCACTCCACCCGCCACAAGCGCGTCCGTAATACGGACTACCTTGTCATAAGGCGGTCTGCGCACAACAGCAACAACACCGGATTTCTTAAGTAGCGATAACATTTCATATTTCTTCATATCGTCACCCCTTAACGTTGAACGTTCTGATAATTGGCTTGTCCAGACAACATCGCTTGAAGCTCTTCTTCATTGGGAAGGCCTTCGGTATCACCTTGAATGCCTACTACGATCGCTCCGACAGCGTTCGCTCTGGATACGGCTACTGGCAAATCATCCTTACGGAGCAGCCCACTAATGAATCCAGCAGCGAAGCCATCGCCCGCCCCTACGGGATCGATCTCTTCAACGGAAATGGATGTCACATGCCCTCTCTCCGTCAAAGATTGATAATATGCCCCATCCTTGCCCAGCTTTACGACAACTGCCTTAGCGCCAAGCTCAAGAAAAGATTCGGCTATTTCCTTAGGACTAGGCTGCCCTGTCAGGAACTCGCCTTCATCTAATCCGGGAAGGATATAATCGGCTCTTGCTGCCATCTCAAGTAGTCTGGTTTTTGCCGTGTCACGATCCCAGAGCTTCCACCGGATATTAGGATCGAACACAATGCATACTTGATTGCGCTTTGCTACATCCATTGCGTGCATCGTCAGCTCAAAACAACTTTCACTCAAAGCCGGAGTGATTCCGGTAACATGCAGAATCTTTGCCTGGGCCAGGTAAGACTCATCCAGATCCTCTTTAGTCATCAAACTTGCCGCAGACCCTTGGCGATAATAGTACACCTGCGTCTTTCCGCTGGACCTGCGCTCTTTAAAGAACACGGCCGTTGGGGCTGCATCAGTATATGTACAGCGGGAAGTATCCACACCTTGGCCCCTGATGCTCTGCATTATGTAACGCCCAAAGGCATCCTCTCCCAGTTTGCTAAACCAGCCAGCGGAATGCCCTAATCTCGCCAGCCCAATCGCCACATTCGATTCAGCCCCTGCCATCTGTTTATGAAACTGATGCACATACTCCAACGGCAATTCCCGGTCTCCACTAAACAGGACCATCGACTCGCCGAAAGTTATTACCTCCATCCGAAGAACCTCCTAGGTCTCAGCAATTGATCGCATGCTTAACTTTACGAAAATAGATAGTATCTATATCGAGAAATAATATGTTTATCCATAAAATAATAGATTATTTTCGTATAAATAAGCACTAAAGTATAAAAATTGACTTCTTTTAACAAAATAGATACTATGTTTATGTTGATATCATATTATCTTTAAACAGGGGTGTCAATACACTATCTCATTCGCAGGGTGATGTGGAACTATGTTAAAATAGATCCATATATGAACTTACAGGGGACGCCGAAGATGAAAAAAAATACGTTCACAACGACGATAGATTTACTAAAAAAGAAAATCGTAGAGGGAGAGTGGCCACCCGGTTCGAGGCTTCCCACCCTCCAACAAATCTCCAAAGAATTGGAGGTCAGCGTCACTACCGTCAGAGAAGCGTTGAGGGCACTGGAGAGTCAGGGGAACGTGAGCATTGAACATGGCCGGGGTATGTATGTCCGAAATGACCCTTTATTGTTGGAGGACCCTACCGCGAATTTGAAAGAACTCGGAGATGTTTCACTCGTCAAACTGCTAGAGGCCCGAATATTGATTGAGCCTGAACTGGCCGCATTAAGTGCAGAACGGGCTACGCATACAGAGGCCAAGCAGCTTCGAGAACTGGCGGACACGATGGTCCTTCAGATGGAAGACGGTGGTCCATTCCTGGATACGGATCTCGCTTTTCACCGGTTAATTGCCGAGTCGGCTCAACATCCCGTCCTGCTGCGGATGATGGAATCGATCTACCCTTTATTATCTGAGGGGCGCAAGCAAACCAATACTTTACCCCATATGAGAACCAAGGCTTCCAACTATCACATCCTGATCTCAATCGCCATCGAAGAGCGGCATCCGGAGCAGGCTAGACAGCTGATGCACTATCATATCCATGACATGCTTCAAGCATTAAAAAAATAAAAGCTGTAAAAACGTATAAATCCCTGCTGCCTTTGCTACAGGGATTTACGTATTGAGATTTCTAACCACAACGCGAGGTTATATTGAATAAATGGAACATGAAAAAAGCTGTGAAAAGCTTGAACCGTATTATGTAAGTTTTTATTGATTATATGGTGTCAAGGAGAACTGAATGCCTGACAAAAAAGCCGTTTCATACAGATTTTCTGTTATGAAACGACTCTTTTCTTTTGCCAATTTGTCTAAAGAGAACAAGTTTCAGATGGTCTTTATCCGCTCATTCACCAATGGATCCGGCTTCACGCGGGTGCCTGTAAAATTCGATCATATTGATAAAATTCACCTGATAATTCTCCTCCACTACATGCAGGTCATACAGGCGGCCATGGCCGTCATCCTTCATGGCGAATACAACATCATGCCGAACCGAATCCATTATCATTTTCCCAATAAACTGATGCTCGTAATCCGCATATTTCCGTGTATATTCCTCTGTAAATTCCATCAGCATCCTGTAGGATCGTTCGACGGCTGCGTTAACCAGGGTTACGCTTCCTTCTTCTACATGGACAGCTGTATAATAGTTGCCGCGGTCATCCTGTATTAAATCCTTAAATGGTTCTATTTTCAGCATGTCTGCCTCCTTTATATCACGCCTTATATATCCGCCATTATATACCCACCCATTAGTATATCCCCCTCAATGCATCTTGAGAAGCAGCGGAACACATTGAGCAGGATGAGTGCCTTTCCTGGTCTGAGCTTACGACCTATAAAAACTTTCAAACGTTTTCGTAAGACGACTATTTAAACGTAGAATAAAAAAAGAACCCTGTTTAGAAGCAAGGTTCTTTTTCCGATAAAAAGTTATTTCACCGTCACTTTCACCTTCTGCGTCGTCACCAGCTTGCCTTTGTTGTCGTATGCTTGCACGACGATTTCAATCTTTTTGCCTTTGTATGGACGGAAATCAATCTCGGCCTTCCAAGGAAGTGCCGAGGTACTGGCAAGCGTACGGCCACCAATTTTATAGGTGACCTTCGAAAGCATGGGGGCCCAGGTTTTTACATAAGCAGACACCTTCAGCTTACCGGCATTAATCGTGCTGTTGTTGATCGATTTGTAGGATATAGGGGATTTCTCGCCGATTGATCCCAGATAGAACGGATTCGCAACGGCCCTTTTGTATGCCTTGAGCAGCTTGTCATTGGCCGAAAGCATATAATATTTGATTCGTTCCGTAGCATTACCGTTGCTGTCGAACCAAAACACGCCCTTCACTTTCGGATAGACCATTGGCAGAGAAGCGTAAAACTCCTGCATCTTGTACACCGCCCACTTGGTCTTATCCTGGTGTTTCTCCTGGTACATATAGGACACGCCGCCTTCGGAGATGAATACCGGCTTACGATCCGCATATAGCTGATAGATATGGTCAAACTTGTCCAGATGGCTTGATCGGTCTTCGCCCTGTTTCAGCGGATCAAGAGACGGGTCAAAAATCGAATACAGACTTACGCCGACCCAATCCACATAGGCGTCACCCGGATAATAGGACTCGATCGTATACGTCGGGTTGGCACCCGGCGCCCATACCATCGCCACATTGTCCTTTGCTTCTTCCCGAAACACCTTTGCAACCAGACGAAACTTCTCGATATATTTCTTCGGGTCACCATTCCACTTCACCCAGGCACCGTTCATCTCATTGGCAAAGCGCAGAAAAACGGGTACGCCCGAATCTCCGATTGTACGCGCCAAGTTTCGGAGGCAGGCATCATCCTTAACCTGGTCCAACCCCTTGATTGGCTCCAGTCCAATTTGAAGCGCCGTGCCACTAGCCGCCGCACGTTCTAAGTGTTTAGCCAGCAGAGAAGGATCGCTGCCATAGTTGAAGTATAGAAGATAGGCTGCATGTTTCTTCCCCGTCATGAGTGGGAATTGCTCGGTAAAGTATTTGCCCTGCTTCGGGTCGTTCACCGCCTTATCCAGTTCTGCATACGCACCGATCAATGCGCCATTAGTTGGTACAAATTTTGTGCCGCCATAGGTTGTTCCTCGGCTAGCCGGCTGCTCCACAAAAAGCTTTGCTGTACTGCGCAGCAGATTGGCCTTCCGCTTGGCAGCTATGCTGATCTGCGTCTGGTTCGCCCTCCCTGAATATTCGGCCTCCAAATCCCAGTTGGCTACCGCATTGTCGTACTGCTTCAGCCCTTTATAACAGTCGCCGATCCGGCGGTATATCTGAGCAGCATTACCGAATTCTTTATCCTTTATAAATGTCGGTCCAATCCGCTTGTATTTGGCTATTGCCTCGTTATACTTACCCTTGGCCTCCAGCTTCTGCGCTTCCTTGTATACTGTCCAGACGCTGGCCGCCTGTGCTTCATCTGTGTTGAAGGGCGTTAGGCCAAGCACCATAATAGCCAATGCTAACACCATTTTAAGCAGCCACGCTGCTCTCCCTGACCTAATTTCTAGTTGCCTTCCTTGCATGATGTTTCCCCCGTCTCTTCTGTGTCCGTGTAGAATGGTGATGAAATATGTTGAACATTGTCAAATAAAAACAAAATTTATCATACCAGATTATACCACTGAGGGGAATGAGCAAAATCTAAGAAACCTTCTAGGAGCGGTTCTCTATGATGTGGAATGTCAGCAAACTTCTTTCAACAATATAAGCGTGGCGCCCGTCGACGTGTTGCGTTATTTTTTACAGTAAAATAACCTCCCGTAACTGTGCATACGGCTACGGGAGGAGTTAAGCTTTCGTTTCTATTACTTATATAACGTAAACATAGTATTACGTTTGATCCACTTGCCAGTTGATGACAACGTCATAATCCAAGCCTTTGGTCTTCGCAAGAATTTTCAGCCTGATTATTGACGAACATCAATATCATATTATCCTTGAAAAAACATCAAGAAAACCCTTGATTCCTCAAGGGTTTTCTTCTATCAAGCCTAGGGGGATCGAACCCCTGAACTCATCGCTGCCAGCGATGCGCTCTACCACGGATGTTCATTTACACACCATCAGTTTAATCCTCAATTAGTCAAATGTACTCTAACAAAAAGTCTTTTATCACTCAGTAAATATTGCAAGGTTCTCCAACGTGGATCGTAAACCAACGTCATGATCTTCTTTTCGTATCCCTTCAGGGACATCCTCACAAATGACAGTCACTTTTGTTCCTTCTGGATGGGCTTCTAGTAGCCATTTTTGGATCATCTCACCAGAGAATCGCGTGTCCTCTGAATGAAAATGAACTGTTTTAACAATTCGTTCATCTGGAATTAGCTCCAAAAATTCTCCTTCAGTGACATCTTTATTTTCTGAGGTTTTTCCCTGTATCTCTTCATCCCCTTCGTAGATAAGAGTCATATTATAAACGCCGCCTTCCCTTGCATCAAATGTATCGATTTGAGCAGACATTCCTTCTGGTGGAAGCCATAAAATGAGCGCTTCTGGTTTCAACATTGCCTGATAAATTACTTGTGCTGATGCCTTAATGACTCTTGAAGCAGTATCAATTCTTTTGTTAGTATATGCATCTACCATGTAACTACCTCCTTAGTTCCCTTTTTTCTTCACCTATAAAAATATGTTCAACAGCATACTCAATTCATTCATTTAATCACAGCATATTTAACATGGATAATACCCGTTCCCTCGATTACTTCATTTGATTCGAGAGTGACACTTCCCTGACTAATATGATCAAATAATCGTGTACCTTTGTCAAGCAATGTTGGCGCATTATGAAGATCGAGCCCATAGGGGGATGTATGAATCTCGATTGTATGCTGACGATGCCGATCCTCCGCATACTTTAGTGGTAAATTCAGACGCCGTGCTCCTCCGTGAGGCAAATTCTAAGAAGCTTCTTCATCCACTCCGTCAGCGCGGGCGGACCCATAGGGGTTCATCACTCCTAGGCAATCCACCAAAACAAAAAAACCACCTCAACAGAAGTGGTTTGAATTATTGTTTTGGTGGAGCCTAGGGGGATCGAACCCCTGACCTCATCGCTGCCAGCGATGCGCTCTCCCAGCTGAGCTAAGGCCCCATAACATATAGGTTTCTTTCAAAACAGTACTTTAATAATATATCACAGCATTTTATGACGTGCAACCACAATTTAAGACACAAAAAAAGCCCTCCATTCCATGAGGACTCCTTTCCCTAAAGGGTGCTGGTGTTGAACACATTAGCCATTTGTGTCAGGCAATGCGTCTTTGGACAGCAGACCCTTTAGCTCTTTCATAAACATGTTGATGTCTTTGAATTGGCGGTACACGGAAGCGAAACGTACATAGGCTACTTCATCCACCGTGTACAGTTGTTCCATCAAAAGCTCACCGATCTGGCGGCTCTCCACCTCAGCAGCAGCTGTCTTACGAAGCGAACTTTCCACCTCGGAGACGATCATATCCAGCTGATCCACGGATACAGGTCTCTTCTCGCAAGCACGGATTAATCCGCGCAGCACTTTCTCCCGACTGAACTCCTCACGGCTACCATCTTTCTTAATGACCATGAGCGGGGTCTCCTCCACCATCTCAAATGTAGTAAAACGACGACTGCACAGCTCGCATTCTCTACGGCGGCGGATGGACTTGTTCTCATTAGCGGGACGCGAATCAAGCACCTTCGTTCCAGCATGACTGCAGTATGGACATTTCATAAAACTTAATCACTTCCTTCGAATGAACTAATCTAATTGTCTTCAAACTAATTTCCAGAAAATGTAGTATGGTTGGTTGTTATGAAGATTGCAATTCCGAGACATAATACTTTTACCAACTCAAGGAGGTGAACAGATATGGGACAAGGAAGCAAAAGCTCTAACAACCTGGTAGTACCTCGTGCAAACGGTGCCCTGGAGCAAATGAAATATGAGGTTGCTCAAGAACTAGGCATCAGCATTCCACAAGACGGTTACCAAGGTAACATGACTTCTTACGAGAACGGTTCGATCGGGGGGTACATTACCAAACGTCTGGTAACCCTGGCCGAGCAACAACTGGCTGGACAATATTCCGGTCAATAATTAATTCTTTATCCAAAAGAGTGTTGGGCGGCTTGATCATTCAAGCCCTCCAACGCTCTTTTTAATATTAGAAATGATCATATACCTCGGTATATTGATTATAATAATAAACGACCCTTTGTACATAGTGGCGGGTTTCACCAACCGGGATGTCTTTAACGTTCTCATACGTTCCGTCCCATAGTCCTTTTTTCATCCAGCTTCGAACATTTCCTGGCCCAGCATTATAGGCAGCAATCGCAGCAATCGGATTTCCATCCATTTGTTCATGAAGCTTCTTGATGTACCAAGTACCAAGCTGGATGTTGGCATCCGCTTCATGTTTAAGGTCATCTAGGGTCACCGTAGGCAGATTGGCCATTTCCATCGCCCATTGCGCTGTATCAGGCATAAGCTGCATGATACCTAGCGCTCCTACCTTGGACTCTTTACCCGGTTTATAGTTTGTTTCTACACGGATAATGGAAGCCACAAGAAATGGATCAACCTCATAATGAATAGAATGCTTCCTAATTT
Organism: Paenibacillus sp. GCM10028914; assembly: GCF_042666275.1. Classification (NCBI taxonomy): domain Bacteria; kingdom Bacillati; phylum Bacillota; class Bacilli; order Caryophanales; family Paenibacillaceae; genus Paenibacillus; species Paenibacillus sp. GCM10028914. Next base: position 299,375 of record NZ_JBHTFO010000017.1, read on the forward strand.
GTTCTTTATAATAAATCGGATAAATCCATGTCATCCAGACGTTATTTAAGAAGAGTACCGCGATAAAAGATATCAGCAGAGGCAGAAGAACACGTTTTTTTCGTAGCCATCCCAATTTCATAATTCAAACAACCTGTTCCATAGCTTGTCCACCTGCTTGCTTGTCTCTTCTATGGTTCCACTGTTGTCTATTACATAATCTGCGATTTGCTTCTTCTGCTCAATATCCATCTGGCTGTTCAACCGGGCTTCAGCCCGCTCTTTCGTAATATCATCTCGTTCCATAAGACGCTGAAGCTGCTTTTCTCTTGGTACATAAACAACAATAACCTTCTCAAAAAGAGACTGCAGTTCCGACTCGTACAACAATGGAATATCCACGACGACCAGCCGTTCTGGATATGCTGCCTCATGCTCAGCCATCTGTTTCCGAATCTCTTGGCGAATGGCAGGATGCGTGATCCGATTTAACGCAAGCCGCTCTTCATGATTATTAAAAATAATCTCTCCAAGCCTCTTCCTGTCCAATTGTCCATCTGCCAGTATGATATCTTGTCCAAAGTGTGCGGCCACCTCTGCCAACACCGGATGACCCGGGAGCATTACCTCCCGAGCAATGATATCTGCATCGACGAGAAGCGCTCCCTTCCGGATTAGCATGGAGGACACGGTGCTCTTTCCTGTCGCAATTCCCCCGGTTAAACCGATATTCATGTTTTCACCTCATAACAGCTTCATTATACCCATGAAGATTAATAATAACGCTGGCAGATACGAGATGTACCTCATACCGCCTTTAGAAGCGACCCGAAACCCGGTTCTCATACCGAGCACGAGAAACACTCCACTAAAAAGTGCGACTACTCCAGCAGTCAGTAATGGAGAGAATCCAAGCATCGCAGCGCCCAGCCCGGCACCAAAGGCATCGAGAGATAACGCGATACCAAGCCACATGGCCTCCCACGACGATATACTACCGGAGTCATCCATATCTGCACGAGAAGGACTTCGCAATATTTGAATAACAAGCCCGAGCTTACGGATTTCTAATGAGAATACAGCCGTATGTCGCTGTTCACCTGTTCCTTCAACATGTTCTGTAAGTTCGGTTTTACGTATTAGTTGCGGTATCTGTTCAGGCTCACCCACTTGCTCACGTGAAGAACGGATATGCTGGATAACGGACCAGCCTCCCAGAGCGATAAGAATGATCGCACCTAACATCGAAGCGATTGAAGGTGAGAATACACGCTGAAGCAGTGCCCCTGCTTGCATTGATATACCGAGTACTAGACCCGAACATACCGAAATAATGAATACCGACAATAACGGGATTTTCGTTTTACGCAGCCCATATGTAACGCCAGCTCCAAAGCTATCCAAGCTTAGTGCCATCGCCAGCAGTACTGGTGCAAAAATTAGACCGAGCACCCTTTTCCCTCCTCCGGCCCAGAAGCGTATAATTTGTTCATACGTCTTCGGCTAGTTCTCCAAGTACGATAGTATATGGATAGAGGATAGGATGGGTGCACGCCTATTATTTGCGCTTAAGTTGTTGACAACGTGGACAGAAATGGGTTCCTCGGCCGCCTACAACCGTCTTCTCAACAGGCAAGCCACAGTTGTGGCAAGGCTCGTTCTTCCGGCCGTATATACGCAGGCTATGCTGGAACATGCCCATTTCTCCTTGCCCGTTAACATAAGATTTAATCGACGATCCACCAGCTTCAACAGCCTCTGACAGCGTATCGATTATAGCGTGATATAGAGACTCTAATTCAGCATCATTTAGTGAATTGGCCGTCCTTTCGGGATGAATTCCCGCACGGAAAAGTGCCTCATCTACATAAATATTACCGATTCCAACAACGTATGCCTGATTTAGCAAGACAACCTTGATCTTTGTCTTTTTCCCGCTAATAATATTCTTGAACTCCCCAAGCGTAAACGTATCATCTAGCGGTTCAAAGCCCAGCTTGGAAAGCGGAGGATTGTTAAATTCCTCACCTGAAGCGAATAGATGCATCGTTCCGAACTGACGAACATCCTTATAACGCAATTCGGTTCCATCATCAAAATGGAAAATAACATGTGTATGCTTCTCTACTGGTTCATCAGAGGAGTATAGGCCATACCGCCCCTCCATCCGAAGGTGGGAGACAAGCACTAAACCGTCCAGCTTGATTCTTAGAAACTTGCCTCGTCTTTCAACCCCCTCGATGGTATGGCCTTGGAGCATGAAAGCAAATGCTTCGGCATCGTCAGGTCGCTGTATAATTCGCGGTAAATTAACAGTGACACGATCTATATGTTTTCCTTTAATCAGTTGATTTAATGTTCTTTTAACCGTTTCTACTTCCGGTAATTCCGGCATGATGTCTTCACCTCTACCCTATTATACCGGATACGAAGCGTTTGCTGCATCACGGTTTTTGGAAAAAGAATTCCAGCTAACTTACTTCGCCTCGTACCAGTTCTCGCCGTAGCTCACTTCCGCTTTTAAAGGAACAGCCAGCTTCAATGCATTGCCCATCACTTCCGGAACAAGTGCTTTCATTGTTTCCATCTCTTCTTCAGGAACCTCAAACACCAATTCATCATGTACCTGAAGCAGCATACGGCTTTTCAGCTGTCGCTCGTTCAGCGCTTTATCCATATGAACCATAGCCAATTTAATGACATCTGCTGCCGTACCTTGGATTGGCGTATTCATTGCTGTCCGTTCAGCAAATGATCTGAGATTAAAGTTGCTTGCATTAATTTCAGGCAAATAACGTCTGCGTTCGAGCAGTGTTTTTACATAACCATCCTGCTTTGCCTGCTTCACAATCTCATCCATATAACGGCGAACACCTTGATATACCTCAAAGTACTGATCGATAAACTTAGCTGCCTCTTTTCTTGTAATATTCAAGTTTTGAGACAAACCGTAGTCACTGATTCCATACACAATACCAAAGTTAACGGCTTTAGCCGAACGACGCATATTTGAGTCCACTTCTTCCTCACTTACCCCAAATACGTCCATTGCAGTCTTGGTATGTATGTCCATATCGTGCAGGAACGCTTCTTTAAGGCGATCGTCGTCCGAAATATGTGCCAGCACACGCAGTTCAATCTGGGAATAGTCCGCAGCAAGAATGGACCAACCTGGCTCCGAAGGAACGAATACTTTACGGAGCTTGCGCCCTTCCTCCAAACGGATCGGAATGTTCTGAAGGTTCGGAAATTGACTGCTAAGCCTTCCTGTCGCTGCAATCGTCTGACGATAGTACGTATGCACTTTGCCTGTTTCATCTGAGATCTCTTTAAGCAAACCTTCTACATAAGTGGACTGCAATTTGGCAAGTGTACGATAATTAAGAATATGCTGTACAATTTCATGATACGGCGCAAGCTTCTCAAGCACTTCCGCATCGGTAGAATATCCAGTCTTCGTTTTTTTAATAACCGGAAGTTCCAGTTTTACGAACAATATCTCACCTAACTGTTTCGGTGAATTCAAGTTGAATTCCGTTCCTGCAATCTCATATATTTTCTCAACAAGCGCTTTGATCTGCTCTTCGAATTCACGGCCAAGCTGCTTCAAATCCTCCACATTAACCGCTATTCCCTGCTTCTCCATGTCAGCAAGAATTCGGGAAAGTGGCATTTCGAGATCATGGAAGAGCGGCAGCATTTCATTACTTGTCAGTTCCTGCTCCTGCAGCGGTATAATTTTGGCTATCGCTTCACATTTCCGCGCCAGATGTTTACTGAGCGTTTCTACATCCGGAATTTTATACTTTGCCCCTTTACCAAACACCTCTTCATCAGAAGGAAGGAAAGAGAGACCATATTTTGCTGCTAAACCACTAAGTGTCTGGTTCGAATCCGTAGGATCCAGCAAATACGCTGCCAGATGAACATCAAAGGAAGCGCCAGCAAAAGCAATTCCCTGCCAGTGCAGTGCCAGATCAATCCGATGGAGATCATATCCCCGTTTAGGCACATTGTTATCTGCCAGCCAGTTTCGAATCGGTTCTGCTCCATCTTCTTTGAGCACTTCAAATGGGACATAATAATGAAGACCTTCCGCTGCAAGTACAATTCCAGTCACACTCGCATGATGTGGATTATCTCCATGAGTCTCAACATGCATGAATTGTACCTGTTCCAAGATCTCAGCTACCTTCGGTAATAAATCTGCATCTACGGTTACAACTTCAATCTCGGCTTGTGGCTGCGTCTGCTCTGCCGAACCATTCCCTCCGGCATTAAGATTAAGGCGTTCTAGTAGCGATTTGAATTCCAGCTTCGCAAGTGCAGGACCGGCGGTTTCCTGATTCAGGCCATCAAACTGCATATCCGACCATGACTGTGTAAGAGGAACCTCTCGAAAGATCGTCGCGAGCTTCTTACTGAGAATAGCGGATTCCGCGTTATCTTCAATTTTTTCTTTCATTTTACCTTTTAGTTCGCCCGAACGCTCCAAGACCTGTTCAACCGATCCGAATTCATGAAGCAGCTTGAGCGCTGTTTTCTCACCTACACCCGGCACACCTGGAATATTATCGGATGCATCGCCCATCAAGCCTTTCAAATCGATAATTTGTTCTGGTGTAAGGCCATATCGTTCCTGAATTTGCGGCGGACCGTATGTCTCGATTTCCGTTACCCCTTTACGAACCATCGCAATTTCGACATGCTCAGAGGCTAGTTGAAGCATATCCTTATCCCCGGAAACAACCATGACCTTTCGTCCTTCTTCATCAGCTAATCGGGTAATCGTGCCGATAATATCATCCGCTTCATACCCACTGATCTCGAATTGAGCCACCCCGAGTCCCTGCAGCAACTCTTTCAAAAGTGGGAACTGTCCGGACAACTCCGGCGGTGTTTTCTCCCGTTTCCCTTTATAATCCTGAAAATCTGCATGTCGGAACGTCTCTTTCCCCGCATCAAAAGCAACCATCATATGTGTAGGCTTATGCTCGTCAATAAGACGAAGCAGCATTGTCGTAAATCCATAGACTGCGTTGGTCTGCTGCCCACTCGCATTCGTAAGTGGAGGCATCGCAAAAAATGCACGATAAATAATGTTATTTCCATCAATTACAATCAACTTGTCCATTCAGGCACCTACCCCTTTATAACTTCCTTCCCACATGATAACATAGGTTCCCCTGAAAACCGAAGACCGAGGACCATCCCCTTGTATATTCATCGGATAAATCTTAATTCATCCCTATATTCTACGTATTTCCCCACAAAAAAACGCTGGCTTACGCCAGCGCTCATTAAGACTTTATTGGTTGAGGTCAGGACGATGACCCGTTACTAGGTATACGGTACTCTCCCCAATGTTTGTTGCGTGATCAGCAATCCGTTCGATGTATCGTCCGACCATCACTAACAGCATTGCTTGATTGGCAGCCTCCCGGTCACCTGTCAGATGAGAGAACAAGTCATGAAGTATGACGCTGTACAGCTGGTCTATCTGATCGTCATCCTGTGCCATTTTGTAAGCTAGATCCGTATTTTCAGTTAAATACGACTCAATGGATTCCGATATCATGGATATTACCAGTTCAGCCATACGCGGAATATCCACGAGCGGCTTGATCAGCTTCTGACCTTGCAATCGAATCGTAACTTTCGCGACATCACGAGCTAGATCACCCATTCGCTCTAGGTCGCTCGCAATTCGAAATGCAACCAAGATACGGCGCAGATCCTTCGCTACAGGCTGCTGTGTTAGAATAAGGCGGGACCCGATATCCATAATCTGCTCTTCCATAGCATTCAGCTCGGCATCGAGCTTAACCACATTTTGAGCTTTATCCGTATCCAATGTTTGAAGAGATGACACAGCCGCTGTCAAAGCCTCTTCCGTATGCTTACTCATATCCCTCAATAATGATTTCAGTTCATCAAGCTGTTGATCAAACTCAATTCTCCGGATCATGTTATCTTGCCCCTCCAATACGTAATTTTTAACAAATCATTAACCGAATCGACCAGAAATATAATCCTCTGTCCGTGCATCAGAAGGTGTTGAGAACAACACATCTGTATCTGCAGATTCAATCACTTCACCATTTAGGAAGAATACTGTACGCCCTGATATCCTTGCAGCCTGATGCATGTTGTGGGTTACCATTACTATCGTATATTTACTTTTCAGCTCCTGGACTAATTCCTCAATTTTCAAGGTAGAGATCGGGTCCAAGGCAGAGGTTGCTTCGTCCATCAGTAGAATATCAGGCTGAACCGCAAGGGCACGTGCGATGCACAAACGCTGCTGCTGTCCTCCGGATAGGCTGAATGCAGACCGTTTCAAGTAGTCTTTCACTTCATCCCATAATGCTGCCTGTTTTAAACTTTGTTCTACGATTCCATCAAGCTCAGACTTGTTGCGAATACCGTGCAAACGCGGTCCATAAGCGATATTGTCATAGATCGATTTCGGAAAAGGATTCGGCTGCTGGAACACCATGCCGACCTGTTTACGAAGGGCTTCCACATGAACCTCCTCGCTGTAAATTTCCGTGCCGCCGATCTTTACACTACCTTCGATACGAGTAGCCGGAATCATATCGTTCATCCGATTAAGTGTACGCAGCAATGTTGATTTACCACAACCTGACGGACCGATAAAGGCAGTTACGGTCTTCTCAGGAATATCTAGATCCACATTTTTTAGCGCATGATAGGTGTCGTAATATAAATTCAATTTCTTAATTTTAATGATAGCTTCCATAGAATAATCATGTCTCCTTCTTCTGAACATTCACGTTATGAATATGGCTGATTCAGTCAAGTCTTAGGTGTTCTTCTGGTATTTGTTCCGCAGCCAAATGGCAGTCAGGTTCATGATGAACAACATGATTAACAGCAAGATGATACCCGAGGCAGCTAGATCATGGAATTCTTCACTTGGTCTTGATACCCAGTTGAATATTTGAATCGGCATGACCGTGAATGAATCCAGTAGATTTTCCGGCAAAAAGGCAACGTATGTCAGTGCACCAATCATGATCAGTGGTGCAGTTTCCCCAATCGCCCGGGAAAGTGCCAGAATAACACCTGTCATAATGCCCGGCATTGCAGATGGTAGAACCGATTTCGAGACCGTTTGCCATTTCGTTGCACCGAGCGCGTAAGAACCATCTCGTCGGTTTTTCGGTACGGCGCGAAGCGCCTCTTGTGCAGAAACAATAATGATCGGAAGAACAAGCAGCGTCATGGTCAAGGCACCTGACAGCAGGCTTCTTCCCAATCCCATTCCCCGTACAAAAATCGCAAGTCCAAGAATACCATATATAATAGAAGGAACGCCTGCGAGTGTGCTGATATTAAGCTGGATTAAACGCACCCAACGGCTTTTCCCTGCATACTCTTCCAGGAATATTGCGGCGCCCACCCCAAGGATAAAGGATAAGGGAGCCATCAACAGAAGCATATAGATTGTGCCTACAATCGGTGACTTCATTCCTGCCCGTTCCGCTCTACGCGATGGATAGTTCGTAAAAATCTCTGGTGATAATCTGTGAAGACCATCCATTAAGATCGATATGATTAAAGCCATCAAGGCTACTATACCAATACTTGTGCATACGAGAAAAACAAGGTGCAGGATGCGGTCGCCGCGGCGTCTCCTTGTAATACCTTTGGTTTCGCCCAGATTCATAGATTCCATCTAGTATTCCTCCCTGAAGCGGCGAGCAACCCACTGCGCCAAGATGTTAAGCAAAAAGGTAATGACAAACAATGTCAGACCTACGGCAAAAATTGTTCCATATTCAACCGTTCCCCGCGGAACATCCCCACTGCTGACCTGAACAATATAAGAGGTCATTGTCTGAATACTATTCAGCGGATTAGCCGTCAGTTGTGGTGTGGCCCCAGCTGCAACGGTAACGATCATCGTCTCACCGATTGCGCGCGAGAATGCCAGCACGAACGAAGAAACAACGCCAGACATCGCTGCTGGCAGCACAATTTTGAGAGCTACTTCAAACCTAGTGGCACCCAGTGCATAAGCTCCGTGCCGGAGGCTCTTCGGAACGGCTCTCATTGCATCTTCACTAAGTGATGAAATCATAGGCAGTACCATGATACCTACCACAATACCCGCACTTAGTGCGTTGAAGATGCCCATATTCGGGAAAATCTTTTGTAACAAAGGTGTAACTGTCTCTAACGCAAAGTAACCATACACAATCGTTGGTACACCAGCTAGAATCTCCAGAACTGGTTTAACAACTCCCCGAACTCGGGCAGGCGCGTATTCATTCAGATAAATAGCGGACGCCAAGCCGATAGGCACTGCGAATAAAATCGCAATGCCTGTAATCAGCAATGTGCCGCCCAGTAGGGGCAGCACGCCGAATTCTTTAGGGGAGAGAATAGGGCTCCATACCGTTCCTGTCAAGAAGTCCCAAACCGGTACTTCCTTAAAGAAGATGATGGATTCCTGTAGAAGTGTGTATACAATACCGATGGTGGTGAAGACCGAAAGCACTGCGCACAATCCTAGAAAAATCGGGATGATTTTATCGGATATCCGCGTTTTGCTTCTTTGAAATGTCATCTTTCCGGAACTTCCCGCCACGGATGATGTTTTATTCATTCTCCTCTTCCCTTTCTATAACGTCACTGGGGAATGTCCCTTGACTTATTGAGCCAGTTTATCTTTTTCTGTCTGATATTCTTCGTCTGGAAGTGCAACGAATCCAACCTCACTTGCCAGTGCACCTGCATTGTCTAGATAGAAGTCCATGAAAGCTTTCACTTCTGGACGTTCCAATTCCTTGTCACTCACATAGACATATAGAGGACGGGACAATGGAGAGTAGCTGTTATCTTTAATTGTTTCTGCATCTGGTGTTACAGTTGCTGTTCCGTTATCAATTGGAACGAGTTTCAACTTATCTTGATTCTCTTCATAGAAGGAGAAACCGAAGTACCCGATTGATTGCTTGTCGCCAGCCACACCTTGCACAATCGCATTCGTGTCTGCACTGAATGTAATCTGTTTATCGTTACGGCTTACTTGAGCCTCACCATTAATTACTTCTGTAAAATAGTCAAATGTTCCGTGATCTGTACCTGGAGAGTAAATCTTGATTTCTTCTGCAGGCCATCCCTCACGTACATCAGCCCATGTTTTCACTTTGCTATCTGGTTCATATATCTTCTTAAGCTCTTCGATTGTCAACTTGTCGATAAAGTCGTTCTCAGGATTAACAACAACAGCAAGGCCGTCATAGGCTACCTTAACTTCGTGATATTCAACGCCTTTTTCTTTCGCTTCCGCAGCTTCTTTTTCTTTAATAGGACGGGATGCGTTTGTAATTGCAATTTCGCCAGCGATGAAACGTTTAAAGCCTGCACCCGTTCCACCTGTACCGATTGGAACGCGAACGTCTTTATTCTCGGCACCGAACTCTTCAGCGATTGCTTCAGTCATCGGATGTACCGTGCTTGAGCCATCAACTTCAATCGTTCCAGATAGAGCAGCTGAGCCACCATTAGCGTTTTCGCCTTCTGCATTCTTATCTCCGCCTCCGCAAGCTGCGAGAACCGTGCTAAGCATCATGATCAATACGAGAATTCCTGCAGATTTACGACCCCTGTTTTTAAACAAACTTATCCACTCCTTAAAATCTGGTCTCTTGTTTTTCTATTTACAATAACCATCTTAATCCCCAAATGTAATTTCAGTTTTAGAGAAATGTAAACTCTGTGTAAAATCATAAACAATTTACGAGATTTCTAGACTCAAGGCTAGTATTCGAATCAACAGATAAGTTGATGTTCAAACCAGACAATTCTTGTCTAACCCTCTTCACAAGGTCGGCCGCTTCATCTGCCTGAGCATGTACCTGGCTTCCGGCATCCAGAGCCTCCAGGGCGGCTTGTTCCATCTTGACAAACATCAAGCCTCCTTCGGCAACAATGCTCTCACAATCACGAATCTCCCGAAGGCTGGCATCGGTAGCCTCAGCTGTTTCTTTGACAAGATGTTGAATATGTACGAGAAGATGAGAAATATCTGCGGACAAGCTCCTAGTCTGCTTGGATAAAGATTGGACCTCTCCTGCTACGATCTGAAATCCCTTTCCGTGTTGACCCGCGTGTGCAGCCTCAATTGAAGCATTAATTGCAAGGAGACCGCTATGATCTGCAAGCTCGGCAATCTGTCTCGTGATCGAAGAAATTTTCTGAGCATTCTTGAGTAGCTCTGAAACAAAGCTCGCCCTCTCTTCCATTCCGTTCACCAATCCGATATAGGACGTGCTTACCTGCTCAAGGCTCCTTCTACCGGTCTGTGACCATTCCTCTATTCGTTCACATTTCATTCGTGTAATCTCTGCTGCCTCAGCAACTTGGCTTAAAGCCCCCTCGATTTCATGTGTATGTCGCTGGGTTTCACCCAGAATATACTCCCGCTTATTCTCTGCTTCCTGTTGCAGAATCGTGGATAGCTGCAATAAATCTTTTACCGTAAGAACCCCGATCAGCTTTTCATGCTCAGTTAAAAGCACACAATCATAGAATCGTGATTCAGAACGCTCCAGCGCTTTCTGTAAAAGCTTCGACATCGGCTCAGAGATATCCATAAGCATTGGATTCATATCTGCGATATAAGAAGCAGGCCTTTGATTATATATTTCTCTTGAGAATCTTCCACTCATCCGGCTATAGAAAGCCTCTCGCATGATGAGTCCCTCTGGATTTCCTGACTCTCGGCAATATACGATACATGGAGCTTCAGAATCCCTCTTAAACATGTCCCTCACTTCGCCGCACGTCTCTTCCTGTCCGATTATCGGAACAGGCCTACTTAAAAAACGTACAGAAATTGGTTCTCTCTTCTGAGAGAATGACTCTTTTTCCATTTCATCAACAGATTTCAACGCGTCGTATGTCCTAAGCTGAAGCAGTGTCATGCAGCTCCACTCCTTTATCTAGTTCTTAAGACGCATCTTATCGAACTAGTATTAACGGAATGTATTGGAACTATGAAGTAAATGTAAACACGAAAATTATTCTGCTTATACGGCTAAATACACAAAAAAAACGCTCATCATTTTATGTTAAATGATGAGCGCCTTTTTTAGGATTCACGACTAATTTATAACCTACACCTCGAATGGAATCAATAAAAACTGACTCGGGATCTAACTCTAATTTCTTTCGAAGAGAGCTGACATGAACATCAACCGTGCGCTGGCCACCGATGTAGTCAAATCCCCAGACAACGTTCATAAGATCATCCCGAGTGAGAACCACCCCAGGCTTTCTAGCCAAATATAACAATACCTCAAACTCTTTCGGTCGAAGATTGATATTCTGTCCACCGAGCCGAACTTCGTATTTATCCGGGTATATCTCGAGTTGCCCTAATATAATCACATTGCTCGGTTTTTCAGTTTCCTTCACTTCCTCAACATGGCCAGAAACTCTTCGCATGACGGCTGTAACCCTAGCAAGCAGCTCCGATACACCGAAAGGCTTTGTAATATAATCGTCAGCCCCCATTTTAAGACCCTGTACAACTTCTTCCTCCGCATTCTTAGCGGTAAGAATAATGATCGGTGTCTTTATCCCTTGTGCCCGTAGCTTTTCCAGAATCGTAAACCCGTTCATCCCTGGAAGCATAACATCTAGTAAAATCAGATCAAAGGACTGCTCACATGCCCGGTCGTATCCGGCCGTTCCGTGTTCCTCCACGGTGACATCAAAGCCTTCCTGTGTCAAATTGTATGACAAAAGCCGTGAAAGTGTCGGTTCATCCTCAATTACAAGCAATCGTTGAGCCATGTTAACCCCGCCCTTAAATCCATAGTTTTTTTAAACCTTGTATCAGTATATCAACGGAATGTTATCTCTATGTTAAATGATAGTCGTTAGTTTTAATCATTTTCCTGAAGTAAAGGCAACTCAATAATGAAAGAACTACCGAGTCCAAGCTCACTTTCCACCTTAATGGAACCATGATGAAGGTCAACCAGATGTTTGACAATGGATAAGCCAAGTCCTGTACCACCTGAGCTTCGAGAGCGTGACTTATTGACACGATAGAATCGTTCAAAGATCCGCGGCAGATCCTTTTTCGGAATCCCGATCCCAGAATCTTGTACAATAAACTCGACTGTATCTCCGTGTTCCTTCACCTGTTTTTCTCTTACGATGAGCTGCACTCTTCCACCTTCTTGAGTATAGTTAATTGCATTGGACAGAAGGTTCGTAAATATTTGTCTCAGCTTATCCTCATCACCCTCCATGAACAGTTCTTCCGGTACTTGCGTAAGCAGACTGATCTGTTTCTTATCAGCCGCAGGCTTCATAAACTCAATCAAGGATTCGAAGAATGTGGATAAATGAATCGGTGAGTATTCCGTCGCAATTCGCTTGGACTCAATCTTGGACAGCTCAAGAATGTCCCGAATCAATCGATTTAGACGCTCCGATTCATCATAAATAATCTGCAGGAAGGATCGGGAAGTTTTCTCATCCTCCACACCACCAAGAAGCGTTTCTGCAAACCCCTTCACTGCAGCTAGTGGTGTCTTCAGCTCATGGGATACATTCGCCACAAACTCGCTTCGCATCCCTTCCAATCGCCGAATATCCGTGACATCCTGAAGTAAAAACAGCATTCCACGGTAAGATCCATCATCCTGCATCATGGTCACCCCGTCTAAACGCACAATCGATTCAACTGGAAAGTACAGACTGCGTTCTTCACGGAAATTCGTTCGGTGCTCCAATCCTTCTTCGATAAGCTTCGTCAATTCATAATGCTGGCGCAATTCTCTATAACTCTTCCCCGTTACATAATCTGCCTTTACCCCCAGCATTTCTTCCGCTGCCCGGTTTACGAGTGCAATGGTTCCATCATTACTAAACATTACAATCCCGCCGGTCATATTATTTAGCACGCTTTGGAGTAAATCCTCATTGTCCCTAATTGTTTTCAGCTGAGTTTGGAGACTATCTGCCATGGCATTAATCGCCAGAGATAGTTGACCGATCTCATCCTTACGGTTTAGCTGGACACGGGCGTCAAAATCTTGTCTCGTGATTCGCCGAGCTACACTTGTGATTTTTTCAAGAGGAGAGGTTAAGCTAGCTGCGACCCTATAGCTTACAAATGCAGCAATAATAAACAAAACTACTAGTCCCCATCCCATTACAACCCAGCCTTGTCTTACGCTTTCATCCACTTCACTTAAGCTCATCGCCAGCCGGATATACCCATCAAAACTGCCTTGCTCTACTGGAATTGCTACATAGATCATATCTTCCCCTAGAGTGCTGCTATATCGTATTGTACGGCCAACACCTTCTATTTCTGCTTGCAGCATCTCTTCACGCTCTGCATGATTATCCATAGAAGTTGGATCGCTCTCGGAATCGCCGATGACCGTTCCATCTTTCTGAATAAAAGTCACTCTCGCACCTGCCAACGTTTCGAACTGCATAGATTTTTCAGTATAATATGAGACTGCCTGTTCCTTGGTTAGAGGTGGAAACTCCATGGTTGCCTGGATCAACCTAATCTCACGAACCATATTTTCTTCCTGCAGCTCAATATGAGAACTTTTAAATACATTTGCCATGGCCAATCCAGCGCCGAGCATCGATAATCCAATGAGTATCATCATTATGAGCGTAAGTCGATTACGAAACGGTTTCATCAATCTCTTCCTTTAACGATGTATTATGTCCTGAATTGAATTTACTGAACAGCGCATGCACAATCGTGGCAGCTGGTTGTTGAAACATAATAGATAATACAACAGGTACAGATGCTTGAGGTGTAAAATAAGCCGTTGCGAGCACCATCCCGAGTGAAATATTCCGCATGCCGGCTGCATAGGTCTGTGTAATCTGAAGCTCCCGATTTCGCTCAGGCAGCAAGTAGACGCCATAATACCCTAGCCCATAACAAACGCAGATGAGAACAATGACAGTAGGTATAATGACGATCATTTCCTGCTTCATACCTGCTGCATGTGGAGCAATTGCCGCCGCATTCAGCATCACTACTAGCATAAAAGCAATCTTCGATAGAGGCTGGGCGACAGGCGCCGACCATTCCTTCGCTCTTCCTTTCGACAATTCATACAACAGTACACCTACGACAGTGGGTAATACGACCATTTGAAGCAGGTCAATAACAAGTGCTGTCATGTCCCATGAAAGTGAACCTTTACCAAAGAACAACTCCATTAAAGCAGGAACAACCAATGGACTGAGCAGCGTGTCCAGCACAACGACGGACAGAATAAACGGCACACTTCCCCCTGAGCTTCCAACCCATAACACAGAAGATACACCAAGAGGTATTATCGCGAACAGCACAAGTCCTGTCGTATATTCCGAGTGGGGCCCAAACACCAACTCTCCAAGTCCGTAAGCTAATAACGGAGCTGCCGCATGAGCAAGTAACAGCGTTAAGATCACTGGCAAGGGTCGCTTCATGACCGCACGCAAATGTGAGACACCACAACCGAGTGCCATCACAAGTGTGATATAACCGAACAAGTATGGAATTGAAGATATGTATGGCAGTAGCGGCTCTGACAGGAACCAGCCAGCCACAAGTGATCCGGGTATCAGTAGAAAGGTATATTTCTCGAACCAAGCTGCAAATGACAATCCGAATTTTCTCACGCTACTCCCCCTGCGGTCTTCGATTCTTGTTTGTTGTTTATCATAAACCTCATCTTCCTAATCTGCAACGATATCTCCATAAAAAAAGCACCCTCCGACATCCATTGTCGAAGAATGCTTAGATTCCATTAAGTTCTCAGATGATAATCTAGCTAAACACAGGTTCCTTGAACATCTCAAGTTTCGCTGCTGAGTCTTTGCTAACATCCGCATGCAGACTGTTACCATGCGAATCCATGGTTACAATCGCAGCAAAACCGTCTACTTCAAGATGCCACATGGCTTCAGGGATTCCAAATTCCATGAAATCTACGCCGTTCACATTTTTAATACACTCTGCGTAATACTGAGCAGCACCGCCAATTGCATTCAAATATACGCCGCCATGCTCCTGAAGAGCTTGAAGCGTCTTAGGTCCCATACCACCTTTACCAATGACCGCGCGAATACCAAACTTTTTCAAAATATCACCTTGATACGGTTCTTCACGGATACTTGTCGTTGGTCCTGCTGCCTTTACATGCCACCCTTCCTCATCCTTCAGCATAACCGGGCCGCAATGATAAATAACTGCGCCATTCAGATCCAAAGGTGCATCATGGTCCATCAAATATTTATGAAGAGCATCTCTGCCGGTGTGCATTTCTCCTCGAATAACAACTACATCTCCCACTCTAAGGCTGCGAATCTGCTCCTCACTAATCGGCGTTTGGAGGACAATTTCTTTCCCTTCACGTCCAGCCTCAACATCACTAGATGACTCCGATGAAGCAGCCGTAACAGCTTCCGTCTCAGTGTCGGTCATTCGCATCCCACTACCGCTTTCATACAACCATTCCTGGATCTCCCCATGATCTGCATCAATAAGTACACCCTGACGACGGAATGCCCAGCAATTATATGCAACTGAAACAAAGAAACTAGCTGGAAGTCTGTTCATCGCACCAACCTTGCAGCCGAGAAGGGTTACCTCTCCACCAAAGCCCATTGTGCCAATACCAAGCTTATTCGCGTTCTCTAAAATATAGTTCTCAAGATTCTGCAAATCCGGATTCGGATTCACATCTTCGATGTGCCGGAATAGCTGCTGTTTAGCAAGCTCATAACCTGTTGTACGGTCTCCCCCGATACCAACACCAATAAAGCCAGCACTGCAACCTTGACCCTGAGCCTGATAAACCGAATGCAAAATGCATTTACGAATACCGTCCAGATCTCGTCCTGCTTTACCTAATCCTTCAAGCTCTGTAGGCAGACTGTATTGAATATTCTTGTTCTCACAGCCTCCACCTTTCAATATAAGCCGAACATCTATCGAGTCCTGTTCCCACTGTTCAAAGTGAATGACCGGTGTACCCGGACCGAGGTTATCACCACTGTTCTTGCCAGTAAGTGAATCCACAGAATTCGGACGCAGTTTGCCATCCTTGGTCGCCCGGATCACCGCATTGAAAATATCCTTCTTCATTTCAATTTGGTTCGCACCGACAGGAGTATGTACAACAAAAGTAGGCATGCCCGTATCCTGACAGATTGGTGAAACTTGAGTCTCAGCCATCTCAATATTTTGTGCAATCGTTGCGAGTGCCAAACCAGCACGAGTAGCGGCATCCTCTGCTTCACGTCCGCGTTTAACTGCTCTACGAACATCTCCTGGAAGATTTGTCGAGGTTTCTACGATGAGTCGATATATACTCTCTTCAAAATGCTTCATGTCTGTTTACGTACCCCTTTCATTTATGACCATAAGTTAAATAAGGCTATGTAAATGCGTATTTATTTCTATCATATCATACTGAATTCTTCATGAAAGGGTTTACTTAAAATTTATATATTCTATTAAAAATCAGCTCTCTTCCTCTATCTTTCAACCAATCAATGGATATCCACTTTACATATATTAATTGGGAAGGGAGGTGATCAAATATGCAAAAAGTATCTATTTCGCAAGTTTTCCCACGGCTAACATTGTTCACTGATGAAAATTACCGGGGAAGAAGATTTGTATTGCGTGGTAACCTCGGAATTAGAAACCTTGAGAGACGTTCTGGTGACATTGAAAGTCTTCGATTCTTCTCTACTAATCCCAATGCTACTCACGTATTGTTCTCACGCCCTAACTTCCGAGGCCAAGTAAGAGTATTTCGTGGCAACACCAACATCGCCGATTTAGGTGATATTATTAGAGGAGAAGATGCCGAATCCTTAATTAGTGCTAACTTCCGTCTTACAGCTGCTCAGATTCGCGATATTCGCAATACTGGTATACTGCCGCGAGGATTCTTGTTGATTTAATCCATCACTCACAAAAAGACCCTGTCTTCTCGCTATGAGCGAAAAGCAGGGTCTTTTTGCTGTGAGAATCTTTCTGCGATTAAGCGGCTCCCCACAACAATGACTTAACCGTCTTACCCGTTAATGACTTCACCGCCATTTACATGGATAATCTGCCCACTGACATAAGAAGAGTCAGAAGAAGCCAGATATACATACGCAGGTGCCAATTCTTCTGGCTGACCAGGACGCTTCATTGGCTGACTTGCACCAAATTTGCTTACCTCTTCAGCTGTAAATGTTGATGGGATAAGCGGAGTCCAAATCGGTCCAGGTGCCACTCCGTTTACTCGTATCCCTTTTTCCGCGACATTCATGGACAGTGATCGGGTAAAGGAAACAATCGCTCCTTTTGTCGATGAATAATCAATCAATTCCGGGCTGCCCCGGTAAGCAGTAATTGAAGCTGTATTAATAATCACACTTCCTTGGCCAAGATGAGGCATGGCGGCCTGTGTCATATAGAACATCCCTAGAATGTTCGTACGGAATGTGCGCTCTAATTGTTCCTTAGAAATATCCTCAAGTTTTTTCTGAGGATGCTGTTCGGCAGCATTGTTAACGAGAATATCCAGTTTACCCAGTTGATTTATTGTCTCTTTCACGGAATCGCTACAAAATGCATCATCACCGATATCACCAGCAATAAGGATGCATTTCCGCCCCTCCTGCTCAACTTGACGCTTCGTTTCCTCCGCGTCTTTATGCTCATTCAAATATACAATAGCTACATCGGCGCCTTCTTTAGCATAAGTCACCGCAACAGCCCTACCTATACCGCTGTCACCTCCGGTAATCAAAGCAACCTTTCCTTCAAGCTTGCCGGCTGCTTTGTATTCACTGGATGTAAACTTCGGAAGTGGATTCATTTCACTCTCGATCCCAGGTCGTTGATCCTGATGTTGTGGGGGGAGTATTTGTTTTTCCTGTGGCATTTTGCATTTCTCCTTTCAGGTCAGTTCATCTCTGTTTTTTCCATAGCTTACTTCCCTATTAGGATGCTTTAGGCTTGGTCATATTAATCAGAACCTTTACGCTATGTTAATTACCACATTCGAACGAACCTCAAACGAAGTCTTGGGGTTTCCAATTAATCCTCCTAAAAATAACGCAAAAAAAGATGCTCCAACAGCCATTCATAGCTGATGGAACACCTTTAAGTTAACTAAATTATTTATACATCGGATAAACCATGAAATAAATCATTACGATCAAGAGAATCGCCAGAATGATACTGAATGTACGAAGCTTAGCTGCTTCAGCAGTAACCTCACGCTTTTCACGAATGGAAACAAGTGCAGTCTTAAGCGGCTTGCCCATAATGCCTCCGATCGCAAACATAGCGAGAAGCAGAACAGTGACGATAATCATCCAAGGTACAGAGTAGTCACCCTTTGACATCATATAACCACCCGTAATAAGCTGAACAACTAATCCATATTGAGCAAAACGGTTTGCCACACGAACTGTGTTGATTCCGCCCTCTTTAGCACTTAATGACAATTTTTGAATACCACTTACGATGAATGGCAAGATTAAGTAGAAGCCAAGAGCTGCTGTACCAATCATATGTAACAGAAAGAAAATTTTCTCCATCTTATTATTCCTCCAATTCCTAATAGTGTGATATTTGTTACATCTATTCACTGAAACTTATTATACTGAACAAATCACATAAAGAAAAGCAATCCCAGCTCTATAAAGTAGACCAGGATTGCTTTGTCATTCAATCGACAAATATAGGGGTGGGAGTATATTACAATTTCACCACAGAAGTTACGTTACGGACCGATTCAGCGGATTTTTCGAGTGCCGTTTGTTCATCAGCAGTCAACTCCAGCTCGAATATTTTTTCAATACCGTCTCCTCCCAAGATTGCAGGAACGCCCATGAACAGATTGTCATAGCCATACTCACCTTCTAGGAGTGCGATGATTGGCAGGATTCGTTTCTTATCCTTCAAGATCGCTTCGGTCATCTGTACTAGAGAAGCAGCTGGTGCATAATAAGCACTTCCGTTGCCAAGCAAACTGACAATCTCGCCTCCGCCAACACGGGTACGCTTTACGATCTCCTGAATCCGTTCAGCCGGAATCAGTGTGTCAATTGGAATACCTCCAACACTGGAGTAACGAACGAGGGGTACCATGTCATCCCCATGACCACCGAGAACAAACCCGCGTACATCTTCAACAGATACGTTTAGTTCTTGCGCAATAAATGTACAAAAACGTGCAGTGTCCAGTACACCGGATTGGCCGATTACACGGTTCTTTGGAAACTCTAAAGTATTATATGCCACATAAGTCATCGCATCCACCGGGTTACTAAGCACTATAACCGTGGAGTTAGGGGCATAGTTCTTTATGTTTTCGCACACGGATTTCACGATTCCCGCATTCGTATTTACAAGATCATCGCGGCTCATACCGGGCTTACGTGCAACGCCTGCTGTAATAATGACTACATCGGAACTGGCGACATCCTCATAATTAGATGTACCAACGATGTTACTATCAAACCCTTGTACCGGGCTTGCTTCCATCATATCAAGAGCTTTACCTTTTGTTGGATTCTCTAGTTGCGGGATATCCAAAAGAACAACATCACCAAGCTCTTTTTGTCCGAGCATAAGTGCTGTGGTCGCTCCGGTAAAGCCGGCACCGACTACCGTAATTTTTTTACGGATAATTGCCACGATGTTTTTGTCCCCCCTACATGTTTTTGATAATTTCGTTCGCAAACTCGGAGCATTTCACTTCGGTTGCGCCTTCCATCAAACGTGCAAAGTCGTAAGTAACAGTCTTGTTATTAATAGAAGTCTCCATGCCTTTGTAGATCAGGTCAGCCGCTTCCTGCCAGCCCAGGTGCTCAAGAAGCATTACGCCGGACAAGATAACGGAACCTGGGTTAACTACGTCTTTATCAGCATACTTAGGAGCAGTTCCGTGAGTAGCTTCAAAAATTGCATGGCCTGTCACGTAGTTGATATTCGCCCCAGGAGCGATACCAATACCACCAACTTGAGCTGCAAGAGCGTCAGACAGATAGTCACCATTCAGGTTCAGTGTTGCAATCACATCGAAATCAGTAGGGCGTGTCAGCACTTGTTGCAGAGCAATGTCAGCGATAGCATCTTTAACGATGATTTTGCCTGCATCTTCAGCAGCTTTTTGTGCTGCATTAGCTGCATCTACGCCATCTTTTTCCTTGATGATATCGTACTGTGCCCATGTGAACACTTTATCGCCAAACTCTTGCTCAGCAACTTCGTATCCCCAGTTTTTGAAAGCACCTTCTGTAAACTTCATGATGTTACCTTTGTGAACAAGCGTTACGCTCTTGCGGTCATGTTTGATTGCATATTCAACAGCAGCGCGTACAAGACGTTTTGAACCTTCCGAGGAAACTGGCTTAATACCAATACCAGAAGTTTCAGGGAAACGGATTTTGTTAGCACCCATCTCTTCTTGAAGGAATTTAATCATTTTCTTAACTTCTTCGGAACCTTCTTTGTACTCGATTCCTGCATAAATATCTTCAGTGTTCTCACGGAAGATAACCATGTCTACCAGTTCAGGACGCTTTACTGGCGATGGAACGCCATCGAAGTAGCGTACTGGGCGCAAGCAAGTGTAGAGATCAAGTTCTTGGCGCAAAGCAACGTTCAGGGAACGAATACCACCACCGATTGGTGTTGTAAGAGGACCTTTGATCGCAACGATATACTCGCGAATTGCCTCAAGCGTATCATTAGGGAGCCATTCTCCATATGTATTAAAAGCCTTCTCTCCTGCAAACACTTCGTACCAAGCAATACTTTTAGAACCGCCATAAGCTTTCTCTACAGCTGCATCAAGTACACGTTTGGATGCACTCCAAATGTCACGGCCTGTTCCGTCGCCCTCAATAAAAGGAATGATCGGATTGTTAGGCACCTGCAGCTTGCCGTTATCAATCGTAATTTTCTCGCCTTCGGTAGGTAATGCGAATTTTTCTAGTTTCATAAGTATGAGTTCCTCCTTGAATTTAGTAGATATCTCTATTTCCCCCTATGCAAACACAGGGAAAGGGCACTTAGAAAGCTACTTGACGGGCAATATGCCACTCAAGTATTTTCTCAGCCCCTATTGTACATGAAAGATAATTAATTAGCGAAGTTCAATCGATATATATTGTTGATCTGTTAATCCTGTGTACTCTGCACGCGGACGAATAATTCGGTTGCCATCGTACTGTTCCAGAATATGTGCAGTCCATCCCGATACTCGGCTAATAGCAAAAATAGGGGTGAAAAGTTCATGCTCAATGCCAAGTTGGGTATAAACGGACGCAGAATAGAAATCAACATTCGGCTTCAGGCCCTTCTGGCCGGTTACCGTCTCTTCGACCAGAACGGAAATATCATACAGGGTTGTGTCACCCTTCATATGTCCGAGCTCACGAGACATTTTTTGCAGATGCTTTGCACGTGGATCTCCATTTTTATATACTCGATGACCAAAGCCCATGATTTTCTCGCGATTGTCCAATTTCTCTTGGATATAAGACTCCGCTTTATCGATGGTACCAATCTCGCTTAGCATTTTCATAACCGCTTCGTTAGCACCACCATGAAGCGGGCCTTTAAGCGCGCCAATGGCAGATGTAACACCCGAGTAAATATCGGACAGTGTAGCCACTGTTACACGGGATGCAAATGTAGAAGCATTTAGCTCATGATCAGCATGAAGTACAAGGGCTTGGTCCAGAGCTTTAATCGAGGTTTCATCTGGTTGCTCGCCTCTAAGCATATAAAGGAAATTCTCGGCAATGGATACGCCGGCTTTCGGAGCAATCGGTTCCTTACCCTGACGAACGCGTGAGATAGCAGCAACAATAGTAGGCAATTGAGCTTGTAGCTTAATCGCTTTCTTTTCATTAGCTTCGCTACTCATATCATCTGCGGACTCATCATACAGTGCTAGGGCAGATACTGCGGAACGAAGAGCAGCCATCGTATTCGCATCTTGCGGATAAAGCTTGATTTGTTCAATCAATTGATCCGGAATTGGTGCGAAATCGCTCAAATCTTGCTGCAGCGATTGTAATTCCTGTGCATTTGGAAGTTTTCCAAACCAAAGCAAATAAGCCACTTCTTCAAAACTAGCATGTTCTGCTAAGTCATCGATGTTATAGCCTCGATATGTAAGAACACCATCAACGATCGAGCTGATCGAGGAGGTTGTGGCTACAATGCCTTCCAAACCCTTGATAGCTGTCATGCATCATCTCTCCTTTTTATCTGGAATATACTGAGCTGGGCCTCATGAAAACATTTTCATGAAGCTGGATAATAAGAATAACCCGTAAAGAGGCCAATAGCCATGATATAGTCATAAAACCTTCTCATATCATACTGGATAATGTCTGATATGTGAACAATGTCAGAGCATTCTCTACATTAAAATGTTTTATCGATACCATAAACTATTTTTTGAAATCACTTACAATTCCATTATAACCATGATTTTTGTCATTGTCGAATCATGATATTTAAATTTTTAGTCCAAAAAAAAGGGCCGACCCTTCTAAAATAGACGGATCAGCCGCAATATAAAGGATAACAATTCGTTTTAACGCCGAAAAATTCTTATCTTCCCATTCTTCATATTTTTCTTCATCCACAACAAAAGCAGGAATCGATATAAAGGGCGAGTAAGAGGAAAAATCATCGTAAACCCTATAATATCAGTTACGAAACCAGGTACGATGAGTAAAATTCCACCTAAAAATATACAGAGTCCTTCTACCATCGGTATTCCAGGTGGCGCACCCGAATTCATCTTCAACTTGGCATCTTCCATCGCCTTACGACCTTCAAATCTCATCATCGCAACGCCAATCGCGGATGTAAGCAGTGTTAGAAATAAGGTATTCATGCCACCGACCCGCTCCGCTACAAATGAAAAGCCGAATATTTCAATGGCAGGCAGAAATATAATGGCCGCCAGCATCCACTTCCACATATACCTTTACTCCTTTCCTCCCAATAAAGAGCTCCTTAAAGCATCATACAACTTGGGGACGCATTTATCCAGTCTGGTCGGTTTCCAATCTTTATTTACCCAGACATGACGTGTTGTACCTGTTACGAGCCTTTCACCTGGAAGCTTATCTCCATTAATGGAGCTCATACTTTCTTCGTCACTCAATCGGCGAACTTCATATTCATAGTGAATCCGAAGTGGTGAGAAATTTGTCATTCGAGTGAATATAGTTACATGATCGTCATAGCGTGCTGGACTCGAATAATGAATATCCAGATCCACAACAGGAAGAAGAACACCCGCATCCTCCATTCCTCTGTACGTAAATCCAAGATCACGAATCATTTCAGTTCTTCCAATTTCAAACCAATTTAAATAATTGGCGTGATACACCACGCCCATCTGATCACTTTCTTGATAACGGACCCGAAAGGACGTTGTAAACCAGCGACTTATTTGTTCCGTTGCCTTCTTCGACATATATTTCACCCCATTATAGAAAAAGCAATGGGCGAAGAGTCGCCCATTGCTTTGTCACATATATTGTTACCCGTCAGTAGACTAATTCTGAGCTGGGATTTGGCTAACTTTTACCAAGTTGGTAGAACCGGATTTTCCAAGTGGTACACCAGCTGTAATAACAACCAGGTCGCCTTCTTTTACGATTCCGGATTTTTGACCGCCTTGAAGTGCATATTCGAACATCTCATCCGTAGACGTAGCCAGTTCACCTTTAACTGGAGTAACGCCCCAAGTCAATGCCAAACGTCTCAGTGTTCTATCTTGAGTCGTTACAGCGATAATAGGAGCATTAGGACGATATTTGGAAACCATACGAGCAGTTTGTCCAGATTCCGTAGAAGAAATGATCGCTTTTGCGTTCAGATCAAGCGCCGAAATAGCAACAGATTGGCTGATTGCTTCTGTAACACTTGTTTCTTGAGCAATGCGCTGTTTCAAGAACAACTCACGGTAGTTCAGAGCTGATTCTGCTTTTTCTGCGATACGAGACATGGTCAGAACGGATTCAACTGGATATTTACCTGCAGCTGTTTCACCTGACAACATGATTGCGTCTGTACCATCAAAGATCGCGTTAGCCACGTCACTTGCTTCCGCACGAGTCGGGCGAGGGTTACGCTGCATGGAATCCAGCATCTGTGTAGCAGTGATAACTGGTTTACCTGCAATGTTACATTTTTCGATCATGCGTTTTTGCGCAAGAGGTACTTCTTCAGCTGGAATTTCAACACCCAAATCACCACGAGCTACCATCAAACCATCGGAAGCTTCAAGGATTTCATCGAGGTTATCCACACCTTGTTGGTTCTCGATTTTAGAAATAATTTGAATGTGCTCAGCATTATGCTTTTTAAGAAGTTCACGAATTTCTTGAACGTCACTAGCCTTACGAACGAAGGAAGCTGCGATAAAATCGATGCCTTGCTCGATCCCGAAAATGATATCGTTAGCGTCTTTCTCAGTAATACCTGGAAGAGAAATGTTCACACCTGGTACGTTAACGCCCTTTTTGCTCTTAATAGTTCCTCCGTTTACGATACGGCACTTAATCTCTGTGCCCTGAACTTCTACAACAGTAAGACCGATCAAGCCATCATCGATCAAGATCGTTGATCCGACGCTTACATCTTCCGGAAGCTCCTTGTAAGTAATGGAGATGCGATTCTTGTCACCAAGAATTTCTTCCGTTGTGAGGGTGATGTATTCATCCTGCACTAGCTCTATTGGTTCAACTTCCAACTTGCCGGTACGGATTTCTGGCCCTTTTGTATCCAATAGGATAGCCACCGTTTTGTTCAGTTCTTGAGAAGCTTGGCGAATCGTTTTGATTCGGTTTCCATGCTCTTCAAAATCACCGTGGGAGAAGTTCAGACGGGCTACGTTCATGCCAGCCATGATGAGCTTCTTAGTATTTTCCAACGATTCACTGGAAGGACCGATAGTACATACAATTTTTGTTTTACGCATTTGGGTTTCCTCCGTTTGTCAAGAGTTCTCTTTATCTCTGTTCCAACAACTAAATTTACTACAAAACTTCTCATTTGTATAGGAATATTGTCACATCATACTTTTTTAACCATGATCTAAAGTCCTTTAAACATTTGTATCAGGTTGTTCGGACGCTGCAAAATCATAACTACCAATCTTGCGGAATTTCTGGTATCGATCTTCTTTCAACTCACAGGCGTCCATAACGGACAGTTCTTTCAAGTGACGGACAAGGGCATCCTGAATAGCTGAAGCAGTCGCTTCGTAGTCACGATGCGCCCCACCTTTAGGCTCTGGAATAATTTCTTCAATGACTTCCATTTCAAGCAAATCCTGAGCCGTAATTTTCATCGCCTCTGCTGCCTGATCTGCTTTAGATGCATCTTTCCAAAGAATAGAAGCTGCTCCATTCGGCGAAATAGCCGCGTAAATCGCATTCTCAAGCATGAGCACACGGTTACCTACGGCCATCGCAAGAGCACCGCCGCTACCACCTTCGCCGATGACCACACAAACAACAGGCACTTTCAGTGCCGACATTTCCCGCAGGTTGCGAGCAATCGCTTCGGATTGACCTCTCTCTTCAGCAGTATTACCAGGATAAGCGCCTTTAGTATCAATAAATGTAATCACCGGACGTTTAAATTTCTCAGCTTGCTGCATAAGCCGCATAGCCTTGCGAAAGCCTTCCGGATGAGCACTTCCAAAGAAACGCGCAATATTATCCTTTGTATCTTTCCCACGTTGCTGTCCAAGTACAGTAACCGGTACTCCGTTCAGCTTGGCCAACCCGCCAACTATCGCTAAATCGTCTCCATAAAGCCGATCACCATGCAGTTCAATAAAATCAGTGAATACCAGCTGAATTAAATCAAGCGAAGTAGGTCGTTGCTGATGACGGGCTAAGTGCATTTTTTGTGAAGGCGAAATGGACGAATAGATCTCTTCTTCCAATCGACTATAGCGTTCTTCTAATCGAGCAATTTCATCCGTGAAATCAATACCTTTTTCCTGGCCGAACTGTTTTAATTCTTCAATTTTCTTACGCATTTCTGAAAGAGGCATTTCAAAAGGAAGTTCGCCTGACATCAAAATCCTCCTTTCGAAGTATGCATTTCAAGCAGTTTTCCAAGCATCGTACGCAGATCCTTACGGTGCACAACCATATCCAGCTGACCGTGTGCCAAATTAAACTCGGCTGTCTGGAAATCATCAGGAAGTTTTTGACGAATCGTCTGTTCAATGACAATACGTCCTGCAAAACCGAACACAGCTCCCGGCTCTGCAATATTAATATCTCCAAGCGTAGCGAAGCTCGCTGAAACACCGCCAGTTGTAGGGTCGGTTATGACTGAAATATACAATCCGCCACGTTCATTGAATCGGGAAAGCGCAGCACTCGTCTTAGCCATTTGCATCAAACTGAGGATGCTTTCCTGCATTCGAGCTCCACCAGAAGTAGAGAAAATAATAAGCGGAAGCCCCTGCTCAGTTGCAGACTCAATCGCACGGGTTATTTTCTCCCCAACAACGGATCCCATACTTCCGGTAAAGAAATCAAAACTCATGACGGCTACCACAACCGGTTGTCCACAAATTGAACCCTGACCGGTAATAACCGCATCCCGAAGGCCTGATTTCATCTTCTGCTGTTCTAATTTCGCGGCATATCCCGGAAACTGCAGTGGATCCACTGAGATCATATCAGCATCGAATTCTTCAAATCCTGTATCATCCAGCGTTGTGCTGATTCGCTCCCATGCATTAAGGCGCATATGGTGTCCGCACTCCGGGCATACTTTCAAATTCTTCTCAAGTTCCTTGCTATATTGAATAGTGCCGCATTTGCTGCACTTATTCATAAGACCTTCAGGTATTTCCCGTTTTGGACGCTCGCCTTCTTCAGGCTGACCTGAGCGTCCAAGGCGCTCCGAAGGAATTGTCGCATATTTTCTCTTCTTCTGAAACAGATCTTTAAACACAACTACACCTCTCCAGCCGCAAATTTGAATGGCCGTAAACTTAGCAAATCTATAAATCCTTTAACAAGCTTCGCTATGTATCCCTTTAAGCTAGGGGTGCAAAATCGAATTCAACACTTCCTGAACTTCCTCAAGCTCTCCAGAGGGAACCAAAATCTCAAATTGTTGTTTGGAAAGATTCACAGGACGGCTCTGAACCAAAAAACCTTCTTCTGTAAGCTTGGCTTTGATCATGTCCGCAACCTTCGCGGTTGGCGCAATATAGATTACCGTCCACATGCCTTTCAGATCCCCCTAATCTTGTGCCATAGGCATATCCTGAGCCGATATAATGGATAATGATAACATACTTCACTTTTTACCTCAACAAAAGAGGAAGGGGTCTGATAGCTCATTTTCTCTTACTTTTCAGGAGAAACAACGGTTTTTTTAATCCTTGTCCACAGCATAACGAGTTGCATCAGGATTATTATGGGCAATACGGGAAGAAGCGGCAGCGGCGATCCCTGCAACAAGATCATCCAGGAAAACATGTATGCCATCCTTCTTCTCATTTAGAGTTTCTATAACCCCAATCTTTTCTTTATCCAAATAACCGAAGCTCGTTAGACCGATCATACCATAAATACTCGTTACACCAAGTGCCATTGTCTCGTCAACACCAAAAAGCGGCTCATCTTTCTCCATAATGGTCTGGAGCGGTTCAGGCAATAATTTTTGCTCAGCCAGTTCATCAAGTGCAATTCCAGTATACAGTGTATACTGTACTTCGCGTTTTCCAAGCACAGCCTTCACGCTCACTTCACATTGCTCCATCGTCAGCATCGGATGATACTTTCTTTGGAGGCGATATACAATATCCGCTATAGAAGCAACGCTAACACCTCTTCGATTAAGCATAGCTTCAGCCAATTCCATTGACATAATAATCCCTCCCGCATTTACCGGAACAGCCGCTTTCGCACCTTGGAAAATAAATAATCCTTGCTGACAATATTCCAGCAATCGTTGTCCAGTGGTGTCCTTATGTTTATGCAGGAGGGATATGAAATGTTCATGATTTTATATAATTAGGGATAACACTATTTAACTTTAACAGTATCCTTCCCAAGCATTTCCTCCATCTGTGCAAACAATGCAGGCGATGGCTTAATTCGATATGCGTCACTCAGACCAAGCACTTTCTGGCTCTGTTCATAGAAAAGAACAGTCGCCACGGGACCTGGGTGCTCCTGCAGAAGATTTTTAAGACGAGCCAACAACTCGGGATCTTCTGCCTTAGGCGAAATTTTAACAAAAACCCGCTGTTCATGTTTGCTCGAAACTGAACGTGTGGTGTTTGGTTGCTGTTTAGGTTTCTCAGGTATGTTTGCTATAGGAACATCATTCGTAATAATGTGAGCGTCTTCTGATCTATCGACTGCAACCGGCGACCGCGCTGTCTGAGCTGGTGTCCTCCGGTTCACTGCCGCTCTCTGCGCAGAACTTCCAGCATTATGGATGTTCTGGGTAGTCGAAGCAGATCGGGCTTTACCCCGGCGGATCAGCTGAGACAGCTTTTCTTCCTCCAATGGTGCCAGCTCTTCTGCGAGCAGTTTAAAATCCTCATCCTGCTGCTGAACCTTGGCCCGAAGAGCCAGTAAAACACCCTTTTCGATAAGATGGGCACTCCGCTTCCACACTTCCGGAAACAGAACGACCTCACAGCGTTCAACCTGATCCTCCCATTCCATGAATGCCATAGCTTTACCTTGTTTGGTCGTAATCGTCTTAAGCGAGACAACCATTCCGGCGACCGTAACCATTGTATCATCTGGTGCTTCCGTCAAATCCATCAACCGGTCAGCACCCACTCGTTCCAACAATTGATCGTATTCATCAAGCGGATGTCCAGACAGATACATTCCTAATAGTTCACGCTCGAGCTCCAACTGCTGACTTCCCGAATACGGGGCAATGTCCGGATATTCGATATCCCAATTTGTCGTTTCAACAAAATCAAACAGCTGAATCTGCAAATCTTCTCGTTCTTTCCGCCATTTTACGGCAGCTTCCACCGTTTCATCCAGCATAGCAATCAGTTGAGCCCGATGACCTGGAAGCGAATCGAAGGCGCCAGCTTGAATTAATGATTCGATAACCCGCTTGTTACATATGCGCAAGTCAACACGTCTACAGAAATCAAGTAAACTTTCAAATGGCTTATCCTCACGAATCTGGACAATGTTCTCTACGGCCTGTGTTCCAACATTCTTGATAGCAGCTAGTCCAAATCGAATTCCGCCGTTACCAGGAGAGAGCGAATCCTCCCCCTGATCTGCTGAATGTCTGGTTATAGGAGTAAAGAGAGAGAAGCTCTCATTCACATCCGGCGGCATAACATCAATATTCATACGATGAGATTCGAGCACATACTCCGCTACTTTACGATGATTCCCCATCACAGCCGTCATCATAGAAGCCATAAATTGAACTGGAAAATGAGCTTTTAGATAAGCGGTCTGAAACGCCAAGACACCATAAGCGGCCGCATGCGCACGTGGGAATCCATAATTAGCGAACCTTACAATCATATCGTATACTCGGTTTGCTTCTTCTTCTGTGTAATTCTGTTTCAAGCTGCCAGAGACAAAATGCCCCCGTTCTCTATCGAGCACTTCGCGCTTCTTTTTAGATACAGCACGTCTTAGGAGATCCGCTTCACCAAGTGAAAAACCTGCCATGGCGGAGGCTATCTGCATGATCTGTTCTTGGTATACGATAATGCCATATGTATCACCTAGAATTGGAATCAGATCAGGATGTGGATACTCAGGCTGAATATGACCATGCTTTATTTGAATATATTTCGGTATAAACTCCATGGGACCTGGGCGGTACAATGCTAGTACGGAGACAATATCCTCAAAAACCGTAGGTCTCAGATCCTTTAATACGCGGCGCATTCCAGCTGATTCCAATTGGAAAACACCGGTCGTTTCACCTCGTCCCAACATTTGATATGTGTCCGGATCATCATCAGGAACCTTTGCAAAATCAGGAGCAGCTTCGCCGATCCAGCGCATGGTGCGTTCAATAATCGATAAAGTTCGCAGGCCAAGAAAGTCCATTTTTAACAATCCTATGCTTTCCAAATGCTCCATGGAATACTGCGTTAATGCTGTTTTCT
Source organism: Paenibacillus sp. GCM10028914 (assembly GCF_042666275.1). Lineage (NCBI taxonomy): Bacteria > Bacillati > Bacillota > Bacilli > Caryophanales > Paenibacillaceae > Paenibacillus > Paenibacillus sp. GCM10028914. Next base: position 329,569 of record NZ_JBHTFO010000017.1, read on the forward strand.
CGCTGCCTTCCTGTAATGGAACCACATCAGTTAGCGGATCGCGGGATATGACCACACCTGCCGCATGCGTTGATGCATGACGGGGCATACCCTCCACTTTCAGCGCCATATCAACTAGTTCTCGTACCTTTGGTTTCGTTGTGTACTGTTCCTTAAGACCCGTGCTTTCCTGAAGTGCTCTGGATATACTTATTCCCAGTTGGTTCGGAATCAGTTTGGCTACTCTATCCACATCCCCAAAAGGTACATTCAAGGCTCGGCCTACATCCCTAACAGCAGCTCTTGCAGCCATCGTTCCAAATGTAATAATCTGGGCTACATGCTCCTGACCATATTTTTGAACCACGTAATCAATGACTTCATCTCGCCGTTCATCACTAAAATCAATATCAATATCGGGCATCGTGATACGCTCAGGATTCAAAAACCGTTCAAAGAGCAAATTATATTTTATCGGATCCACATTGGTAATACGCAGCGTGTAGGCAACAAGACTACCCGCGGAAGACCCCCTACCAGGACCGACAGCAATACCCTGTTTATGAGCATAGGCGATAAAATCCCATACAATGAGGAAGTAATCGCTAAAGCCCATACTTTCAATCGTCCGGAGCTCATAATCCAGTCGTTGCTCTAGCTGGGTCCGACTCTCCTCAGATGTCCACCGCTCTGTCCCTTCATAACGTTCCTGAAGACCAGCACTGCATAGCTCACGCAAGTAAGAAGCTGCATCCATCCCTTCAGGCATAGGTTGGTATTCCGGAAGAATCGATCGGCCGAATTCCAGCTCTAGGTTACATCTTTCCGCTATTACTGCGGTGTTATCGATGGCGTCCATGACATGGGGAAATAAGCTCTTCATCTCATCTTCGCTTTTCAGATACAGCTGACTGGTCGGAATTTTGAGCCTGTCTTCATCCTCAACCGTTTTACCGGTCCCGATACAGATCAGCACATCCTGTACGTCGCTATCCCCTGATGTTAAATAATGCACATCATTCGTTGCTACAAGCGGTATCCCGAGTTCCGAACTTAAAGCAATAAGCTGAGGATTGACCCGCTTCTGCTCGGTCAGTCCATGATCTTGAAGCTCCAAGAAATAATCCTCTCCGAATATCGCTTTATAACGAAGCGCCGCTGCTCTAGCCTCAGCTTCTCTTCCATGCAGCAAATGCTGAGGGACTTCTCCCCCAAGACAAGCACTTAAACAGATAATACCTTCATGATGGGCGGCCAGCGCCTCCATATCAATCCTAGGTTTGTAATGATAGCCCTCCAGATGACCAATAGAGCAGAGCTTCATCAGATTACGATATCCGGTTTCATTCTTTGCAAGGAGAATCAGGTGGTAGATCGGTTGGTCCTTACGGCTTCCGCGTTCCTTCCGTGATCCTGCTGTAATGTAAGCTTCACATCCGATGATCGGCTTAATGCCATGACTGCGGCATGATTTATAGAATGGGATGGCGCCATACATAACCCCGTGATCGGTCAGCGCGAGTGATTTCATTCCAAGCGCCGCCGCTTCCCGCACAAGTTCTTCGATACGCGCAGCCCCGTCGAGCAAACTGTATTCACTATGCACATGCAAATGCACGAAAGTACTCATATTTCGCCTTCCTTTCGCCGCTTAAATTCTTATTCACATTTTATCATAATGTAGCTCTTACCGCCCATACAATGAAACAGGAAGCATCTGGACAGGCGATCATCATCGCCTCCCGGCAAGAAAGGGGACAAGACGGATGAGCATTTTTTTATCTAAAGCCATACTGGATTTTTTCATAGCCTTCGGTATCGTACTCGGGGGAGCGATGGTGGGTGGAGTTGGGGCTGTTCTATCCATGCAGCCACCTACCCAGACAATGGTCGATGTTGCAGATCGTATTAAAATATGGGCGCTCGCTGCTGCTGTAGGCGGTACCATTGATCCTATGCGCGTTATAGAAAGTAATATGTTGGACGGTAATTTATCCCCAGCTATCAAACAAATTTTGTATCTGGTCTTCGCCTTTCTAGGGGCGCATATGGGCAGCGAACTCGTTAAATGGGTCTGCTCCCCAAGGAGTTAAGGTATGAGAATCCCTCCATTTCGACGTTATCGCCCTTTCTTTCAGGCCGTATCTATCTTTGTACTTGGCATGGTTATCGGAAGTGTCGTCTATAATTCGTTGTACCATGCGAGTTACAACAAATTGTGGATGAATAACAAAGACCTTCAAATCCAAATCCTTCAGTATGAAGAGGATATCAAAACCTTGAAGAAGTATAGCAAACAGCCGACCGTTATTAGGGAAATCAAAATCAGGACGGAACAAAAAGCAGAGCCTCTGGATTCTCTCGTTGTAAAAGAGATTATTCAACGCATGGGAAAAGATCTTACAGCGTTACGAGGACGCAGCGTGTTTGACATTGATACCGACAGCAAGCTCACGCGTACGCTGTTGGATGATAAAATATATACGGTTCGTGAAAAGGATTATAAAGTTAAAATCAGAACGATGCTCGTCATGGAAGGAGTTCTACAGATTTGGGTAGATATCGGAGGCTGATAAGTGCATACCTGAATGGATTCATGATACAATATAGGTATTATTTTACCTATGACCATGCTAAAGGAGTGCCGTTATTCCATGCTTGATGACATTATCCGTTATCTCCTATTTGCAGTCCTGGCGCTTTCCTGCATCGCCGCCGCTTTATACAGCATCAATGCCCGTCGAAAGCCTGATCCCTTAGACCGAGGAATCTCACTTGCTCTAATGAACATTTGTATGGGTATTATGCTGGTTGCTCTGGCCTTTATTTCGATGCTGATGTTCAGTGGTTCCACACCTGCAGTGATCGTTGAAGCTGCTTTCTTGGTGCTCGGGGCGTTTAATATTTTTGCCGGTCTGCGCAGCAGAAGCTTCTACAGCCGTCAAAAATCGGCTCGCAGCTAAGAGACTTATGACATTAACAAATAGGGATATCAACCTTTAGTTCTGCGGTTGATATCCCTATTGTGTTGTGACCTTATATACTATCTTACTATCGTACTTACCCTTGATCGATTGCTTGCAAAGTCATGACTGATTTGGCAATCAAGTGGGAATGGTGGCTAATTTCTATCTCTATTTTGCAAGTACGTCGACTCATTTCCAACAGATGTGGTGTCACCATAATAGGATCTTCGATCTGGACCGGACGTATGAAATAAGTAGACAGATTATCCAGCACATGATCACTTCCGCTAATATCTTTGGCTGCTTTAAAGGCAGCTTGGCTCATAACCGTTGTAAGTACTCCTTGCGAGATCGTCCCTAGCTCTGTCGCCATTTGAGGCGTAATAAACCCATGAAAGAACAGCTTTCCTTCCTCATCTCGATCTTCAGCCATTCCGTTCCAGATGAGCTGATCGAAGGTTTCTCCAAGCTGAGGCTGGTTACGCGCATTTCGCATTGCTTCCAGTACCTCTTTACGGGTAACCGTTGCGACGAGCTTACGATTGCGGTCAACAATCGGTAGAAAGTCAATTCCCTCCCACATCATAATCTGAGCAGCAGATGCGAGTGAAGTCTTCAAAGTTGCTGTAACCGGATTACGTGTAATTGCCCGCTCAATGGACTGGTTATCGGCAAGATCACCTACATCTTTTACGCCGACAATCCCTATGACACGGTTCCAATCATCTGTAACAGGAAAGCGCTGATCTCCACTTTTGCTCGCGATTTCCTTAAGTTCTAATGCCGTCACTGAATTTTTAAGTGCGTGAATTCTAGGCTTTTCGCCTGCAATATCTTCTACAAGCATAATTTTCTTCTTAATTAACCGGTCAAATATGGCTCGATTTATCATCGACGCAACGGTAAAAGTATCATGACGTGAAGAGAAGATTGGAAGCCCAAGCTTGTCTGCAAGCAGCTTCACTTCACGGCTCGTCCCAAATCCGCCTGTGATGAGAACCCCTGCTCCTTGCTCCAAAGCCAACGAATGTGCATCCTCCCGGTTACCAACAATCATCAAGCTTCCGGCATCGATATAGCGAATCATCGCTTCTACTTTCATCGCCCCGATCACATATTTATGCAAGCTTTTATTAAGACCTTCTGCTCCACCAAGCACGTGACCTTCAACGATTTCTACTACATCAGCAAATGTCAGCTGCTCTGATATGTTACGCGGCTTCCGTTCAATCCGGACGGTTCCGATGCGTTCCTTCGTAACAACAATTCCGAGTCCTTCAGCTTCTTTTACAGCCCGATATGCTGTACCTTCACTGACACCGAGCTCTTTCGCTAGTCTTCGAACTGATATCTTTGTTCCTACTTTTAAACTCTCGATATGCTGTACCAGTTGTTCATGCTTCGTTATTGTCTCATCTCGAACATCCAACTGTTACACCCCCTTACACTATCTGTACCATACTGTATCTATTATACCAAACAAATCTTACAAAAATAACATGTTAAACCAGCAAAAAAAACCGCTCATTAACGAACGGTTTTTATTAATACGAATTTATGGTACGAATGTTTAGAGATAAGCGTACTTTGACAGTGCAACTAGCCTTGCATTCTAGGCGCCACCATGGCTTTTCTGTTCTTCCGGCCATTTCAATTGCCATTGGTTCAGCTTTTCCTTTCGGATTTCATCGAGCGCTTTCTGTTTCGCCTCATCAACACCAATCAAAATATGCAGATGTGATCCAATGATCAGCAAAGCGAATCCGGCCCATACCGCTCCAAACAACGATGCCCAAGAAAAACCTCCAGCAAACGAAATGCTAGGCAATGCATACACCAGCATCCCGAGAGCAATCAAGAGATAGGTTAAATGCTTAAGTTTGCTTTTCTTTTTTTTCATTCATCATGCAGCTCCTTTACCCCTCAATAAAGTCTATATTTCTACTCTATGAAGAGCTGGTCCACATTATGAAACAAGATTTGTAAAAAAGGGAAAGAAAAAGCCGCAGCGACCGCCACGGCTAATAAACGTTTATGATTGAGCTGGTCCATATAAATGCTGAAGGCTATCGGAAATGATTTTATTGACATCTTCGATAATGATACTCAAACGACGCTCTGCATCAAAGAGACGACGAATGTTCAGGTTCAGGCTCAATACTTCAAACAACTTCTCCATCTTCTCCATCTCTTCTTGTGATGGCATATCGCCAGACATCATGCGCTGTTGCACTTCCATTTGACGCTCACGGAAGTTATCCAGCATCTGTTTGCTTTCAGGATCAGCCTCGATCAGCTTAATAGCAGCGGTAATTTCCTGTACCTCCTGGCTTTCCTTCATTGCTTTTGCTAGTTCATTTGCTTTGTCATAAATGTTCATAGTTGTCCTCCTACTTACGGATAAAGTCCGCATTATATTTTTTTATTCTCTTATCTCCACAGAAGGGTGATCATCGACTGGAACAAACCGATCATTCCGCCTAAGAGTACTCCAAGCCAAGTAATCGCTCTGAATTCCCTGCCGGATACGCTTAGAATAACTTCTTCAAGCCGCTCAACCGGGAATTTCTGGACCTGTTCTTGTACCAGACTCGGAAGATTCACCGCCTTCATGGCTGTAGGAATAGCATCTTCTAGTACTCGTAGACCCTTGCCAACCATATCCGGCAATGCTGCCTCAATTGCAGGAAGCCTAGGCTGAATCAGATCCGCAAGACGGATGCTTTCCAGTCGTTCCACCCACGCTGACCACGGAATGGAATGCTCTATTTTGCTCGTAATAAAAGCAAGAGCCGGTTCACCTGCAACAGTCTGTACAGCACTACCAAAAGTCATCTCCCCATACTGCTCAAGCTTGCCTGAAACAACAGAGACGATCGTTTGACGAACCTTTTCTCCTTCGAGTTGACCGATAAGCATTGGCGTCAGCTTCTGCACCAGCTTGTCCTCATCCACAAAAATTGCGGCCATGGTGCCGAGAAATCCTCCTGCTTTATCCATCATGGCAGAAGCCATCTCTTTAAGCAAACGTTGACCGTCTGAGGACAAGAGCGTATCACCGAGTTCTTTAAGTACAGCGTCAGCAGCAGCCTCACTCCAGCGCTTCCTTTTCTCCTCAGACCAGCCTGGAACCAGATCCTTAATCGGCTTGTCCTCCAGACCATACTCTGACCAGATGGCAGCAGCTCGGCTCGCAGCCACCGATTGAACCTTCCGAACAGCACGATCCTTAAGCTGTTGCCATTCCTCCGGACTCCAAATTTTCAGAGCAATATCGTTTAGTGTCAGTTCACTCTCCGTCAATGCCTTCAGCTTCTGAGATACGGTATCCTCCGCTTTCGAACGAAATTGAGGCTTACGTATCATTTCCTGAAGTCCTTCGCTCGTTACGAGATAGTCCGAGACGACCTTACCAAGTGATTCTGCGATCTCTTCCTTCCGTTTCGGAATCAGTCCTGGCGTAAAAGGCAATTTCCGGCCACGAATTCGAATTTCTTCACGCGGATGGAAGAGCATCTTAATTGCAAAATGATTCGTAATACCGCCGACAAAAGCAGCTACTGCAACGTTCAGTAATATATACATCCAAGTCTGCATATGTAAAGTCCCCCTTTTTCCAAATCCGTACAATCACCAAGGGATATATGTCCTCATATGATGAATTACATGCAATGTTCAGATGAAGTCCCATCTGTACACCAGACATCAAGTAGTTGTCGGAAGGAGATCCAAGATGTCCAAATACAAGATATCGGCTCAACAGATCCGCTCGGGCAAGTTGCCGGATAACGATATCAAGCTTGGCGAAAGGCTGATCAAACTGTTGCGGATTCCTACGGAACAACCGATACAGCTCGCCTTAGGCTCCTTCAAACAGGAGATAAACGTCCTACCGGGGAAATCATCAACTGTGCTTCGCGTCAGCCCTTCCCTATCGAATAACTTCGGACTTCTTCCTCGATCAGTTCTGAATATCAAATATAACGCTGCTGAAAGAACTTTGCGTCTAGGTCCTGTTATCGGAGTCATGATAAGTCGTTATAATCCGGAAGATCCAAGCAAGCCCTTCGGATCCATCTCTTCATTTTGCATGGAGCTTGTAAACGCCTGCGAAAAACTAGGCGCATATGTATACTTCTTCACCCCGGACATGATCGGTCAAAACCTTTCAACTCTTCAAGCAGTGTTGTATGACCAAGAATGGAAAAAGGGCTTTGTGCCCGCTCCAGATGTCGTCAACAACCGACTTTCCACGCGAAAAATGGAGAATAGTCCTAGCGTACAGCATTTTATGAAAGAAGTAAAATCCAGATGGGGCACCCATGTTTTTAACGAGAAATTCCTGGATAAGACGGAAGTTTTTGACGCACTCGGTTCACATGAAAGGCTAAAGAAATTCCTACCCGAATCCTATTCACTGAAAGGCTTTACCATTCTTAAAAAAATGTGCTCCATGTATCCAACAGTATTTCTAAAGCCTGTTCATGGCAGTCTGGGTAAAGGCATTATCAGGATCACCCGACAAGCGGATGGATCATACCACACTCTCACCACTTCTCTTGAGGGAGTAAAGAAAAAAAGCTATCCATCACTCGCCAAACTTTATAGCAGTCTATCCGGTAAAATCACTAAAAACCGCTATCAGATCCAGCAAGGTTTGGACTTGGTTCGACTTCATAAACGTAATATCGATTTTCGCGCTCTCGTCCACAAAAATAAAAAAGGAAAATGGAGCGTCACATCCATTGTAGCCAGAATTGCAGGAGGAAATCATTTCGTTTCCAACCTTGCCCGTGGAGGAACACTTTCTACGGTAAAAGATGCCCTTGCTATGAGTGGAAAACCCTCATCCTCCAGACTAAACGCCAGCGACCGGATGAAACAGGCCGCACTAAACATTGCCCAAGGGCTAGAAGAAACAATACCATCCCATTTTGGTGAGCTCGGGATCGATTTAGCGATGGATACATCAGGGCGCATTTGGCTGCTTGAAGTAAATTCTAAACCCTCTAAGGGTGACGATGCTCCGCTCAATGTTTACAAGGTGCGGCCTTCCGCCATCCGCCTTGTCCAATACTGCCAATATTTAACCGGCTATTAAAAAGGAGCTCCTATGTCCTCTAATAACTTTGGAACAATCGGAGTCATGGTTTGTCGGAGAATAGGGTCGCCTCCCTTTGCGGAAAAAGAATACCTCCGCGAGTTGAGCTTGGCCTCTTCCCGATTTGGCATGTCCGTGTTTGTATTTTTCCCTGAAGATAAGCCAGATTCGGCAACATTGAATCACCAAATCTCAGGCTATATCTACAAACGTGATGGCTGGGTAAAAGAAACCTTCCCAATCCCAGACATCATCTATGATCGCTGTCTCTTTAAGAATGTTAAAGAAACTTCTGTAGCCGCATCCTTCCTAGGAGGTTTACCTGAAACCACCTGGTCTATGTGGTCAAGGGGGTTACCTGGAAAACGACGGGTATATGATCTTCTCAAACGTGAACAGGCGCTCTCGCCTTTTCTCCCACATACTTTATCCTATACCGGGAGCAAATCACTAAGTAAAGCTATAGATTTATTTGATGGTGAATTGTTTATGAAGCCAAGCGGAGGTTCTCATGGTCGTCATACCCTTTACGTGAATTGTAAAAGAGCAGATGAGACTATCTTGCAAGGAAGAGACCGTTCGAACTCCATCTTCCAAAAGACCATTCTAGCTCGAGATCTATTCCACTGGGTCAATAATTTTACGGGACGCCGCCGCTTCATTATTCAGCCTTATCTCAAACTCTCCAGTCGTGAAGGCAGCCCCTTTGACCTTAGAGTACTGGCTCAAAAAAACGCACGAGGCCGCTGGACAACAACAGGTATGGCTGTTCGTCAGGGTCCTGCTGAAGGTAAGACCTCCAACCTTCATGGCGGGGGAACGGCTATGTCGGCCCCGTCCTTTCTGGAATCTGAGTTCGGCGTTTCCTTGGCAGGCGAAATTATTGCTTGCATCAACCATCTAAGTGAATGCATACCACCGCTCTTGGAGAACGGATTTGGCCGTCTAGGCGAACTCGGCATCGATTTCGGAATAGACTGCTCCGGAAAGGTATGGCTGCTTGAGGTAAATTCGAAACCAGGGCGGCGCGTATTCAGACAAACAGGAGATATTCCCGCAGCAAAACTGTCCGTGGAGAATCCTCTCCGTTATGCACGTTATTTATTGCTTCGACAACTTAGGAGGGTTAATACATGAGTTTGACTTTCAGTAGCGTTCATTTCTCGAATCAGCCCGAAAAAGTGGTCTTTATGTCCAGCACGCTCATGAGAAGCCTGGGGCTTACTAACAAGAGACAAATCCTGCTCCGTTTGGGCAGAGATGCTGTATCGGCCACTTTGAAACCTATAAATCGCTCGGGAAAACAAATTCATCTGAGCTCTGGTATCCGCAGCAGCATTCCGATCCCAAGAAACGGGCCCGCATATATTCATATGCCAAGGGAAGGAGAAATTCAGATTGGACCCATGGTCGGTATCTTATCTGATGGACCTTCCAACCCCTCCAGTCCCTTCGGTTCGCGTACAGCGTATATTAAGCAGCTTCTACGTGAAGGAAACAAAAAGATGTATGTTTATGCCTTTGCCCCAAGGGATATCAACTGGCAGAGGGAAACCGTTTATGCTTATATGTTAGGCGCAAGAGGAGAATTCATCCGCAAAACTGTACCGCTTCCGGATGTCGTCTACAATCGGCTGCCGAGCAGACGTACGGACTTCTCAGCTTTTACGAATCAACTTAGAGAACGATTTTCTAAGCGGAACATCCCTTTTTTCAACTGGGCATTCTTTAATAAATCCGATATTTACAATCAATTGGAGAACGACGTTCAAGCAGGGCGATATGTGCCTGAGACTTATTCAAATCCAAGCCCTGAACGAATCAAGGATATGATGGAACGCCACAGATTCGTATACTATAAGCCTTCCGCAGGAAGTCTGGGAAACGGAATTTATCGTCTTACCTATCAACCCAAAAAGGGTTACTTTGCCCGGTATAGAAGTTCTGGAGGAAATACTCTCCTTAAATTCCCTACATTTACGAGTCTCATGCGAATGCTTCAATCCAGACACGGTTCCAGTTTGAAAAACTACGTCATCCAGCAAGGTATTCGGTTGATTGAAATTGATGGATGTCCTATCGACTTCAGGTTCCATATGCATAAAGACGGTAAGAATCGCTGGTCAGCCGTCGGGATTGGAGCCAAGAAGGCCGGACGTGGCAGTGTAACGACACACATTAAAAACGGCGGGTCACTGATGACTCCGGAGCAGGCTCTAGGCCGTGTATTTGGATCCAAGTCTCGAGAAGTACTGGAGCGAGCTAAACAAACGGCTATCATTTTATCAGAAGCCATTGAAAACCATCACTCCCATGTCCTTGCCGAAATCGGCTTTGATATTGGCATCGACGAGGATGAGAAAATCTGGATGTTTGAGGCGAATTCTAAACCGGGCAGGTCGATCTTCAGCCACCCTTCCTTACGCGCGGAAGGTAAAGCCTCGGTTGAACATATTTTTGAGCACTGCTTGTATCTCAGCGGGTTCCACAGGGGGAATGACTCGTGAGTAACCGATTTGGGGAGGATTCGAAGCCTGTCATCGCAATTCTTACGATGCATGACTCCATTCGTATGTTTAGAGGGAATAGGCAAAACTTTCAGGAAATCATCAAGACTGGCAAAGACATGGGGTATCTCGTATACGTTGTCACGGTTCGCGATTTGAAACTCAGGTCGGAAATGGTCAGAGGTTTCACAACGGGCAGTGATCACCAATCCTGGGAGCAGAGGATGTTTCCGCTGCCCCGGGTCATCTATAACCGGATTCCGTATCGAGAGGATGAAATGAAGCCCCAGGTACGCCGTAAGATAAAGGCATGTTTACGTCACCCCAATATAGATATTTACAATCCTTATTTCTTTAACAAACGTCAATTGTTTTCCTGGCTAAACAAATCCCAATTAACTAGAAAATGGGCTCCAGTTACCAAAAAACTGAAAGGCTTGTCATCTCTATATGAAATGATAAGACACTGCTCATATCTCTATCTAAAACCGGAAGAAGGCAAGGCGGGTCAAGGAATCATGCGATTGAGATACCAAAAAAACAAATCTATGCCCTATCGTCTTCAAATTCAAAATAATAAAAACAGCACCACGTATAAAGCAGCAACACTGGATCGGCTTTGGGACAGAGTGTATAAAGAAACCAAAGGGGAGCCCTACATTATACAACAAGGAATTGAGCTAACTACCCTGCACGGACGCGCCTTCGATCTTCGGCTGTTGGTACAAAAATCGGATCTTGGTGCTTGGGTAGTCACCGGAGTCGGTGCCCGCATGGCAGGTTCGCACAGCATAACCACGCATGTACCTCGTGGAGGCACAATCGAAGACCCCGACAAACTTCTCACGTCCTTATTTGGGTCAGAAGAAGCCGATGTGATCTTAAGCAAAGTTCGAAACGCCGCTGTGCACATTGCCAAACAAATCGAACGTGGTTGCCGATACAGTTTGGGAGAAATGTCCATGGATCTCGGATTGGACACATCCGGAGAAATCTGGTTCTTTGAAGCAAACTCCAGACCGATGAAATTCGATGAACCTGCTATCCGCAAACGCTCACTCGAACGAATATTCAATTACTGTGATCATCTTACAAAGAAACGTTAATTTATTTAAAGGAGGGGATCATGTGGAGATTACGTCCATATCAGCCAGAAATGAATCAGACTGGTGTGACATTCGTGAGCAATGTTATGAGTTCATGTGCCGTTATGGCAATCGCCGACTTACCCGCGAAGGATGCAGCAATCTGCAGAAACTGTCGTTCCAACAATTGAACCAGCCAGGTACATCGCTGATTTCAGCTACCGTACGGGGAGAAGAAGGTAGAATCCCTGTTGGTATCTGTTTCGTCGCCGGATTTGGAGAGACTGCTTGCTTAATTGCCGTCCATCCTCTATACCGGAACAAAGGTATTGGTACCTCCCTGATCCTCTCCCAGCAGTTAAAACTCGGTCGTTTGCAATGTAAAGTAGCTACGGATAATTATTCAAGTCTTAAAATGTGTTTTCAAGCCGGCATGCATGCTGTGGCAATAGAAAATGGGCCTACAGGTAAAGCAACACTCATCATGAGTGGAGGTTCTTCTCTGTTAGCTAGAGCCCTTTACGACTTAGACTCAGACTCTACGCAAGAAGGTGAATCACTGTGTCTCAACCCGTTTTAGGTATCCTGACCCTGTATTTGAACAACCGTAAGAGGCTTGAAGAAGTCCCTGTCTATGAACGAATGATTTCAGAAGGTCGCGAAATGGGGCTGGATGTGTTTGTATTTACACCTGCCGATGTGAATTCATCTCAAGGACTCGTCCACGCCATGCAGTTTAACCCAGATACCCGCAAATGGAGCAGACGCCTGAGGCCAATTCCTCAAATGATATTTGATCGCTGCCGCATTCAAAAGAGCGAACGTTTTCAACAATTGTTACGATTCCGTTCTAACTACAGACATCTTTTATTTCTGAATAGACCACTTCGTAACAAGTGGACCGTTCATCAGACCTTATCCGGTGTGAAGCGTTTCAAGCCCCATTTGCCCGAGACAATGCTAGTAAACAGTATTGGGGACGTAAACCGGATGCTAGTCAAACATCACGCAGTCTACTTGAAACCAATCAACGGAACAGGCGGCCGCGGGATATTACGAATTTCCAAAAGCATAGGTGATAAAGGCTCTTATGAAATTCGTGGTCGAAACCAAAACCGGAGCATTATCACTCCAAAACGACTTTCTTCTGCTATGCTCGGCCCCTACTTATCCAGCTGGGATATCAAAGGTCGTTACTTGGTCCAGGAAGGAATTCCGCTTGAACTTCCAAACGGAAGAGTTCACGATTATCGAATGCTCGTGCAAAAAAACGGTTTTGGTGAATGGGAAGTGACCGGTTGCGTTGGCCGCGTAGGAGCGATAAACAGTGTGACATCGAATTTACATGGTGGCGGAAGAGCAACTGGAATGAATGAATTGCTGGATGAATGGATTTCTGACGATCTGAAACGGGAGAAGGTTCGAGGGGATGTCGCAAGCTTGGGCGTCGATGTATCAAGATATTTGGAAGAAAAATACGGAGCACTATGCGAACTTGCGCTTGATATAGCTGTAGACAAAACAGGCCGCACTTTACTTCTCGAAGTAAACCCTAAACCTTCTCGCGAGGTATTTTCACAAGTGGGTGATATGGAAGCTTATCGTGTATCGCTTGTTAGACCACTTGAATATGCCTTATGGGTGTATAAGAACCGAAAGAAAGCAAAAAACGCTTAAACGGACGAAACAGGGCCATCCCCAAGGATCATAGACCTTGGGGATGGCCCTGTATTACTCACTTATTCCACAGATGATTCATACAGATCCAGCAGCTCTGAGAAAGAAGTAATGATAACATCCGACCCTTTCAGCTCCTCGTCATTTCCAAAACCTGCATATTGGCATCCGATAACAGTCTGTCCATTCTGCTTGCCTGCCTCGACATCTGATGAACGATCTCCTACCATCCAGGCGCGTTCAATCCCATGATTCTTAAGCAAAAGGGACACAAGCTCCACCTTTGTTGCTGTGCCATGCTGTCCCGCACTGTAGAGCTCCTCAAATAAAGGCATAATCTTCCGTGTCTCAGCAACACCCTTCACATAATGCTCAAGCCCATTGCTTGCCACAAACAATCTCACACCACGGCGTTTTAGTTCCTGTAGTGTCTCTACTACTCCCGGATACAATACCGCATCAGGACCGTTTAATCCTTCAAGTTCGAATTGAAGCAGGAGCTCGTCGGCGCGTCGGTGTGCTTCTGGAGTTCCTTCTGGCATGACGGTTTTCCAAATATCATCGAGCAGCATCCCCAAACATCCAAGCATCAATTCTTCTTTCGGCGTTTCACCCTTATGAAGACCTTCTGCTCGCAAAGTATCGAACAACTTATGATAGGCGGGCAAGAGTAGTGTCTCTGTCTGAAATAATGTCCCATCCATATCAAAAATCATCGCTTCTGGTTTAATCAGCCTCTCAGTTCTCTCCATCTCTCTGTCATTCCCTTCATTCCTCAAGATGTTATGTAGACCTTTCATCATCATATAGGAAGGTCTTCACCTGTGCAAATCATATCACACTTCAAAATATTGAATTAATTCATGTACACAGAAAATAAATCACAACTTCTCTATAAGTCTGATTGTTAATAGAATATACGATTTAAGCAAGAAAGGATTGAGTGAGAATGGAGCAAGAGAATCTTACCCTGAAGCATAATGAACTGAACAAAAAGATAAAGGAAGAACTTGAGAATTATAGCGATCTTGAACAAGCTGCAATTCTCAAACAGTTCTTACTACGACTAAAGAAGAAAAGACGGATGATTAACCGTATGGAGGATATAAAGCAGGCCTTCTCTCCTCCATACATATGGCTCCTTATAGGTGGAGGAATCGTTCTGCCGATCATGCTGTTTATCACTTTCATATGGTCTTCGCTTTATTTAGAAGGGTAATATCCCGCTGTAAGATGAATACAATGAACCTCGCCAACTCATGCAAAACAGCAACCCTCCACTCACTGGAGAATTGCTGAATAAGAAGAACTGTCGTATATGCAGTTCCTAAAATATCTTCTTATGATTACGGTCTTCCTTAATAATTTCAACGGCTTCCCGGAAACGAATCGCATGTATGATTTCCCGCTCCCTCAGAAACTTCAAGCTATCCTGCAAATCCACATCATCAGTCATATCGATAAGCCATTGATATGTAGCTCTCGCTTTCTCCTCAGCTGCAATGTCTTCATAAAGGTCCGCGATAGGATCACCTTTAGCTTGAATATAGGCTGCTGTAAACGGAACACCTCCCGCATTTTCATAATAAAGAGCCTTATCATGATTTGCATAATGAGCTCCCAGCCCTACCGCCTTCAGCTGCTCTACCGTCGCATCCTTTGTCAGCTTGTATACCATCGTTGCGATCATCTCGAGGTGGGCAAATTCTTCTGTTCCGATATCATTGAGTACACCGATCACTTTATCAGGAATCGTATAGCGCTGATTCAAATAACGAAGTGCCGCTGCTAATTCTCCATCGGCCCCTCCATATTGCTCGATTAGGAATTTAGCCATCATCGGGTCACACTTGCCGACCCTTACGGGATACTGCAGCTTTTTCTCATATACCCACATGGGATGAACCGCCTCCTATATAAATTTTGCTGGCAGCCGGGGCTTATTACTGCTAAGCAACCCGGCCACCATATTTACACCTGCCAAGGCCAAGGAGCCTGGGACCATTCAAATGGATATCTGGAAAAAGAATGCCCAAAATTTTGCAAAGGACCATATAGTTCTTGGAAATGTTTAGCCAGTACCATTCTCTCTTGCGCCAGCTTGTTGTACTGCTCAATACTCTTCAGATCATTCGGATGCGTATTAAGAAACAAGTTAAGTTCCAGCAAAACAAAGTCAATGGCTTGCAATTGTTCCAGAAGCTCATAGTAATGCGGATCGCCGGCCTGCGGCCTTTCTTTTTCCATCATCTACTCTCCTTTCTGACTTCTTGAGTTATACGGACTGTACAGTGCTGGCCATAACGTCCCATGCCTCAATGCTTCAGCCGGACTAAACTGCGGTAAATCTGCAGGTTGAAACACGATAAATTGATTTACAGGAACAACATATGTTCTATACGGTAGTGGAGGGCATGGGTCAAACGGGCCTCGATAAGGGACGTACATGCGCTCTTCGGGATTCAGTTTCACAAAATTAATCCTCCTTCATTCGGACTTTACCTCAAACGCTAAATCTCTTCGTAACTAACATATGTCATCCGCCCAGAAAATGAACTCCGAAACTACAAAAAACCCTTTTCTCCGCAAAAAAGCGAAAAAAAGGGTTCTCGAAATTCTAATTAAAACTTGATCTTAATTTGGAATAAACCTGCCTTACGCATAGCTGAATATAAAATGATAACCAAAGGTCCGATAAAGAACCCGATAACTCCAACTAATTTAAAACCTACATACATGCTAATCAGAGCAGGAAGTGCTCCAATACCAACCGCATCTCCTATTACCTTAGGTTCAAGCACACGCCTGATCACAGTAATGAGAATGAATAAGATAACGAGCCCTATCCCTGTGAACAGATCACCAACAACCAGCAAGTAAATCGCCCACGGAATAAGTACTGATCCCACACCGAGTATTGGCAAAATATCAACAACCGTCACCAACAATGCAATGGCAAGTGGGAAGTTGACACCCAGTACGAGGAGCCCCAGCAGGGTAATCACATACGTGAACAAACTGAGAATCAATTGAGCTCGTAAAAATCCAAATATCGAATTTTTCAGGCTGCCCAGAACTTCATTAACTTGTGACTGCGACGCCTCATCAAAGAATGAGAGTACGCTTTGCCGCATTGTATCCAGACTAAGACTGAATAAATAAAGTGCAACACAGAATACAATCGATGTTACAAACAGGTTCGGCAGTGTTTTGGCAAAAGATAAAAATGTAGATGAAAGGGTATTAACCAAAGACTGAACGTATGAAGATATATTGGACATAAAAGCTGTCAAGCTGTCTGCAAGACCTGGCTGAATGCCATTTAGCATACCCTGTGCTTGTAATATCGTATTCTGTAAAAACTGGTTCGCACTTTCAAAGTATTCTGGTGCTTTACTCCAATACTCTACAAGCTGAGCAAAGACCTGTACACCCATTAAATACGCTAACAGCATAAGTAGAAGCAAGAATAGTGTGCAGGTAATTGTAGCTGCCACCGTCCGATTTAAACGAACTCTTTTCATTAAGAGGCGGTTAAACGGTTCAAGTGAAATAGCAAGGATCAACGCTAGTAAAAAGGGAGCCCCAACAGTAAACATGCCGTAAATCAATAGCAAGCCCAGACCGATAAAAATTAACTGCTTTAAAGGCATAGCCCACTTCCTTATCCATCAAATTCCCTTATTCATTATTCCGGATTTGACACTTCTGATGTAGTCGCCTTCCTGTGAATAATGATGCGTGTAACGCGCAATCGAGTAGCTTCTTCAACTTCAAAGATAACCCCATCAAACGAAATTTTCTTGCCTTTCATCGGACTGCCTTCCAGCTCTTTAAACAACCAGCCACCAATCGAGTCAACCTTCTGTTCTTCAATCGCCGTTCCCACCAGATCATTAACATCCTCAATAAGCATCCGACCATCAACAGAAATAATATCACCGTTTATCTCAACTTCTGGCCGCTCGTCCTCAAATTCATCATATAAATCACCAACAATTTCCTCAAGGATCTTCTCAGCAGTCAAGATACCAGCCGTTCCCCCATACTCATCAACGACCAGTGCCATCTGCTCATGCCTTGTCTGCATTAAACGAAGCACCTGGCTAACTTCCATGGATTCAGGTACATCCATAATCGGCCGCACAAGAGACGCAAGATCTTTCTGCTCTTCAGCAGTAGCCATGAGTAAATCTGTAATATGAATGAATCCAATAATCCGATCCTTGTTCTCTGAAGCAACAGGATAACGAGAATGCTTCGTTTCATTCATAATTCTCAAATTCTCATCCAAGGATTGATTCGTGTACAAAACGTCCATATCCGTCCTCGGCAGCATGATCTCTCTAGCACGCAGATCTGAAAAATCAAACAGGTTGTCCATCAATTTCATCTCGTTCTCATCGATCACGCCGCTTTTGGCACTCTCATTCATCAGAATGCGTATTTCCTCCTCGGAGTGAGCAGCTTCTGATTCACTTGCCGGTTCAATCCCTACTAATCGAAGAATCCCGTTAGCAGATTTGTTTAATAACCATATTACGGGAAGAAAAATACGATAAAACCACAGTAGTGGACCCGATAATAGAAGAGCTGTTCCTTCTGTTCGTTGAATAGCTAACGATTTTGGTGCAAGCTCTCCTAACACTATATGTAGGAATGTAATGATACAGAATCCGATTGCCACAGAAATCGTTGTAATGAGCACTTCATCTGTCATTCCCAAATTATGCATCAGTGGCGTCACCAACAATTCTGAAATTGCCGGTTCACCAATCCAACCAAGTCCCAGAGAGGTAAGTGTGATCCCAAGCTGGGTAGCCGATAGATAGGCATCCAGCTTGCGATTCACCTTAAGCGCTACCCCAGCCATGCGATTACCTTCGCTAACCAATTGAGTTAGCCTGGACGTCCGCATTTTTACAAGCGAAAATTCAGCAGCTACAAATACACCATTTAATAAAACAAGCAGGAAAACCAAGAGCAGGTTTAAAATCAGTTTCCCGACCTCAAACTCCTCCATGCAATACGCCTTCTTTCCGGATTCTAGTTTGTAATAGCTTTTCTTGTTTTAAAATCAATACCCTTATAATACATATCCGCAACCAGCAAATTCGGACCGCAGCAGCTTGCTGCATCACAGTGGCAGTTAACCGTCTGATTCAGCGGGTGACCCGTTGACCATGCATCAAATACTTCATCGAGTCTTTGTTCTTTAATGTTTCCAAAAGGAGGAATATCAGCAAAATCAGTTACGTAAACATCACCAGAAAATAAATTCACATTCACCCGATTTCGTCCATCCGGATCATTACGTACGGTTACATTAGGCTCGTTACGAAGACGGTTGATTAACTCCTGATCACTTTCATCATGACTGCAAGCGAAGAAAGGAAGCGTACCGAACAGCATCCAAATATCCGGATCACGGGTATCTAACAAGCGGTGGATAGACCGTTTCATATCATCTAGTGACAGAACCGGTAGTGAAGCGGCAAAATTCGATGCGTACATCGGATGTACTTCATGACGTTTACATCCCATTTGCCCAATCAACTGATGAATTCCATCTAACTTCTCATGTGTACGGTAGTTAATCATAGACTCTGCAGAGATAAACATGCCTTCCTTACTCAGTTGCTCCGTATTCCGAATCATCGTGTCATAGAGTCGATATGCAGCCTCTTTCGAAACAGGATGACCACTATTAGCAAAGCCGACTTCATGAAAATCATCACCATTCAAATAATTGAATGAGATATGCATAACATCCAGGTACGGAAGCATTTTCTCGTATCTTCCAAGTTCAAGAGTCAGGTTGGAGTTCAACTGGGTACGGATACCGCGTTCCTTCGCGTACTTCAACAATGGAACGATAACGTTATCTACTGTTTTACCCAAAAAAGCTGGTTCTCCACCTGTAAGACTGATTGTCTGCAGATGCTCCACTTCATCCAGTCGTTTCAACATCATGTCCAAGGGAAGCATTGGTGCTTCTTTCATGACTAGCATATCGCCAACTGCGCAATGCTCACAACGCATATTACATAGATGAGTTACCGTCATCTCTACACTCGTCAGCACATGCCGTCCGTGATCACGTAAAGAAGTAATCGGATCCCAGGGATCGTAACTTGGAGAAATTCTCCTTAAGACGGGCTGCTGAAAGGAACTTGCTGTATTACTCATTGTTTTCCACCTTTATTCCATTTATTAACCGAATGCTCGAAAAGCAATCGATTTAAGTTAGCATTCTACAGAATACTGACGTCATTACGAGCGATTACATGGTCCATCACAATATTATAGCATATTAATATCGAATCTTTAGAGTAGACCTCAAGTCGTCAACTCAAGAATTTTTTCTATTTTTATGCTGTCGAAACATCCACTTGGGACTCCACCAATTCACTTTTCCAAGCAGCTTCATGAAAGACGGGACAAGCAAAATTCGAATTACGGTCGCATCTAATAGAACTGCAGCGGTTAGACCAAGTCCAATTGCTTTCATCACTTCATTGTCCGTAAAAATAAATGCTCCTACAACAAAAGCCAGAATTAAAGCAGCACTCGTAATCATCCCGCCTGTCTTTTCCAACCCTTCAGCTGTGCTCAGCTCATTATCACCTGTAGACTCATAACTCTCCATGATTCGAGACAATAGAATAACCTCATAATCCATAGAGATACCGAACACGACACAAAAGATCAAAATGGGTAGAAGTGCAAATATGGAGCCGGTATTGGTTACACTAAACCACTCGGCACCTACGCCTTCCTGAAACACCCAGACCACGATCCCAAGCCCTCCACCAAGACTGAGCATGTTCATAATTCCAGCTTTCAATGGGATAATCACTGAACGGAAGGCAAATAACAGCACAATATAAGTCGTAATAAACACAAATGTAAGGACGTAGGGTACTCCCTGCTCAATTTTATCAACAATATCCAGTTTATACGCAGGAATGCCCGTTACATAAGTCTGAATCTCGGGTGTTGCCATACTGCGCAAATGACCGATAAGTTCTTCTGTTGTCTTATGGGAATCTCCATATTTAGGCACGATCGCTATTGCAGCCATGTGATCTCGTACAATATGATATTTCTCTAACTGCCCACGGATTTCTGTATTCGACAAATAATCTGCAACCTGTTCCACAGTCCCCCGGGATACACTCGTGTAACTCTCGACTCTTTGTACTCCAGGAAGCTGACGAACCTGATCCATGTAGTTCTTAATTGCTTCAATGCTTTTAACCGATCCATATGGACCCGGCAGTTCTACAGCCACCAAAATCGAATTTAACTCCCTAATATCGTATGCCTGTTTCAACAAGTCATAACCTAAACGGGATTCGTAAGTAGGCGGTAACACTTCAGCGGCAGGAATTTCAACTTTCATTGATTTGATCGGAAGCATGGCTAACAATAATAAAGCAATGACGGTAATTGAAATAATGAGTGGTCTGGCCATAACAAAGGCAGAGATTTTACGCCATACACCAGGGGTCTGTCGATGAAGAGCTGTACGGAACCTGTTACCGAAGACAGGTAACGAGTTAATTCTTGGTCCCAACATAGCCAATAAGGCTGGCAATAATGTATTTGCTGCAAGTACAGAAATAATTACAACCGTGATTCCACCAATACTAAAAGAGCGGAAAATCGGCAAATCAATAAATGCCATCGCTAAAAAACCAATCCAAACAGCTACTCCAGAAAATATTACAGACTTTCCAGCTGAAGCACATGAAATGGCAACTGCCCGTTCTGTATTGCCTTTGCCAATTTCTTCTCGAAATCGACTGACAACAAATAGAGCGTAATCAATTCCTACCGCAAGCCCAAGCATGGTGACTACATTCGGAAGGAAATTACTTATCGAACCATCAAGAATTGCGACAAAATAAAGAATTCCCATCGTTACCGTAACACTAACTACTCCTGCGATCAGTGGAAGGATTGCCGCGGTAAGTGTACCAAAGACAAGAAGAAGAATGAGAAAAGCGAGGGGGAGCCCAATCATCTCCGCCTGAAAAATATCATTCTTCACAGCTTCATTCATATCCGCAAACACAGCCGTATTCCCCGTCAAATATGTATCTGCTCCTGTAATCGGTGGAATATCCTCTCTTATCTCCTCAAAATGCTCCAACGCCTCAGATGTTTCTTCTTTTAACAACACACTTACTGAAATGATATGATCTTGCCCTGGCTGTCTAGAAGCAATATTAATGTACATATCACTTATATAAGGCTTGTCCATAAGTGGAGAGAGCTCTTCAAGAATTCTTCTCTGCTCTTTTCCCGTGGTCAGATTCTCGCCTGTATTGCTAACAATTACAATATCAAGTGCAGTCGAAGATAGACCCAGACCTTCCTCAAGCTTGTCGATCCCCACAAGGTATGGACTGTCATCTGGAGTGAACCCATTTTGCTGTAATTGTGATGGCAAATACAGAGCAAAGGGGATCATAAAGCAGAACAAAACAAACCATGCAGCAACAATGGCACGGCGGAAGCGGTAAACCAAACGTCCCCACCTGTTAAGCAGTGTTTCTTCGCCATGTTGTTTCACAGTTTGTCCTCCTTAGCATCTTATCTTAGTTGGTCTGTCCTGTACCTGAGATCATGACAGCAAGAGATTCCGACAAATCAATCTCATAAGGAACAGGAAGCTCCTCCCCATACGAGTTATTCAAGATACGAATAAAAGGTCGATGAGGTACGTTATTGTTAATCTTGGAAACTACACCGGTTTCCCCTGTAGAGAGTCGAACGGTCATCCCCGGAGGGTATATCGCAACCCGATCCCGGAACATTGCAAGAAATTTTTGTTCATACAGCGTTCCCGAACCGGCGTACATCATTTCTACTGCTTGATGCGGCAACATCGCAGGCTTATACACCCGATGTGTTGTCATCGCATCATAAGAATCCGTTATTGCGATCCACTTCGCGTATTCATGGATTTCTGAACCTTCCAACCCCCGGGGATAACCGGATCCGTCCAGACGTTCATGATGCTGCAGTGCACAATGAGCTGAAAGAAGAGGTATATTCGGCTCATCCTTTAATATTTGAAATCCAATTTCGGTATGCTTCTGAACCTCCCGAAATTCGGCATCTGTAAGCCGACCAGGCTTCTGAATGAGAGACATGGCTATTCGGGTCTTGCCGATATCGTGCAGAAGCGCTCCGAGCCCAAGAGTCCTTATCTCTTCCCTGCTATAGCCGTAGGAGATACCAAGTACCATCGTATATAAACAGACATTTAACGAATGCTGATACAAATTATAGTCATTCGTATTCATGTCAGTAAGTAGCACCATTGATTCATTGACAGATGATATTTCATCCATCATATTCTCCATCATACCAGAGAAGGTTTTGCCAAGATGAAGAAAACTCCCCTTTACTTTGGGACGCTCCTCCAGATTCTTAAAACCCGTGCGGATAGAGCTAATAGCCTGAAGCCTCGTTTGCTCAGTAAGCATATCCGGAATTATGATATCTTCTGTCTTGGCATCCTCGATATAAATGTAACTTAGATCCAAGCCACCCAAACGGCGAATCAGGCTATCCGTCAACTTCACACCTTCCGCTAATAGAATCAATCCCTCGTTACTGTATATTTTTTTGCCGAGAACCATTCCCGGTTTTAATAAAGATATGGGTATAAGACGCAAAACTTACACTTCCTCTGCATTCAATATAAGAATTGTTTAGCGCCACAGCATTATCGAAGCCGATAACTTTGAATAAATCGATCAAACTTGTTGCACTTTCCCCTACTGCATAATAAACAGCCAAAATACTGCCGCCAAAACAAAACGATAGATCGCGAAATGAGTTAGACGGATTTTTTGAATCAACTTCATAAATGCCAAAACAACAAAGTAAGCAACGACAAAAGAAATAATAAAACCGACTACAAACAGACCGAGTACGTCCGATGTGAAATAACGGTATGATTCTAGAAGTTCATAGCCAGCGGCGGCACACATGATCGGAATCGCGATTAAAAAAGAAAAGTCTGCCGATGCTTTATAACTGACCCCGCTAAGCATGCCCCCAGAAATCGTTGATCCTGAACGTGAGAAGCCCGGCCACAGCACTGATATAATCTGATATAGGCCAATGAGAAGCGCCTGCTTGTAAGTCAGATCATCCAGGTCATGCGACGTAATTCTGGATTTTGTTCTATTGTACCATTCCGCGAACATCATAAATATACCGCCTGCTACAAGCGCATACAGCACGGTCTGGGCACTAAATAAACTTTTAATATAATCCTTAGCAAAAAAGGCAACCATGAGCGCTGGAGTTATTCCTAATATTACATGTATCAGATTGAGTCTCTTTACACTCCCCACCTGTTTAGACAATGGTTCACTATGACTCCAGCCCAATAAATTCAAAATTCGGCGCCAGTAAACAATCGCGATTGCAAGAATCGCGCCAAGTTGAATGACAATTTCAAACGTCTTCATGATCGGCGTCTGATCGTCATATCCCATCAACTTGGCTGTTAAAATCATATGACCTGTCGATGATACTGGAATAAATTCAGTCAGCCCCTCAACAATTCCCAGAATAATAGATGCGATAAAATCCATTCCCATCCCCCTCATCTTTCAGCTTTGTCCATCTATATGTATGCTCGGACAAAGGAAGATAGTCGAGGATCAGAATGACCAGCGGGGAAGAAAGCTTTCTTCAAGTGCCCCAGGCCTGGACAGTTCTTGTCTAAGTAAATCACGAATGAATTCTGGAAGCATATATATTATGTCTTGGCCCTCAGCCAAGCTCTCATAGCCCACCTTGAACGTAAACATATCGAGTGTTCCTACGTTATATAGACGATCCTTCTCCATAGGGACACCATGCACGGAAACCTGAACGATGTTGTGATAGCTGCTACCTTCTTTAAATATCACTTCCAAACCGTCCACAGCAAGTACCCCAAGTACTTTACCGCGAAAGCCAAATCCCGTGATCTGTTTATGATAAAAATCGGGAAGCAGGCTTTCTTCAAGTGCTTGAACAATATGTGCTCCACTTAGCTTTACTACGCAAGGATTGATCGGAGATGGACATACGGAATGAATCATGCCCATACTGATCTCACCAGCAGGTAAAGATCCAAGCAGCTGTCCTGCATTTACAATTGCGATATCCGCCTTCGTATGATGTCGGACCGCTTGTGCAAGCAGATTGGCAAAAGAAGATTCTTGATCATACCTGATCTCTAGATCTCGATCCGTTACAGCTACTGTTTCTTTCAAATGCTCTATAGCTTGCTCTCGGTGAAATAACACTGCGCTTTCCACCCTTGGGTCAAACTCTGTACGATCTACTGGAATACATCCTCCACTCGTTACGGTAAAACGATCTTGAGCAGGATGTCTTTCAATCACTACTTTCCCTACATAATTTCCAAATTTCCCGGCTCCACAAATGGCCGTTCCTTGAATAAACAACGGCTCTTCCAATAGATGATGAGTATGTCCACCTAAAATCAGGTCAATTCCGGATATTTGCTCCGCCATCATTTTATCGGCTTTAATCCCCAGATGTGACATCACAATCACAACGTCCACCTGTTCTCTCAATAGCTGTACTTGTCTTGCAATTGATTTAATCGGATCTCTGGAGTCCCATCCTAAAAGTGTATAGAAGCTTTCAAATGCAGCTGTTGCACCGGTAATTCCGATTTTAATTCCGTTCTTCTCCAAGATTATATGCTCTTTCATCCAGACAGGGGGGTTACTTCCGTCCTCTTCGAAAATGTTACAGCATACTACTGGACATTGGAGACCTGCATAAGCTACTTCCAATGCTTTTAGCGGAACTGTTAGACCTTCGTTATTGCCTATTGTAATAGCATCATAACCCGTTAGATTAATCACATCCACATTGGCCTGTCCCATCGTTCCTTCCGTTTCCACGGCCGCTCTGTCCATATGATCGCCAATATCGAGTACGATAACAGAGTCTTCCCCAGCAGCTTTCCTTTCCCGGGAAATAACCGCCGCATTCGCACTCATCATTTCAAAATGGCTGTGAATATCATTGGTGTGCAGTATCGTTATCTTTTCGTTCACCATTTGATTCATTGCGGCTCCTCCCGTATCACAATTCGTTTTTTTTCGGTCTTACAAGCATAACATTTTAACCAGAATTATGGTATATTGCAGATCAAAAAGCGTGTGCCAAATCATATTGGCACACGCTAACTGCGTAACACATTTCTTGCTATATCAAAAATATTTTCTGTGAATAAATGTTATGTTATGATTCGGGTTCATATTTCGCTGCTTGGGCTCCTGCTGTTCTACCGAATACAATCGTATCTGCAATTGCATTACCTCCAAGACGATTAGAACCATGAATTCCGCCCGTCACTTCACCCGCCGCATACAAACCAGGAATCACATTGCCTTCGGTATTGATCACTTCTGTATTTGTGTTAATCTCCAATCCACCCATTGTATGATGAGCTGTTGGTACCCTTGGACTTGCAAAGAAAGGTGCTTTGTCTATTTTCTTGACAAGAATTTCGCGTCCAAATTCCTCATCTTTTTGGGTGTCAACAGTTTGGTTATAATACGCAATGGTTGCTTTGAACGTCTCAGGATCAACATTGATTTTTTCAGCTAATTCATCGAGGCTATCCGCTTGAACAACCTTTCCTGATTCAACAAGTTGTTCAATTGTTTCATCAAAATTGTTTTTAGTTCCAGGTGTAAATGTGTTGCTGTCAGAAATAACATACATCAAAGAATCTTCTTGTTGCATTAATGCTTGCGTCATTTCATCACGACGTGCATCTTCACGAATAAAACGTTCACCTGATTTATTCACGAACATATAAGATTCAACACCCTTTGCCAACCACCCTGTCAAACTTCCTGTTTCTGGATCGCCCAGCGGCAAGCTTTGAAGATACTCCATACCTACTAGATTAGCTCCTGCTTGTTGACCAAGTACAAGACCATCTCCTGTTGCCCCTGGGTGATTCGTTGTTTTGACCGTATCGGGAATTTCAGGATTATATTTATGACGCATTTCAAGACTTGCTGCGTAACCACCCGTTGCTAAGATGACACCTTTATTAGCGCGAAGGGTAATATCTGCGCCATCAGAGACACCTTTCATCCCTACTACTTTACCGTTCTCAATAATTAGTTCTTTCGCTTCCGTCTTCGTCATGATTTCAATATCGCTTTTCTCTAGCGAAGCTTGAAGAGCTGTAATAAAACCACCATGCTCGTTTACAGGACGATGACTACGAGGCCATAGAGCACCAGCAACCGTAAATACCTCATCGGAAAACTCTAACCCGAGACCTTCAAGCCAGTGAATACCATCAAGTGCGTTATCAACCAGATACTGTACCAACTCTGGATTCGCTTTTTCGTCACCACCCTTGAAGGTTTGTGTGAAATGCTTATCCAAGGAATCTTCGATACCTTGCTTGGATTGACGCTCTGGGTCTACCGCATTGTACGCTCCACCTGCTAATGCTGTGTTTCCACCAATACGGTCCATTTTATCGATAACGATTACCGAAGCCCCATTTTCCTTCGCAGATTGTGCAGCGGCTAGGCCTGCTCCTCCTGCTCCAATGACGATTACGTCAGCGGTTTTCTCGATAGCATCTTTTGCTGCTTTAACAACTTCTCTACTCTTCCATTCATCAACATTTGCGCCTGCATCTTTCAGCGCAGTGGCAATTGCTTCTTTAATTCCGTTACTACTAAATGTTGCGCCTGATACACTATCCACATTCAAACTCTGATACTCAACAACATCTTCAGGAATTTGTTTGATAGCAACATCACCGACACCCGCAGTCTCACCATGCTCAAGTACGTTAATGGCTCCAACTTTACCTGCATCGTCCACTGTTAGTTCAATTTTAATATTGCCATGAAAACCTTCTGCTTCAGCAGCATACACGCCTGCTTTTAATGCACCTTCAACACTTGCAGCATCTGATGGTGAACTGGATTTTCCGCTTGAGCATCCCACAATGGATGTTAACATCATGGCTGCTACCAAAACCCCGGATAAGCTCTTTTTAAAATAATTCATAATGCCCCCCTGTTTCTTCTTGTTTTATTTTGTGATACAATTCACAAAGTCAAGCACTCAAAATACCTACACTTATTATCCACGATCATAAAAATTATTCTGTATCGGTGTATACAAAAATGAATCATGTCATAATGAGGTGCACAGCTATGAATAAACTCAAATTCGGCAACTCGCTTGATCATAAACAGCTGCCACAATACATAACAGAGCTGTTATCGTTGATACACAAACATAACCTTGGCCACATACGACAGTGTCGTAAAAATGAACATCTCTTTCATAGTAACGATCCAGCGGATCAGATATTTATGATTCAAAAAGGTATTGCAATTACTTATCTCGCCGATCAGGACGGGCATGAACGTATTCGGCGTTTCTTCTCAGTAGGTGATATTCTTGGTCATAACACATTGTTCCACGATGTTTATATTGCCAATGCTCGAGCGATACAACCTTGTACCATTCTCTCTATAAATAAAACTAAGTTTCTTCAACAAGTTGAACTTGAACCTAAGCTGCTTATTCATCTATATCGCGTTCTCGAAATGACTCATCGAAATCTGGCTGTACATATGGGAGATTCCTATTTCAGTGCGGAGACACGTGTACTAAAATATCTTCTTCGATTGCTCAACCAATTTGGTAACTCGACTGCGGAAGGGATTGTAATTACGATTCCAATAACCCATGAACTGTTAGCAAAATATGCTGGGACAACGAGAGTTACAGTTACACGCGTACTGAGTCTACTCTGTGCAGATAACATCCTAAGCACGAACCCAAGACCATGGATTATAAAAGATTTCGACGCTCTTGTTGAATTATGTGAGCAGTCATGCTTAGATTACATGAACACTGCAGTTACCGTATAAAATTTATGGGACAATATAAAAAGGCTTGCTCGAAGAAGTGATGACTTTCGAGCAAGCCTTTTTATTAATGAGATAAACCAAGCCGGGATAAGCTTCTCACATACCATTTTCCACTTTTCTTCGATCCACAAACATAACATTCTAACCAGAATTATGGTATATTGTAGCCCATAAGAATTCGAGGTGAATACAATGAAAAATAATATACAAGTCTTACTTTTTGCTGGTTTAGCAGACCGTATTGGTACAACCACACTGAACATAACTGTTAATGAACTTCCAATCACTACGCGTGACTTGAAAAGGATGATTCGTGACTCATATCCACAAGCCGAAGCGCTTATCGATATTTCATTTGCTGCTGTAAACCAAGAGTACGCAACTGATGAACGTCTTATTTCAGAAGGCGACGAAGTTGCACTAATCCCTCCCGTTTCCGGAGGTGACGGATTATTGGATAAAGAAAGCACAAATTGCCTATGTGAATCTACGCCGGATAAAATGTGTTTGATCACTTCAGAAGAACTCTCACCTGAAGATACACTGCGAAAAGTTCTCCATCCTAACCACGGAGCTTCATTAAATTTTGTTGGAACAACAAGGGAAATGACTGGAAGCCTTCGCACTCTTACATTGGAATATGAGGCATACATCCCTATGGCCCTTCATGAAATGCAAAAAATTCGTTCAAACATTCAGGAACAATGGCCCGGAACCTTCTGCGCAATATCGCATAGGATCGGAAAGGTAGACATCGGTGAAATTAGTGTTGTTATTGCAGTATCTTCTCCTCATCGCAATATTTGTTATGAAGCAAGCCGATACGCAATTGAGGAATTAAAAAGAACGGTACCCATTTGGAAAAAAGAAATATGGGAAAATGGTTCCGAATGGAAGGGTGCTCAAACCGGGACTTGGGACCCACTAAAAAAATAACCTGTAGTTAATAAGTCATTGTAAATCCAAAATTTTCTTGATAAGATGGGTTTATGACTGATTAATCTATTTAATTACAGGTAAGAGGTGCAACGATTTGAAAGTACACGTCACTGACCTGATGCCCGGAGATCAAATACAGCGTGAAATTTTCAACAGCAATGGTGTCCACGTCTTGCAAAAAGGAACAATTCTTCGCATCGAGGAAATATCGAAGCTTATACAGCATAGCATCGATTATATCGACATTGAGAACCGCGAGATTATCCTGTCTGTCGATCCAGCCTCCGAAACACCAGAATCTCTCAGCAAGGTTAAACCACAATTTGACCAAGCGATCGAGGGGATCGCCTCTGTCTTTACAGAGGCATTAAAAACTGGAAAGTTCAACGAAAGGTCCGTTCATGATTCATTCCAACCTGTTGTTGGCTCTTTAATGGAACAAAAAGATGTCGTTTCTCTTTTATTGTTGCTAAATGATAAAGATGATTACACATACAAACACTCGATGCAGGTCGGAATGCTCTCCTACTACCTTGCTACCTGGATGGGTTATTCCACTAATGAGGCTTATGATATTGGTAAAGCGGGATATCTGCACGATATCGGCAAGAGTAGAATTCCTAAAGAAATACTCGATAAGCCTGGGAAGCTAACTTCCGAAGAGTATGAGGTAATTAAGCTCCATACCACATATGGTTACGAGATTATTCGTGAATCTATTGACGATGAACTAACGGCTCTTGTTGCTCTCCAGCATCACGAGCGAGACGACGGATCAGGATATCCGAATCGAATTCATGAAGATAAAATTCACCCCTACTCCCATATCGCAGCAGTAGCCGATGTTTATAGCGCCATGACAACCAACCGAACCTATCAATCCAAACAACAGCTTCTTCACGTATTAAGAGAACTTCACAGTCTCAGTTTTGGTAAATTAAACGCCAAACCTTCACACGCTTTTATCCAGCACATGCTCCCCAACTTCATTGGAAAAAAGGTCGTTCTCACTTCAGGAGAATCGGGAACAATCGTTATGAATAACCAACTTGACTACTTCCGTCCTCTGGTTCGAACTAACCAACGTTTTATCGATCTCTCTAAGGAGCGGGATTCAGCAATTCAAGAAATACTGTTATAGAGAAACATTCTAAGAAGAAGAGGCGTCCCAAGTTTGGGACGCCTCTTTATTTGTTAGGTGACGATATGTCTAACCGTTTATTAAAAAATAATCTGCCATTGTACAGAAAAGGATCACCATACTTATCACCTGGTTCAAATTATAGGACGCCACATTCATTCGTCTACGGCTTGATGGCTTAATAATGTTATGCTCAACAGCTAGCAGAAGCGTCGCGAGCAAAATGCCTATTAGATATAGCCAACCGAGATCTTGAAGAATGTACAAGAAGAATAATAGTAGCACCATGATTGTATGCAAGCTGCGTGAAATAAAGAGCGCTCCATCCAGGCCAAAAGCTTGAGGCACACTCCAGAGACCTGTCTTACGATCGAAATCAATATCTTGCGTAGCATATATGATATCGAAACCGCCTATCCACAACATCACAATCGTACCAATTACGAAGGGAGTGAATGCAAATTCTCCTGTTACAGCGAACCAGGCGCCGATTGGTGCGGATGCAATTGTGAAACCAAGATACAGATGGCAAAGCCATGTAAACCGCTTCGTATACGAGTATGAGCAGATTAGCACAATGGCTACCGGCGATAACCACAAGCAGAGCGGATTCAGCATCCCTGCTGCAAGGATAAAGATCGCAAAGTTAACCACTACAAAGATGATTACTTCTCGTTCATGTAATAGTTTTCGTGGAAGGTGACGATGTGCGGTTCGCGGATTAGCCGCGTCAAACTTCCGATCAACAAGTCGGTTAAAGGCGTTGGCTCCATTGCGTGCCGCGATAAGCGCAATGAGAGACCATAATATTACATACCAAGACGGAACTCCTCCCGCTGCCCACACCATTGAGATGAGAGCAAAGGGCAAAGAGAACAACGTATGTGAGAACATAACGAGCTCACCGAACATTCTTGTCTTGGTTGCAACTTTCCGGATCACTTCCATGACCGTATCAGCACCCCTCTGCTTCGATTGCAGTAAGTACATCGTCCAGCGTATTAAGCATGGCATTAACGTCCTCTGAAGGCATTATAATCGGTGGCTGGAAAGCCAGCACATTACGTCCTGTACCGTTTTTGCCGATAATGTAGCCACGATCCTTCATTTTCTCAAGCACAGCATCTGTTAGAGCTGCACTCTCCTGAGCATCTGTTCCACGCAGCTCTGCTCCACACATAAAACCTTTTCCTCTTACATCTGCAATAAGTGAATGCTTCTCTTGCAGAACACGAAGTCCGTTCAAAAGGCGACCACCCACCATTTCCGCACGCTCAACCAAACCTTCATTCTCGATATAATCGAGCACAGCCAGAGCTGTTACTGCAGATACTGGATTCCCCCCAAAAGTAGATGCCGACGGACGATTGAAACTTGCTGCAATTTCATCTGTCGTAGCAAACGCTCCGATAGGGACTCCGTTGCCAAGTGCCTTTGCCATCGAGATAATGTCAGGCACAACACCGTAATGGTCCATAGCAAACATTTTACCTGTACGGCCAAAACCGGTCTGTATCTCATCTGCAATGAGTAGAACACCATAGCGTTCAAGTAACATCTTCACCTCACGGAAGTACCAATCCGGCGGTGTAATCATGCCACCATTGCCCTGAATAGGCTCCACAATCATCGCTGCAATCGTGTCTCCCTTCGCAGCCAGTACTTCACGAAGAGCTTCAAGCGAGTGTCGTGCCGCCACTTCATCATCTAATTCCGGATCATACGGGCGTGGAATGAATGTAACACCCGTATCTAGATAATCATCCGAACGCCACATTGGAATACCCGTTACCCCCATCGTCAGATAGGTACGACCATGCAATCCATGCTCTAGTGCGATAAAATCTCGACGCTTCGTGTATAAGCGAGCAAGTAACATAGCACCTTCATTCGCTTCAGAACCACTATTGCAGAAAAAGGTACGTTTCAGTTTTCCTGGAAGGATACCGTTCGCTAACCGTTCAGCTAGGTCTACCATAGGTTGTGTCAAGTAGATTGTTGTCGTATGCTGCAATGTCTGCAGCTGCTCGATTGTCTTCGCGGTTATCTGTTCATTACAGTGTCCACAGGCAACAACAGACACCCCAGCGAAGAAGTCTACATACTTATTTCCTTCATCATCGTACAGATACTGCATCTCTCCTCGCACAATCTGTGGTGGCTTTTTATAGAAGTGATGCGTACATGGGAAAAAATAATGTTTGCGCTTTTCGAGTACTGCTTCTGGACCGATATATGCTTCCTTACCGTGTTCTTGATTCAAATTGCTCACGCTCATTCCACCCCTTGAAAATCATAATTTTGCAAGAAGCGGCAGACAGGTTGTCTGCCGCTCTCACTGAGTGCTGCGATAAATTCATAAATAATCTACTCTTATACCTCGGTAAGTTCCAGCTTAAGTGCTTGACCAAACTGCAACGAACCTAGTGTATAACCAGCGTAAACAGGTTTTAATTGTTCAAACAATGACTCGCATTGATCAAGATCCTGTAAAGCTTTTTTGTATACTGAGACAATATGGTTTAGTTGTTCTGGCGTATAAGTCTTGCCTTCGATACGGAAGTGATTGACTCCAGCTTCATGTAGTTCCTTTAGCATCGGCAAGAAACATAATTCTTTAGACAGAGCCAGGTGATTACGGCCGCTCCAATCGCGATATACAGGATTCTCACCTTTATCGGTCATCAATACAAGATACTGATTATCGACGTATTTATTATCCTCTTCTCCGATTGATTCAAAAACTTCTGCATTCTCATATAGATCAAGCTCAAGATACATCACAATTGGTGATCCGTGAACAATCACTTCAACCGGAACTTTTGTATTGTTCAACAGCTTCGTTAGATCGTTTACAGGAAGCTCTAATGAGGTATGAACACGCTCCATTTTAAAACGCTCATGATACAGTGCAGCCGACATATTATTAAACACGTTCAAGTTATAATCTGCTATCATCGGCAGCTGTATATCACGGAACTTATGCATGGCACCGATGTTTGTTACGAGCAGACCGTCTAATCCATAAAATCCATTGTTCGCACCCGCGCGAAGGAATTGATTGTACTGCTCCATATGAAGTTCTGTCATCATTCTCGGCATACCGAGTAGAATCTTCGCTTGCCCCTTCTCAGCAGTGAGAGTCTCAATTTCTTGACGAGTAAAAGGACGATCAGGTTGGAACACATCACCAGTCAGGTAAATCAGATCAGCGCCAGCTGCTAGAGCAGCACGAGCTTGTTCAATATTGTTCACATGGACACTCACCTGAGGAGCTACCTGTGCTTTCCCTGTACGTTTTACACTTTCAAGTGTTTCCCGTACTTGATTTAAACGTTCAGGTTTAATCTCACGTTCTGCCGTCGGTGTACTGAATACCTTTCCTGTGCTATAGAACTTACCTGTACCTTCATAACGACGGTTAATGTAACTGAGGCCAGGCTTTCCAAATGCATATGCCGTAGAGAAGTCACGCTTACGGTTATGATATAGCGTCTCTGCATCCTGTTTACGATTAAATCCAATCGGATCTTCTATATATCGGTCAATCGCATCTCCATAGGTATCTACTAACGTGCGAAGAAACTCCTCATCACGCATCCGTCCTTCAATTTTGAAAGAGGTGATTCCAGACTTGATCAGTTCTGGGATATGTTCATACATGTACATATCCTTCGCTGCTAACGGATATTCTGTTGGATAGATATGACCATCTTTCTTCACTCGGTAATCCCAGCGGCAAGGCTTCATGCAGCGGCCGCGATTTGCGCTGTTTCCAAACAGCATGGAACTGAAATAACAGTTCGCACCGTGTACCGTACACATGTCACCGTGAACAAAATATTCAAACTCCATGCCTGTTTTAGATTGCAAAAGCTCAGCTGTATGCAAATCCATCTCACGCGAAGCTACAACACGCGTGACACCCATTTCTTTCAATGCCTCTATCATATCCAGATTATGAACATTCATCATAACGGAAGAATGTACAGGGATGTTCGTTAGATTTAGGTTTTGAATGAGTGGAAACACAGCTAAATCCTGTGCAATAATGGCATCTGGACCAACCTCATTTAAAAAGTGGAAATACCGCTTCGCTTCTTCCAGGTCCTCTTCGTTCATCAGGTTATTCACTGTAACATACGCACGCTTACCACGTTCATGCGCCATTTGGATCGCTTCGCGCACTTCCTCATAACTCAGATTATATCCTTTACGCATCATACGCATATTCAGGGAAGGTCCACCAAAGTAAACTGCATCACAATTCATATCAATAACTGATTTGAAAATATCAAATGTACCGGCAGGAGCCAACAGTTCTACTTCTTTTCCGTTAAAAAATCTGGCCACAGTCGTTCCTCCTTAACCTCTGAGTAAACATCTTAAAATTTTAATTATCATTATTATAGCATTGAAAAATAAGATTGTGATGCAATTCACAAATTGTTAAATGTAAAGCGGTGAAACCGCTTTAAAAACAATCGATCTATGACGAACATCACTAAATATATATTTCTATCACTCGCATTTAAGGCATTATTATATAATTATTTCAAATCCCGTTGGTTTAAGGGATTCTTTATACTCCGTAAAGTAAAATCTTACATTAGTTAGATCATCCGGTAAAGCTGGCGATACGATAAACGAAGATGATGTATGTCCTCCGCAGCCTCCACCATATTCAAGTCGGCAATCATATTGTATTGACTGGCCCTTAATCGACAGCTCATAAAAAGTATGTGCTTTATGCTCGTTAAGCCCTCTTCCCAAATCATCATCAGCAATAACTTGATCGATGTTAAAATGAACGACACTTGCATTTTCAAACTGCCGCACAAAAGTTACGGAATAGAATACTTCATCCTGTTCAAAGGATTTTAGTACTGGAATATTCCTGCGAAATCCTTTAGGTTCGATCTGTGGTTTAAACAGCTGTTCATTTAGAAAGAGCGAAAAGAAACTATTTAATAAATCCTCATACAAGCTATATTTTGACGCCCATTGTTTAATAAACTGCTCATTTGGAAACCCCGGATTTTCGTTCGAAGTCTCCTTACGACGTTTGATTAAGCTACATAATTGTTCATCGATGTCTTTAATTCGTTCATCGTAATACGCAGTTGGTGGAGTAAATGGCATTCGTTTCATATCTTCGACCTCCTAAAAGAGCAATTTTATTCCCGCCCAATAAATGTAAACTTTAGGTATTATATCACAGACTGTAGATAAACAAAAAAACGAACGATTCCTAAAGGAAGCATCCGGACAATAGCAAAAAGGGGCCCTCCCGCAAGATCTTAGATCCTTTGGGGGTGCCCCTTTGTTACTTCTTCAATTGAAGCTCCCAATTAACCAATGGAGCCTTCCATTTCAAACTTGATCAATCTATTCATCTCAACCGCATACTCCATCGGCAGTTCTTTGGTGAACGGCTCGATAAAGCCCATAACGATCATTTGTGTCGCTTCCGCTTCACTTAGTCCCCGGCTCATGAGATAGAACAACTGCTCCTCAGAAACCTTGGATACCTTCGCTTCATGCTCAAGCGTTACATTATCGTTCTTAATCTCGTTGTAAGGAATCGTATCTGAAGTGGATTCATTATCCAAAATAAGCGTATCACACTCAATGTTCGCTTTTGCGCCCTCGGCGTTACGACCGAAGGATGCAAGTCCGCGGTATGTGACTTTACCACCATGCTTACTGATGGACTTAGAAACGATTGTGGATGTTGTATCTGGAGCCAAGTGAATCATCTTAGCACCCGCATCCTGATGCTGACCTTTACCTGCTACAGCGATGGAAAGCACCATACCTTTCGCACCGCGTCCTTTCAAGATAACAGCAGGATATTTCATCGTCAGCTTGGAGCCGATGTTACCATCAACCCATTCCATTGTTGCATTCTCTTCTGCAACGGCACGTTTCGTAACCAGGTTGTAAATGTTAGGCGCCCAGTTTTGGATCGTTGTATAACGAACACGTGCATTTTTCTTACAAATAATCTCAACAACTGCACTGTGAAGTGAGTTCGTGCTGTAAATAGGAGCCGTACATCCTTCAACGTAGTGAACAAAGCTGTCTTCATCAGCAATGATCAGTGTACGTTCGAATTGTCCCATGTTCTCAGAGTTAATCCGGAAGTAAGCTTGGAGTGGAATTTCACACTTCACACCTTTTGGAACGTAGATGAAGCTTCCGCCTGACCATACTGCGCTGTTCAGAGCCGCGAACTTATTGTCCGTAGTTGGAACAACCGTGGAGAAATACTCCTTGAAGATTTCTGGGTGCTCTCTTAGCGCTGTATCGGTATCTGTAAAGATAACACCTTGATCCTCAAGTTCTTTCTGCATGTTGTGATATACAACTTCAGACTCGTACTGAGCCGATACACCTGCAAGGAACTTCTGCTCCGCTTCAGGAATGCCCAGTTTATCAAAAGTTTCTTTAATTTCGGAAGGAACCTCTTCCCATGTTTTACCTTGTCTTTCAGAAGGTCTTACATAGTATTGAATATCATTAAAATCCAGTTCATCTAGATTTCCGCCCCATTTAGGCATTTCCATTTTTTCGAATTGCTCAAGAGCCTTCAAGCGGAAATCAAGCATCCACTCAGGTTCATTTTTGATTTTGGAAATCTCGGTTACGACTTCACGTGTCAGACCTTTACCAGTCTGAAAAATAGCTTTATGCTCATCGCGGAAACCATATTTATATTCTTCAATTTCAGGAGCTTTTTTAGCCATTAATCTTACCTCCCTATCGTTCTTAATGTTTCTCTTCTGTACCGTCTATTCCTTTTCGAAGTGCATTCCAGGCAAGTGTGGCGCATTTAATGCGTGCTGGGAACTTATTCACTCCAGATAGGGCTTCGATATCCTCGTAGTCGTTGAACTCTACCTCTTCGCCTTTCATCAGGGAAGAGAATCTGGATGCCATTTCAATCGCTTCCTCAAACGTCTTACCTTTAACAGCTTCCGTCATCATGGAAGCAGAAGACATACTGATCGAGCAACCTTCACCCGTATACTTGGCATCTTTTACAATACCGTCTTCTACTTTCAATTGTAGTGAAATCCGGTCTCCGCATGTCGGATTATTCAAATCAATCGTCACAGCGTCGTCTTCGAATTTCCCACGGTTACGAGGATTTTTATAGTGGTCCATAATAACACGTCTATACAAATCGTCAAGTTGCATCGCCAAAATACTCCTTTGTCTGAATTAAGGCGCTGACAAGCTGGTCGACTTCGTCCTCTGTATTATACAGATAAAAACTTGCACGTGCAGTGGATGATACCTTAAGCCAGCGCATCAGCGGTTGGCAGCAATGATGACCAGCACGAATGGCAATCCCTTGTGCATCTAGCACAGTTGCAACATCGTGAGGGTGAACATCACCAAGATTAAATGTGACCAGACCAACTTCCCGCTTACGCGGACCGTATAAGCTAATACCTTCAATCTCACTAAGCCGATCCATAGCATATGTCGCCAATCGACTTTCATGCTTTTCAATTTCGTCCATGCCGATCTCTTCCAGAAAATCAATCGCTGCTCCGAGACCAACAGCTCCGCCAATAATCGGAGTGCCACCTTCAAACTTCCACGGCAGCTCCTTCCAGTTCGATTCGTAAAGACCAACATCGTTGATCATCTCTCCACCGAACTCTATAGGATCCATTCCTTCCAACAGCGCCTTTTTACCGTATAGAGCACCTATACCGGTTGGAGCACACATCTTATGCCCTGAAAGAGCATAGAAGTCACAGTCCAAATCTTGAACATCAACTTTCATATGCGGTGTGCTCTGGGCTCCATCGACAACGATCACCGCACCATGACGGTGTGCAATCTCAGCAATTTCTTTTACCGGATGAACTACACCCATTACATTAGATACATATGCAATAGCCACAACCTTAGTTCGATCCGTTACGGTATTCTCTACATCTTCCAGTGTAATCGTACCATCTGGTTGAATCGGTATATATTTCAGCGTGGCACCGACGGCAATCGCCGCCTGCTGCCACGGAATGAGATTACTATGATGCTCCATCTCCGTCAGAACGATTTCATCACCTGGCCCGCAGACAGAACGAGCATACGACGAGGCGACCAGGTTAAGGGCAGTCGTCGTACCGCGGGTAAAAATAATTTCCTCCGTGCTTCTCGCATTAATGAAGCGTGCTACCTTCTCGCGTGCTCCTTCGTACGCATCAGTCGCACGACTTCCAAGTGTATGAACGCCACGGTGTACGTTAGCATTCTCCCACTCGTAATAGTGCTTCACGGCATCGATGACAGCACGCGGCTTCTGAGAAGTTGCGGCATTATCAAGATACACCAGCGGATGTCCGTTTATTTCCTGCTGTAGGATGGGAAACTGTTCTCGGACGTTAGCATTCATTGTCCCAGCTTCCTTTCAACAAGCCCTTGAAGCTGATCGCGAAGTCCTTCCAAAGGAATCTCGCTAACAACCGGTGCCAAGAAACCGTAAATAATTAAAATTTCAGCAGCCGAACGGGAAATACCACGGGACATCAAATAGTAAATTTGTTCTTGATTTACTTGTCCAACAGATGCAGCGTGACCTGCAGTAACATCATCTTCATCAATCAGAAGAATCGGGTTTGCGTCACCACGTGCTTTTGGACTAAGCATCAGTACACGTTCCGTTTGCTGTCCGTCAGATTTCGTAGCACCCTTCTCAATTTTCGTGATTCCGTTAATAATCGCTTGAGCCTCTTCACGCATAACTGCACGTGTAATCATTTGGCTCGAAGTATTTTTACCGAAATGACGAGCTTGTGTCGTATAATTAATCTTCTGCGAACCGGAACCTACAGCAATAACCTTCGCATCAGACAAGGAACCTTTTCCTTGCAAAATACTCATCGTATCACTTGCTGTATCGCCATCATTCATTTCACCAACAATCCATTCGATGGATCCATCGTTTTCTACAACTGCACGGCGGTATATGATATCTGTCGTTTCTGAAGTAAACTGGTGAACAGATGCGAAACGAACTTTAGCTCCGTCTTTAACAAATACTTCAACAGCTCCGTTATGAGTTACATGCCCTGACAAACCGTTGGAAAGATAGTTGTCTACATAAGTAACGCGGCTGTTGGTCTCAGCAACAATAAGTACGTGAGGAGCAAACAGTGCTTCTGCATCATCTGTCAACATAACAGCTTGCAGTGGTACTTCTACCTCTACGTTCTTAGGAACATACAGGAACACCCCGCCGTTCCATGTTGCCGCGTGTAGGGCTGCAAGTGAATGTTCATCACTCTTTACAGCTTGGTACAGATAAGGCTTCACCAGTTCTTCATGCTCTTTAACAGCCGTTTCTAAATCTGTGAAAATAACACCTTGTGCTGCAAGTTCTTCAGAAAGCTTAGTATATACTGCCCCTGAATTGCGCTGGATAACCAGTCCGCCTTCTCTTGAACCTTCGACAAGCTTTGTAGCTTCCTCTGGAAGATCATCAAAAGATGACAATTGCTCATTTTTCTTATTTTCACCATATGCTTGGATATTCCAGCGATCGATCCGCTGTTTCTCCAGCTTAGGCAGTTCCAACTGGCCGGCCAGTTCCAGAGCTGCAAGGCGGCTTTCCGTTAACCAAGCAGGTTCCTGCTTGCTTGCGGACAGTGCCTTCAAATCCTCAGCGTTGACCGGAAGAATCGTTTGTGTTGTCATTTCGTCTCCTCCTCCCGTCTATTTACGCTTCTTGACCTACAGTTTCGTCAGTAATGCCAAGCTCTTCTTTAATCCAATCATAACCTTCTGCTTCCAAACGTTGTGCAAGTTCAGGACCACCGGATTTAACAATGCGTCCTTGCATCATCACGTGTACATAATCTGGAGTAATATAGTTAAGCAAACGTTGATAGTGGGTAATGATCAAGAAACTGCGATCTTCCGCTTTCATTGCATTAACACCGTCAGCCACAATTCTCA
Source organism: Paenibacillus sp. GCM10028914 (assembly GCF_042666275.1). NCBI lineage: Bacteria > Bacillati > Bacillota > Bacilli > Caryophanales > Paenibacillaceae > Paenibacillus > Paenibacillus sp. GCM10028914. Next base: position 369,917 of record NZ_JBHTFO010000017.1, read on the forward strand.
AGGCGTCGATATCAAGTCCGGAGTCGATTTCATCCAAAATAACGACTTTCGGCTCGATCATCATCATTTGCAGAATTTCATTACGTTTCTTCTCACCGCCGGAGAAGCCTTCGTTCAGGTAACGATGAGCGAATTCAGGATTCATCTCAAGCTCTTTCATCTTACCTTCCATTTGACGGATAAATTTAATGAGAGAAATCTCATTACCTTCACCGCGGCGTGCGTTAATCGCACTGCGAAGGAAGTCGGAATTTGTTACACCAGCGATTTCGCTTGGATATTGCATAGCAAGGAACAGTCCTGCCAATGCGCGCTCGTCTACTTCCATTTCGAGCAAGTCTTCACCGTTCAAAGTTGCGCTGCCTTCTGTAACTTCATATTTCGGATGTCCCATTAAAGCAGATGCTAGAGTACTTTTACCTGTTCCGTTCGGTCCCATAATGGCATGGATTTCTCCGCCATTCATCTCCAGGTTGATACCCTTAAGTATTTCTTTGCCTTCGATTTGTGCTTTCAAACCTTCAATGACAAACTTCGTTGACATGTTATATTCCCTCCGCCTTATAAAGTTATAGTGGTATTGTATATCTGATAACAGGATTGGTCGCCCTGATTTATCACAAAAACTTATTTATAATTATTCTAAACTGATTCTCAGTGATTCTCAAGTCATTTTATAATAAACGGTACTTTTATTCAACCGGACAGGCTTTTGTGTGATATTTGTCATTGCAATCATTATAAAAACAGGCTCGACCGATGGATGCGGCCAAGCCTGTTATTTTATGACCTGTCAGCCGTAAAGCTGAACGCTGTAATTCGCACACTCTCCCTTTGGAGCAGCGTCTGGTACCGTACTTCAAACGCATTCGTCACCAGACGGTTGTTACATTCTAAAGGTTAAGGCGACAGTCGTACCTCACAGGTCTTCGTATGATTTAACATAAATCTTGAACTTTCGAACCTCTTATCGTACTAGCAGAACTCAGTCTTAATCTAGAAAAGAGCGAAGCATCCACATATGTTTTTCGAAGTCCGTTTTGAAGCCTGTCAACATATCAGAAGTCGACATATCTTCAGCTTTTTCAGTCATATCAATACCCTCTTGAAGCTCCTCAGACAGCGTTGCTAAGTCCTCTACGAGCTGCTGTACCATCCCGCGAGTATCTTCATTTCCTGTGGCTTCTTGAATTGTGGATAGCTCAAGATATTCTTTCATCGTCGCAGCCGGCTTCCCTTTGATAGCCAGCATACGTTCAGCCACCTCATCCATTTTCAAAGTGACTTCATTATACAGCTCCTCAAATTTCACATGAAGGGAGAAGAATTGCTCACCTTTCACATACCAATGATAGTTATGGAGCTTCACATAAAGAACATTAAGATTCGCTACCTGCTGGTTCAGAAATTGCTCTACACCAGCGTTTTTAGTTTTGCTGTTTGTTTTGCTTGAGCCTGTTTTAGCCATAATGAATCCCTTCCTTTTCTATATGATTCACCCTCTAATGAAGTACATGAAGATTCCCGATCGTATCTTTCGGCAGTACAATATTACTGTCCCACCATATTTCTTCATTATTATGTGTTTGGAATAACCGGGCGTCTATTTGTAGTTTACCCCAGCAACCATTCTCCGAATCAAATTATGTACTCGGTTCATTGTTAAAAAATTGTACAAAATGCTAGCTTTCCCGGTATACTAATTATACCTACTAGAAAAGTTGGCTTTTGTTCTTTCTATTATATATGGAGGTGACTATCGATGTCCACATATCATTCACTTAACAATGAGGAAGCCATCTCGCTTGCAAAAAGCATCCCTGGCATCTTCTCTGAAAGCACTGTACTTAACTGCAGGGAAATCGGTGATGGAAATCTCAATCTCGTATTTCATGTAACGTCGGAAAATTCAACCGAAAGCATCATCATCAAACAAGCCGTTCCTTATGCAAAAGTTGTAGGGGAATCATGGCCATTATCCCTTGACCGAGCGCGTATAGAGCGCCAATCTTTAGAGATACAACACCGACTATGTCCTGATTTGGTTCCACAGGTCTATAGCTATTCGGATGATCTAGCATATACAGCTATGGAAGATTTAAGTGAATACACCATTATGCGAAAAGGATTGATTGACGGCAATATCTATCCCAATTTCGCGGAGCATATTGGACAATTTCTCGCAAGAACCTTATTCTTCACTTCTGACTTAGGCATGAACCAACAGGAGAAGAAAGAACTTGCAGGTCGATTCGTTAATCCTGACCTCTGTAAAATAACAGAAGACCTCATCTTCGAAGATCCTTACCGCGCATCTGCAAACAATAACTATTCAGCCAGCATCGAAGATGAAGCAGAGGCGCTCCGAAATGATATTCCCCTTCATTTAGAAGTAGCTTTGTTGCGAGAAAAGTTTCTAACACATGCCCAAGCGCTGCTGCATGGTGATCTGCATACGGGAAGTATATTCGTAACAACGGAATCCACCAAAGTTATCGATCCCGAATTCGCTTTCTTCGGGCCCATGGGTTTCGATATCGGAGCCGTCATTGGAAATCTATTGCTTAACTATGTAGCTCAACCAGGGTGGAATCAAAACGGCGAGGATCTGACAATTCGGGAGGATCGCTTGCTTGAAATGGCTAAAGACGTATGGACGAATTTTGAATCTTCCTTCCGCACTCTGTGGAATAATGAGATTCTAGATGAAATGTTTCAAACACCAGGTTACCAGGATCATTATCTGACAGAATTACTACGAGATACTGCCGGTTTCGCTGGATGTAAAATGATACGTAGAATTGTCGGACTGTCTCATGTCGCAGACATTGATGGCATTCAAGATGATTCAGTACGTGAAGCAGCTCAGCGTAAGGCACTTGCTATCGGTAAAAATCTAGTTCGACACAACCGAAGTGTTAATTCCATATATGATATACTCAAGCTAGTACAACTAGCATCTACTGAAATCGGGGTGTCGAAATGAGCAATACGAACACAATGACAGATACAACAACAGGTCCGCTAAGATCTCTAGATTGGGGTGGCGATCACCTTATTATGCTGGATCAGCGTCTTTTACCGGGGGAAATTGTAAATCTCAAGCTTTATACCCCAGAAGACGTATGGGAAGGAATTCATTCCATGAAGGTTCGTGGTGCTCCTGCTATAGGCATCGCAGCAGCATATGGTGCTGTTCTGGGTGCTCAAAGCTTTACGGGCAACGACTCATCCGAGTGGGTAAAGCACGTCTATAAGATTTGTGACTACCTTGCTACATCGCGTCCAACCGCAGTCAACTTATTTTGGGCGCTGGATCGTATGAAGCTCGCAGCTGAGAAACTATCAGCAGACGCCTCAAATGATAATAATATCGCTAATCTAACAGATGGCTTACTTGCTGAAGCTCATGCCATTCGTCTAGAAGATGAGGAAGTATGTAGACAGATTGGAGAACATGCACTCCCTCTTATTCAAGAAGGAATGGGTATTCTTACACACTGCAACGCAGGTGGGCTTGCAACTGCAAGATATGGTACTGCTCTTGCTCCTATGTATCTTGCTCATGAGAAAGGCATCTCTTTCAAAGTTTTCGCTGACGAAACAAGACCTGTCCTTCAAGGTGCTCGGCTTACGGCGTTTGAGCTTCAACAAGCTGGAATTGATGTAACTCTTCTAGCAGATAACATGGCAGCTATGGTCATGTCCAAGGGATGGATACAGGCTGTTATTGTTGGAACGGACCGGGTTGCAGCCAACGGTGATGTTGCTAACAAGATTGGAACCTACGGGGTGGCCGTGCTGGCGAAAGCACATGGTATACCTTTCTATGTAGCTTGTCCTTTGTCTACAATCGATTTGAACACACCGACAGGTGCCGACATTCCAATAGAAGAACGTCCAGCTGAGGAAATCACTGAAGGATTCGGTAAACGTACTGCCCCAGCTGATGTTAAAGTATATAATCCTGCATTTGACATTACTCCTCATGAATATGTAACAGCGATCATTACGGAGAAGGGCATCATCGAGGCCCCATATTCAGATAATCTGAAAGCTCTGTTTTCCTAAAACAGCTGAATAAGCACGTTAAGGACGATTCCCTGCCGAATCGTCCTTTTTTTTGGTATTATAGCATCCGGATGATCGCATCTTTACCTTTCAAACCAGGGTGAATCCCCCATTTCTCTGCTTCAAATGTAACTGACTCCAGCGGTGCCTCAAGCAGATCTTCCAGCGTTCTAACACCAACAGCCCGACCAGCGATAATCTGGCGATCCGAAAGTTTTTGGTTAAGAAGTCCTACATCCAAAGCACCACACATGATATATCCACGAGACGTATAAACCGCAAGCAACGTAGTCTTGGGCAGCTTTACCTCAACACCCATAACGGTATGTCCCTCTATGTCAATTGGCAACAGGGTAACCATGAAACACACCTCCCCTCACATGGTTAAGATCATGTGTATTCCAAAGGATTCGGTATGGTGCGAATGTCTCTACATAAAAAATGGATTTTCATGAACATATACATGACATTAGGACTATCAAAATCTGTCAGGTATGATATAGTTGTGTATAGGAAAGATTTTGAAAGCTGGTGAACCGTATAGCTATGAATAACAATGCAACTACAGATGATAACGGTTTTTTATTTAATGTTGATATTTTAATTAAAAGCCCTTCTAATGCTCTAGCCTTGCAACAACTGCTTGAGATGCTGAATCAGACGGAGGAAGTCATTGATTTCCGTGTGAAATCAGGATTAGAGCTTGGTGAAATTATCGACAGTTTGGTACAAGCAAAAATGCGTTCTGTCATATCTAAAGTTTCTAAAACTTCTATGTTGAATGACTCTTCGTCTGCTAATAGTGTAAGTCCCCCTATAAGTACCCAGAAGAATCCGAGCATACCTCTAAAGAAAACAAAGCCTGTTGACAACGTTTCACAATCTACTAAAGGCGATCCCTACGAATGGATTAAAATATATTCTAAGGACAACCGCCTGATTCGATTAACGGCCAACCGAAATGGCAAGCAAGTTAGTCTGCCTTGTCGTATTCTCAACTACGATGACAATACTCAAATCATGAATGTTTATCATGTGGATGAGAAACAGGTCTATACTTTTAATGTGAACGAAATCGATGAATTTAGTGCTAGCTAATAATTCTCACAAAAAACACGGCTCCGCCTCCCCTATTCGGGTAGACAAGCCGCTTTTTTGTATGTAACGCTCTTATACTTTTTTTCTAGACAATGCCGAAGACATAAGAATAAGCCAGCCAGCAATAAAGGATACGCCACCAATCGGTGTGATCGCACCAAGCCATTTAACACCACTTATACTCAGCACATATAAGCTTCCTGAGAAAATAATAGTTCCTGCGATAAACAGCACGCCTGCCCAGAATAATTTTCTGGATTCACCGAACAAACCTGCCGCAAGTCCTGTAATAATAATGGCAATACCATGAATCATATGATACTGCACTCCGGTTTCATAAACTGCCATAGCATCTACACCGATTCTATCTTCCAGCATATGAGCACCGAATGCGCCGATTGCGACAGACAAAGCCATAATAACGGCTCCCCATGCCATAAATGTTTTCTGCATCCTGTGGAACAACTCCTTTTGACGTTTGCGAGTACAAGGCACACTCCAAAATATTCACTAATATTTAGTTTAACTGATCGTATAGAGGTTTACCACTGCTTAAACGAAAGGAAAACACTTGATTTCAAGGCTATTATGTGAAAGATTAGTACAGATACTATTCTTAACGAATTACTGATAAGGAGCGAAGCCAATTCATGAAAAAGCAGCCCCCATCCAGTCCCGCGGAGTCAAAGGAACCCTCGCAGCAGCCTAAGATTACATTTATACCCCCAGTGGAGAAGAAGCATTCCGGACTTGGAATTACATCCTTTATCCTTTCCGTTATCTCATTGATTGGTTACATCATTATGGCTTCTTTAGGCAGTGTTATGCTTCAGGCCTATGTCACTCCAGAAGGCGTTCATCAACCAACTCAGGAAGCAATCGAAGCGATGACATCGCTTGCTGCCGTATTCTTTATCATCGCTGGTATTAATCTCATTGGATTCATTCTTGGTATGGTAGGCGCTTTCTCTAAAAAACAGAAAAAATCATATTCTATTATCGGTGCAATCATTAACGGGGTTGTACTGATCACGATACTAATCATATTCTTGGTTGTATTAAACGGATAATCGTTTAGAGAGGCTGTCCCAATAGGACAGCCTTTCTTGTTGGATGCTAAATTCACTGAATCTTTTTATGGCAGGTGTGCGTATATCCCGTATATAATATCCAAGCAAGTTAATATCAGGATACAAAAAACGAATAAATTGTACCTTCAGTTAAAGCGTCTATCCAACCGTATGTTGCTTTGAGGTATATCTTTTGTAATCCGGAGAATTACAGAGATTATAAAGAAAGGAAGGTAATTGTCATTTATTATTTATTAAAATATGTGATTTGGCCGGAAGAACAACGTGAAAAATCGAAGTTGATTGATGAATCATCTGTATCACAGGATGAGCTATTTATTAGAAAATTAGTTGACGCTACACTGTTATCCGATCAACTGTATATCCATTTATCTCATGAAAGTGATGATCAAGCAGGAGAATTAATCTATATTACTCCCTTTAATTCCGAGGATCTGGAAACCTACGGTAATGCTGTGGAATCCACCATTAATACAAATTCCGTTGTTTCTTCAAGAGTCGAGTATCTGTTATGGAATGGAGCTTCATTTCAAGCACCACAGCAACTTTTTCCGTTACCAACGTTCAAACGAGATATTGCCGCTTATCTTCTCAATCATTACTTGGTATTCAGCAATATCACTTATGAAGTATTATTTAGCATTTATGACAAGGCCAAAGACAGGGTTTTACTGTTTCTGAAGGAGGCTGAAAGCGATGAACAATAACAGCAATGCTGGTTTAATAAAACACAACACAGGCATTCATCAAGTGCCTGCTGAACCTATGGAGTCTGCCTCTTCTCCATCTTCTGCCCCAGGTTCTAAAGTAAGGCTCGCTGCATTCGCCTTGATGCTGTCTGTACCAGCGACCCTGACCGGATGCGGTCAAAGCTATGAAGAATGTGACCCAAATATTGAATACTGCGAATATAATTCGTCTGGAGGCTATTACTACTATAACGGTGGATCCGGCGTTTATCATGGTTCAGGTACACCTCTTACCCGCTCTCAAAGCGATTCCATCCGCTCTTCTAAAAGCCATAAAGGATTCGGTAGTGGCGGCTCAAGCGGTATAAGAGCTGGAGGCTGATAGACCGTGAATCATTGTACAAGGCAAATCTACTCCCTAGGATTAACCCAAGAAGCCGTGTATGCAGGTGAAACCTCTAATATTGTGCCGTATCACCGTATGTATGGAAAAGCATACTGTCTCCCTTCAGTCTCTCTTTATACTTCAGAAGAAATAGCAGAGCTGAGCTTCGCTTCAAAATCGATGGATGCTATATTCCGTAAAACATTGCGTTTTGTACAGCGCTATATGCCAGACCATTATTTGACCCACCAGCTGGGTATTCCACCTTCACTTCTGCCGCTAGTGCGTGAGGAAATTCCTTTAAGCGGTATTACGAGACAAGATTGGATTTTGGGGCCCCAGGGGTTAAAAATCATTGAGATTAATGCGGACACACCAACAGGCATCCCCGAATCAGCTTATCTGGAAGGGCAAATTGTTCAGAAACATACTTCCTGGGAAGGACCTTCGGGTAATCTTGCGAACCTTCTAGCAGAAGAACTGCTCGGTTTCACTAATTATTATAAGAAGTCTGGACTTAAGCCGTCAGTGACATTCAGCTGTTACGATTGGCATCAAGAGGATCGGTTCAACACATTTTATTTAATGGAACAGCTACGTAGGATGGGTGTTACTGTCCACTACGCCCCACTGGAAGAACTTGAGATTATCCCTGGTAAAGGACTTTATCATAACGGGCGCCAGATTGATATCTGGTACCGACTTTATCCGCTCGAGTATCTTACGGAAGATCGTGATGAGACTTCAGGGATTCAGGTTGGTATAGCACTTCTGGAGTTGGTTGCTCAAGGTAAGATCGGACTGATCAATCCGGCTCAAAATTTCATCATGCAGAGCAAGGGCTTCCTCGCGACACTATGGTCGCTGTATGAACGAAATCATCAGACCTTTGAATACTGTGGATTTACATTGTTCGAACCTGAGGAACTTGCTATGATCTCAACTTATTGTCTGCCGACCTATTTCACTGCAGAGCCATTCGAACTCAAAGATATTCCCTATGCGGCCAAAAGTTACTGGGGTCGTGAAGGTAAAGGAACTTCGCTGCACGGTAGTGAAGACCCTTACTCGATGAAAAACAATCCTGAATTAGAAGAAGACGAGGAATTAATCGCATATTACAACAATCAACCGAAAATTTATCAGCAGTACTGGACCATGCCTTTAGCACAGGTCAATACGGAAAAAGGTACATATAACGGCCATCTCCTAACTGGAGCTTTTGTTGTAGGCGGCCAATTTGGCGGGGTTTTGTCCAGAATTGGTGACAAAGTAACAGGAGACGGTGCTTACTACTGCCCTGCCGCGATCATTCCTGCAGAACAATAAATGAACTATTTTTTTATAAGGAGGACTTCGTTTTGGAAACGTTCGGCTCTGATATTCTCAATGTCTTGATTGGCCTAGTAATCATTATTGGTATACTTATCGTTGGTTATTTCGTATTTAGTTCCCTGACCCGCTTCAATGACCGCAAAGAAATCGCTGGTGGAAATGCAGCAGCAGGTCTTTACATGGGAAGCAAGCTCCTTGGTCTCTGTATTATCGTTGCAATGGTATCATATAGCTCTCATTCCTGGTTACAAATGATCATTTGGTCCGTGATTGGGATGGCCATCCTATGTCTCGTCTATTTGATCTTCGATTGGATCACACCACAGTTTAAGGTGTGCGATGAAATTGAAAAGGGTAACTTAGCCGTAGCCCAGCTTCTCAGATCTATTATTATTGGTGTTTCCATCGTTGTAGGCACTTTTTTAATGTAAAAATAACTCAAAGACATCCTAAGCCCACCCTAGCTTACATTCCATGTAGGCTAAGGTAGGCTTTTTTGTTGTCTGTAAAGAAGAACAATCATTTTTTACCTTGAAGATAACGTGTATGAAGTCCAGCTAAAAATGTATCAATCATATGCATGATACTGTCATCTAGGTCAATCGGTAATCCAAAGCCGCCTTTTTGTTCCAAAGAAGCAAAGCCATGCAATAAACTTCTTAAGGATCTAGCAACATGGATCGAATCCGTTTTTTCCAAATGGTATGCTTCAAGCACCTGTGTAACTAAATTGACAATCTCTTGACCAACCTTAGCCAGCTCTTCATCCTGATCTATTGAGGACATTAGAGTGACTTCATACAGACCTGGATGCATACGAGCAAAACCAATATAGGCTATCGCCATTTCACGTATTGCTTCATCACCTGAACGGCCAATTGCAGCACGCATGAGAACAGATAGAAGTTGCTCTAGACCATATACAGAAAGTAACTTTCGAATTCCGTTCAGGCCATCAAAGTGATTGTATAAAGATGGAGAACGAATCTCCAGTTTCTGAGCTAATGATGTTAGCGTCAGTTCCTCTACTCCGCCCGTATCAACGATTTCCGTCGCTGCAAGTATTATCTTGTTTAAAGTAATTCCATTTTTAGACGCCATAATCGTTACTCCTTCTTCATATGTGTTTATGCAAGAATCAAACCCGCATCCCCTCTGAAATGGATTGAAACATCGCTTTTACCGGATTCTCAATCATAACGCCATGACCAACAGCAAGCAGTGTAGGCTGAAGTTCACTTAACTTCTTGGCACTCTCCAATGCAGTAGGCTTATGCCAAGTGGCCATGGCTGGAAACGGAAAACTTAGCTTTAATTGGCCTGATACGGCAATGCCTCCACGTGTCTGGAATGCATCGCCTGCTATAAGTATGCGGTTTCGAGTATCAAGAAATACCATTGAGCCTGGGGTATGTCCTGGTGCATCTACAGCAATCAGAGATTCAATACGATCTCCATCTCGAAGCAGCACATCTGCTTGAGTCTTTATCTTCTTTGGTATACCGCCTCTTATCGGTACATTCGGTTCCGTTGGAAGCAAAGAAGTATCTCCACTTAATAAAGGTGCATCTCGATGAGATATATACACGGTGACATCTGGCAACCGCTCCTTGAGTGCATCAAGTGCTCCCACATGATCTTCATGTGCATGAGTCAACACAATACGGCGAATCGGCTTACCAATTTGACTTGCCACAAGCATAATTCCTTTGAGACAAAATGACATTCCCGCATCGATAAGTGTCAATCCGTCCTTCTCTTCTACAAAATAACAGTTCACGGGAAAAAGCCTTGGAAGGAATGCGAGTTGATACGTGGTTTGAATTTTTGTAACTTTGATGAAAACCACTCCCATGCGAATTAGTATAACACTCTCATTCATTAACAATATTTAACTTTAAACTAATTTGATTAGTCTGTAAACAAATTTAATTAATACTTTAAGATTAAATCTTTGCCACAAACTATTACTATTAGTTTTAAAAATAGTCCAAGCTGAAATAGTCGTTCACCCCCTCATACACTCACATAACGGCAGGACGCGAGAATATAATGAGATACTACAGACCTTATCACCTTTATTTAAGCAAAAGGCCGAAAGTGGGAGGTGCCTGACCGTGAAAAAAGAAGATTCCCTGTCGTTTGTCGTATCCCGTGAAGATTGGTCGCTCCACCGTAAAGGTTACCAGGACCAAGTTCGCCATCAACGTAAAATAAAAGAAGTCATCAAGCAAAACCTTCCTGATCTCATCACCGAGGAGAACATTATCCTCTCCGATGGAAAACAGATCATCAAAGTGCCGATTCGCAGTCTTGACGAATACCGGTTCATTTATAACTTCCAAAAGCAGAAACATGTTGGGCAAGGAGATGGTGACAGTCAAGTTGGCGATGTATTGGGACGCGATAATTCACAGCAGTCTCCAGGGAAGGGCGAGAAGGCCGGCGACCAGCCAGGCAAAGATGTCGTTGAGACAGAGATAAGCATCGAGGAACTGGAAAACATGTTATTTGAGGAGCTGGAACTCCCCCTGCTTCAACCCAAGGATAAAGAACAGATTGAAACGCAATCGATTGTCTTCAACGATATTCGTAAAAAAGGTATCATGTCTAATATCGACAAAAAAAGAACGATTCTGGAAAACCTCCGGCGAAACGCGACTACCGGAAGTCCCGGAATCCATCACATCAGTCCTGACGATCTGCGTTATAAAACATGGGATGACAAAGTCATACCTGAATCAAGTGCGGTGATCATTGCCATGATGGATACATCCGGTTCCATGGGCTCCTTTGAAAAATACTGTGCACGCAGTTTCTTTTTCTGGATGACCCGGTTTCTTAGACGACAATATGAAAAAGTCGACATTGTATTCATTGCACATCACACTGAAGCGAAGGAAGTTACTGAAGAGGAGTTTTTTACACGAGGCGAAAGCGGTGGCACGATTTGTTCCTCTGCTTACCTTAAAGCACTTGAGATTATTAATCGCCGTTATCCTCCGGCCCACTACAACATCTATCCTTTTCACTTTTCAGACGGTGATAACCTTACATCCGACAATGAACGCTGTGTCAAACTAATTGGGGAGTTGCTTAAAGTTAGCAATATGTTCGGATACGGTGAAGTAAATCAATACAATCGAAGCAGCACGTTGATGTCAGCGTATAAGAACATTAAGATGGATCAGTTTCTATTCCATGTGATCAAGGATAAAAGCGAGGTTTACGAGGCACTTAAAACATTTTTCCGTAAAAGAACAGGAATCTCCGTTTAGTAAATATTGGTATAAGGGAATTACGATTAAGAGGGGGGTTATGGCCTCCTCTTCTTTATGAACCGCCTTAAGTTAGATAACAACGACCTGCCACACCTCTTCCCTATTTGAATTAATTTGACGCTATAGTTAATTAAAATTCTGTCTTTTTATTGACATCGCTATGTATCCTAGGCTTTACCTTTTTGTCATCTCCTTTTCACGTTGGAATGCTAGTATAAAACCTACGACAACATGTTTTGGAAAGGGAAGATTTACACATGTTCCAAATGACTATCTTGACTAACGGCATCCAGACGTTTGTGAATATGAACTTCACTACGGGAACCCGGCAATTAATCGACAACATCTTATGCAACTCAAGTAAGACAGAGGTGATAACCTGTGTCTGAACCGCTGAAAAAGCAAACCCGCTACATGCCGGGACTGGATGGTCTCCGAGCTTTAGCCCTCATCGGTGTTATGAGCTATCATTGGGGCTTTGATTTTGCACCAGGTGGTTTTTTAGGAGTTAGCATATTCTTCGTTCTTTCAGGTTACTTGATCACGGATATTCTAGCCTCACAATGGCGCAACTACGGACGGATCGATCTAAAAGATTTCTGGTACAGAAGATTCCGACGCCTTCTGCCCGCCATGTTTACAATGCTACTCATCGTTGTAGCTTGGGTCACCCTATTTGATCACACTCGGTTGTCATCGCTTCGCGGAGATGTTGTCGGCGCCGTAACTTACATAAGCAACTGGCAATTTATTTTTCAAGATATATCTTATTTCGATGCTTTCGGTCCTCCATCTCCACTGGGACATATGTGGTCTCTTGCAGTTGAAGAGCAATTTTACCTATTATGGCCACTCATTATGTTGATCGGCCTATATTTATTTCCTCGACGCGGTCAAATGTTTCAATTCATCCTGGTACTTGCGGGCATCTCTGCATTGGCTATGGGGCTGATTTATGATCCCGGCAGCGATCCGAGTCGTGTATATTTCGGTACAGACACACGGGCTTTCGGACTGTTGATCGGTTCCGCTCTCGCCATTGTTTGGCCTAGTTATAAGAGAACGTCTACGACATCACCTATCGTTCGGATCAGTCTGGATGTTGTTGGTATAACTGCACTATTGTATGTAATATATATGATGCATAATACCGATCGTTACGATGCTACCTTGTATCAAGGAGGCATGGTCATTCTCTCCCTTACTGTTGCTGTAGTCGTAGCTGTTCTTGCTCATCCGGCATCATTGCTCGGAAAAGTAATGGGCATAAAGCCACTCCGCTGGATCGGGGTTCGTTCGTACGGTATTTACTTATGGCATTACCCGGTTATCATTCTTACAAGCCCTAATGGAAGTCCAATAGAGAATAGCGCACTACATACAGCTTTACAGATTGTTGCCAGCGTAATTCTAGCCTCTCTATCTTGGAAGTATATCGAGGAACCTATTCGGCACGGGGCTCTTAAAGTAATGTGGTACAAAATACGTCATCCACAGTGGCGCCCAGGACTAATCTCGCTGAAAAACTGGATCATTGCTTGCAGCACCCTGCTGTTGATCGGAATTTCTTGCACAGGGATGATGACAAGTATATCTGGAGCTACAAATACAGAATCGGCGTTTGAGGACATGATTGTATCACCTGATGAACCAGTAACGATACCAAATCAAACAGTTCCGGAAACACCACCGCTTACACCTGACCCAAACAAGAATACAGAGAATCATTCTCCAGATGATAGCGTGTCACCACCAGACAGTCCACCTTCATCAGGACAGCAGCAGAATCAAGAGGAACTGGTCCAGAAACCAAACAAGAATCCAGCTGAGGCACCAGAAGATAAACCAGAACCGAAAGACCCCGCTGTAGATCAATCCTCAACTCAGGGGGGGCAAACGGATAAGAACTCCAAACCACAAAGTGGGAAATCCATCACAGCCATCGGCGACTCTGTTATGCTTGGTGTTGCCCCTTATCTGGAAAAACAGCTACCGGGAATATTCATTGACGCCAAGGTTGGTCGGCAAATGGCTCAGGCAGAGGATCTTATTCCGGGTCTTAAAGCGAATGGGCGCCTAAATGGAACGGTTATCATCGGACTTGGTACGAATGGAGCTTTTTCCAGCAAGAAACTGGAGTCCCTACTCGATTCTCTCAGTTCCGCTAAACAGGTTATTCTTATAAATACGAAGGTTCCACGGGATTGGGAACGTAGTGTTAATACCATGTTGGCTGAGATTAGCCAACAATACCCGAACACCACGCTTGTTGATTGGCATGCTGCGAGTAAAGACCATCCGGAATATTTCAGACCGGATCATGTACACCTAGAGCCCTCAGGAGCTGCTGCCTACACGGCACTTATCATGAGTGCAATCAAGAAGTAAACGATCTGAACTTATACTTATTATTTAGAAATAAATATAAATATTACCATAAAAGTCTTATTCCCCCTCTTTAAAATAGGGGAATAAGACTTAAATTTTGTCTTTTTTTATAATAAAGTATCGAAAATTAGGGTTAAACCCAAGTAAACAGGTGGTCAAAAATAAATTTATCTTTTATGATGATATAGATGCGAAAATAACTAGCTATCCGAAACAACCAATTGAGGAGTGAGTTTTTTGAACAAGATAGGTAGAAATGATGCCTGTCACTGCGGCAGCGGCAAGAAGTATAAAAAATGTTGTCTAGAGAAAGACCGCCAGGCAGAAAGACAGCCCCATCATATCGAACCTTCCCATGAAGAGAAGCAAGCGATGCTTAATGCACCGTCAAATATGACGGAGTTCATGGCAGCGCTTAAGGATATGAAATGGGATAACGAATCGTACCGTCAGTTAGCGGAGGAACTATTCCCGCAGCTATACAAGGACTACGAGCATAAAGAGGATGAGAAATTATTCGTTCTTTATAACGCGCTCATTATTTGGAACGGCTTCTGCCGTAAGGAGTCTCCGCGATTCCGCAAGCCAGGCGGCTTCAAAGCAGCTTTGGAGCAACTTTTCACTAAAGCTCTCGACATTCCAGTCACGCAGGCTGATCTTGCTGCAAAATATGAAGTGGCTACCACAACATTATCCAAATCTTCAGGTCAACTCAGCGAATTTATGGAGCAGCTGACCGTATCTCAATAGATATGCTTCACTTGCACATTCTATCAAAGGCGGTGCAATTTTGATGAAGAACATCGTATCCATGAAATGGCTGCTAGCCAGAATGTACGAATCGGATATCGTTATCGTTGATTGTCGCTTTACATTGGGACAGCCCGATGCTGGAAGATTAGCATACGAGAAGGCGCATATCCCTCGCGCTGTATACTTGGATCTGGATAAAGACCTTTCCTCTTCGCTTTCATCACATGGTGGACGTCATCCCATGCCGGATCTGCAAGTGTTTGCCGGTAAACTCGGCCTCGCGGGTATTGATCATGATAAACGTGTTGTCATCTATGATGATCAGGGTGGAATGGTCGCCAGCCGGCTTTGGTGGATGCTGAAGTATACGGGACACAAAAGCGTTTATGTGATGGACGAAGGCTTTACAGCTTGGAGCCAGGCAAATTTCCCGGTTACAGTGGAGACGCCTGTTGTTATCCCGGTCCGTTATGTGCCAGATGTGCAAGCGGATATGCTTGTCGATGTCGACACGGTTAGACAGGTCCTAAAGGATGACACATCCTATCTGATTGATTCTCGGGAGCCTCGTCGTTATGAGGGCCTAGAGGAACCTATTGATCCTGTCGCTGGCCACATTCCAGGCGCCGTGAACTACTTCTGGAAAGACCTGCTCGATGATCAGGGAAAATGGCTTAGCATAGAAGATATCCAGAAACGCTTTGCGTCTGTTCCGAAAGACAAGGATGTTATCGTCTATTGCGGTTCAGGTGTATCGGCCTGCCCGAACGTGCTCGCACTAAACGAAGCTGGTTTGAAGAACGTGAAGCTATATGGAGGTAGCTGGAGCGACTGGGTTTCCTATCCGGAGAATCCAGTGGCTACAGGAATTGAATAATATGAAAGAACCCACGCAAAGCGTGGGTTCTTTTTATTTGGGCTATGGCGACATACTCTCAGTAGTTTGAATTTGATATAACCAGAATGAATTTCGAGGATACAAATAGGGACCGGGAACAAGATGCTTTCCCGGATATAGAACGAGCGTTTGTGTTCTGGAGCACAAATTATCTGTTGTTTGCTATACAGAACAATTTAAAGAGAATTGGTATCATATTTATGGGCGGAATGCCAAACGCGCCTTTCTGCACTATCCTGCTGTACACCCGCGATGGATTGTAGAATCTCCAGTTTCAAAATATGAATTTGCCTTTTTATTAAACATATAATGCCTTCAGTTTGGAACTCTTGAAGCACTCTTGCTGCTGATTCTCTGCCTACGCCAATCATATGTGCAAGGTGCTGCTGTGTAATTTTCCAATTTATTAGTAAACTCTCTTCTGTTTCAATGCCAAAGTTGGAGTACAAATCTAGCAATAAATTAGCCACGCGCACCCGTGTGTCCAAAAAGGCTAGATATTCAAGTTTGCGATCCGCCTGCGTAAGCCGCTCACTAAGTATGTAGATGACTTTGCGTAAAATTTCAGGATACCTTTTCACGATCTCTTCCATATCATGACGTTTTATCATCCAAAGCTTTGTTGGCTCAATGGTGGCTACAGAAGCAGTACGTTGATTGTCATGATGGAATAGTTCCAATTCTCCAATGGCTTCGCCAGGAAACTGATGACCGAATATAATCTCGCGGTTATCATCATGACGATAGATTTTGAGGGCACCTGACTTAATAATAAACATTTCATGTCCTTCTTCGCCGTGAAAATATAGGATATGCCCTTTCGGATAAGACCTTATGGTGAATTTGGATTCAACATAGGCTCGGTCTTTCTCGTCAATCAGTTCTTTGAAGAAGGGTGTGTCTGCAACAGAGTTATACATACTGGTAAGACTCCTTTGATGTGGTCGCTTCATTATTTTGCTTGGAAATCTAAGTCTATTCTAGCATATCCGAACTATTCTATTAGCACATAATAAGGTGGGATAACGATGAAAGAATCTTCAAGAATAATTACATTATGTTTGTTATTATTTTCGATCAGCCTAATTACTGTAACCTCCGAAATAGGAGCCAAGGAAAAACTGGATTATTACAACGGGAAATGGATGAATGGTCCATCATTAAATGTACCACTCGACTATACCAAAGTGATTCAATTGAAAGATGGAAAGCTGTTAGCATACAGTCCGCGGCAACTCGATCCTATTAGTCCACAAGTTTATGATCCGGCAGCGGATAGATGGATTATGTTAAACAAAGCTCTAAATATTGAAACTGCAATAGCGTTATCTGATGGCCAAGCCCTCATTGTGGATAAGCTGAGTTCTGAATATGTATTCTATTTACTATCCCCCAGTGATCTATCCTTGAAAGAGCTTGCCCGTAGATCCAATAAACAAGATGACACTCGTCTTATGTTAGATCAAATCGCTCAAAAGTATAATGTTTGGAACCAAATTACTGATATTTCAGACATACTTGAACCGACGAAAACCAGTCAGGAAACGATGAGAGAGGATATGAATGAACTCATTCAAGGATCAAGCCATTGGAAATACATTGATGCAGTAGCTGAAAACTCTGGTGAAGTTATTTTTATGGTAAGAACTCAAGAAGTAGATAACCGAAAGAGTTCCTATTCTCTAACCTTTTCCAACATGGATGAAGTCATCAAGCCTGTTCGACTCCATTTACAGACAAAGAAGTGGGATCTTAGTGAACAACCGATAGACTTCAAATTGGTAGGCTCTTCATTGGTACAATACAATATATTGATGAATAATGAGATCTTGCTTACACAGTACAAGGCTGGGGTTATTTACAATATAGAAACGAAGCAGCGTAGAACAATGGCATCATACCCAACAACATCTGAATTGCAACACCTAGAATTTGCTGGCACACTGCCAAACGGTGATGTTTTATTTGCTGGCGGCTGGAAGAATGTTACCAAGCAGTCGTCTGATAGTTATATTTACAGTATTCAAAATGACAAATGGAGCAAGACAGCAAGTCTACCGGAACCAAAAACCAGTTATGCAAATCTCACTCTACCCAATGGCGATATCATGTTAATCGGGGGATTGAACAATGACGCCTATGAAGCCACTCTAAAAACAACTGTAATATACAAACCTAAGGAACGAAGTTGGGTCAAAGGACCGGAACTGTTACATAACAGAGATCAAGCTGCCGCTGCATTACTATCTGATGGCCGAATTATGACTATCGGTGGCATTTCTTATATTAAAGAAGATCTGTTTACTACTGAACTGATGTATCCGGCAGGTTTACAGCTCGTTCAAAGCTCTGAAGCGAAAAAAGCAGCTAAGTGGAGAGCCGACAATAGCCTTTTGCTAGAGAAGATCCTCAGTAAATACAAATCTGAGCTTCTGAAAGAGAGCAATATGAAAAAAAACACCAAAGTATTTATTGATTCAGATGGAAGCGGTGTCCTGTTTATTACAAAGGGCCAGTATTCGGACAGTTTCTTTTTGAAATATGCGGATAACAAAACGACGGAAATTTACCTTAGAGTATATAAAGAAGGAAAACTAAGCGAGACATCGTCCAAAATAACAAGTGATTATTTAAAAGCGAAAGGAATAACCACTAATAATAAAATCACTAGCCTCCTGAGCTCACCAGGAAAGATTAATAATAATAAGATTGAGTCAGGAGGTCATCTGTTCACAATAAGCAGAAGCAAGGCTTTCTCTGGATCAGGAGAAGATTCTATAAAAATAATAATTCAAAAACGTTAAAGCCGTAGAGATCCCATGCAAAAAAAACGATTGAAGTGAGGATTCTTCCCCTTCAATCGTTTTCACAATTGTCGCTATCGGCCGGAACATATTCCAGAATGTCTCCTGGCTGACAGTCCAGAATTTCGCAGATCGCTTCCAAGGTGGAGAAGCGGATCGCCTTCACTTTCCCCGTCTTCAGATTGGACAAATTGACGTTCGATATCCCTACCTTGTCAGCCAGGTCATTTAATTTCATTTTTTTGTCGGCCAGAACTCGGTCCAGACGTATAATAATCGGCACAATCATCAGTCTCCATTCTCATAAAGTCGAATCATGCTCTTCCTGCAGAAGAGCCCCGTATTTGAAAATCTCGGAGACGAACAGCACTAGTATGCCGATGATAATTCCGATTAAAGAGATACCGCCCAGATTGATTGAGAAGATGCGAGTAACGAACAGGCAGATCAGAATATTGAGAACGAGCTTCGCCAGCAAAGAATACAGGATAACGACGATTCCCAGCCTTCTCAGACGGGCTGCATTCGCCAAGCTAAACGGACTACTTCCACTAAGTATGCTTCCTATTATATAGCGAAGCTGGCCGATCGAGTAGATGTAGGTACAGAAGACAAGCATGGCATTGGTCAAGCTGACGACCAGATAAGCGTTCTTGGCATCGAACATCTCGGGATTGATTGGTTGAAAATAAGTGAAAGGCACCATGACGCTCTTTGTCACCGTATCCGATAACGGTACTGAAAAGAACCAGTGCGCGATTCCCTTCTCTGCAGAGAACAGCTCCTGGGGCTTCAATCCAATCCATAAATTGAAACAGACGATTGCAAGAAGCAGCCCTATTCCTCCCCAGTATCCAATCTGAAGCACTGTGTGCATTCTTTTGAAGCCAGGTTTAGCTTTGAATTCGATTCCGTTCATGCGCAACCTCCTTTTTTTGGGAACTTATAACAATATATTAAGTGATTCATTCATGAAAAACAATAATTATTTAATGATAAACATTAATTTTTTGGTAAATGCACCACTTGGAGCACGAAGGGCTTCAGGTGGTTGTTTATCGTGATTGAACGTTCACAGAGAGGAAAGAAATAGGAACCTCAGACCCTGATTTTACGTAGTAACACATGTCTATGGGCTTGGTATCAAGCAAGAATTTCTGTGTCGTCATATCCTAATGAGATCCGTTGGAAGAGGTGACTATAATGCCAGATCAATATCATGGAACAAATTCAGATCTGCAATTTCCGAACAGCATTCTCAATATCAACCGCAAGCATGTTCCTGCTCTTCTATCAGCCATGCACCTAAAGCAGCAAGATATGATTGCGGAACAGCTGGCGGGTACAGATTATGCACTTCCTCTGCTCATCGCTGTAGAAGCAGCGCAGCAGTGGGAAGCAGAGCTGGCTGAAGCAGCGCAGCACTGGTCACCGCCGCTTTCCCTTGATCTGTCGCTGTGCTCCATCGACTGTGCAGAGGAGTATATCCATACTCCCGAACGGCGACGGCTGCTACACTTCTGGTTTTATTCCGAAGATGCACCTGCCGACTGGATGGAGGGATACAGTAAGCACTTTTTCGACTTTTCTGTGATCATCGATGCCGATTTGCTGACCTTACAAAAAGTATCCGGACCCAGCCGGTAGCTGGGGCGATTGGGTGTCATATCCGGAGAATCCAGTGGCGACAGGGAAAGAGTAATATGCAAGAACTCGCGCGGTGCGCGGGTTCTTTTTTTTTCATCTAAATTCAAAATGCGCAAAAAAGAAGACACCGACAGGTGTCTCCTTCTCAACTTATTTATAATAAGAGGTTGTTAACGGGATAAATACAGAACCGCCCTTCTCAACATCGCCATGCACGAACAGTGAATCCACTCCGGCGATATTGACCTCAATAGTGATCAGGCCATCTTCTACCGAAATATCCTGCTTTTTCAACACTGTTTTCCTGTTGCTATCCTGTACCTCGAAGTCTGTAATGTCCGAACCGATCGCCGCCACTTGAAGATACAGCTTTTGATACTTCCCTTTCGGATAAAGCATAAACGAGCTTCCGCGGGAGCCGCTTCCATTGTCAAAGTATACCTCTTTATAATCCTTGCCGTTGTAAACCGTCATGCTCGGATCCTTGGTATGGTAGGACGAATCGAATCCTGCCGCGATAGAGACGCCTTCGGACTGTTCGCCCAAATGAATCGTATTGGATTTTCCGTCAAAATTCACGGTTACGCCCAAGAGGTCGGATATCGCCCGGACTGGTAAATATGTAGTATTGTTATAAGTAATGGGAGTAATAACTGCGCCGCTGCTGTTTTTAAGTTGAACGGATTGTCCATCCACTTTGAACTTGATGCCGGGATTTAGGTAAGCTTTGATTTCCTGAAGATTGGAACCGGCATAAACGCCTGTACCAAGACACCCCAGCATAGCTAAGGAGGTTAATGTAATTGCCACCTTCTTTTTCAAATCGCAATCCCCTTCCAATTATTAAAATTTTAAGATGAATTAGGGAGATTATACCCATTTTTTTCTACATAGGCAATATAATTAAAACCTTAATGCGAGATAAGGTCGTAACTTATGATCCGTATGAACAGGTCAATTTAGCCAATATACAACATACGAATCGGTCAAGAACCGTTTAAGTGACCGTTTGAGACAGTGGATCAGCGATACGAATGATACAGAGTTCGTGCTTCCCGAATAGTCTGGTGCTTACATCCGAAGAAAGGTCCCAAGCGAAGCCGATTGCCAGCTCTTTGGCGAAGCCTCAGGGATCTTCTCTAGCTTATTCTCAAGATCCACAGAAGTTACCGGAGCTATTACGTCCGTCAGATGATAGGTGACTCCCTTCTCACTTTCGAAGACGCAGATCCCTTTCTCCACATTAAATACGCAAGGCTCTTGTCCATCCTGTGTAATCCATGCTTGTTTCCAAGGTACCCGTACCCGGCAGACTCCTCCCCTTTCACTTAAGATATTCACGTACAAAAGTTTTCCGTTCTTCTGCTCGGCCATCACCCAGAAACCGCCCCATGCAGGCAGCCGGAAGTAACCGTCCTTCGCATACGCCTGAAACGGGCGAAGCAAGCCTCCCCAGCTTCCAAGGAGCATTTCGTTAACTGTCTCGCTGAATATGCCCTGCGGTTCCAGACCAAAATGCAATGCCCACGGATCATGTTCCAAGTGAAGCTGTTCCGATGTTCCATGCTTACGTGGAAAACTGGATGACATAAACCATCGCTTCTTCGGATGATAGTTCCACATCCCCTGAGGAAACATTTGGTACCGATCCACATAGAAAGCCATCGCTCGTTCTAGTGAATCTGTTAACCCTAGTCTCGCAAACGATGGAAGCTCCAAACTGTGTCCTGTCCAAGCAATCTTTTCCTCTGCAACCTGCCACTTGCCAGGCTCGTTCATCATTTGTCCTGCTGGATAGCGGCGAATTGTCCTTAATGCATTTCGGGTCATCTCCCAAAGTTCCCTCTCTTCTTGCGTAGCTTCTGTGGTATCAGACCATTCGGGTGAATGGTCGCTTGTCACAATGGCGCAAGGATAACTTTGAGCTGTCTGTGAGGAACAAAAAGCACCGAAACCCGAAGTATTGTCAGCATGTGTATCGATATGGCTCACCCACTTTTCATCCCGAAGAGACCAGCCAATCGCTGCTACTTTATCTTGTTCTTGATAAGTCTCACCGTAGAAAAAAGGATTATCGTACACCCGGCGACCGTCCTCCTGCAACGTTGTCGGCCACGCTGGAACCGGTCTCGATTGCATAGGATACAGCTTGCCTACTGCCTTGCTGCACCATGCGGCTAGATCATCATCCTCCGGTGCCTCAGCCCCGTTTTCTTGTACGAGCTCATTAAAGAGAGGCAGTATTTGACGTAAGTGGACATGATCGGTCAAGCAATCCCTAAATTGGTATCCTCCATGGAATTCATAAGGTGTCGACCGGGACACATGAAGATAACCCTCGGTATCCTCCTCCAAATATCCCTTCCAAAAGGCAATGACCTCCCGAAATACGGGATAGAGGATATCTCGAAGCAGTACGGTATCTCCGGAATGCTTCCATAAACGATAAAGCTGAATACACAGCATCGGTCCAACGCTCAATCCGTAATGCGTTGTTCGATAGCTGCTGCGCTGCTCCCCGAGCGGCGATGCGTAATCCACGAATGCAGCACCGGGCTGGCCATACTGCTCTGCCGCGTAAGTCTGTGCGAAATTGAACTGTCTCATTCTCCAATCTACGTAGGGCTTCATAAATGAATAGTCCCCGCTCGTAATCAGAGGCAAGACAACGGGATGCATATTCCAGTGAAACCAACTTGAAGCCCATGCCCGAACGTCTCGCTCAAAGCCCCAAGGTCCATTAATGAAAAAAGCCGGATAATGCCCACCCGAACTGATGTGAAGGTGATATCGCGCTAAATACCACAGCTGGGCATAATACGGATCTTCAGGGAGATGCACGAAAGATGGGGCCCAGTTTGATCGGTTTTGCTGACGTCCTTCCAGATGCCATTCCTCTGTAGAACGAGAGTCCACAGCCAGCAGGCGCGCAGCTGTTACGACCTCGACCTGATCAGAACCTACGCCCACGGTATCCGCTGCGGCTGATCCGATACAGGGTACGGCGATAATTTTTAGCTTCACATTCTTCGCCGGAGCCAATTTGAGAATCGCCTTCTGGCTGGAGAGCTCCTTACCGAACCATTCCACTGAACTTTCAACTTTAATGGTCGTTGCCACGTCAATGCCTTCCCCTGTATAGCGGATGGACAATCCATCCGGGAGAACGGTACATTTCGTATCCTTGATCCCAACGCCCGTACCCGGTTCAACAGCGGCATACCAATTATCGAGCAACCGGGTTCCGAAGCGTTCCAGGCAAATGGTTCTTTCCACTTCCTCAACACATTGATCCTCGTATTCAAACACGAGTGCCTGCGGTTCACGAAGGGGAACTGCCGTCCAAGAAAAGAAACCAAAGTCGCTTTCACCCTTAACCCGTAACACACCGTCACCAATCGATAACCTGCCTTCATAGCTGCGCATGTACATGCTATCAAATAGCGGCAGATCAAACTTCATCTTTAACTGCGACGCGTGACGCAGTGTCCAGTTGTCTTCCGCGCTGATCAGATCGGTAGACCCAATCTGACACATGATCTGATCTGCAGGGTTCCAAACCGTGTAACCCGTCGTCCCGTCCCCCAGCAGCCATCCCTGATGTCCCCGTATTGGGGGACTTTTATAAATCAAATCATTGGCATCCTGCTGTGAAATAAGTACATCCTCATAACCAATAGAACCTGCTGCTGTAGTAATACCAGACTCCATTTCCATATGCGATACCCTCCTTATCCAAATCATAATTAAAAAAGACGGAAAGCCGACTTTTTCGGTCGGCTCCGCCTCCTTTGATTACTGTTTCGCGGCGTTAGCATCCTTATATTCCTGTTGGATCGTCTTGTAGACATCGGATGACACAAGACCCGCAACGTATTGATCCCATTGATCGATACTCATTGATCCCATAATAACCTTCGTCATGTTATCTTCCATATCCTTCGTCAGTTGAGCCCATTTTGAATTAGCCGTAGACGAATAAAGGCTGAATGTCGGATCTTTCAAAATACCGGACTCATTGAATACCTTTTCCTCGAATTTACCTATTTCAAACCCTTGGTCCACAGATGCCTGGTTTGCTCCCCGAAGCTTGAAGTCATTCACCCAATACTGCGCATCCCGATACATATGGTTAAACCAATTCATGGAGACAACGACATCTGATTTATATTTGTCCTCATTCACAACCTTCTTGCCGTCTTTGACTTCATGATGGACGCCTTCGACACCAAATTTAATGAGATCGCCATACTCTTCAGAGCCTGAAAAATCAATATATTTTAGAATGCCAGGGATTTTTTCTTCAGAAACCTTTGAACTAATTACAGTTAAACGATTAAAACCACGAGCCGCCGAAACCGTATATCCTTTCGGTCCTTTGACCGGATTGATCTGCATCGCCTTGGCTCCCTTTTCCTTCGCCTCTGGCGTAAAATCCTGATGTGGTATTTCAGCTTCGACGTAAGCATGCCAGTTGTGGAACATCACCGCTGATTTGCCTGCTTGAAAGTCCGAGTTCTGTGAATTGATCGCAAATTCCGGATCAATCCCTTTATTGACGTACAAATGATTCATCCACTTTAAATAATCTTTGTATTCCGGCATAAACACACCGTAAATAAAATCACCGTTCTCGTTAATCCCCCACCCCTGCACTCCTGTGAATGCGATCTCTGCCGTTCCAAGCCTTGGGCTCGATAACATCAATCCGTATCTTTCCGGCGGCTTGGAAAGCTTAATGATGACTTCCCCCAGTTCCTCAATTGTGGTCGGCACACTCAGGCCAGCTTCCTTAAACAAATCCTCACGAAGCCATAATCCGTCGAAAAATTCAGGCGCTGTGTCTCTCGGAATGCCGTAAATTTTCCCTTGATAAGTAACCTTTTCCCATAAACTATCCGGGAATTTTGCTAGATTCGGATAGTTTTTTGCAAAATCCGGTGACTTGATGTAAGGGGTAAGATCATGAAAGAGACCATGCTCGACAGCCGTCAGCTGTTCCTGTCCGAATAGGCCGAGACCGGAAGATTGCAATTGGGTCACATCCGAAATGTCCCCCGTAGCCAGTGCCACATTTTGACGGTTTAAATAGTCTTGAGCCGGCACCCAGTTAAACTTTATTTTTGTGTTGGTCTTCTCTTCGGCAGCTAGTTCCTGCGGATTATCATCCACCGGAGGAGTTCCCCAAGCGATGTTCATTACGGTAAATTCGGTGGGTCCTTTCGCTTCCTGCGTAACTGGAACGGTACCCGGCGATTCTTTAACGGGAGCAGGATCAGCTTGCTTACTGCATGCAATCGTAGTCGCACATGTGACACTCAGCATCAACGCAATAAGGCTTGCCCTTTTCTTCATCATTGTGACCTCCTAAATTTTCTTTATTGTATAGTCAACCCCCACAAACAACGGGAGAACGCTATCCTTTAACCGATCCAATCAAGACACCTTTAGCAAAATATTTCTGCAGAAAAGGATATACGACGAGTATTGGAACCATGACGATGACGATTGCAGCCATCTTTATCGTTTCCCCCGGAATTTGGATCTGGGACTGCAGTTCCAGCGCCGTAGCGCTGTCGACGAACTGACTTGCATTAGCAGCAAGTACAATTTGCTGCAACAGCACCTGAAGCGGCCATTTCATACTATCCTGAAGGTACACGATGGCTGAAAAATAAGCATTCCAAAAACCTACGGCAAAGAACAACGTGATTGCTGCTATCGGTGCCTTCGCAAGCGGAAGAATGATTTTGAAGAAGATGCCCATATCGTTCGAACCGTCAATTTTTGCTGACTCTTCAAGTTCCTCGGGGATCCCCTGATAAAAGCTCTTCAACACCAACAGGCTCCAAGCACTAGTCGCCCCGGGAAGAATAATTGCCCATAGACTGTCGATCAATCCGAGCTGGCGAACGATCAAATAATTGGGTATCAGTCCCGGTGAGAACAGCATCGTGATCAAGATGGCTCTCAAAAACCATTTCCTTCCTGGAAGCCGACTTTTTGATAGCATGTACCCCATGGTTGATGTGACCAAAATGGCGATGATCGTCCCGGCAACCGTAATGAACACGGATGACTTGAACGCATTCCAGAAAGCTCCTCCCGACAAAATATACTCATAGGCCTTCAACGACCATTTTTCGGGCCAAAGGACAAGTGAATTGATATTGTACACGCTCGGATCTGTAAAAGAGACGGCAACGACATAGAGAAACGGAAAAAACATCGTAACCGCGATCAGAAACAAGACGATATTGATACTGAATTGAAATATATTGTCTCCTGTTCTTGCACTCATTTCCGTTCCTCCCTTCTGATAACGATCACCATATTCCTTCCTGGCCTTTCTTATTGACATAATAATTGGTCAGGAAAATAAGAATGAACCCAACTACGGATTTAAACATACCAACAGCGGTACTGTAACTGAACTGAGCTCCTCCGAGCCCCACTTTATACACGAATGTCTCGAACACTTCGGCCACTTTGAGCACAAGCGGATTTTGCATCAGCCACAGCTGCTCGAAATTCAAGTCCAGTACGTTCCCCATCCTAAGAATAAATAGGATTACAACTGTAGGAATGATGCATGGAACGGTGATATGCCAGATTTGTTTGAACCTTCCTGCTCCATCCATCTTGGCTGCCTCATACAATGCGGGGTCCACACTCGCAATTGCAGCCAAATAAATAATCGTCTCCCAACCCACTTCCTTCCACAGTCCCTGAAGCAGAATGATCGGATAAAACAGAGACTCATTAAACAAAAAAGCAATGCGTTCGCCGCCAAATTGTGCAATGAATTTGTTTAAGAAACCGATTTCAGAAGAAAGAAACAAATACGTTAAGCTTACGATAACCGTCCAAGATAAAAAGTGCGGCAAATACAACACAGTCTGCAGCGTCCGTTTGTACACCTGTGCACGGATTTCATTAAGCATCAAAGCTAGAATGATTGGCGCCGGAAATAGTAATAAACTTAACAAACTGATTGCCAGTGCATTTCTGAGGATCATCCAAAAATCTGGATCCTGAAACAAATCAGCAAAGTGTTTAAAGCCAACCCACTCACTGTCCCAAAAGCCGACAATTGGCGAATAGTCCTGAAAAGCGATCAAGATACCATACATAGGCGCATATTTGAATACTAAGAAATAAATCATTCCCGGAAGTCCAAGTAAATACAAATATTTATGCGCTTTCAACTGTTTCCACACGATGCTCATCTGCGATCAAATACTCCTTTCCCGAGGTCATATCTTCTATCTTCCTGACTAACGTCATTATTTCAAATTTGGGAGTCTGCCCGCCATACACTCCCGTTACCAGAAATGTCACTACCGTGACATCATGAGATAAAAATAAGCCTGAGGCTTTATGCCTCAGGCTTTTGTGATTCAAAGTTTTCCTACCGGTTCATGATGACTTAGAACTCATACGCTAAAGCTTTTTCGATACTCCGCTGGTGTCAAGCCGACCACTTCCTTGAATATTTTTGTAAAATGAGATGCATGGGAATAACCAACAGCCTCAACGATGGCACCAATCTTATGATCGCTATAACTAAGCAACTCCTTCGCTCTCTCAATCCGAAGCTTCTGCACAAAATCTGATAAGGTCTGTCCCGTCTCTTTGCGAAATAAGCGAGATAAATATGCCGAATTCAAATGCACATGGGCAGCCAGATCCTCTCGCGTGAAATTCTCGTGCATATGCTCCCTTGTATAATTGACGATCTTATCGATCAACCCCGAATGATGACTTTGTGCGGAATTAATCTCTTTGGATTGCAATCTCGTGCATTTGGAAATCATCTTCTTTGCCCAACGATGCAGTTGCGTTAATGATTTAGTCGCCTTTTTCAGTTCCAAAATATCACTGGAATGAAAAGCTTCTCTGATGGAATATCCTTTCTTTTGTACAGAACCATATAAGGCGTAGAGTAAACCGTAATAAAACATTTGCAGCGTCTCCGGTGAAGGTGGAGATGTGTGTAATCTGTCAAACCAATGATCGAATCGTTCTAGCAGTTCTTCCTCTTTATTCATGTCCAGCAGCACCTGCCAATCACCCAGCGGAAGTGTGCCTTCGTGAGGTCCAGCGCTGAATCCCTGTTCACCAAGCTTCATAACAGCCCTGCTAATCGTCGGATTTGAACCTTCCATATGCAATAAACGCTCGTACATTTCGTGAATTTCGGATATCTTTGTTTCTCCCCCAATGTAACAAGAGACGATGCAGTAAAAATATTCACTGCAGGCCTGGATAAATTGGTAACAACAGTTTCTCCATTCCTCCTGCGCCAGGATCGAAACGTCCGGATCGAATAGTAGTATGAGCACACCCCCACTCTTATCCCGAATAATGTCACCATCTCGATCGTTCAAGAATAGCTCAGCCGCAGCATTCCTCAGTGCAAGCTCCATAACTTCATTATCTCGAAACGAAAGTTCTTTCTGCCATTCTTCTATGCTGATCAAAATCGGTACGATCCTCGATTCTTCGTGCAGCGGTGTTTGATATAGGGAAAAAAGGGATTGCAGTCGGCTTAATGTTGCCGTTTCTTTTCTACTGAGAATATCCTGCCACATCTTCTCGAGCAGAAGTGGCCGCTGCGCTTCCCACATCTGCATGTATTTATGATACATCGCGTTAAAATGCTTGGACTCTTTTGCATTCCGTACCCGATCAAGAGCACAGATTACCGTATGTTTTAAATCCGCATGGTCGACAGGCTTCAGCAGATAATCCGAACTGCCAAGCTTAATCGCTTGCTGGGCATATGAAAAATTCGCATGTCCAGTTAAATAAACGATCTCCATTTCCGAAAAATGATGGATAACCCACTGTCCAAGTTCAAGCCCACTAGTGCCGGGCATTTCAATATCAAATATAACGATATCGATATCTTGCTGCAGCATGATGTTTTTGGCTTCATCGGCGCTATTCGCGGCGAATACCCTATCAAAACCAGCAGATTCCCAATCGATGCCTTGCGTAATACCCATCGTTACGAAAATTTCGTCATCCACAACGAGCAAATTATACATAACTCCCCTAACCTCCGCCGTCGATTGATGGTTTATCTACCGGAAGGCGCAACCATACTTCTGCGCCTCCTTCTTTATTGTTCGAAAATTGGTATTCCATCCCTTCGTGCTTCAACAGTAATCTCTGCAATACGTTACGAATTCCCACATGAGCCCCGTCTGCCTCTTTCAGAAATGCTTCTGCGTTGATTCGGCTCAGCATATCCGGTGCAAAGCCCACACCATTATCCGTGACACATATCAGATAAGCCTCTTTTGACCGTTCTGGATCCGGAAAGATTTGAATCGTAACACAGAAGGGTTTTCCTACGTCCTTAAAACCATGGATAACACTATTTTCCACAAATGGTTGAATCGTAATCGGCGGTATATCGTACCTAGATACGCTATCGGTCAACTGTATATCATAGGTAAGTACTTTCGGAAATCGTAGTTTCTGAATCTCCAAGTAATTTCTCACATGATCGATTTCTTCCTGTAGAGTCACGGTCTCCCGATCGTGTTGCATAATGAACCTGAAATAGGAAGCTAAGTGAAGTGCGATTTTTTGGACGGTTTCATACTGCTGAACCGATGCCAAATTGTACATGATGTAGAGAGAATTCATATAGAAATGGGGATTAATTTGGGTTTGAAGACGCTTGTATTCGGCTTGCTGTGCCTTAATTTTCTCCTCGTAAATATCGATACGCAGATGCGTAATTTGATTCATCTTCTCGGCGATTTCGCTGGTCATGAAATTAAATGTTTTCACCAAAAAAGAAAATTCACCAGTATATTTCTCTTCAAGCTCGACATTCAGGTCACCACGGGATACCCGTTTCATTCCGACCATCAATCGCTTCATGGGCAAGATCAAAAATTTGCGCAATAAAAAAAGATAGATAAGCATGACAATCAGGACTGCGGCCGGTATGATTGCGATCATCCTCTCGAAGAATGTCATGGCTTGAAGTATTTGTTTCTCCGGAATCATGACGGCCAGGTGAAAATCGGCCACCTCCGATCTTTCCGCTACCTCAACAAAGTCTTGCTTCTCCTCAAATTGGGAAAAAAAACGGAAATCACCCTGCTCGGTGCTGTTTGAGGATAGTGCTTGCTTGAGCTGAGACTTCTGCCTGTCCGTTAGGAAGCTTCCAGCAAGAGCTTCTCCCTGATCATTCAAAAATAGCACCTTGCTGTTCTCACCAAGCTTTGTCGAATAGAGCGGAGAAATCAAACTTTTTAAGTTCAGGCTTGCCCCGACATACATCTGGTCATCCATCTTTACGATCCTAATCAAAGAAGCCCCACCCTCGGGTACGACCTGCCAGCGATTATACTCACCTCTCTCGACGAGTGTCTTAATGACTTGTTGACGCTTCCTCATATCTTCATCAGTCATATCCGTCCAAGTAGTCATCAGATCCTCAGGCTGGCTCATATACACGAAAAAATGATCGATTTTACTGTAGAAAGCAACATCGTTTTTAAGCTTTTTATAGACGTAATATTTGGCTAAATAATAATCTATCGTATGGTATTCCTGCATTCCCAGAGCGCGGATATCCGGATCGTTAGAGCGAAGATTGAACAGGTACATATCGATCTGCTGCAAGTAGTTATCCGCCTCACGTATAAACATTTCAATCATGTTTTTATTGGAGGCCGATACCTGTCTAGTAATTGTATTCTTTCCGTAAATATTGCTGTAAAACAGAATGGCGACTAGTGGGGTGATCACCAACAAAAAACTAACGATGAATTTGGTTTGCAGCGATTTTTTTACATTCAGCCCAATCAACCCTTCCGCTCTCCTAAACTTGCATTATTTTAATTTAACAAGGAGATCTGCATTTTATGGAAGCACTTTCACAACAGAATACCATATAAGGTTTTTCTATGAAAGAAAGTTATTTCACTAAAATCCTGACGAAAAATGAGGGGCTACAGATTGAAACGAATGTGGCCTATTTAAGAACATATAGAACCCGTGATCTATGCAAAAAAGACCCGCAGAATGATCTGTAGGTCTTTTTTGCAATCATATTAAGAATTTACGCACTCATAATCAAATATCCGCATGCTCCAAATTCCTACTATCCGTGTCCGGCTGGTTATTTATCGTTTTCGAGCAACTCCAACATTATTTTCAACTGTTTGAACGAATCCATATAAGCGTAACGGCCACCTGTGTACTCGCCTTTTTGGATCAGCGGCATACCGCTTTTCTCCAGAGAATCCACCTTTTCCTTCATGCCGTCCACTACAAATGCGATATGATGAACACCTTCCCCATGCTGATCAAGATGATCTCTCCACGTGCTTGGGTGCCCATCCGGCTCTATCAGTTCCAGCTGCAGCGAGCCCATATCAAAAAACGCCAGCTTTGCGCGAGCGACCGATGATTCACCTCTATATTCCGTCTGTGCCTTATCTACCGTATCGGTCCAGAACCACGAAGGCTTATCAATGCCGAAGAAATCGGCATAAGCCTGTGTGGTCTTCTCAATATCATTTACCAAAATACCGATTTGTGTAATTGTACGTGTTCCGAGCACGTTATTGTCCATCGATATAGTCTCCTTAGCCCTTCATCGGGCATTTTATAACTGCAACTACACTCTAGCTCTATATCTATGCGAAAGCTTCATATGCTTATCACGTATTTATCATGGGTTTTCATTCACAGCATTTTCATCCTCGTTATATACACGATTAATATATCCGTCTGATCCATACATAACAACGATGCCCGGAGCCGGAGCTGGAAGATCGTACCCTAGATCAATGACAGGTAAATCTTTCACAGACTCCTTAAGCGATTCAATATAGGCATCTTCTGCGGCCCTGCCTTCTATATCCACAGCTTCCTCATTAACTTGGGGTTGCTGTGATCTAACATAAGACTTATCGTATTTTAAATCATAGGTTAGTTTTGACTCTGGGTCTAAACGGTATGTGAGAATGGTTCCAGGATCCATCTTAACAGGAATCGCATTATTAATGGACTCGGCATTAACAGAAGATACAATAAGTGGTCCATGATGAGCCTCGAAGAAGTCCATTACAATGTCGTGGCGATCATCCCGAACCTGCTGCTCTTCTGAGAGCTTAAACTTCAATTGGCGAAATAGATACCACTGCCCACCTGCATCCTTTTCATAGTAGGCCACACCCTTATGATAATATCCTTCCTTCACACTAGTCGTATAAAATGCTGTTCTGGCATCTTCCCCTGCCGTTCCAGGCTGACTCCATTCTGTAAATGATAACGGATCATATACCGTAAAGCCTTGTTCATCCGCCCACCCCGCTTTATCTGGAAAATAAGTACCTATACTGCTGATGGCACAACCCTGACAAGACCCGGCCGTGTCAGAATAAACCAGCGTCTGCTCTTTATTGCTCGGATCGGTCAAAGTTACTCCATAGGAACCATTAGCTCCGACAATAGCAGAAGCTTCCCAACCGATTGGCGCAAGCAGCAAATAACCACCTATCATGTCTGTCCGGTAAACCAGTACCGCTTGCAGTTTGTCCTTCATCTCCGGCGGGATCTTATAACTCATCTCGGCAAGTTTGAAGGATTCCGTGTCATTGTTGCCAGCAAGATCGCTATTATCCAAGCTTAGTTCCGCTTTAGTTATTTGCAGAGGGAGCTGCACCTCCTCGCCGTTTGTACTGGGGAACGTGACCACTTCTACTTCCTCAGATGCAGGGACATCTTCAGTATTCACTGCTTGCGTGAGTGGCTGCTGCTCGGGCACGCGATCCCATATATGATAGCCAAGAAAAAGAATGCCTGCCAACACAGGTAGCGCAGCAGTATAGATCATCCATCTTTTGAAGAATGGGGTTTGAGTTCGAACACGATCTTCCACATGTTTTATCATTTGTGGAGTGAAGTGATTATTAGAAAACGGCTTCTCTTTCATCTTATCTTCCCATTCCGAATGTTCATTATTCATCAAATTTTAACCCCTCTCCCATAGCTCTTTCGCTTTTCGTCTGGCTCGCTGCAATCTTGATTTTGCTGCTGATAACGAGATTCCGAGTGTATCAGCCAGTTCCTCCATGGTAAGCTCGTAATGAATGGCTAGTATTAATACTTCTCTATCCTTTAAAGGCAGTTGATACACAAGTTTCCACACTTCTGTACTAAGTGATTGTTCTAATGCTTCATCTTCCGCCGACTGAACGGATATATCCGATATAGCTTCGGGTTTAAGTATGACTCGTTTAATGAAACTGGTACTTCGATAGGAGTACCAACGATTACGTGCAATACGCAGCAACCAAGTCTTAAGCGAAGATTCCCCGCGATAATTATTCATATATTTATAAGCGCGAATAAAGGTCTCTTGAGCGATATCATCTGCAACGGCACCATTCCGTGATAAGAAGTAGGAGTAGTTCCATACAGCCTCACCATACGTTTCCATTATTACGGTAAAGTCTTGATTGCTCATGGTTTGAATTGTTTCTTTTTGTTCATCTGACATGCCGCTCCTCCTTATCTCTACTAGTTAGACCTGTGCATAATTGGAAAAGTTGCATGTTTAAAGTTTTCTTTCTGGAAGTTATCTGAAGAATGGTGACCTTGATGAGGCTTATGGAGACGAATATGTAGTATTCTGAATTCTTAAAGGAGGATAGAGATATGCAAACGCAATGGTATTATGAAATAGACGATTTATTTGAACCGGATAATAGAGCATCACACGAGAATGACGCTTCTGAATTTTCTATCAAAACGCTCAACAATAACTGTTCTCCGAACATTGCAGAGTTTCAGAGCAACCATATCGTACAGTGGGTTATCGCTCCTTTTTTAAATCCAAGAGCAGGTCAATGTTTTCAAATCCCTATAAATACTGGAGAATATTTCGAATATATCATGCAAAATATTGCTGGTTATTTTGAAACAGTTAAGGGTATATACGAGGATAACACGCTGACAATGGTGAGATTAAGCGAGCTTAAAGAAGAATATCAGAAAGTTTTGACCACTAGTTATTCATCAGATTATCGTTTTATCCATCCTGTAATCAGTGATTTTTACCTTGATCACGATTTTGAGGTTCATCCCTTTGGTGAAATTGACGCAATAAATTATGAGGTAGATCTAGAAAAATTTCGAGGGACAGCAACATTGGAATCAGCTCATTCCATGGAAGATCGTATATGGGAGTTTCATATAAAACCACATATTGAAAGCGAAGGTAATATCATTCTGTTTCCTCAAGGCTGGAGATTTCATGATGATCTAATCCATTCTCCATTCTTAGAATACATCTCAAGGTATGCCAATCGAGTTATACTCACTGTGAACACATTAAATAAGCATCTCAGAGCCATTGAAATCAGGTAAAAAAAATCTAAACAAAAACCTTCATTTCGTTACGATTGAGATCATTATGGCTAAACGATTTACATTAGGATTTTTTTTTATTATGATAAGATTATCAAAAGAGCTGAGCAATATGTTTGCATAAAGCGATTAAAGGATATCCTTTCCTTTAGTCGCTTTTTTTGTGAGTTTAATGAATGTGGAGGTATTTTGGATGAAAAAAAGACTACTCGATATGATGATGCTGTTGCTGGGAGCACTTCTCTTTGCCTTAGCAGTAAACCTATTTGTCATTCCCAATGATTTCGGTGAAGGCGGGGTTACCGGAATTTCAATCATTCTCTATTATTTATTTCAGTGGTCCCCGGCACTTGTCAGCATCATCATCAACGGAATATTACTGATCATAGGTTACAAATTGCTGGACAAAAAAACGACGTACTACACAATTATTGCTGTCGCATTTAATTCCCTATTTCTACACTTAACGGAGGACTGGCATATTTCATCGAACGAGCCTGTCATAAATGCCATTTTTGCCGGCCTGTTTGCCGGTGTGGGGATTGGACTTATCATTAGGGTCGGAGGCACAACGGCCGGCACAACCATCCTTGCTCGCCTTGCGAATAAATACTGGGACTGGAATATCAGCTATGCCCTACTGTTTTTCGATCTTATTGTGGCCGGGCTGTCCATCTTTGTTATAGGTGTTGAAAAAGTCATGTTTACTGTGGTTCTCCTTTACATCGGGACTAAAGCCATGGAGTTCATTATCGAAGGTTTGAATCCGAAAAAAGCAGTGACCATCATTTCAACTCACCATGATCGAATCGCTATTCGCGTTACAGAGGCTATGGATCGTGGAGTAACTGTATTACGGGGATACGGTTATTACACCGGCCAGACGAAAGACGTGCTTTACATTGTAATCAGTAAACAAGAGGTTTCCAGCCTCAAAAAAATCGTACGAGCTGAAGATAAAAATGCTTTTGTCACGATTCATGATGTACGTGATGTGTTCGGTGAAGGATTTATTGATATTTCAAAATAAAAAGAAGCCCTCTTGAGTTATGAGGGCTTCTTTTAGATAAGCTCGGGTTGATATTCCATTATTTTTTTGAATTTTTGATAAATCGACAACACATCTTTCAAAAAGATCGTGTCATAAATAGGATGTTCAGATGATTTGTGCACCGGATACTTGAGCTTAGTGCTTAGGCTTTCAATCGGTTCGTCAGTGGAATCCTTTATTTTATCAGCTTCATCTAAAATCATTTTCACTGTAGCAGGATGTATTTTTTTCCTTTGTACACGTAAGAAGAGCTCATAAATCGCATGATTTATCATCCGCAGTTCCTCTAAAAAGCGGTTCGCATCTTTAAGTTCTCTCGTTTCATTATTCATCAGAATCCGATCTTCAATTAGCACCGAGATCGCAAACAAATGATGAATAGTATGGACATTAGTTGGATTTTTTAAATACTCATAAAACTCCTTTATAAGAAACTTAGACGTATCCTTGTACATTCGAACCAGATTAGCAGTGCCCTTCTCAATACTGTGCGGTAGAATAAAGCGGTTGGCTAGCATTCCTATACCAATGCCAAGCACGACATACAGAATACGTTCCAATGTCACGACCTCCATGCCGCTAACTAATGCGGCTGTTCCTAGTGCAGGAACCGTTGCCGTAAGAATAATCGTGCGATAAGCTACCGCAAAACTATTCAAATACCCAAACAGCAGCACGATCAGGGTATGGCTGGTCGGATCTTTAAACACACTGAATAACACAAAGAAAATGACAGTGCCCATGAGCGTTCCTTTGAATCGTTCAGAAAATCGCAACTTAGCAACTTCAGCATAAGGCTGTGTTACAGAGAAGATCGTAAATATCATCCATTTCCCCTGTTCAAGAGCGAAGTAATCTGAGATAAAAGCTGCGATCGTAACCGCAATACTCACTCTGACCGCATAGGTAAACCGTACAGAATTTTTATTGAAATTAACGATATGATTATACGATTTTTTAAATAGTGTAGGGATATTGTCCAGTTTTTCAACTTTCCGCAGTTCTTCTTTTTTCGTGCAATGTAATTCCTCGAGCAGCTCATAAATCAATTCAAAAGCATTAATCAATTCTGTGGCATAAAGGCGATTAGTTGCATGCTCCACATGACTTAAGAGTTGGAGTTTCTCTCTTTGAAGTGTCTCTTTTCGAATGAATTGACTTACGTTTCTTAATTCGTCCGCCAGTGCTTCAACAAAGTTATCTTTGCATTTTAACTC
The DNA here is from genome assembly GCF_042666275.1 of Paenibacillus sp. GCM10028914. Taxonomy (NCBI): domain Bacteria; kingdom Bacillati; phylum Bacillota; class Bacilli; order Caryophanales; family Paenibacillaceae; genus Paenibacillus; species Paenibacillus sp. GCM10028914. Next base: position 407,031 of record NZ_JBHTFO010000017.1, read on the forward strand.
ATCAAAACGATTCAGCAACAGGTACAATTTTTCGAGACAAGCTGAAATTTTAAGATACACTCTGCTTTCATTCGATACATAATAACCGTCGACAGTGTGATGGTAAACCATCCTTCGTATTTCTCTAATGGAATTTTCAATCGAAGGATTAATATGCTTATGATCATTTTGTGATTGAATGGCTTCCAGCTTTTGAATCAACTGTTCACTGATCGCGGCAAGAAGTTTATTCCCTGCAATCTCTATCTTATTTTTATTGAAATAGAATTGAGCGAGCATAACGATGACGGCTCCAGATCCTAGAGCGATAAGACGAAGCGGCAATGCCTCGGTAGGTACGGGTGTGGTCAGAATAAAAAGATACTGTAAACCGAAAGCGATCGTCAGCGGCTTCTTTAAATTAAAGGAAAAGAAATAGCCAACTATAAACATCGAGATGAAATTTAAAGGTATCGCAAACCACATATGGATAGCCGAAAAGTAACCAAATATCCCTTGCAGTAAATTAACAAGGAGTAAGAAAAAGAAGTTTTTCCAAGGGTTCGCCGTTAGATCTCTTTCAAGATACATAAGCGTCGCAATAATAATAGTTACACCGATGAGCGTATTATTCGTGCCAAATATACTATTGAACACGAATATGAACAAAAGAATGTAGATAAATATTTTTGTCTTCGCATAGATGAGTTGTTTCATAAAAACCTACCTTCATTCTCTGAAATACATTGTTTTATTTACACATGCGGTTTAAAAGAGTGTTAAGAAGTATACCCACATCCGTCTACGGTTGTAAAGAATATAGTTCACTAGTTCGTATAGGTTTATTCAATCCTTTATGGATAGGTAACAATAATTAAAGCCGAGTGAAATCGGGTTAACCCCAGAGATCGCTCGGCTTGTAAGTAAGCTATATTCAGATTATTAATACTCACACCAAACCTACTCGGCCCAGCATTATTTATGCAGCGATTCTGCCAGTGCTCGCAACGCCGGCTTATCGATCAATCCAAGACCTGTGCGTCCTTCACGAATCGATGAACCGAAATGGACCTCATCAACTCCCGTTTCTTCAATAAAAGAAATAATTCCTTCAGGCGTCAAACCGTACCCGGCTAGAATACGAGGACCTCCCTGCTTAGAGCGTTCCACAAGCCGACGTATTTGGGGTATCGATTGCAGAGCAGGTGCAGATCCGCCTGAAGTCAGAATACGGGAAATTTGCGGATAACGCCTAAGAACATCATAAGCAGCAAGCTGATCCGAAACTTCGTCAAAAGCACGGTGATATGTAACGTCTAGAGATCCAGCTGCATCTAATAACTGTCTCAGAACGCTTTCATCGATCGCACCTTTCGGTGTTAAAGGCCCTAGAACGATTCCTGCAGCACCAGTTGTTTGAATACGAGTTATATCCTCCAGCATCGTTTCCAAATCTTCGTTGTCCGTTACAAAAGTTCGACTGTGAGGTCGGATCATTACATTAACCGGAATCTGCACACGCTGTGTAACGCGATCAATGAGCCCGATACTAGGAGTCAAACCTCCCTCCGTAATTGCCGTAATCAATTCAATGCGATCTGCTCCGCATTCTTCTGCAATCAAAGCATCCTGAAGCGTTGTCGCAATCACTTCCAATAACATAACTGTCCCTCCTTATTTATCCGTTTCTATTTCATATCTTGTTGTTCTTCTTAGTCATGACGTAATCAGCAAGCAAACGTGCCCCATATCCGGTAGCACCAGAAGCGGAATACCCCGCATCCCCTTTATATTGTACCGTTCCAGCCATATCGATATGAACCCATTTCATTGGTTCCTTAACGAATCGGCGTATAAAGAGTGCTGCTGTAATTGCACCAGCAAGCGATGAAGAACCAATATTACTCAGATCCGCGTAGTCACTATGCAGTTCTGACTCATACTCATCCATCAGCGGCATAGGCCATAGTCTCTCACCATTCCGTTCACCTACCGAGACAAGACACTGTGTCATGGTAGCATCTCCCCAAATCCCTGCAATCCCTAGCCCAAGCGCTTGACCCACATTGCCAGTCAAGGTTGCGATATCCACCGCTTCTACAGCCCCCAGTGCCGCAGCGTGAATGAGACTATCCGCAAGCACAAGCCGTCCTTCTGCATCCGTATTCGCAGCTTGTACCGTAATGCCATTCGGAAAAGATACGATAGAAGAAGGCAGCATTGCATGAGCGTCAGGCACATTTTCCGCAACGGCAATCAGTGCCACAACATTTACCTTGGCCTGCTGAGATACAAGAATATCCATAGCACCCGCGACAGCAGCTGCTCCTCCCATGTCCATTCGAGCATCACTAATATCTTTCCCGCTCTTTACATTCATACCGCCCATATCAAACGTAATGCCTTTACCTACAAGACTTATAAGCGGGAGCGAGGCATCTCCCTCATAATGGAGCTCAATCATAGCCGGTGGGTGAACACTGCCCGCCCCCACTTTTAGAAGACCATTCATCTGACGTTCCTTTAGCTGTTCACCGCTATAAACGGTAATCTTAACCGGCGTGTCTTTAAAATGGTCAACGACCCACTCAACCATCCTGCCTGGGTGCAAATAATCTGGTGTTTCGTTCACCATATCTCTTGCAAGCATCGTTCCTGCTGCGCGAATCTCAGCGACTTTGATCACTTGACGCAACTCCAAATCTGTCATCTCCGGCCAGTCTTCCGGATGGATTCGTAGCAACACTTCCTTAGGTGATTGTGTAAAAGTGCGATATTTATGAAATCCATATAAACCAAGAAGCCACCCCTCAATCCATGCCTGAAGCCAATCACTCACACATACTTCTGTGCACGATTCTTGATCATCGATGACTCTTACCAGGCTAGCTTCGCTAAAGCCTTCCTTCTGAATGCTTCTTGCTGACAAGCCACCTGCCCGCCGTATAGCTTCAAGACCCAACTTGTTTCGTTCTCCCAAACCGACTACAAAAATGTCTTTATCTTCAACACTACGGCTTCGGAACCACGCTGAACGGCCTGTATTCCGAATTTCATCACGGATAGGATACATGAACTTTTGATCCTTATATAAAGGGTAAATGTGAACAGCCGTATTTCTGTCTGATTTCAACATGATTTGCATGGGTATCTCTCCTTATCCCAATTATTAGTCAATTGAAAACCCCTTAATTCTTTACTAACCTTTTAATGAAAAGACAGCTTTACGCTCCCCAACAATTAGTCCGTTATCATTAGTAATTTGGTTCGGAACGAGTTCATACAGACTATCAATTGTTCGCTCATTACGGTAATCAATCAACTCCAAAATCGAAGCTATGATGCTTGGCCACACTTGTTCTGAACCATCTGACACTTTTAACGAGATACCGATGCGTTCTTTACGCAGTCCAATTCCATATACGCCTTTCGCGCCACCCTTGGCTGTCAGATTCGGATCTTTTAACAAAGTTGAGCATACAAACCTTGTGTCTGCTATCATATTCGGGTGGTCGTTCATCAGCTTTGAAATCCGTTTTGCAGCAAGACGCGTTTCCTCATTCTGAATCAACTCAGGACAAGCTAGCTTCAAATAGGATAAGGCAATGGATGAGAGTGGCATCGCAAAAATAGGCAACCCGCAGCCATCTATTCCTATACCAATCCTTTCTTTTGGAACGTCAGCAAATAAGGCAACGGTTTCAATAATCTCTTGTTGAACAGGATGATCAAGCTGATAATACGTCTTCGTATCCCATCCCTGATATTTGCATAATGCTATCAACCCAGCATGTTTCCCAGAGCAGTTATGGAAAATACGGCGTTTCGCCTCATTCTTGCGAAGACGCTCCGCTTTCGCCTCTTCATTCAGCGGGTAATTCGGACAACAATGGAGTTCTTCTTCACCGATGCCTGTTTTGTTTAACAGCGACTCCAGAGCATCAATATGAAACTTCTCACCTCGATGTGAGGCAGCGAATAGCGCTGCTTCTTCTCCAGTAAGCCCAAACTTCTCATCGATACTCCGCTTCATTACCGGAATCGCCTGAAAGGGTTTCGCAGCTGACCTGAGAAATGTCATATGTTCCGGATCCCCGGCACTGTACAATAACTTTCCTGACTCATCAACAACACTTATGGCACCATAATGTACATTTTCAAGTATTCCGCCCCGGTACTCCTCAACCAATGGTATAAATCCAGCCATCTCCATCCCCACCTCTTGTCAAATGAATATCACTCTAATGTGAAAAAACACGTCTGTGCCAGTAAGCCAGAACCGATCATGACACCTTCACCACCAAGCGAAGTGCATTGAAGACCATATGTATTGCGCAGCGGCTCCCATACAAAACGATTACTACACAATTCCTCTATTTCATGACGAATCTCTGGAAATCTCTCAATCCATTCTCCACTCAAAATAATCATGTCCGGGTTATAGACGCAAAGCACATTATTGATTGTTATCGCCATATAAGTAAGCGCTCGTTCAATCAACTGCACCGCCCACAGTTCTCCAGACTGTCTAGCTTCAAATATTTCATCTAGAGAAGCAACCTTACGGATTTTACCCGCTTCATTTAGAAGTGAGCTAGTAATGATGTAAGTCTGAAGACACCCTGCTTTACCGCATTCGCACAATGCACCATTCGGATCAATGGTTATATGTCCAATCTCACCAGCACTGTTTGATTCACCTCGGTAAATGTTACCCTCAATGATGAGAGCAGAGCCTACCCCTGTTCCAAAGCCAATCAAGGCCGTTCGCTTGGAGCCTGAAGCTGCTCCCCGAATATGTTCAGCAAGCGCCCTTACCTTGAGCTCGTTATCCACCGCTACCTTATACCCCGTCAATGCGCTCAATCGCTTTGCAATGTTCACGTTTTTCCACCCCAGCTGTACTGAAAACACCACTTCGCCTCTCTCGGAATCAACAATTCCAGGAAGACCAATTCCAATACCGGCAACACGGGACGGATTCACTCCTTCCAGATCTACGATCTGTTGCAGTAACCTTGCAATATTCGAGATGGTTGTGTCCGCGCTTTCCTGAGGCAGACGTTTATGATCGCTGCTGTACACTAAAGCACCATTCACATCAACAATACCTATTTTGAATTGATACTTATCTAGCTCAATACCAATGCTCAAGACAGAGGTTTCGATCAGTTTAAGCATAGTAGCTTTTCGTCCCAATCCTGCTGAAACTTGATCAAATTCCGAAACATGACCATTCTCGCTCAGCTCTCCTACAATCCTACTGACCGTCGTTGCACTCATTCCCGTTCTCTTTGCGATCATAGCCCGGGATATGGGACTGAAATTTTTGATCATTTCATAAACTGTGATTTTGTTCTGTCGTCTCATAAAATCTTGATCATGCTTTTTCATTGAAATGCCCCTATATTTTCTTCACTGGATTAATGGTATATAAAAAAACAAAAAAACATGCAATTCGAATCACTTCTCATCTTAAAAGTTGATTATTGTATTAATTATCCATCAATTTACTCCAGTCACGATAATAATAGTCCTGCTCATATGAATCGTCAATATGAAAGCGAATACTTTACGAACAACATTCCCACACAACATGAAAAAGGCGCGATGTCCCCGCACTTGGGTTTCACCACGCCTGTACTTTATAATTTGTATTTCAATTACCTTGCTTCAGGAATTTCCACAATCGGATTCACATCCGCCTCATAATCAACACCTTCGGTTTCGAACCCGAATAATTGGAAGAACTCACGACGATATCCTTCAAGATCCGTAAGGTCGTAAATATTATCAGTAGTGACTTGTTTCCACAGTCTTTCTACTTCTTCTTGCACATCCGGACGAAGCTCCCAGTCATCAATACGAATACGTCCCTTCTCATCTACAGGTGTTTCCTGACCGGAATATAAACGATCTGCAAATAAGCGATATGTCTGTTCAATACAGCCTTCATGCAGCCCCTTTTCTTTCATTACTTTATAGAGAGCTGATACATAGAGTGGAACAACAGGAATTGCCGAACTCGATTGTGTTACGAGTGCTTTACTTACCGATACGAATGCTCGGCCTCCGCTTGCTGCCAGTTCTTCATTCAAACGAATAGCTGTTGCTTCTAAATGGTCTTTCGCCTGGCCAATAGAACCATCTCGATATATGGCCTGTGTAATTTCGGAACCAATGTAAGAATAGGCTATCGTGGTTGCGTTATCCGCCAGTACGCCTCCTTCACGAAGCTGCTGGATCCACATTTCCCAATCCTCACCGCCCATTACTTCCACAGTATCACGCACTTCTTGTTCATTCGCCGGATCAATCGTAACTTCACTTACTTCACCCGTATGAAAATTAACGGTTTTATTCGTATACGCCTCTCCAATCGGCTTAAGAACAGAATTTACAGCCTCACCCGTCTTCGGATTTGTGCGACGAGCAGAAGCGACACTGTATACAACGAGATCTACTTGTCCAAGTTCGCTGCGGATCAACTCAATCGTTCTTTGCTTCGTCTCATCGGAGAAGGCATCACCAGTCACACTAAATGATTTAAGATTAGCTTCTCGAGCTGCTTTCTCAAATGCAGCAGAATTGTACCAACCAGCCGAAGCCGTTCTTTTCTCCGTTGCCTGACTCGGACGATAAACTCCAATCGTATTGGCATGAGCGCCAAACGCAGCTGCAATACGAGCGGACAGACCATAACCTGTTGAGGCACCGATTACGAGCACATTAGCAGGACCTTTAATCTCCGGTTTGGACTTAATATACTCCACTTGCTCCTGCACTTGACGAGCACAGCCTTCTGGGTGAGCTGTCGTACAAATAAAACCGCGTGTTCTAGGTTTAATAATCATAGGTTAAATATTCCTCTCTTTAAATCGAATGATATCTTCCTTACTACATAGTACCCTGCCTTACCTATTCTAACAATTTTTTCGAAAACGGAAACCTTTGAAATTGAAAATTAATAAAGGAATCATACCATCTAACATAGAGCGATATGTGTCAAAAACAAGTAACTTATATCTATTCTTTAAATGATCATTTATACTTATATACTGTACTCTTATCAACGAAGAGCCCATGCTTGTTACGAGCTCTTCGTTTTTCTGTTACTCATAATACCATCACAAGGCAAATATACATATCTACTATCTTGCAATTCTGGAGGAAATCTCTTGCTTCGGAGAATTTTAAGAACATTAAAATACTACTTCTTAACGATATTGCGTATGCAAAATAGCGACCACCGTATCGCACTAGGTTTTTCCGCGGGATTCTTTCCCTGCTGGTATCCTACTTTTGGGGTTGATATCATTATCGCCATAGCGCTTAGTCGGGTTATAGGTGGTAATATGGCAGCCGCTATACTAGCAGCGACCACCGGTTCCATGCTCTGGCCGCTATTATTCTTCATTAATTATAAGGTTGGCTACCTGATTAGCCATATCTTCTCTTCACCACCACCTATCGATCTTGTAGACGTTATCCACACACCCGTTCCGGATCGGGATTATTCCGTTCTAGCCAGGTATTTCAGCAAACTTGGGGATATGGGTGTGAACTTTCTGATAGGATCCGCTGTAAATAGCCTTATATTCTCTGTTGTTCTTTATTTTATTGTTCGTTTTTTACTGTCTCAATACCGAAAACCTCTGCTTAATAAAATAAAAAAAGCTAGAAACAAACACATCCAATAAACTCAATCATAGATAACTCCCCCCTGCTCACTACACAGTAGCACGGGGGAGTTATTTGTACTGCAATCCCTTGGTGATCAGAAACTTTATCCAAGGAACTTTAGAATGTGCTTATAATCAATGTTATATTTATACAGATAAAGGAGGGGAACTTATGCGGACAATAACAATGATGTTACTTTTTTCCCTATTTCTCGTTGCTTGTTCAAATGCTACCGAAGTTAAAAAGGACGAAAGTGACAACACTACTGTTGAACAAACGAAAGAAGGATCAAAGATAACAAAAGAATTTATAGAAAAAAACGCAAAGATCGGTTTGTCTTACGATGAAGTTAGAGAACGATTTGGAACTGAACAGTATTCTGGGATAATGGATAGAACGATGACATTTATTTATGATTCAACGACCTATAAGCCATTTACGTATAATCAAAGTGGAGATGCAGTAGCTTTTGATGCTTTAAAATCAGGTAAACTAGATTATCAGTTGTACATTAATTTTGTGGAAGAAAAAGCTGTTTATTACCAGTATTATTTTGAAGGTGAAGATGGTGAAGTTTGGGGATATACCGTATCTAGTGACGGTGATTCTTTGACTAGGAATTCTGGTAACTAATCTAAGTGAAAAATTATTATCAAAGAGATTATAAGAAAAGGTGAACCCCGATATCGGCGGTTCGCCTCTTCTGTTTTACCACTCAAAGTATAAGTATCTCTCACCCCAAAGAACGTTAAACAGCGACTGGTTTCCTAGTTTGACTTCTGTACATAAGGCTTATATTCATCAAAAGGAATGAACTGCAGTTTGTCGGCTACATATCGCCCTTCTTTGAAGGCATAAGTTATTTCTAAATCGCCGATGAACATACTGAAATGAACCATACCACCCAGTCTAACGATCAGCTTATTATTCTCGACCCTATGGTATACAACGGCACCAAAGCCCATTTCCGATTGTTCTACAAACTCAAGATCCGGAATCTGCAGGATAACATCATCGCCTTTTCCCTTCAATTGAATTGAAGCATGAAGCATATCCCCTTCCTTCTTCAGCTCTGTAGAAACCCATTTCTTAACCGTCTCTTTCTGGGATTCAATCGGTATCTCTTTGAAATCTTTCATGCTAATGACATGTATATCTTGTGCATGAATACCTGTCCCGGAACCTTGATTCAGTAATACGACAACTTCAGACTCTCCATCCTGATTGAGATCGCTCACAATAAGCTCGGGTACTTCCTTCCAGCCAGTTGGGGTTTCCCAGTTATAACGATGGCGCTTACCGGCGATTTCAAGCTCAAGACCTTTATAAACTCCATCTTTCAGATCCCTTCCGTACAGTTTCACATCTGATCGGCCCTCAGCCACCGCAAGAGGAGCTTTTCCTTTGGAATTCACCAAGACGTTATGATACTTCTCTTGCCAGACCACCTTGGCTCCCATCATCCGTTCCATCAATGACGTAGGAATCATTACACGGCCATTGATAATATAAGCAGCTGAATCGAGTTTAATTATCGTATCTCCGGACACTACATTTCTACTCCCGTTCTTGATCTCATATCGTTTGCCGTCCACCAATACAGTCACAACTTTGTTTTTCTGATTCCATTTCAGTGTAACCCCTGCCCACTCTCTCGTCATATAAAGTGGAAGAAATGGCGTTTCGTTCTTAATGACAGGGTATGTATCTAGTCTTAACATCTGTTCGTCTACATGAACGGAGAAAGTAGTAGCTGGTGCAGCTGATGCCGGTGATTGGTTCGGTATATAAAGGGCTGAGGAAATCAAGACAGCCGCGACTAAAGAACTTAGCAATTTTTTCATATATATATAAATTCCCTTCTTCATACAACTAGTTAATACCTATATCATATCTGATTTACTAGGAAAAAGGGATAAAATATGGACATTATTTCAAATTCATCCGTTACAGTTTTGTATTATTTTAGACATGGTAGAATCTCTAACGATTATTTCCGTTTGCAGACGAATGGATACAGGATCACCTGGTGGGTTATCTACACGGTCCATGAGTAGTTGCACAGCGGAACTGCCGAAATCATCCATTGGTTGTCTAACAGTTGTCATACTAACCGGTGCGTATTCAAGCACATTATGATTAGAGAATCCGGCTATAGATAGCTGTTCCGGCAGTTTTAATCCCAGTCCAAACGCAATCCTCATCGTTAACATCGCTAAAAAATCATCGGAGCAGAACACAGCTGTAAGCTTCTTACTTGTACGAAGAAAAGACTCGATCGCATTTTGTCGATCTATTGCTCGATTAGGGCTAATGTCGGTTTTGCTCAAAAAGAGCATATTACCGGTTTGAATATCCACCTTCCAATCCAGCAACGCATCTATATAGCCTTGGTAACGCTCCTCTCGGCTCTTCGCCATACTCAAATCACTCGTGATAAACCCAATTTCCCTGTGACCGGTACGAAGCAAATGGGACGTCATTTCATATGCCCCTCCGTAATGATCGTGAGTTAAGCAATCGAATCCGATTTCATTGAATTGACGGTCTAGAATAACAATCGGGTATTTCAGCAGTTTTAATCTCAGAAGGTGATCACCGCATATTGTACGATCGACTGGAAACAATAGAATGCCCGCAATATCATTCTGATGTGAGAGACTACGAACGACCTCGGCCTCGGTAGCTTCATCCCCCGTAACCTTGATAACCAATTCAAACCCTTGCTCTTTTGCTGCCCGTTCCACAGAAGTGATGATGCTGCCCACATAATCATCAATAACAGGAACAATCAAAGCAAGATAATGACCTGCAAGACGAGCTTGCTTAGCTCTGTACACCTGTCTGATTCCTGCTGATTGTTTCAGTTCTTCCAAATCCACATCTGCCAAAAAGGTTCCTCTTCTTGGAAGACGGTAGACAATCCCTTCCTCTTGAAGCGCTTGCAATGCAAGCTTGCCCGTCATACGGCTCACGCCAAAACGATTCGCAAGCTCCCCCTCTGAGGGTAACGGATCATGAGGCTTTAAACCACGCTCCAGAATGATGTTAAGCACTTGACTTTTCAACTGCTCGAACAACTTTCCCGATATATTGTTCATCTGGTATTCATGCCTGCCTTCCTATCTATATCAGTAAAATCTATAATATCACATCAAAAAGAAACCTGTCCCCACAACATGGATACAAGCTTCTTATGCAGATTTAGTATTCGAAATAGATATGTCTGCTGAATATGACGATAATTCCAAATAAATATGAACTTATTGTGAAAGCGCTTCCTCTATTTAGTTCTTTTTCTGTAAGCAATTGGCATATTATATATTACAATAGACCAGCTGGTAAGGAGGCGAAAGAATAGGAGGTGAAAACATGGGCGTGAATGAAGCGTTAACTTTAATGATTTCGTTCGCCACATTGGTCGTGTCGATGCTTGCTTTTCACAATAAGAAATAGATCCTTCCCTTAAAGAATGAATCTATTTCTTATCCGTTGATTGGAGCACCTAAACCATATCCGCCCCTTACAATCTGACTGTTGTCAAAGGAGTCGGCTGCCACCGGCTCCTTTCGTGATGTAGTTTACTAAACGACAGATGCAGAATAGATACACAAAAATATCCTATTCCCCGGAAAAAGCAAATATTACTGCCCTTACTTCTTTTTTTGTTGCAGTAGCGGTTTTACCTCGCTTAAGAGCTGATGCAGCCGATTAGCCGTATTCGCATAAAGCTCTTTCGATTCTTCCGTTGGAGCTGCCATACTGAACATTTCCAAATCTGCTTCGCATTTTTTCAGGTTAGCAAACAGAGCTGCCTTCTGCCGTACCTGCGGCAGGCTAATCTGATCATCATACAAATCTAATACTAACTCACCACTGGTATCTACCTGTGCAAGATACACTTCATCCGGCTTGACATTATTCTTATTCAGTTCACGCTTCAACCATGCCTTACTTTTTCCTGACAATGACAGTGGCTCTTCCATCACCTTTCCGTCCATAATGACCGTGTGAGGCTCCTTAATGCTTCCAGTCTGTATACCAAGGTGTTTTGGCGTCAGTGGCTGTTTCTCGCTCACTAACATGACATTGATTTCACCACTGGATTCCATAATTGCAAACTCTACATCTGCTATATCAAAAACACTTTTCTTACGTAATTGTTCCATAAGCTCATCCGATGTCAGACGCTCTTTTTTCAAATTCCCTTCTAATATTTTTCCTTCTTTAATCAAAGCTGTCGCTTTGAAATCAATAAAATCCCTGATACGTTTACTCTTCATTTGTAGTATTTCAATAAGCAGGGATACAGCTACCCATGCCGCCAAAGCCACCAAACCCAGATACCAGTTCGCATCCAAATCAAGCGATATGTATGCAGCCAAACTACCGATCGTGATTCCCGTAATATATTCAAAGAAGGATAGTTGTGAAATCTGTCTTTTTCCTAACAGCTTCGTTAATAAGAATAATACTACAACGGCACATAATGTCCGCAATACAACTTCTAGCCAATCCTGCATAATTTCATTGTCTCCCCTCAGAATATTCTACTTTGAATTATTGGTAAGTTCATTTTTTCTAAACCCAGGGATTTTCTTCCATGCAAATTAGTTTTCATACCATCAATCCCTATTTTAAAAAGAAAGCGCTTATTTTTAATTGAGTTTTTTGTCGTTTCAAGGTAAAGTATTGCATAAAAAGGAAGAGGATGGAGGAGGAAGCCAGTTTATGACCACTGAATCACATCGTTCATATGATGTCATTACTTTTGGTGAATCTATGGGACTATTATATCCTGAGGGCCCCCGCGGAATTGGTCTAGGCGGTACAATGGTTCAGTCTTTCGGCGGAGCTGAGAGTAATGTTGCCATTGGCCTGGCCAGACTAGGTTGTAGTTCCGGATGGTTTGGACAGCTTGGTAAAGATCCTATTGCACAAGGAATTATGAAAGCGCTTCGAGGCGAGGGTGTCGATGTATCGAGGGTGAAATATACCAGCGATGCACCAACTGGACTAATGCTCCGAGAATCCGTAAGAGGACAATCGTCAGTCTATTATTACCGTGCTGGTTCTGCGGCAAGTAAAATGACCCCAGATCTTGTGGACGCTGACTATATTGCTCAGGCGAGAATCGTTCACTTTACTGGAATTACAGCGGCTTTAAGTCACAACTGTCTTCAAACCATCCGTCACATCATTTCACTATGCAAAGAGAACCAAGTACAGATCAGCTTTGATCCAAATCTTAGACTAAAGCTTTGGAATATCGAACAAGCCCGGCCCGTTTTGCTTGAGTTAGCTGATGCCTGTGACTATTTTCTTCCAGGATACGACGAATGCAAACTGTTATATCAAACGGATGACGAGAATGAAATAATCCAAAATCTCCGCAAACACAAAGCTCTCACTATTGTCAAAAGCTTTAAGGGTAACAACCTTATCGTAAGAAAGGACAATATACAATCGATTCCTTTTGAAAAAGTGGATGAGGTTGTAGACCCGGTTGGAGCTGGCGATGGATTTTGCGCAGGGTTTCTTGCTGGTATATCCAAAGGGTATTCTCCTGAAGATGCTGTTCGGCTTGGCGGCTTGACTGGATCCATGGTTATACAGGCAACCGGAGATTGGGAAGCGCTTCCGACATGGGAGGAAATAGAGCTTCGCAGAGGCAACTTGACACATACCGAACGATAATCGACAGAAGTTAGATAATAACTGAGAGTGATCTGATAAGGAGAGTGAAATGAATGAAAAAGATGAAACTGCTCCAACAAATCCACGATGCAGGTGTCGTAGCTGTGTTGCGCGGTGATTCACCAGAAGAAGTTATTCGTATGGCGAATAAAGCAATTGAGGGGGGAATCAAAGTCATAGAGATCACCATGACAATCCCATTTGCAACCGAAGCCATTACCGAGTTATCTAAATCCTATTCTTCTGCCGATCCGAATGCAGATAATTACGCCATTATCGGTGCTGGTACTGTTCTAGATCCTGAAACTGCAAGACTTACCATTCTGGCCGGTGCTGAATTTGTTGTATCTCCAAGTTTTAATCAGGAAACTATTATGCTCTGCAACCGATATCGAGTTCCTGTAATGCCAGGTGCTGTTACCGTACATGACATCGTAGCATCGCTCGAACTTGGCGTCGATGTGGTCAAGCTATTCCCTGGCAATCTGTATTCTCCATCTGTCATTCCTTCATTGCGCGGTCCTTTGCCTCAAGCAAATATTATGCCAACTGGTGGCGTCAACCTTAATAATTTATCGCAGTGGATTCAAGCGGGAGCTTTTGCCGTTGGCATAGGTTCTGACCTTACGAAAGAAGCTGTTGAATCAGGTGATTTCAATTTGATCACGGAGAAGGCGCGCGCCTATGTTAATGCGTTTTTGGATACAAAGCATCAATCTTTAGAAGCACGAGTATAAAGTGTTCGCATTTATAACATAGAATCTACTTGATTGTCATCATAATAAAGGCCACCCAAGTACGATTGCCTTGGGCGGCCTTCTTCTTTATCTATTTTATCTATGGAATATCTGTTATCCCTGCTTCAACTTTTCCTGCCCCATTTCTTCTGTGTACACATACCTGTAGCTAGCCCACCTGAAACGATCGTGAATATAGACAGAATAAACGTTTCGCTGGACAACAAAACTCCTCCAATTCCAATAATCACTGCATCCATTAATAAAATAATGATACCAACATTTAAAGGAAGATATCGGGATAAAAAATGAGCAAGCAGATCTGTCCCCCCCGTGCTTGTCTCAAATCGAAGCATTAACCCCAGCCCTGTCCCGATCAAAAACCCGCCAACCGACGCACTGGGAATAGCGCCAAATGCAACATGCTGATGAAAAAAAAGTTGAAACGGCGACAATAAGTCGATTACAAAAGATGATATTAACATCCCTGTTAAACTATTATAAAAGATCGCACGGTTTAACAGCCATGCCGCTATGAACATGGGAATGCTGCACAATATAATAATAAAACCGATATGCGCATCAAATAAATAATTCGTAATCAGCGCAATACCGATAACCCCTCCATCCAGTACCTTATAAGGCACAAGAAAAAAGTTCGTTCCTGCAGAAATCAGAAAGCTTCCAAGTACAATAACGAAATACTTGATTATTGTTGGCATAATGAACAGCTCCAAAAAAATGGGAATGTCTATTCATATGCTTGTCTGATCAGAAATTGTACTCTATGTTAGCTATTTTTATAAAAAAACTTGATTTCATTATCAATTAGAAGCCATCTACCTACCGCAAGATTGGTAACTCTGGGGTAAACAGACCCCAAAGCTTTTTATCGATTGTACCAGAAGGCCATTACACTATATACTGGTAACTAGGAACTCTCACAGTATAGAAGAGGTGAACTATTCATGGATCAAATGAAAGAGGCGTATGAGAAATTGGGACTCCCGGAAACCGCAACCTCAGAAGAGGTCGATAACCGATATACCCTGCTTATGCGTCAAGCCCGTTCCGAGCAGCGCCGGAATCCAGACAAAACAAATGAAGTGGAAGAAAGATTTGCAGATGTAACCAAAGCGTACAATTATATTTTGGAAGAGGAGAAGCGCAAATCCCTAGAAGAAATCAGCCGCAAAAAATACGGGAAATTCAAAGGTATGGCAGGAGCTGCTGAGAAGACTGAGCATTTTTTCCGCTATTATAGATACCATGTTCTTGGGGTGCTCGCCCTCATAGGGATTATCATTTATATCGGTATAAGTATCTTCAATCATCGTGCCGAACAAGAAAGACTTGCTAAGCTGCCACCAATTGATCTATCCATTATGTTTCTTGGTTCCTATATAACTCCAGATGGTGGACAAGATTTCACACAAATTGAAAATGCTATCTTGGCACAATTCCCGGAATGGAAACGAGTTAAAGTTGACGTTACCTATGTTCCAGCGCTCGATTCCGGATCACCGAACGATGCTGCCCTTCTTCAAAAAGCCATGCTCGTGCTTGCCACTGAGCGGTCGGATTTATATATTATGGATCAAACTGCATTTAACTGGGTTGGCAATCAGGGGATCGTCCGAAATCTTGAACCTGAATTAACAGGTGAACTAAAATCTCTAGTTACGCCTGATATGGTGAGGCAGACCGAGATCACTGAGGATAAAAGCGAACAAATTTATGCAGTAAATATTAGCAACACTCCACTAGCTGAAGAACTGCCTATAGCTAAAACAGATATGATTGCTGGTGTCCGAGGAGACTCTGAGAAAGAAGCTAATGCATTGGCCTTTATCAAGCAATATTTGGAATCCTCTAAGAAAAAAGAATAGTCGAATTCATACGTCAAAGCCCCATCATGAGATCAGGATTATTTTCCTCAGATGGGGCTTTTTGATACACTTATTTCTAACCTTTGAAATCACACATAACCTTGATATAATAAAAGGAATTTGAACGAGTTAAAGGGAGATGTTCATGTCTGGAAAAATAAAAATATTCGCTGATAGCACTTGCGATTTACCATCCAACTGGATTGAAGAATACGACATTGGCATTGTACCGTTATATGTTGTTTTTGGAGAAAATTCTCTTCGTGACGGAGTCGATATCACTACTACTGAGCTATATGCTAAGGTCGAAGAAACAGGAAATCTTCCAAAAACTGCTGCGCCCTCGCCATCTGACTTTATCGCCGCATTTTCACCGGCTATTGAACAAGGAGACGATATTATATACATCAGCATTTCCTCAGAGCTGTCCTCTTCTTATCAAAATGCGATTATAGCAGCTGGGGAGCTGCCACCAGGTCGTGTGTCCGTGGTAGATTCACGAAACCTGTCCAGCGGCATTGGACTTCTCGTTATGAAAGCAGTCCATGCAGCTAAAGAGGGCTCTTCCGTTACACAGATTGTGGACTTGCTAAATCGCTCTACAAATCAAGTGGAATGCGAATTTGTTATTGATACACTTGAGTACTTGTATAAAGGTGGACGCTGCTCCGGTATGCAGAACCTAATCGGCAGTCTTTTAAAGATCAGACCTGTGATTAAGGTCGTTAATGGTAGCATGACACCTGCATATAAAGTTCGTGGCAAGAAAGAGAAAGCACTTGATCAAATGCTCAGCAATGCGCTGGAAAATGTGAATGATATGGATAACGATTTAATTATCGTGGTACATTCAATGGCTGAATCGGAAGCACGCTTCCTTCAGAAGGCGCTTCAAGAGAAGACAGGTGCCAAACAAGTCATTATCTCTACTGCAGGTTGTGTAATAAGCAGCCACTGCGGTCCTCAGACCACTGGCTTGATGTATATGAAGAAACCAAACTAACCTATCATACTACATATTAAACGGCAGTTCTGCATTCACCTTAGCAGAGCTGCCGTTCTTTTATGTTCACTATATATTCTGTAAAGGTGCAACAGGTAACAAAAACTGAAATACTGACCCTTCCCCTTCCGTGCTATCAACATAAATAGTGCTCCCCATAAGCTCAACAAGTTGCTTGCAGATCGCAAGCCCAAGCCCTGTACCACCATATTTACGATTGATTACAGGATGCAGCTGAGAAAAAGACATAAACAATTCATCCAGCTTATCCGCTGGAATACCGATCCCCGTATCCGATACAGAGAACTCAAGAGAAATAAGATCCAGACGACTGGAAATCACAGGTGAAATCTTTAAACTTACTTCTCCCCGTTCTGTAAACTTTAAAGCATTTCCCATCAGGTTTACTAGTATTTGTCTTAAACGTATAGGATCGGCCATAAATTGCTGTGGAACCTTCTCTTCGATTTCAGCCGTAAGTCGTATGCCTTTTTCAGATGCTTGTAGTTTGAACAGTTCCATTACCTCTTGCACCATTCCCGGTAGATCAAACATAATCGGCTTCAATACCATTTTTCCAGCTTCCATCTTACTGAAGTCGAGTATATCATTTAAAATAGCCAGGAGAGCTTCCGAGCTTGTTCTAAGAATCTCTGTATAGCTCTGCTGCTCCTCAGTCAAACCGCTAACCAATAACAAATCCGCCATTCCGATCATCCCATTCATAGGGGTCCTGATTTCATGGCTCATCATATTCAGAAATTGGGATTTAGCTTGAGCCATCCGTTCAGCGGATTCTTTTGCCCTTAAGATTTCCCTTTCTGTTGTGATATCGTTAAATACGATCACCGCTCCTTGGATCTCGCCTTGATCATAAATTGGATTGATATGATAGGACACGAGAAAGCTGGAACCATCTTTTCTCCAAAATATATCCTCATTTACAAAACGTATCTTACCATCACAGATTGTTTGGTGAATAGGACAATTCACAATATCATGATGGGACCCATCCGCTCGGGTATGATGAATCCATTCATGACTGCATAAATTTAAAAACCCATCAAGCGTATATCCAAGCATTTCTGCTCCTGCTGGATTAATAAATATTCCTTTTCCTTCACGATCCAGACCATAAATCCCTTCTGAAACAGAATTCAGAATCAAGCTGTGGTGATTGCTCAACTTCTCAATTTGTTCAAGGTATAGTCTTTCATCTGTTATATCCATTGCTATCCCATATACTCCTACAACTTGATTGTTAACGACGATCGGTACATTGGTAACATGAATACGACGTTCTTCTCCATCCTTTCGGAGCACGCTGCTCTCATAATATTGAGGCAACCCTTTTTTAGCTAGTTCAAAGTGTCTGATGGTATTTTCCAATTCACCTGGAATCAGCTTTCCGTGAAATGAGCTCATTATTAACTCTTCTTCCGTGTATCCCGTTAACACTTCCAACTGTTTGTTTACAGAAAGATAGTTTCCCTCCATATTCAATGAATAGACACTCGAAGGATTATATTTAAAAAGAGATTTGTAGCGTTGTTCGCTTTCTAGCAATTCAAGTTTCATTCTTTTTTGGTCGGTAATATCCTGGGCGATACCATAAACCCCTACCATCTCTTCATCGATCTTAATCGGTACGTAAGTAATATGAGCATCACGTATTTCACCATTCTTATGTTTAAACTGTATATCAAATTGCTGTTGTAATTGACCGGATAACACTTTTTCTATATGACTGCTTCGACTTTTTAAGTTCTCCTCGCAAAACAAGGCATCGAACGAAAGATTTAAAAACTCTTCTCTAGAGTACCCTGTGATCCGCTCCGTTGACTTATTCACGTCAACATACAATCCATATGTATCCATGATATAAATCGCATCAGGATGATTCTCGTACAATGATCGGTATGCGCTGCCTTCCGAAATTAATTGCTCCAGGATATGAGTTTGATTATCGCTCAATACAGCTTCATTCCTCTCTTAGATGGTCCAAGTGAAAACATGACATATTTTATTGTAACATCAATAGATGAGAAACATAGTAGAAAACAACAAATAAGAGCGGCAACTAGCCGCTCTATTACATTATCTATCATATCCAGCTTACATCAGAAATCCTTTCACCCTATTGATCCTGGAGGATCTCTCCGCGTTTCTTTAGCAATCGCTCTATAGTTTCAATAAAATGTGCAACTCGAATAGGTTTAGTTACATATTCCGTAAAACCTGCGGTAAGTCCGCGTTCAATGTCTACCTTTTCAGCAAATGAACTTAGGGCAATTACAGGAGTATGACAAGTTTTATTATGATCCTTCAACCGCTGAAGTGCTTCATAACCGTCCATTCCAGGTAGCTGGATGTCCATGATTACGAGATCGACATTTTCATAGAACGCGATTTCCAATCCTTGTTCAGCATTTACAGCTTCGAGAAGTACCACATCGTTTAGTCTTTTCACCACATGCTTCATGACCAACATATTTAAATCGTTATCCTCAATACACAATACGATAGAAGCCAATGGATCATTCCTCCTTAAACGCAAAAAAGCCAAAAGAAGCGTTCTTGCCTCTTAATGGCTTATGCCCAGCTCAGCCTGAAAGTAGGTGTCTGGTTCATTATCACCAATATATACTTGTATAAGAACAACAATTCAGGAATGAAAAATGTAAGCAACAATCCCCTTGTCTCGTTCAAAATCCCAATCTACATAAACATCCGAAAGCTCTTTACCGAGCAACTGACCTATTCGATTATCTTGCCCGAACACCCTCTTCTCCAGCTTACGCTTTGTGGTCTTCAGTACATTTTCATAACCGAGACCGATTAATTCTTTTTCCAGCATAATCAAAATTCCTTCACGAACTACAATCAGTGTTCGCGGGTTCATCCACCAGGAATCGATTTGTTCAGGTTCCTTCTGCACTTTAGAAGTGAGAAGGGCAATTTGTTTGTGAACTTCGGCTTGTCCTTCGTAATGAGTAGAAATTTGAACAGCACTCTGAAATAGTCCAACGATGATCCCAGTGGCGTTATGAAGTCCCCAGTCATAAAACATCTCATCTACTTCCAGGCCAATTTCATCTTTTAAATAGATTGTCAATTCTGGTAAAAGTGATTTCATTAGCAGTTCGCGAGTGTAACGGAGTGCTTGTTCCTCTTCCTTACTAAGCAAAAATTTCTCAACAGGTCCAATAAAATTGCGAACGTGAAGCGTAATACTTCGGTCACCGATGGATACATGCACAGATTCGGGACCTTTACCAAAACGTTCTCTAAGCAGCTTTCCCGTAAAGCTGGATACGAGATTAATCTGAGTTTGCGTAATCAAGATTTCACTTCCTACCGGCAGCATCAATAACAACTTTCACTTGCAAGCTAGAATAGATAGATTTTTACTTATTCTACTATTGTAACCTTTTTCAAATAGAATACAATAAGATTACTAACAATTTAAGAAACCTCCACCAGAAATGAATAATCAGTAAACACACTTAAATGTATAAAAAAGCTGGACCCTTCAAGGATCCAGCCAAAAATAGAATGAGATCATTATCTTCCTTCACCAATCATCAGAAGAACATATTCCTCTACAATCTTCCTTACCACAATGGCTGTGAATAATTTTTACACCTTCAGTCGGCAAAGTATCAATCAACTCGTCACATCCGGAGCATATAATAAGCCCCATATCTTTGCTTTTGTCAGCATTACCCATCATGTTTGCGAGCGTTTTCATACTATTCCTCCTCAAGTTAGTTGCTTTCACAAACCGTAAACAGCCGACTGACAGGGTCCTTCTTCGTTTAATAAAGGCATTCATTTTCCTGATTTACACCCTGTTATCCCTAGTGTATTGTCAAAAAATAAACTTATGAACAAAATTTGTAACTTGAATTCCAGCTGTTCTAGTTGCTCTGTAACAAATTTATGATATGGTTAAGCAGTGATGTTGCACACAATTCTTCTAACAAGGTAATCACGTCAAAAATAATCTGTAGACGATCACTTGGGGGAATTACTTTGAATACGTTACTTATCCTTATTTCCATCATGCTATTTTCAGCTCAAACCTTGTCTATGAAACTCATCAAGTCAGGTCCCCTTAGACAGCGGTTATTGATTTACGCAGGCTTCACCTTTATAGCTGCGGCAGGATTGATGCTGTTCAGCCTATTTCAACCTGAGGCAAGACAAATTAGCCTTGAGACACTTATTTTCGGCTGTTTATTCGGTCTTGGCTTTATGCTTACTATTATTTTTTATAATCTAGCAATCAGTACAGGTCCTCTTTCTTACACCGCTTTTTATTTCTCCGCTAGCATGCTTATCCCTACGGTCACTGGTATTATTGCATTTCAAGAGGCAATAACAGGTGTTACCTTAGCTGCGATTGTATTGTTTATAGCGGCTTTTTACTTCATAAATGTAAACCCAAATTCGAAAAAAGACGTCACCCCAAGGGGTGATAAGTGGCTGCTGTACTGTCTTCTTACTTTTGTGTTTAATGGTTCTCTTGCGGTGATACAAAAATTCCATCAACATCAAATGAATGGTACACAATCCTCCGGTTTGATGCTGGTCGGTTTTTGTTCGGCATTTGTATTTTACATCTTGGCCTACGTCGTCCAGTATATTTCAGCCAAGAAAGAAGAGGACATAAACTTACTGGGAGAGAGCATAGCGTTAAGACAAAACTTATTACCTATAGTGCTGCTAGCATCCACATCCCTGATTGGAAATATCATCATGACTACCCTCTCCGGCATAGTCCCAAGCTCTTATCTTTTTCCACTTGTACAAGGTAGTATTATTGTCTCTATCACGCTAAGCTCGGTACTTCTCTTCCGAGAAAAACTAACAACCTACGGCAAACTCGGCATTACACTCGGTATACTCGCCATTGTCACTATTAATTTTTAACAACAAATTTAAAAAGGGAGTCTCAGGTCAATACCTGAGACTCCCTTTTTGTATCTTAAGAATGATCTGAGACGCTGACTAAATGCTCCAGATTACGAATCAGCGCTTCCAATTCCTGAAAGCTAGACACAATTTCACTTACCATTACTTTCTGTTCTTCCATACTGGCAAGAATCTCTTCCGAGGCCGCACTAGATTGCTGGGAAACGGATGAAATCGCCTCCGCTTCTCCAACGATTTCACTAGAGGAATTCTTGATCATCATTGTCTTTTCTTCTACCTGATCCGCCTGAATCACTACCTGACCAGCAATACCATTTAGCTTGTGGAACAGTTCCATCGATGTAGACGCTGCATTTCGACTTAAATCAATCGCATTCTGTCCTTCCATAACCTGTTCAGTTAAAGATGTTGTCTGATCAATGATATTTCGGAGGACTATAGCGATTTCTTCCACAGAACGATTCGAATGCTCAGCTAGCTTTCTTACTTCCCCAGAAACAACGGCGAAACCTTTTCCATGCTCCCCAGCTCTGGCGGCTTCAATCGCAGCATTTAAAGCCAATAGATTCGTCTGTTTAGCAATATCCTGAATGGTAGTCAGAATGGCGCCTATTTCTTTACTCTGGCTGTTTAACTGATTCATTGAGAACGTAAGGTGATGTATGATATCCCCTACCTCACTCACCCTTGTAAAGAGTTCCTCCATTTGCCGATTTCCGTGCATGGCTGCTTCCACCGTCTCACTAGATAGCTGTTTCATCACTACTGAACTGTCTACAACCACTTTAATCTCTTCATCCGCTCGATTCAGAATGCCCGAAATTTCACCTACACTAACAGCCTGATACTCAATTCCCTTGTTCACTTCGGTAAAACCGATAGCGATCTCTGAAGTGATATCTCCTGTGTGCTTAACGTTCTGCTGCAGTTTATTATTGAATTGACTCAGCGTAGTGATCGATTGTTTTAATTCAAGAAATAAGTTGTCTACCTGCTCTTTTGCAGCATGTATCCTTTGTGTGTTTCTGTGCGTATCCTGAATTAGACGCTGGAATAAAAAAGAAATCACCATTAAAACCGCAAACATAATCAAATACTCAATATTGCTGTCACCTGTTATGACCCCCATCGTTCTATCGTTCGGGTATATGATGAAGTAGTTGATAATCCCTATTGAAGCAATACCATAAAGTAATAACGGTTTATAATTAGGATAAATCGTCAGAACTGCTGCAAATGCCACCATTACTGTAAGTGTTGGCTTTACGGCAGTGAACACCACCATAATAACAGCCATAAACAAAGCGATAATGTAGGGAAATAAAGGCCTTATCCACTGTTTCCTATTCGTAACATCAAGTAACCCTACTAACAATATGGCTATAGCACTTACCGCTAGAGTCACTTTGATTGGATACGATAAAACCATAACTAATACAATGAAAGCCACCAATATCCAAAAAAACTGAACAATCAGTGTGCTTCGACGAACCATTAATTCTTGAATGTAATCAAGTTCCTTAGTCTGCTTTGACATGTCCTACTCTCCTTTAGATGATCCACGCTATTACATTTATCGTCAAATTTCGGCATTTATTTATATGTGAAAGAAATCAAACCTCGATAGTATACATTTTTTGTCACGCTTGCTTCGGCTTTGTCAAAGCACCCTTAGAACTATAGAGTCCATTTCCATAAAAAGCGACTTTATTCTCACCCATGAAAGACTCAAGAAATGACTTGAGGCTTATAGTCGCATAACGCCGCGCAAATTCCATATATATGATAAGAAGCAATTTTTGAACTTACTGAGGGGGGATTTCACGTGCACCAAGATGAGATTGCGGAATTGGAACGGTCCATTTCGGAAATAACGGAGATCGCTAAGGGCTTTGGCCTTGATTTTTACCCCATGCGATATGAAATCTGCCCAGCAGACATCATATACACCTTTGGCGCCTACGGTATGCCTACCCGTTTCAGCCATTGGAGCTTCGGCAAAACCTTCAACAAAATGAAGATGCAGTACGATTTTGGACTTAGTAAAATATACGAGCTGGTTATCAACTCCAATCCTTGTTACGCTTTTTTGCTCGACGGAAACTCCTTGATCCAGAACAAGCTTATCGTCGCCCACGTGCTGGCCCATTGTGATTTCTTCAAGAACAACGCCCGTTTCTCTGTCTCCAATCGCAATATGGTGGAGAGCATGTCCGCCACCGCTGAACGAATAAGCCGTTACGAGCTGGAACATGGCACAGATGCCGTAGAACAATTTATTGATGCGGTGCTAGCCATCCAAGAACATGTTGATCCTCAAATTCTCCGACCTGAGAAACTGGATAAACAAAGATACACAGAACGAATTATTCAAGGACAAAAAGACGACGCTAAACGCTACAAAATCAGCGGTCCGTATGACGACCTTTGGGACACAGAAGAGAGTAATAGTAAGGCAAAAGCTGCGAAAGATGAGTCATCTCAGCGGAATTTCCCACCTATTCCAGAAAAGGATATCATGTGGTTTATTCAGGAGCATTCTGAAATCCTCGAGGATTGGCAGCGGGATATCATGAGTATGCTGCGTGAAGAAATGCTCTACTTCTGGCCGCAAATGGAGACCAAGATCATGAACGAAGGCTGGGCTTCGTACTGGCATCAGCGCATCCTGCGCGAAATGGATCTGACGAGCGAAGAAACGGTTGAATTTGCAAAACTTAACGCATCTGTCGTGCAGCCATCCCGTCACAGCCTGAATCCTTACTATTTGGGGCTAAAAATCTTTGAGGATATTGAACGCCGCTGGGATCGTGAGAAAATGTTTGAGGTTCGCGAATACGATTCCGACATTTCCTTTCTAAGGAATTATCTGACCAAGGAACTGGTGAATGATCTAGATCTCTATGTCTTCGAGAAAAAGGGGCCTGAGTGGAAAATAACCGATAAAGCGTGGGAAAACATCCGGGACCAACTTGTAGTATCCCGCGTAAACGGCGGATCTCCATACCTTGTCGTTCAAGATGGCGATTACCATCGCTCGGGTGAATTGCTGATTAAACATCAATACGAAGGAATGGAGCTGGATCTGAAGTATATGGAGCGTACGCTTCCTTATGTTTATCACCTGTGGGGTAAGCCTGTGCATCTGCAAAGTGTTATTGAGAATAAACCGATCCTGTTTTACTACGACGGCAAAAAGCTGCATCGGCGTTTTTTATAATTTATAAAAAAGGAGCTGTCCCGCGTGTAGATTTTTTCTACTAAGGGATAGCTCCTTTACTCACCTATTTCTTTTTATTCCAAAAAAAAGATCCAATGCCAGCTCCGAAAACTAGACCCAGTCCGATTCCTACGGCAACATTATCGAATACCACGCCCAAGGCGGTACCTAACGCAATCCCCATTGCCACGCCGTTTCCAATGTATCTTCCCGGTCCCGGTTTGTTCCCGCCATCCATATGCGTTCCCTCCTCGGCTACGAAACCTAACACGAGCTTTTCTCCAAAACTTATTTATGTGAAACTACTTCCGCATGGGCAGAATTATGCTGAAGAGCTTCCAGATCTGCCGCAAGCTTCTCCATCATTTTAACGAATGCAGATAGTTCTTGCGAGCTTGCAGCCTGGTTACGGGCATTGATGGAAGTCTGCTGCGATTCATGTTCCACCAGTCCAAGCTTCCGTATAATTCCGGAAACTTTAGTCTGAACTTCTTCCATAGCTTTACGGGAATGGTTCGCCAGCTTCCGAACCTCTCCAGCCACGACCTCAAATCCGCGTCCGTATTCCCCTGCATGTGCAGCTTCGATTGCGGCATTCAAACCGAGCAAGTGACTTTGATCCGAAATTTCTCGAATAAGTGACCCCATCTGCTCAATTTGAAGAATCTCATGGTTCAACTCTTCCGTTAATGCATGTGCTTTATCCTGTGCTTCCGCTGTCTTGGTTGCATTCTCTGCCATCAGCGCAGCGCTCTCATCCAGTTCTACAATCATAGCGGTCAGTTCCTGAACCGCTGATGTTATCGCTTCCAACATATGCTCCTGTTTATTAACAAGAGATTGGATGCGCTCTTTCTCTTTCAAATTATAAGCTTCGAGAACAAGTTGTGAATCCAAGTTAAACATTTTGCTCAAGGAATGAACGACATGCATCCAGTTTTCCGGTAAGATTTGTTGCAGCAAATCTACGGCAATATCAAGATACACCATGTAGCTTCCCAAATAATAGTCGGTTGATAGTCCAATACGAGAATGGACTTGTCCAATTTTAATACGGTTATTAATATATGCTTCATCAACGATTCCATCTGCAAGTGACATCCAGTATACGCGCTGGGTTTCTTTCAATCTGTCAACGGTCGAAGTCTTATCGATAATACCCATCAGTGCCGGCTGTGTGCCGATCTGATCATAGAATCGTCGAACAACTTCCTCCACTACTTCTTTAAATACATCACGATAATTAGCTAAAATTAATAGGTCCTTATCCTTCAGCCCGAGATAATCCAACTGTCTGCGTCTTTCAGGGGATACGTCGATCATTGTTAACAAATTCACTCCCAAGTTGGTGATCTATATCACAAATATTTTATATCACAGGGTTTATTATAGACTATTTTTACTATATCAACATAATTCCAAAGTCCCAATTGGATGTGTATTTGCACCAATATATTCCACCGTCTCTTATTATCATCATAAATTACGAGCATTCTCAGCATAAATCGAGCTTTGGGGATAATCGCCAACATAAAGTCAGACAAAAGAAGCATGATGCCTTGAATACAGGCTCCATGCTTCCTTCATCCCTTTATCTGTTCAACAAACTTCCTACATACCGAAGCAGCTCATTCGCACATACCGGGCAATACCCATGCTCCTCAATTAATCGGGAACTCACTTCGTTAATCCGCTTAAGCTGCACAGCGTCCGGCGTTTTAGTTGAGGTCGTAATTTTCACAATATCTTTAAGATCCGAAAATAGCTTTTTCTCGATTGCTTCACGTAGACGCTCATGATTATGGTATTCGAATTTTTTTCCTTTGCGGGAGTATGCTGAGATCCGTATCATGATCTCCTCGCGGAACGCTTTTTTGGCGTTCTCTGATACCCCGATCTGCTCCTCGATAGAACGCATCAGCCTTTCATCCGGATCCATCTCCTCATCGGTTAGGGGATCTCGGATTTTGCTCCAGTTGCAGAAAGCCTCGATGTTATCGAGATAATTCTCAAACAACGTTTTCGCTGATTCTTCGAATGAATACACGAATGCCTTCTGAACTTCTTTTTTAGCAAGATCATCATATTCCTTACGAGCAGCGGAGATGAAATTCAAATATCGTTCTCTCTCTTCCTTCGTAATGGAAGCATGCTGATCGAGACCATCTTTAATGGCACGCAGCACATCCAGTGCATTGATACACTGCAGATCCCTCTTAATCAAGGCACTCGATATTCGGTTGATGACATAACGGGGATCTACCCCTGACATGCCCTCTTCCAAATATTCATTCTGCATCTCCTTCAGATCCGCTTCTTTGTAACCCTCTATTTCTTCTCCATCGTACATACGCATTTTCTTGATTAAATCCATGCCCTGTTTCTTGGTTTCCTTCAATCGAGTCAAGATAGAAAAAATAGCAGCCGATCGCAGTGCATGTGGTGCAATATGGATATGCTTCATATCGCTTTGTCCAATGAGCTTATCGTAAATTTTCTCCTCGTCACTTACCTTTAAGTTATAAGGAATTGGCATGACTATCATACGGGATTGTAGCGCCTCATTTTTCTTATTTGCAATGAATGCTTTATATTCCGATTCGTTCGTATGAGCCACGATAAGTTCATCCGCACTAATAAGCGCAAACCGGCCAGCCTTAAAGTTGCCTTCCTGAGTGAGTGAAAGCAGGTTCCACAGAAACTTCTCGTCACACTTCAGCATCTCTTGAAATTCCATTAGTCCCCGGTTTGCCTTATTCAACTCACCATCAAAGCGGTAAGCCCGTGGATCGGATTCTGAACCATACTCTGTTATGGTCGAAAAATCGATACTACCCGTCAGATCTGCTATGTCTTGAGATTTTGGATCCGAAGGACTAAACGTACCAATACCGGTACGCCCCTCCTCAGAGATCAGCACACGCTCCACCATTACGGATTCAATATCGCCATCATATTCCGTTTTGAGTCTCATCTGGCAAGAAGGACATAAGCTTCCTTCTATACGGACACCCAGCTGTTTCTCTACCTCTGGCCGAAGCTCTAGCGGAATCAGATGCAGAGGTTCTTCGTGCATCGGGCAGCCAGCTATCGCATACACAGCTCCTCGTTCGGTACGAGAATGTTTTTCAAGTCCACGCTTCAGGAGTGTGACAAGCGTCGATTTACCACCGCTGACCGGGCCCATCAGCAGCAATATCCGTTTACGCACATCGAGCCTGCGAGCTGCGGAATGAAAGTATTCCTCAACAAGCTTTTCAATTGCCCGATCAAGACCGAATATTTCTTGTTCAAAAAATTTGTATTTTTTTCGGCCGCCGCTCTCCTCAAACCCATAAGATTCAATCATGTCGTATACGCGCGCATGCGCGGTCATGGCGGGTGAAGGATCTTTCTTAAGTAACTCAATATATTCCCTAAATGTGCCGCTCCATGCCAGTCGGTCGCTTTCTGCCCGATACGATGCTATGCGTTCGAAAATATCCATACCGCTACCTCCTATGACTCTGATTATGAGGATTGGCTTTCATTTCACTCGCGTCTTATAACCATGAATCCACCGAAAAAGTGTATTACATACCTATGCGGCATCATCGTAATAGTTGACCATATTTTCGAAGTAAAGAACTTACTTTCCATGAAAGAATATGATATATCTTGTACATACGCACATCCGTTCCTAGCATGTTATACTGAGGGAATAAAGTGCCAAGGCGCTTTCTGATATATCGATGACAAAGGAGAATAGCCATGGCTATTAAAAATGAAGCCGAGCTGTACGCTCCCTTGAAGGCTTTTTTCAAACTGCACGGATATGATATCAAAGGCGAAGTACGCAACTGTGATATGGTCGGCATGAAAGAGGGCTTGGCCGAACCTCTTATCGTAGAAATGAAGAAAACATTTAATCTTGCACTACTGCTTCAGGGCCTAGAACGCCTGAAAATGAGCTCCCATGTATATTTAGCCGTTGAAAAAAGCAGAGCCAAAAAAGGAGCAGTTAACCAGCGCTGGTCTGAAATAAGTAACTTGTGCCGAAAGCTCGGACTCGGACTGATCACGGTTACTTTTTATAAGACCAAAGCTCCCTTCGTTGAAGTGCTATGTCAACCCGGTGAAGGAAATAGAAGAGAGCGAAATTCACCAAGAAAGCGGGAACGGCTGTTGGTAGAATTTCGTGAACGCAGCGGAGATTATAACACGGGGGGTGTTACGAGGGCCAAACTGGTAACCGCTTATAGAGAGAAGACACTGCGCGTTGCAGCGGCTCTCCAGCAGTTGAGCATGGCTGAGAACCATTCTGATCTCCCCTCTTCTAATTCAGAATCCAGTTGTACTCCCGAAAATCATAAACCTAAGGCAAAAACTCCACCCAAACCAGGCGTTACACCAGCAGCAATCAGAAACTTAAGTGGGATTGGTAATGTAGCCTCGATGCTTCAACAAAATTACTACGGATGGTTCTCACGTGTGGCCCGTGGACGCTATATTCTTACAGATGCAGGATTGCAGGCATTACAGGACTATGCATCCGTTTTGGAAGTTCCCCCCATCCCTGGTGCCTTGCCTGCATCTTATACAAGTGAATGATCATACCCATAAACATAATCGTTGTTATTAGACAAAAAGGGGCTGCCTCATGATTGAACTTAACTCCAATTGCTAAACATGCTTAACAATTGGACGCCGTTCTTTATTGAGGTCAGCCCCGTATTTTTAAGTTAAAGGTTTTGCTAAAGTCACTAGTTACGAGCAGTGAACTCTAGAACCGCTTCACTGATCAGATTCATTCCAAGCAGCAGCTCATCTCTTCCAGGATGCGTAAAGTTTAGCCGTATACACTCACTAGCTTCATCAGTCGGTGAACACATAGAACCTGGAAGAAAACTGACACCCTTTTGCATGGAGCGCTTGAGGAGCGCATCCCCATTCAGTCCTGCTGGCAGTCGTACCCACAGGAACATACCCCCGCAAGGAACCTCATAAGTCGTATCTTTCCACGCACTACGTTTGAGCAGCTCAACCATAAGCTTCAACCGCGTTCCATATTCCCTGTTAAGCATCAGAATATGATCGTCATAATTAAATGGTTTTGACACGAGCATTTGATGCAGGAGCCTCTGATTTAACATACTGGACTGCCAATCCGCCATTTGCTTAACAGCTGTCATCATCTCAATAATCTGGCGGTTCCCCGCTGCCCATCCTGTTCGTAAGGCAGGAGCGATGGTTTTGCTAAATGATCCAACATATAAGACATGCTCCCCTTGCTTCTCTTCTAAGGAAATAAGCGATGGAAGCTGTTTCGGGGAGTTGCCTCCTTGGGGAAAATACAGATCCCCTAATGAATCATCTTCAACGATCAGTAATTGATATGCCGTACACAATCGCAATACTTCTTTTCGGCGCTCTAGGCTCCATAAGACTCCTGTAGGATTCGTAAAATTAGGCGCAGCCATCAATAGCTTCGGTCGATGCTCCTTGATAAGCAACTCCAAAGAGTCGGGCAAAATCCCATCCTTGTCTCCTTCTACTGGAACAATTCGTGCACCTTGCAGCTTAAGCACTTGAAGAAGTCCGGGAGAAGTCGGATTCTCAACAAGAACACAATCTCCATGATCTACATACACCCTGACGAATAAATCGAGTGCCTGCTGAGTGCCTGTAGTCAGCAAAATCTGCTCCGATGATAGGTTCAGCTTCTTACGACGGTTCCAATCACGGCTGAGCCATTCACGCAAAAGGCCATCTCCTCCTGCCTCCCCATACTGAAGGGAACGCCGATCTGCATGCAATACATTACTGGCAGCCTCAGCGAGTGACGAAAGAGGGAATAACTCCTCCGCAGGAAGTTCTTCAGCCAGAGAAATAAAAGAATCCCGCTTCGCAAATTCTCTAAGACTGCGCAGCGGGGAAGACATCAGGGTCTTTGCACGGGAAGCAAAGGAATACTGCACCCGCAATCCCTCCTTCTAACCGTTATAAAAACCTCCGGTTTATTCCAGGCAGCCTCTTAAAAGTATTCCTGGTCCTTCACCATTATAACTTATGTTTATATTTTAAGCATACATTTGACGCCCTTGATGGGTGTACAGCGCATACTTCTCAATGGCCTGAGCTCTCGTGTTTACACCAAGCTTCACATATATTTTGCGAAGATAATTATCGATAGAACGGCGACTCACTTCAATTTCAAGAGCGATTTTGTCATAGGTAATCCCTTGAACAATGCGCTCCATGATGAATGTTTCCGTCTCGGACAGCGGGAGGCCGCCCTCGTTCATCGCAGTAGAATTCAGTGGCCATATGGCTTGCTTAATCCAATCCAGTGGAAGTGTAGTAACCCCTTCACGAAGTCCCGCGATCATATGCATGAGCTGAAAAGGAGATGCTCCTTTGGATAATAAACCGCTTGCCCCTCTGCTAATCAATGCTTGCATTAAAAATAACCCATCATTATCCGTCATGACAATAATATGAGATTCCGGTGAACTAAGCTTCATCTGCTCTAGTACCGTTTCGGCAGTCATGTCCGGAAGTCGGTAATCTAACATGACAAGATCAGGCTGTATCTCTCCAACTACTTTAATCCCTTCTTGAGCCGATGAGACCATACTAAGCACACTCAACTTCTTCTCTTCTTCCAAAATCAATTTGGTTCCCAGCATACTCGTAGGATGACTTCCTACTATTACTACTCGCCAAACCTGATTCATGATCCTTTAACCCCCTGTTTCTACTGGCTATAATAGAGTCAAGCATAGTCATTCTTAAAAATTATGTAACATCATGAAGAATAAGACGCGAAGTTACGTTGTTTGCCGCTCTATGATCCCGCTTAAAGTTTTCAAATTGGAAAATAGGTTAAGTAATGCTAGAGGCTTAGACCCGGGCAGGATAACATGGCAAACGACTTATGTGTATCTCTTTTGGTAAAGAAATCTATACAAATTGTATCCCACTTTCGTCGTTATAAGCAATCTATTTTTGATATTTAAGAGATGTTTTTTCGTCTTTGCGTAATTAATTTTACCATGATAGAATGATTACTGGAAAAAATGATAGGAATTTCAAGGAGTGATGAAATGCCAAGGTTGGAAACAGAGACAATACCTACTTATCCATCCCGGGAATCTGCTTCCCGTAAAGGGCCAAAAGCAAGATGGTTTTGGATGTTTTGGTTTATATTTATTGCGCTAGGGGTTTTTGCAGCTTATTCATACAGCAATCATCTAAAAGAAGAGATGGTTACACAATTGCAACACGACACTCAAGCAGAACTAGCCGCTCTAAAGACTCAATATGACCTTCGTTTTAATGAGTTATCCCAGCAGATGAACGAAATGCAGAGTAAGGTCGAGTCCTTCAATGAACTTCTTACCTTCACGAAGGACCAAGCCAGTGGCAAAACGGATAATAGCAATAAGCTATATAGTCAGCTGAATGAAGTGAAAAAGGAGCTTAAAAAGCTACAACAAAACATGGAGCTGCTGAAGTGAGAACACTGAGCCGAATGACACCCAAACAGGTTAATCGGTTGTTCATGCTTGCCATTGCGCCCTTTATCGGTGTAACACTCTGTATTTGGCTTTTATCCGAGCCTCCTCATCTTCAGTTGGATGCTTCTGTTTATACACCGGATGTCGAATTGTCAGAAGAAACAAAGATCATCGTTCAAGGTTTGGATACAGCTGCTCTTACAGTGGACAAGACAGTTGCTTCTATTGAAAAAACCGGTAGGCTGTACCAGCAAACAACCCAAACGATGAATAGCATACTTAAGAGCACCGAAGTACAAGCTTTAGTACCTGAACGCATATATAACCGGAGAATCTCAACCAAGCTGGGTGCTGCAATCGAGAGAGTAAACAGTGACCGAATTACCATAGAGCTTTTCAAGGTAAATCCCGGAACATATCACGGTTATGCAATGAAGGTGAAACTTAAAGATCCGAACGCCATGACGATGTCACTAGGTAGAGATAAGGTCGGTTCTGTTGAAACGACACTGCAGGCCGTAAACCGATTTGGTGCAGTCGCTGGAATAAATGCTGGAGGATATGCAGATGGTAATGACGGAAGATATCCTTTAAGCACAACCTTTATTGACGGAAAGTACATCAACGGCTTTCAAGCGAGCTTTAAAGATCTGGCCTTCGTAGGCCTGAACAATAAAGGCCAGCTGATCGGAGGTAAATTCCGAAACCAACAAGAACTTGATCGGCTTGATCCCAAATTCGGAGCTACCTTCGTACCTGTGTTGATAAAAAACGGTAAGAAAATGCCGATTCCAACGAAATGGAAAACATCACCTGCCCGAGCCCCAAGAACCATCATTGCCAATTATAAAGACGATCAACTGCTTATTATCGTCACTGAAGGATATGATGAAAAAGGTAATTCCGGCGCAACCTTGCAAGAGCTGCAAAATAAACTCATTCACCTTGGTGTAAAAGACGCATATAACCTGGATGGCGGAGGCTCTTCTTCCCTAATTCTGAATGGGAGAGTTGTAAACAAGCCTTCAGATGGAAGGTTGCGTCCTGTACCTACGCACTTTTTGTTTTTTAAATAATGATAATCCTGCATAATTCTGTGATTTACTTCATATCCTCATTTATTTTTCCACTAAGGATAGGTATAATAAGGAAGAGCATAGCAGGAGGTGGCGTTAATGTCTTTCTCTTTAACTTTTTGGATCGTCGCATTGGTTTTGGCTCTGTATATGGTCGGTATTCTAACTGCCTCGTACAATGACGATAAAACCAAAGGCCTGTAAAGGCGCAGCTTCCTCTTGATGGGGAAGCTTTTTTCTTTCCTATATTCAGATAACAAAAAAGCACCGCATGTAGCGGCGCTTATTCGTACTTCGTTATCCATGTCTTGAAAGTTGATTCATCTCAGACATGCACTGTACGCATATATAACGTTCTTTAAACTCGCTTACTCCATCCATGGATCCGCAAAAGACACATTTGGGACGGTAGCGTTCCAAAATAATATGGTCACCCTGTACAAGGATCTCTACAGGATCGCCCTCGTTCATTTGATATCTCTTACGCAGTGATTTGGGCAGGACGATTCTCCCCAGCTGATCCACCTTACGTACAACACCAGCAGGTTTCATAACAATAGTACACCTCTCCGTTCAACAAGTAATGTCTATACATTTCCCAGATGCATGATAAATTGGGCCTAGTAGAATAGTTCGATAAAAAGTTGTCGAATCCTGCTAGTTTTCAAGAATTTATTAGTTTTTTTACTTTTCGGCTCCATATTATAGGTAAAGCGTCTGATAAAATGTAACGAACAGTATACTTTATCCTATTCCATATTTGGAAAATCGAGTTGGCGAAGTGCCTCATAAACAATAATGGCTGCTGAATTTGAAAGATTCAAAGAGCGTACCTTGTCCGTCATCGGCATACGAATACATGTCTCCGGATTCGCAGCCAGCAGTTCAGGAGGGAGCCCCTTTGTCTCTTTGCCGAAAACAAGAAAATCCCCGTCACGGAAGGAGATATCCGAATATCTCTTTTCCGATTTGGTTGAAGCATAGAAATAACGTCCATCTGGATACAGGGCCTGTAGCTCCTCAAAAGAATCATGATATTCGATATGAACAGCGTACCAATAGTCCAGCCCTGCACGCTTTAATGTTTTGTCATCCGTGTTAAAGCCCAGTGGGCGTACCAAGTGCAGATGTGTGCCCGTCGCGGCACAAGTTCTAGCGATGTTTCCCGTATTAGCCGGTATTTCAGGCTCCACAAGTACAATATGTAATGCCATGTTGTAACAATCCACCCTTTTCATCTTTTTTTCTATTATAACTTAAAATGTCCATTTCATTGCAATGAGATGCCCTTCATGCGTATGAAGACGCTCCGTGTACGAATCGTTCCTACCATCGCTGTTGCTTGTCTGAAATCGATTCGTTCCCTCCGCTTGGTCTCCACTCGCACACAATTGGCTCAAGGAGATGCTATTGATCAAATACACAAAATGACGGCGCACGGATCGTATCCGATGCGCCGTCATATTCTATATTTCACATTGAACTGTTTTCAAGGCTAAATTGAACCTTATTATTAACACGCTCTTGTACCAATGTTATCCGTGAGTCTGTTTAAAATGCTCCATGAAATCAACAAGTGCTTTACAGCTTTCCATTGGAACTGCGTTATAAATAGATGCTCGCAGGCCGCCAACACTACGGTGACCCTTCAGACCAACAAAACCTTCTTTTTCGGAAGCCTTAATAAATGCCTTTTCAAGCTCCTCTGATTCCAAACGGAAGGTAACGTTCATATCGGAACGGCTGGCTGCATCTACACAACCACGATAGAAGCCTCCACTGCCGTCAATCGCATTATAGAGAAGTCCTGCTTTTTCACGGTTCTGAACTTGAATGCCTTCCAGACCTCCACGTTCCTGAATCCATCTAAGCACTTCATTAATCATATATATACCAAAGGATGGAGGAGTATTGTACAGTGAGTCGTTACTTGTATGAGTGCTATAACGAAGCATCGTTGGAAGATGTTTCGGTGAATTCGTGATCATATCTTCTCTTGCAATCACTACCGTTACACCAGATGGACCCAGGTTCTTCTGAGCTCCGGCGTATATCATACCGAATTGATTCACATCAAGCGGCCGGCTCAAAATATCGCTCGACATATCGCAGATCAAAGGTACCGATCCCGTATTAGGAAATTGCTTAAATTGAATTCCGCCGATCGTTTCATTAGAAGTCATATGAAGGTAGGCAGGATTGTCAGATAACGAAATGTCATCTAGATTAGGCAGAGACATGAAATTATCAGCCTCGGAAGAAGCAGCAATATGCGTATCACCGATCAATTTCGATTCTTTTACCGCTTTTTCGGCCCAGCTGCCGGTCAAGACGTAGTTAGCCTGCTGTCCTTGGCCTAGAAAGTTCATCGGAACCATAGCAAACTGGGTGCTGGCTCCACCTTGAAGAAAGAGTACTTTGTATCCTTTAGGATTTCCTAACAAGGAAAGCAATCTCTCCTGTGCTTCTGTATGTACCGATTCGTAAATGGCTCCACGATGAGACATTTCCATGATGGACATGCCGCTCTCCCTGAAATCAACAAATTCCGATTGTGCTCTTTCCAGGACTTCCAGCGGCAGTGCGGCCGGACCTGCGTTAAAGTTATAAGCTCTTCTGTTCAAACGACTCTCCACCCTTTCTTTCTCTATTCATTAAATATTATCGCATATCATAGCAATATTCGGGAAGTGCGGCAAGTGCTTTTTTCTCTATTTAAAGACATGAAGCTAGGATTGATCATATTTTCACAAACGGCATAAAGGAGTGTCCCAGGTCACCAGACCTTTCAGGACACTCCTTCTTCTTATCTATTAACATTAAATATCATAGTAGAGAGAGAACTCGTGTGGATGTACCCGGATGGATACCGCTTTAGCTTCTCCACGTTTCATTTCAATAAAATTATCGAGGAATTCTTTTGTAAACACGCCGCCTTCAGTCAGGAATTCACAATCCGCTTGCAGCGCATCAAGCGCTTCATCCAGTGATCCTGGAACGCTACGAATTTCTTTCTTCTCTGAATCGGACAACTCATAAATATTTTTATCAAACGGCCCGTAACCTAATGCTACAGGATCAATCTTGCGTTTGATACCATCCAGACCTGCCATAAGCATTGCTGAGAACGCGAGATAAGGGTTAGCTGTGGAGTCTGGAGTACGGAATTCAATACGGCAGCCCTTAGGTGTTACAGCGGCTACCGGGATCCGGATTGCAGCCGAACGATTACCTTTGGAGAATACAAGGTTAACTGGTGCTTCATACCCAGGAACCAAGCGTTTAAAAGAGTTGGTACTTGGATTCGTCAGTGCAATCAAAGCTGGAGCATGATACAAAATCCCGCCGATATAATGCATGGCCATCTCGCTTAAGTTAGCATATGCGCCTTTTTCGTAGAAGAGTGGAGTATCCCCATTGAAGATGGATTGATGAACGTGCATCCCACTTCCGTTATCTCCAAACAAAGGCTTGGGCATAAAGGTTGCCGTCTTACCATACTTGCGTGCCGTATTATGAACGATATATTTGTAGATGAGCAGGTTATCTGCTGTTTTCTTAAGTGTATCGAAACGGAAGTTAATTTCAGCTTGACCTGCTGTAGCTACTTCATGGTGATGGCGTTCTACCCTTAGACCTGCGTCATTTAGTAGTCGGCACATTTCACTACGAATATCCTGTTGTGTGTCCACAGGAGCAACCGGAACATAACCGCCTTTGACCCCAATCTTGAATCCTAAATTTCCGCCCTCTTCGTTACGATTCGTGTTCCATGCCGCTTCTTCTGACTCAACGACATAAGTGGAACTGTTCATCTTACTTTCATAACGAACCTCGTCAAACAGGAAGAATTCCGATTCAGGTGCGAAGAACGCCGCAGTGCCCACTCCACTGTCTTGGAGAAACTGTTCTGCACGCTCTGCAATTCCGCGTGGATCCCGTTCATATGCTTCACCATCTGGTGTATAGATATTGCTCATAATGTTCAGTGTTGGATGTGCTGTAAATGGATCGATGTAACAAGTATCGGAATCTGGCATCATGACCATATCCGATTCTTCAATCCCTCGGAAACCTGCAATGGAAGAACCGTCAAAAGCTACACCATTTACGAAAGTCTCTGCATCCACCTCGGATGCTGGTAGCGTAATATGATGAACACGCCCTGCTAAATCTACAAAACGAAAATCAACCCACTCAATGTTGTTCTCTTGAATTGTTTGCAATATTTTCTCTACTGACATGTCTGTCCCTCCCGAATTCCGAACATTCTAGACATTAACACCACTAAATGTTCACGTTATTTCGTTTTCTTTCAATCATTATATTCTGGAGGGATATGCATCGTCAATGATGATGTAAGGTATTTTACGTATTCATGTCATATTATCTAACATATATGTTCTTTTGTGCAAATAAAAGCAGGCCACCCCTGGATTAACCATTGAGCAGCCTGCTTTTTTTGCATATTATACCCGTTGAAATTCTACAGTTGGAGCTTTATCGGTATTAAAAGTTTTACCCACAATCGGAGCAAGTTTCTCCAGATCTTTAAGCAGCTCAGCAAACTGATCAGGGAACAAAGATTGAACGCCATCACCCGTCATGGAGTTATCCGGATCTGTATGCATTTCGATAATAAGTCCGTCTGCTCCTGCAGCAACCGAAGCTTTTGACATCGGCTCTACAAGCTCACGACGTCCAGTTCCGTGACTTGGATCCGAAATTACTGGAAGGTGGCTTAATTGTTGCAGCACTGGGATCGCCGACAAATCCAGTGTGTTCCGAGTGTATGACTCGAATGTCCGGATACCACGTTCGCACAACATCACATTTGGATTTCCGCCCGCAAGAATATATTCCGCAGCATTCAGAAACTCATCATAGGTTGAGCTAAAGCCACGCTTTAGTAAAACAGGTTTTCCGCAAGTGCCTAGTTTACGTAATAGATCGAAGTTCTGCATATTCCTTGTTCCCACTTGTAAAATATCAGCATATTCAGCACAGATATCTACATATTCGGGGGTCATCACTTCCGTAATCGTAAGCAGGCCATGCTTCTTTCCTGCTTCAGCCATCATAATAAGTCCTTCCACACCAATTCCTTGGAAGCTATAAGGTCCTGTCCGTGGCTTAAATGCACCACCACGAAGGACCTGCGCGCCAGCAGCTTTAACTAATTTAGCGATTTCATCAATTTGCTCTGCAGATTCAACCGCGCATGGACCACCCATAACAACAAGGTTGCCGCCACCAATCTTAACACCTTTAATATCGATGATGGTATCTTCCGGATGAAAATCTCTACTTGCCAACTTGTAAGACTTCGAAATTTTCACAACATTCTCTACACCCTTCATTTGACGTAGATGCTCTGAAAGTTTCGGGTTAACACTACCAATAAGACCAATGACGGTTCTGTCAGTGCCTCTCGAGATATGGACTTGAAGCCCTTCTTTCTCAATTTCTGCTACGATTTGATTGAATTGTTCCTCTGGAATTTGATTCGATGTAATGACGATCATATATACAACCTTCTTTCTAATTATTATATTTTGAGTTTATAGATTCGACTTCACTTTCGCGCTTGTTCGCTTTTAAGCTTTTATGCTTTTATGCTTTTATTCGATAAAGCAACTATACAAAATATTTCCCCGCTCGTCAAGCCCAATTGATGGATTGCAAAGCGGGGAACTACTCAGAATAACAACAATGCCTCTTATAATAAGATTACGCGCCCTTAATACGACCTTCTGAAGTTTGCCGTTTGACCAAAGGTAGGATGATTCTAACTGTCGTTCCTATTCCCGGACGGCTAAACAGGATGACGCCGTACTCCGCACCATAATGCAGTTTGATCCGCTGATCAACATTCTTCACGCCATATCCTGCATTCCTTAATTCTTGTGCGCCTATAATATCTCTATTCATACCAGCAGGGAAACCGACACCGTTGTCGATAATTCTAAACTCCAAATAATCGTCTTCTACTCTTCCTTTTATTCGAATATGAATGGAATCTCCCATCCAAGCATGCTCCAACACGTTCTCGATAAAAGGTTGCAATATCAGCTTCACAGTCTCATAACGCACAACCTCTGGATCAATGTCATACTGAACCTGCATCCGGCTTTCATATTTGATTTTTTGGATGTCAATATACGCCTGAGCCTGCTCCAATTCACTTTTTACAGGAATTACGTTCCGACCTTCATTAAGGGATAGCCGATAAAACTTGGCTAGATCCATAACCATCCGCTGTAATTTGTCCAGTTCACCAAATTTAGCTAAGCGGCTGATCGATGACAGTGTATTATATAAAAAATGGGGGTTGATCTGTGAATGCAGCGACTCTAATTCTGCCTCTTTTTTCTGTAAATCGGCTAAATAAACCTCTTGAATTAACCGCCCAATATTACTACCCATCTCATTCAGAGCTGAGGCGATTTTCTTGAACTCATCATTACCTTTAAAATGGATTCGTTTGTGAAACTCCCCTTCCTGAAAGGAGTCTACCACCATTACAATTTTTGATACACGCTTTCCGAAATACCTGGAAACAATCACACTTACAAAAAAGAATAGAATGATACAAACCAAACAAATGAATAACGTCAGGTTACGAACCTTATGAGCATCCTTCTCCACAAGATTAGCCGGTACGAAGGCAACAAGCTCCATGTCTAACCCCGGAAGTGTGTCCCTAATGATCAGGTCATCCTCATTTTTGCTAATCTGGTTTATCATCTTCATTTCCGGTACATCATTTGTTCCAGATGAAATAATAACATTACTCTTAAGATCCGAAATATAGAGGTTTGTCCCCTCCCCTATCTTTTGAAAATCCACGCCGTCAAACAAATCCGATAACGCTACGCTGATCCGCATAAATCCAATTTCCTCAAACGGATAAACTTCCCCTCCAACATCAATCACCCGGCGAAGTAATGAAATTCGCCCATATTTATGATCATCTTCAATTTGACGCCATTGAAGAGTCGTCCCATAGACCTCCTCGGCTGGAAAATTGATATACCAATCTTTATCGATCAGCCTCTTGTACTGAAATATATCGTATAATCTCGCTGGAATATCTAGTGGATCTTTATTGTCATAGACATTATACACTTCTGGAAATGTATCGTTTTTCAGGTACATAGATAGCCACATCCGCCGATTTGCGGTTTCTACAGCAGTTTGAAATTTAGGCATGAGCACATTTGTCATCGAGTCATAGCTTTTCCAACCCTTTTCGTATTGGCGAAGCACTCTAGCTAAATGTTCATCAAAATAAAGCATATCCGATATACGTTTTGTATCCTCCATTTTGAATGCGATGTTATTCTTCATCTGATGCAGGGTTCCTTGAATGATGCTACGTGTCTGTTCTCTCATCGATTCGACGTATACCCGATTAGCAACGTTACCTACGATGAGGACAGCAATCATGATGAGAATACAATATGATATCATTAATTTGTATCCAAACGGTAACTGCTTTATTTTGGGTTTTGCCCACATCTCATTTTTAACCCCCTGAATGTTCTATCAAGAATGAGTCCGTCGGTATTCCAGTGGGGTCATCCCGTACGTATCTTTGAATTGACGACTGAAATAAGGGAGATATTGATATCCCGTTTGTGAAGCGATTTCATATATTTTAAGCTTGGTATGGATTAACAAGTCTCTTGCTTTCTCCATACGCATCGCAATGACATAATCACTAAAATTAAGCCCTGTTTCCTCTTTGAAAATAACCCCTAAATAATTGGGAGAGAATGAAAACCGATTAGCGATATCTCTGAGTGTAATATTCTCATGAAGTCGGCCTCTTACATCTTCCATAATCTCTTCAATCAAGCGACCATTCTTGGAATGTTTTTTGTTATGAAGATGCTCCGATATTTGAAGAACCTTTCTACGCAGCCATGAGAATATATCATCTATTGTTTCAAATTGAAGCAATATGTCTAGGTTTTTAAATTCCATACCTAATATTTTAAATAAATCCTCATTAATTGTATGTAAATGTTCATCGAGTTTGAGAATGATATACATCGCAAAATTACGGATAGTAAACTTGGAACGCAAACTGGATGCAAGCAACAGCATCGCTTCTAACTCATCGTGAATTCGGACTAACTCATAATTTGTCATGGCGCTTAGTAATGCATCGAGGCGAATATATATGTTTTCAGCATCCTTTATATCCTCTGAAGGTACATCACCATACGGTATCCATTTCCCTTTCCCATGAAACATTTTATAATCGAGTGCTGCAACCGCTTGCAGGTAAGAAGAGTGCAAATCCTTGATATGACTAGCGGCATTGCTGATTCCGACCGTTACGGAAAAGGGGAATTCCAATTTTAATTGTTCCAAGATTTTAATAATAGTAGATCGCTCAGAATGTTCATCCAGCAGGATCGCTGTTCTCATATCCGTTACTTTGCACACATGCTCAATAAAGTGCTCAGCAAGAAGTGTATGTAAGCGGGAGAAGAAGGCATCGGTCATATTCCTTTTCCCGTTCTCGTCAACGTGATTAAACTGCCAAGATACATCGTCAAGTTCCAATAAAGCAATATAAGCCGGCCAAACAATCTCATCCAGATGATATTCCTTGTTTAGTACATCTAAAGGTACAACTTCATATGGTTTTTCCAGTAATTGAAGAAGATATTGATTTTTAAAGATCGGTACCATCTGCTGGTATGCAAGCTCTGTCTTTTGTTGTTCTAGATCACGGTCTAACTCGTGGCGAACTTTAATTAAAGCATCTATTAATTCCTTATCGTCCATAGGTTTCAATACATAACTGCAGGCATTTAGGGCAATAGCTTGTTTTACA
This sequence comes from Paenibacillus sp. GCM10028914, assembly GCF_042666275.1. Lineage (NCBI taxonomy): Bacteria > Bacillati > Bacillota > Bacilli > Caryophanales > Paenibacillaceae > Paenibacillus > Paenibacillus sp. GCM10028914. The sequence goes on from NZ_JBHTFO010000017.1 coordinate 449,603, forward strand.
TACCCGAAGTCCTGATAACCACTCACAAATATGATTCGAAGATTTTCCTGTGCAGCGAGTGCTCTTTGGGCTAACTCAAGTCCCGTCATATTAGGCATCCGGATATCTGTTACTAAAATATCGACATGCTGCTGCTCCAACACTTCACATGCTGCAAATCCGTTATTCACGCTATCTACAACCGACATACTAAGAGACTCCCATGGTATGAATTGTTTCATACCTTCCAAGTCTAGAACTTCATCATCAGCTAGTAATACTTTATACATAAGACTATCCCCCCTCGAAAAACCCTAAGGGCATACTGCAAAAAGCAGTACACCCATTAGTTGCTAAGGAATTGACTAAATTAATTCCCTGCCATTTTTTTGAGATTTTCTTGCCATTTTTGCGTCTTGAATTCTAGTAATTTGGCATATCCGGCGGATTGTGCATCAGCTTCTGCTTTATCTAGAATAGCAATAACTTCTGCGTCGTCTTTCGCATAAAGAGCTTTTGCTCTTGTTTCCAAGTAGATATCTTCGACACGTTGACGAATAATACCTTCTTCACTGTCCGGCATCGGATCCAAGTTGATGAATTCGGTTGCATTAGCTTGTGTCTTCCAAGTGATCTCATACTGCCAGCGTGTAGACCAGTTACGCTCTTCTTCTGGCAATGTGCTTTCATACTTCGCCTTGGCTTGGTCAATATAAACGGTGTTTCCGTTCCATTGAAGATTCGTTGTGGTCGATTGCAATTTAGCTAAGCCTTCAGCATCGGTTGTATATTTTTCAGTGAATTTCGGAGTCACTCCATCTTCCTCAAGTCCATCCCAATATCCGCCTTCTGGTCCCCACATCTGAATACGTTGTCCTTCAGGACCTGTATACCAATCGAGGAAAGCGAAAATTGCTTCTGGATCCTTCGCTGCTTTTGTAATTACGCTTACGTTCCAACCTAGTTGTGTGTATGTGCCCGGGAAAATTTTGTTCTTGTCGAGACCTTCTTTGTGAATCGGCCAGATCATGAAATAACCTGCATCTGGATCATTCTTAGTCAACAACTCATGTCCGTTCATCGCATAATCTGTAGGGCTGGAAGCAGCATATACAGCAACTCTGCCCGTGTTCAGCTTCTCTTTAACCTGATCTGCTGTTTGGGTCATCGCGTCCTGAGATATCAACTTTTCACGGAAAAGTTTAGCTGTGTATTGCATGGACTCCCGGAAAGTTGGATCCGTAAAGATCGAAGTCAACTTGTCGCCCTGTGGTACACCACGGATACTGAGCCAACGACTTAGCGTATTTTCGCCAAATGCCGTGTACAGAACATCCAAACCTTGACCGTCTTTCGCTAAATGCGGATCGAATGGAACCACATTCGGATACTTTTCTTTAACCATGACAAGGTAATTGTACAAATCATCGGTTGTCTCCAGTTTTGGAGATCCCAACTCTTCATAGATTTTCTTGTTCACAACATAACCAGCGTTACCGTTTGGTTGGTTCGTGTACCAGTTCGGGAATTGATACAACTTGCCGTCCTCGGCACGAAGCATATTGATCCCTGCTTCTCCGAGCCATTCCTTTAAATTCGGATATTTATCAAGATACTCGTCAAATGGAACAAGCATACCTGCTTGGCGCAGCTTTTCTACATCTGATCCACGTTCCATCCAGATGACATCTGGCAATGAATTGGAGGCAATCATTGTATTGAATTTTTGAGCTGCATTACCACCAGAATGAACAGGCGTGACATTAACCTTCATCTCATCCTTAATCCATTTTGATGCTTCATCTCCACCCCACTGAGGCATGGTATACCAATCATAATGACCATAGAATGAAAATTCCAATGGTTGTTCACCTACAACAAACTTACTCTCTGTTTGCGGAGTTTCAGGTGTTTTAGGCTCTTCAGTGGCTGTTTTCCCACCACTACCACTAGAACATCCTGCAAGTAGAACTGCACCTGCAACCAATGCTGCCATTGTTGACGTCAATGTTCTTTTCTTTAATCGCATCTCTCTGTTTCCCCTCTCGTCACTTCAATGGTTTTTATGTAAAAGCCGCAGCTTAAACATCGAACATGAGATCAATCCTACTCTTTCAAGGAACCTACCAGAACGCCTTTAACGAAGTACTTTTGGACAAAAGGATACACCATAATGATAGGCAATGTGGCAACCATCATTGTAGCCATCGATAATGACTTCGATGAGACACTTTGCATTTTCTGAAGCTGTCCCTGTGCTGCTGAATCCATGTTTCCGATCTGATCGGATACGATATTCGAATTGAGAATCTGCTTCAGCATCGTTTGAATCGGCATCAGATTCTCATTGTTGATATAAATACTAGGCATAAACCAGTCATTCCAATGGTTAACTGCTGTGAATAAGGACAATGTAGCGATAACCGGACCTGATAGCGGAAGCACGATTCTAAAGAACGTCCCCCAGTTACCACAGCCATCGATTTTAGCCGACTCTTCCAAACCACCGGGAAGTCCCTGGAAAAATGTTTTGAATATGATCATATTCCAGACACTAACCAGTGACGGAATGATAAACACCCAGAAGGAATCCATCAATCCCAGGCTGCGAATCAATAGGAAGCTTGGAATGAGTCCACCACTGAAATACATCGTAATAATACACATAATCATATAGAACTTACGGCCGATCATTTCTCTTTTCGTCATACCATAAGCAAATATCGCAGTAACAATAATTGATGATACAGTACCTACAACAGTTCTCATCACCGAAATATAAAACCCGTTCAACAGGCGCTCATCATTGAATACGATGGCATAGTTCTCAAGTGTAAAATCTCTAGGCCAAAATGTGATACCACCAAGCGCTGTATCAGAACCTGTGTTAAATGAGATCACTGCAGCGTTCCAAAACGGATAAAATGTTGAAAATGCCAGCAAACCCAGCAGGATATAAATGATGATGACCATTAATCGGTCTCCGAAACCTAGACGTACCAAGATAAACCGCTCCTTTCATCTAGAGGCTTAAGTTCTACCATAAGCTGTTTCCTGATTTACGCGCAACGAAGTTCGCTATGGTTAAAAGCCCTACGCTGATCACGGCTTTGAACAACCCGACTGCGGTCGCATATGAGAACCTGGAGTTTTGGATACCGACTCGATAGACGTATGTATCAATAACATCTGATACTTCACGCAGAACCGGGTTCACCCCGAGGAGCAAGATGTCTTCGAAACCGGCAGTAAGCAGGTTACCAATGGCAAGAATCATAAAGATCGTCACTACCGGCATAATGGATGGAAGAGTAATCGTGAAAATCTGCCGGAGTTTACTAGCGCCATCCATATCGGCTGCTTCATACATATGTGGATCAATTCCTGCTACAGCAGCTAAATACACGATGGATGAGAAACCAATCTCTTTCCAGACCCCTGTCGTTACAAGAATCCCCCAGAAGTATTCAGGTATCGATAGAAAGCTTACGGGTTCGTCGATGAGATTGAGTTTTTCCAGTAACATATTGATACTTCCGTTATCTGTAGACAACAGAGACATTGCGAATCCAGCGACAATGACCCACGATAGAAAGTGCGGCAGATAACTGACTGTTTGTACAATCCGCTTGAACCCCATATGTCTAATCTCATTCAGCATCAGAGCAAGCAAGATCGGAGCGGGAAACCCTATGAAAAATTTCAATAGACTGATCACAATTGTGTTTCGCATAACATTCGAAAATTCTGGAGATTCAAAGAACATTTCAAAATGCTTTAATCCGACCCATGGACTCTCCGCCATACCACCAAATAAGTTGTAATCCTGAAATGCCATTAACACGCCATACATCGGAATGTAACTGAAGATTAAGATGAGCAGTAACGCCGGAATCACCATTAATTGTATGTCCCACTGCTTAAATAACCGGATCAGGATGTTGTTTTGTTTCCGTTTTGGAATACGTTCTCTCAAAGCGGATCTCTGAGCCATTTCTGTTCCTCCCCCGTCTAGTATCTATTATGCTTCTAATTCTAGCGGAGTGATTTAGCACTTACTATTTGTCTAATCAACTAAAAATGATAATAAACAATCGAAAGTTAAAACGCTTTCAACTAGAAACCTCCTGACAATGCAAAAAAATAACCCGCAGCGACTTCCGCCTGCGGGTTATTATAATGTCTCATAATGATACTTATAACGATGCCGAAACAGTTAGTTGGATGAGGAGCTAGTTTTTGTTTTAACTGGAGGAAGTAGCTTACTCATGTTAACTGTTCTCTTAATCTCCCATGTTTCCGGTTGATCATGTTCATATTGTTCCAAATATGCAATAACTTCCTTCGTGATTGGTGTTGGGGTTGAAGCGCCGGATGTAACAGCAACCTTGCTGACCCCTTCAAACCATTCCCGTTTCAACTCTGTGACATCACCGATTCTGTGAGCAGGTACACCTGCAATCTCTTCAGAAACCTGGGCAAGCCGGTTCGAGTTATTACTGCGCGGGTCACCTACTACAATGACAAGATCAGCCTGACCTGCCTGCTCAGCTACCGCTTCTTGACGAACCTGAGTAGCAAGACATATCTCATTATGAATCTCAGCACCTGGGAACTTTTCCAGAAGGCGCTTCATTATATGTTTGATGTCCCACTGGCTCATTGTCGTTTGATTGGTAATGATAATTCGACTTGCATCTACATCCAGTTTATCAATTTCTTCTTCCTTCTCGATCAGATGGACATGTTCCGGAGCAACTCCGATAGCACCTTCTGGCTCAGGATGTCCTTTCTTACCGATATAAATCACTGCATATCCGTCCGCGACCTTCTCTCTGATCAGATCATGGGTCTTCGTTACATCTGGACAAGTTGCATCCAGTGTAGTCAGCCCCTTGTCGCGCGCTAATTTACGTACTTCCGGAGAAACCCCGTGAGCTGTAAATATAACGGTTCCTTTATCGACCTGCTGTAGAATTTCCATCCGGTTCGGTCCATCGAGCGTAATAATTCCTTCGTCTTCAAAGGACTGCGTAACATGACTGTTATGAACAATCATACCTAATATATATATAGGCCGAGGAAGATCCAAATTATTAGCTGCCTGCCGTGCCAGCACCATTGCATCGACAACGCCGTAACAGTAACCACGCGGCGATATTTTGATCACTTCCATGGGTCTTCACCTGCTTTCTAAGCAATAAAATCACAATCCTACTCATTATAACCCTATTCCAGTGGTGGAGCAAAAATAATAGGGAGCCAGACGATGAATGTACTGCCTTCTCCGCGCTTCGTGACGACTTCAACAGAGCCATTATGCATATCAATAATATATTTGGCGATGGACAGACCAAGACCCGTCCCTTCAGTAACTCCTCTGGACTGATCAGCCCGATAGAATCGTTCAAAGATGTGCGGAATTTCATCCTTATCCATTCCGATTCCTGTATCCGAGATTCGAATTCCGATTTGTCCCTTATATAGGATTACATCTAGGCGTACCTCGCCTTCTGGCGTGTATTTAAAGCCATTTTCTATAAAAATAAATAGCATCTGCTGCAAATAATCACGATTTCCTACCACATATACTCCATTGAGCGAACGTAAATCGCCAACATGCCACTCCGCTGTTTTCGGGAGAAATTTTGCCCGTCTGGCAACCTCTTCGATAAGAGGCTGAAGCGCAATAGGTTCCTTCTCAAAGGTCTGCCCTGTGTCTGCACGGGCAAGAGAGAGCATATCAGATACCAAACGGCTCATCCGTTTCGCCTCATCCGCGATATCCCCAACGGCCTCAATCGATATTTGGCGTATGGTTTCCTCATCTAGATCCGGTCGATCTGATGGAGAGGAGGTCCACATTTTATGAAGTAAGTCCACATTTCCCCGGATGGTCGTAAGCGGTGTTCTCAGCTCATGAGAAGCATCCGAGACAAATCTACGCTGGGCGGCATAGGCATCCTCGAGCTCTTTATAGAACCCCTCGGTCCTCGCAATCATGCCGTTAAATGTTCCGATAAGCCTTCCGATCTCATCCTGCGGACCGTCATACTCTATCCTTACACTAAGATCTGTTCCCTTCTGGATCTGATTCGCCGCATCGGCCACCTTCTGAATCGGCTTCATCGATTTTCGGGCCAAGAATAGGCCAAGCGTTGAAGCGATGATCAGAGTCGCCAAAGATCCCGTAATCAGGATGGAGCGCAGTCTATTGAGTGTATTCTCAGCCGTTCCTGTATAGGTACCTACCTGAAGCCAGCCAACAATCTCATTCGTATTTTCTGTAGTAACAAAGTCTTGATATACAAAGAACGGATAACCGCCAACATTCATTTTCTTAAACCCGCGATCTTTTACGGCTTTCGATGGAGCAGACATCTCGAATTCAAGACCTCTTAGCCTCATATTGTCGGATTTCCAAGTCAGCTGATTGTGATACGTATAAATCTGAACATAAATATCAGCTTCCTCCATACGCTGTTTAGATGTTCGGTCTGGGGTAACATAAGCTAAACTTCCATCCTCACTAATGGTTAGCACCGGTTTTATTCTGTTGTACTGCTGCATAATCTTTGTCTTCATCTCATCGTAAGTATACAAATGAACGAATCCATATACAGCGATGCTAAATACGAGCAGCGTGATGAAAAGGATGCCGGAATACCACGCTGTAAGCCGCCAACGTATCGACATGCTACTGATCTCCTCTTAGGATATATCCTGCCCCACGGATCGTCTGAATTAGCCGTTTTCCACCTTGATCCTCCGTTTTTTGACGCAGCATGGCGATATAAACTTCGAGCACATTCGATTCGCCGCTATAATCATAACCCCAAATTTTATCCATGATTAAGTCTCGCGAAAGCACCCGCTTCGGATTCATCATAAACAGATGAAGCAATTCGAACTCCTTCGCAGTCAGTTCCAATCTTCTTCCATTTCTTGTGACTTCTCGCGCATCGGTATCCATGACCAAATCTTCATAGACCAATTTTTGATTCCCTGACTCAACACCCGATTTGCGTCTTAGAAGAGCACGCACCCGAGCAAGCAGTTCTTCAAGCGCGAATGGTTTCACCAAATAGTCATCTGCACCTATGTCCAGACCCTTGACCCTGTTCTCTACCTCATCTTTAGCGGTAAGCATTAATACCGGAACCTTGCTACCGCCTTCCCTTAATCTACGCAGTGCTTCAAAACCATCCACTTGCGGCATCATAACATCAAGTATAACGACATCAGGTTCTTCATTTAAGACCATTCTTAAGCCCTCGGCACCGTTTGAAGCCGTATGTACATCATATCCTTCAAAGGCCAAGCCTCTTCGCAGCATAGAAATGATCTTCTCATCATCATCAACGATTAATATCCGGGATCGCATATTGGTATCTCCTCTTATTATTGTATCATTACTCTCATAACCCCATTATATCCATGCCTCAGAGAACAGCACAAGCGGAAGGGACTCTCCCTTCCGCTTGTCGCCTTGTTTACATATTACTAGTGTTGTTATTACTGGTCAGAAAGATCAAATTCGTTCTTGTCACCAATCGTTAACGGAAGATCGATCTTTTTCCCGTTGCGGACAACATTCAACGTGATCTTATCGCCGACCTTTTTTGATTGAATAAATTCAATCAAATCTTGTGCAGTAGCATATTTTGTTCCATCGATACCAGTCACAATATCATACTGGCGAAGATCTGCCTCATAAGCCGGGGAACGGAACACTACGCTGTCAACGAAGGAGCCTTCCGTTACATCGGTACCCAGCTGCTGAGACACCTGCGGCGTCAAGGTTATCAGACCCGCTCCAATGAACGGAATTGGATCTTTTGGAACCTCTTCATTGTTCTTCAGATAGTCCAGAACTTCGATAATCGTAGAGGAAGGAATAGCGAAGCCAATACCTTGGGCATCCGAGCTGACTGCCACGTTCATTCCAATAACCTTACCCTCCAGGTTAAGAAGTGGTCCACCGGAGTTTCCGGGATTAATCGAAGCATCGGTTTGCAGTAGATGTTCATAATTACGATCTTCCTCGCCATTCGTACCTTGGATATCAATCTCACGTTCCTTGGAACTCAAGACACCTGCTGTTACAGTGTGTTCGAATCCTTGCGGGTTACCGATAGCAACGAGCCATTCGCCAACCTTTAGATCATCTGAATTACCAAGCTCTACATATGGGAAATCTTTATTATCTTCGATTTTAAGTACAGCTAAATCAAGCTCATAACTGGAACCGAGCAATTTAGCCTCATAAGGCTTTTTGTTATCTTGCAGGGTTACCTGGATAACGTCTGCTCCGTGTATAACGTGTTCATTCGTTAGAATGTAACCCGATTTATCAAAGATAAATCCAGACCCGATTCCTGAGGGCTGCAGCTGTGTCGAATCTTGATTGCTTTCATTGTTGTTATTGTTTCCGTTGCTTCTATTCGACTGATCACCGAAGAAGTAACGGAACAAAGGATCATCCATATTCGAGCTGCTCTGTCCGCTATTGCTGTTAACAAGCGTTTCGATCAACACCACCGCAGGACTTGCTTGATCTACGACAGATGAGACATCTCCAGTTTGAGATGGTATTTGAGCCGATGTTGTCGTAGTGTTACCCTTATCCTCTCCTGACGCAAGAGCTGATTTTACCTCTTCATTCCCTGTTGCTTCTGAAGTCAAAGCCGTGTCCGGAGTAAATAGATTCGTTCTATCTGCTGTAAACATAAGAACGGTAATCACGAGCATACCTGCTAGGAAAGAAAGGAGCACTGTTTTAACCGAACTCTTAGGTTTCTTGCTGTAATTCCATTGTCCGCTGTTAGAGTTTTTCTCTGGATGAGATCCGCCTCTGCTGCCCCCATCACCTTGACCTCCAGCAGAATAGGTTCGAGAAGGAACTGGTCTTACCGGCTCCGGAGCAGTAACCTCCACTTCAACCGGTTCACGCCGTTTATAAGATTCCTGAACTTCATTCCGTTCTTCCTCATCACTAATAGACTTAAACGGACCGTAAGAATAATAATAAGAAGAGTTGTCCGAAGACGAATCTTGTTGTCGCTGAGATTCGTTCTTTAGATCTTGGTCTTCATCTTTTTGACCGAACCGATTTCTTTGATCGTCCATACCCTTACCTCCTATTAGATCACTTGTTCAACAACAAGTGGTTTAATAATTTATCTGCTCTTATTGTGTACTATAAACCTTAATGACACCTTAAAAACAATTAAATGTAAGATAAAAACGAAAGAAATCGGTTGAATTTTATTCAACTAACTAACTAACTAACTAACTAATATCAGTTCGTCTTAACCCATCCTTTTCTATGCGCAAAGATCGCAAGCTGTGTACGATCATCTAATTCGCATTTCATCAGCAAATTACTAACATGTGTTTTGACCGTTTTAATGCTGATATGAAGTTCTTCTCCAATCTCTTTGTTGCTCTTTCCTTCTGCTATAAGTAGCAGAACTTCTTTCTCGCGTTCTGTAAGTCCTGCGTGATCACCCTGGACCATATGTTGACGGATTCCCCGGGTTAGTGCCTCCGAGACATCCTTGGTCATGACAGGCATTCCCCGAAAAGCACCCTGCAGAGCATAAATAAGCTCATCTGCTGATACGGTTTTCAGGACATAACTTACCGCACCCGCTTCAACACATTCCACCACAAGGTTATCTTCTAAAAAGCTAGTAAGAATAACTATTTTCTGATTAGGAAATTCACTCATTACCGCCCGTGTCGTTTCAGCCCCATTCATAACTGGCATCATTAGATCCATTAATATTAAATCAGGCGCTTGCTCATGGTTCCTTAGATATTCGAGAACTTCCATTCCATTGGACGCTTCACCGATCACCTCAAAAGACGGCTCTAGAGATAAATACGTTTTTAAACCCATCCGGACCATATCGTGATCATCAACAAGTAGTATTTTAATGACACTCATTTTAATCTTTCCCCCTAATCCTCAGATAATTCTCTACTACCAGCTCGAACCGTATCATCAGACATTGCTTCGTCTTCTTCCGAATTTTCAAACAGTGGTATATGTACGCGTATGGTTGTTCCTGCACCCCTGCGGCTTATAATGTCGACTTGACCACCTAACTTTTCAGCCCGTTCACGCATTGTGGACAAGCCGTACGAGCCCTGTCTCTGCGTCATTTCATCAAAGCCCTGGCCATCATCACTTATGCTTAACACAACTCGTTTATGTTCCTCATGAAGTGACATACTCACAAGGCTCGCCTTGGCATGTTTAACGATGTTAGCCACTGCTTCTTGGATGATTAGAAAAAGCTGATGCTCTATTGCCTCGGATATACCTCCTTGCAACTCAACATCTTTCATACCCTTTAATGCGTTCTGACGGCAATAATCAGGAAACCAGCGCTCCAAAGCTTCTTCTAGGGTCCTTCCTTCAAGTTCAACAGGACGTAATTGGGCAATTAAAGCTCTCATCTGTTTCTGGGCTATATGTGACATCGAGATTAACTGTTCTAGAACCTTATCACCATGCTCCGGATTTTTACGCATCACACCAGGCAGGGATGAAGCAGACATATGTATCGCGAATAACTGCTGACTAACCGTATCATGTAAATCTCTAGCCATACGCCTGCGTTCCTCCAGAACGGCAGCTTCCGCAGCAATTTCCTTCTCAATAACGTCCTGTTCACCAAGACGCTGAAGCAGCTTCATTTTTTTCTCAAGTGCTTCGGTCATATCATTAAATTCTCCATATACACGAGCAAAGGAAGCATCTTCCGCAGCAGGCATTCGCACCGTAAGATTTCCTTTAGCAACCTGTAGCATATTCAAATGCAGCAAATCCAGCGGTCTTTGAATACGCTGCCCGGCAATATAGCCTGCGATTCCTGTAAACAGAACAATACCGACCGTGTAAAACACCCACAGCCGGTTGTCCTCAATAATGATGTAATCTCCCTCGTCCGCAACATACAGAAATATAGCCACTGCGGCACCAATCAATAAGAAGTAAAGCATGATCACCCATTTTGTATTTTTTATAAAACTCATACAGTTACCCTACCTTGTTCACTTTGACATCGCCAATAAAAACGCTAATGTGGATACGAAGTTTTTTACCTGTTTCTCTATAATGTGGACTTTCCAAGTCAGCATTGCTCATGAAACCGCTCCGCTTCTCTCCCAGCACAGACATATCGCCAATAAATGAATTGGTTGACACATAGACACCCAGATCCGAATCATTGGGAACGAACACCTTTACGTCACCGATAAATGCCGAAATATTGATCTTCGTTTCACCATATGGAATTTGCGCCTTGGTTAAGTCAAGCACCGTATCTCCAATAAACTGCGAGATGTTGGTCGGCTTTAATGTGAAATAATCATTCCCCATGTGTACATCTCCGATGAAGGCCGATTTATTGACCGTCTCACCTTGACCCCAGCCTTGTCCGTGTCCACCATGTCTGTGTTTATGTGTGTGTTCATGGTTGTGTTCATGCTTGTGTTCATGCTTGTGTTCATTCCAGTTATCTTTCCAACGTACCTTCCAAGGATCTTCACTCTCTTTCCGGCGAGACTCTTCACGAATAAGCTCAGGTTCAGGTTTATTCTCTTGTTCAAGGTCTGTCTTCTTTCCAAATGTCCGCTCAAACATCTCATCAAGTGAAGATTCCAAATTAGTTGCTTCTGGCACCTCAGGGCTATCCTCGACTGTAACATATTCTTCTCTTTTACTGTGTATTGGCGGTCCAGGAGGTTTTTGATTCTTCGGCTTAAATATAACGGTCAAACCAAAACCAATTAACAATAAAGGAACCGAATATTTAACCAACTCTCTAAACGAAAAATCAATAAAATCCAGGTTGCGGCCTAGAAAATATACACCAATGATCAGGGGTACGACCGATCCCCATAATGCTCCACTCAAATCCGGACGATTTATCAAACCCTGTAGGCCAACCCATATGAGAATGACCGGCCAAAACGTGGAAATAAGATGGCCCAAGCTCACATCAATAATACCCATCTGCTGCAATATAAAGTATACCCCGACGCCAATAAGCAGAAGTCCACCTGACAGTTGGTTCCATCCTCTTCGATTCATGTGCATCCCCTTGCTTTCCATTCATATTTATCCTTTGACTACAGTGTACAACAAGAGTTACTTTGCGAATAGCGGCGGTGGGATGAAACATGCATCAGTCTCGAGACCGAGGGGATTGGGTTTTTATGTATATTTTATTGGGATCTAAAAAAAGCCCCCGCAATGCTCTGCGGAGGCCTTTGTTCATACTGACTTAAAAGCAAACTAGCGGTTTGCTCTTTTATTAGTTGTGCTGCTTTCTTCAGCGAACTCAGCATCAAACTTTTCGTTTGGCGTCTTGTAGTTCTCCTTTACTTTCTGGGAGCCCTGTTGAGCGCCGCCAACTACGCTGTTCTCTTCAGCAAACTCAGCATTAAACTTTTCGTTTGGTGTTTTGTAGTTTTCCTGCACTTTGTTTTTCTTGGCCACGGTATTCACCTCCCTGTCCACAATACCATCATCCTCTTCGGGGAACCGAAAACGCCTCCCCGAAGAATAGTATGCGAAGGACAGCGGGGCATTATTCGAACAAATTGCTGATTGTGTATCCCCCAGCTTTAAATAGCCTCTTCGAGTATAGAGGATGGAAGAAAATGATAGGTTTCAATCGCGGCCCCCAGTTTCTCAAGCATTGCTTCGGTACACTTACCTGTTCCACGCTTGATCAACTGTACTTCTACATCTTTTTTGCCCCATTCACTATATACCTGTTTTGTTGTGGCGAAGTATAGATCAATTTTCTCGCCTTTTATGGCAGAACCCGTATCAGCCACAATGCCATACCCGTAATCAGGAATGTACAGAATGCTTCCGAGTGGAAATACTTTGGGATCAGCTGCTATCGTTGAAACCTTATTCTTATCCCGCTTCACCTTAACACCTGAATAAGTAATCCCATACTGTTTATGCCCAGGCTTTTTACCTGTTGATTCAAAACCAGCCGTATATCCTGTTGCTGTAACCTTCACCGTATGAAGAATCTGATCTTCTCGCGGCGCTAAGACAGGTATCGAAGGGACCTGTTTTTTCATCGGATTCGTGGAGTCTGTAGCCTCATCCTCGTTATTCACTGGTGGCTGCAGCATATAATGATTGATATTACCGAGCCCTACAGCACTAAATGCGTAAAAACTCGTCATCTTAACATATTTATTTTCTTCATGAACCTCTTCTTCTTGTTTGTATACTTGCACATCTCCAATATCGTAAGAGTCTGGAGATATCGGCATCATTCTTGCAGCGTCCACGTCCGATGCACCTATGCTATACACAAATGCTGATAGAAAAATCCATATTAAAAACCTCTGCCATGTTTTCCAATTGTTCATTTGATAACCTCCCCTTTACTTGCGAGGTTTCCCAAATCTCAAATGGTTTATACGTTACATGACAGAGGTCTATGAAAGTTTATACTTGTTCCTGCTCGTTCGAAGATACGTTCAGGAGTTTACACAGAGCGAGTATTGATCTCTTCACGGAGCTTGAGAATCACTTCATCAAGACTTTGTGCTCCAAGATCGCCTTCTCCGCGTTTACGCACAGATACTGCCTTAGCGTTCATCTCATTCTCACCTACGATGAACATATAAGGGACTTTTTCAAGCTGGGCTTCACGGATCTTATAACCTAGCTTTTCATTCCGAAGATCCGGCTCAACAGAAATACCAGCCAGCTGAAGCTTGTCTGTTACTTCCTTCGCATAATCTTCAAATGCAGTGGATACCGGTATAACTTTAACCTGTACTGGTGACAGCCACAGCGGCAGTGCTCCAGCAAAATTCTCAAGCAAGAACGCAGTAAAACGTTCCATTGTACTAATAATACCGCGGTGGATAACAACTGGACGGTGCTTCTGTCCATCGTCGCCTACATATTCGAGCTCAAAACGTTCTGGAAGCAAGAAGTCCAGTTGAACCGTGGACAATGTTTCTTCCTTACCAAGCGCTGTCTTAATTTGAACATCCAATTTCGGACCATAGAATGCTGCTTCGCCTTCTGCTTCGTAGAATGGCATATCCATGCTTTCCACAACTTCACGCAGCATACGTTGAGACATTTCCCACATTTCGTCGTCTTGGAAATATTTTTCCGTATCTTGCGGATCGCGATAAGACAAGCGGAAACGGTAATCGTGAATACCAAAGTCCTTGTATACAGTCTGGATCAACTCGATAACACGAGCAAATTCTTCTTTAATCTGATCCGGACGGCAGAAAATATGAGAGTCGTTCAATGTCATGGCGCGAACACGGTGAAGACCAGTCAAGGCTCCTGACATTTCATAACGATGCATCATACCAAGCTCCGCAATACGGATAGGAAGGTCACGGTAGCTGTGCATGCTGCTCTTATATACCATCATATGGTGTGGACAGTTCATCGGACGGAGAACAAGCTCCTCATTGTCCATTACCATCTTAGGAAACATATCTTCCTGATAGTGCTCCCAGTGTCCAGAGGTCTTATACAACTCAACATTTCCGAGAACTGGAGTATACACGTGCTGATAGCCAAGACGCTCTTCCATATCGACGATATAACGCTCCAGAGTGCGGCGAAGTTTCGCGCCATTTGGCAGCCAGATTGGTAGACCTTGACCAACAAGCTGGGAGAACGTGAACATTTCCAGCTCTTTACCCAGCTTACGGTGATCACGTTTCTTCGCCTCTTCCAAGAAATGAAGATGCTCGTCAAGCTGAGCTTTTTTCGCAAATGCTGTACCATATACACGCTGCAGCATCTTGTTCTTGCTGTCTCCACGCCAGTATGCTCCAGCTACATTCATTAGCTTGAATACTTTAATTTTACCTGTTGAAGGCACGTGAGGCCCACGGCAAAGGTCAAAGAATTCACCTTGTTCATAAATGGAGATAATACTGTCCTCAGGCAGCGCATGAATCAGTTCCAGCTTATAAGGATCCTCCAGCTCACCGAAGATACGAAGTGCTTCTTCACGACTTACTTCTTTGCGAACGATCGGCAAGTTTTCACCAATGATGCGTTCCATTTCTTTCTCAATCTTTTGGAGATCTTCAGGATTCAGTGGCTCCTCCAGATCCATATCATAGTAGAAACCATCCTCGATTACCGGACCAACACCAAGTTTGACCGATTTAGCACCGAACAAACGCTTTGTAGCCTGTGCCATCAAGTGAGCTGTACTATGGCGAATAACCTCAAGGCCATCCGGAGAATCCTGTGTCACGATCTCAATAAGGGCTCCCTCTTCAAGAGGTGTCGAAAGATCGACTACGATTCCGTTCAATTTACCTGCTACGGCATTCTTTTTAAGCCCACTGCTAATAGATGCCGCGACATCTCCAATATTGCTGCCTTCTGCGTATTCCCGGACAGATCCGTCCGGAAGTTTAATACTAATTGCCATCCCGCTATTCCTCCTAAAAAGCATCCTTGTTTGTATAATTTCACGTATGATCCCATAATCCACCTGCAGGACAAAATAAAAAACACCCGTCCCGCAAAGGGACGAGTGTTATACTCGTGGTTCCACCCTAGTTCGATCTTAAGCAGCTTACAAGAGGCTTTAGATAAGCCAAGCACTACATAAGATCCTTCGTTGGCATTGTATAACGGCAATGAACCGGCGAAGCCTACTCTCATCTGAAACGCTAATCCCACGTCTCATATGTTTCGACAACGCAGCTACAAAGGGGTAAATCAGGTGGCGTACCGAAGGAAATTACAGCCAAGTTTCCTCTCTCTGAACGGCAATACCGACTTGACTCATGTCTTTGTCGATGCTTTTCACGTGAATTTATCAGTTATTATAATCCCGCTTAACCGGGAACGTCAAGTCATCATTCGCTACACTCCCCAGAAAGGAACTGCACTCCAGGCAACTGCAACAAACTTCCGCCCGATTGTCGAAAATATGAGCAAGTGTACTTATTACGGGAAGTTCAGGCTCCCTTGTATGAATAATCATACGTGCAGGCGATACGGAAATAAGCGTGCTTACGACCATATCTTCGATTTCCATATCCTGATCTAATCGCTCCATTACCATCCCTTCATCCCTTACTTTTTCAATCGGTCTAAGGTTACCGTCCAGTAGAAGAAAATCCTCTTCTCCCTTATGAATCACGTGAACCAGAGGCATAAGCGGTTCCTGAAAATACACAAAATATTTAAGTAAACTAACAAACTCCTCATATTGCTGATCCATCATAAATTCATCCACAGCGTACTCAGCCAATTCCCTTAGCTCCTGCAAATAAGCCTGCATTCTAAAGGTCATGTAGCCATCTAAATTCAAATCCGGTGACTCTGTCAAGCAAGCAAAAATGCTCTCTCTCAGCTTCCTTCTTCGCTGCTGCGAATAATCTTCTGAAGTGTTATCATCCTTCGCAAGAAGCATTAAATACCACTGTAGTACCCGCTCAGCTTCTTCTTCATCATTAAATTCAAACTCTGTCATCAGCAACCGAGCTGCAAGATCCTGCTCCTTCTCTTCAAGGATGTAAGCCGCTGCCGCTTCGGACACTGATCTGCGTACCATTTCTGCAGATGAGGACCACGCCGTAAGCTGTAGTTTGCCCGAACACGACCATATGACCCGATCTCCAGAAGCGCTGAATGAAAACTTCAGCTGCTTGCATTGTTTATGTAGCTCTTTCTGCTTGTCTGATAAGATACGGTAAAATGCTTCTTTTTCACCGTCAGTCTGTGTATTGACCGTTATGCTGAATAGTTCCATGGAATCGCTCCTTTCGGGTTCCCTGTTTAAGTATATGGGGACCGAAGGATGGATATACGGAACTCCTTAGTGGAAAGCTCTGTTAATCGTTGTCGTCGGATCATGGCAAAACATAAAGGCCCTACCTAACCGTAAACGAAGACGGAAGGCAGGGCCTCATTAAGACACGATAGTATGAATAAACGAATTAGTTCTGCATTACAAAATCGCGTTCAATCGTACTGTTGTCATTAAATACACGAAGAATGTCATACTTTGTATTACGCTGAGCAGGAATATTTCCAGTTTCGCGAATCAGCTCCAAGATGGATTCAATGTTCACTTTATGCACAGCTCCAGCGGAAGAAACAACATTCTCTTCCATCATGGTGCTGCCGAAATCATTACAGCCATATGAGAGAGACAGCTTGCCAACTTCCGGCCCCATCGTTACCCATGAAGATTGTAGATTTGGCACGTTATCAATAGCCAGACGACTAATAGCTACCGTCTTCAGGTAGGCTTCTGGAGTCTCACGTTCGCGCTTCAGATTGGTATTATCCGGTTGGAAGGTAAAAGGTATGAAAGCAAGGAACCCTTTAGAATTCCATCCATTCTGAATGCACTCATCCTGCGCTTCTCGCACACGGAGCAAATGAAGTGCTCTCTCCTCCATCGTTTCACCCAAGCCAATAACCATGGTTGCGGTCGTGTTCATACCGAGCTTATGCGCCGTCTGCATAACATCCATCCATTGACGCCAGCTGCCTTTCAGCTTGCTGACCTTCTGGCGAATACGGTCGTCCAAGATTTCGGCTCCGCCCCCCGGTAAAGAATCAAGTCCTGCGTCCCGGAGTTCGCGAACAACTTCTTCCATGCTCAATCCGGACACGTCCATCATCTTCACAATCTCAGCTGGTGAGAAGGAGTGCATTGTTATATTAGGGAACCGATTCTTGATTTTCCGGAGTAAATCCGTATAGTAGCTGAACGGAAGATTAGGGTTCGTTCCGCCCTGCATTAGTATCTCTGTTCCATTTACGTCTACGGTTTCTTGGATTTTCTGTAAGATTACTTCATCCGATAGAACATATCCTTCTTCGTGTCCGGGTCTGCGGTAAAAGGCGCAAAAGCGGCAGTAAACATCACACACATTCGTATAGTTTACATTTCGTCCGATTACAAAAGTCGTTATCGGATCAGGATGCAGCCTTTTGGTCATAATATCAGCAGCATGTCCAATCTTCTCAATCTGGTCACTTTCAAAAAGAGTTACTGTATCTTCGAGATTCAAACGCTCGCCACGCAGCGCTTTATCCAGAATACTGTCAACTGTACCCATTTATAGGTCCTCCCTTATCATAGCTAAATGACAATGAATTCTACTTGCCCATGTATTATGTTCTTCACCTATTATCTATTTCATCGTAACACATAAAGGAACTAAAAAAAAAGACATCCCTATGATTCAGGGTGCCTTTTCAAGAGATCATTGCTATCTGTTTACTTCCAGCGCCTGATCCAGATCAGCAATAAGGTCGTCGATATCTTCTAATCCGACTGAGAAACGAAGAAGTCCGTCCGTGATCCCGCGCTCATGGCGTACTTTCTCTCCCATTGCTGCGTGTGACATCATTGCAGGATACGAGAGAATACTCTCTACTGCACCCAAGCTTACAGCTACGAGCGGAAGCTTAACTGCGTTAAGCACCTGCTTGGCCCGTTCACCAGAACCTACATCAAATGAGACGACTGCACCATAACCACTGCACTGCTTCTCGTGGATTTCCCGTCCGGGATGATTTAATAGGCCTGGATAATACACATGATCAATATCACTCCGGCCTGTAAGCCATGCTGCCAGCTTAGCAGCACTTTGCTCACTATGTGCCATACGAGCACCTAGCGTCTTCATACCTCTCATGAGGAGCCATGAATCCTGTACACCCAATACGGTTCCAAGACCATTCTGAAGCTGTTTCAACTGTTTAGCGAGCTCTTCGGTTCGAGCCACAGCTAGGCCTGCAAGCACATCACTGTGCCCGCCAAGAAACTTAGTCGCGCTATGAAGAACAATATCCACGCCTTGCTCAATCGGTCTCTGATAGTAAGGCGTCATAAATGTATTATCAAGAATCGTTAATAGTCCATGTTCCTTAGCCCAAGAAGTAACCGCCCCGATGTCGGTAATCTTCAGTGTTGGATTCGATGGAGTTTCCATATAAACAGCTTTGGTATTTGGTTTGAGTGCTGCCTTTACCTGTTCAAGATCTGTCATATCCACGAAAGTGCATTCCATACCCATACGGTTCAGGATACTTGTCAGGAGCCTGTAAGTCCCTCCATATACATCCTCTGTTACAATAATATGATCTCCTGCTGACAAAATCATAAACGTACTTGAGATTGCTGCCATACCGGATGCATACGCAAACCCTTGAACTCCACCTTCTAGTAATGCAATATAATTCTCCAGTACCTGACGTGTAGGATTGCCTGATCGGCTGTAATCATGCTGTGGCGGATGATATATATCTTCATGATGGAACGTAGACGCCTGATACAGAGGTACGCTTGATGCACCTGTTGCTGTATCAATCTCTCCTCCAAAGTGAAGGAGTTTGGTTTCAAACCGAACCTGATCCAAACTTCTCTCCTTTTGTTCCTTGTTTCCTGATTTGCTTGAATGTCCATTCTGGTTGTCTAGGCTCATCTGTCTGCTCCTCCTTCAATTTCAGCAACTGCTGCATTTAGCGCAGCATCCAAATCTGCAATCAGATCATCCACGTGTTCAATACCGACGGAGAATCGAAGCAATCTGTCATCTACACCAACGGCTTCACGAATCTCCAGAGGGATATCGGCATGGGTTTGAACGGCCGGGTAAGTCATCAATGATTCTACTCCGCCAAGACTCTCAGCAAAAGCGATCAGCTTGATATGACGCAAAATAGGTTCAACATACTTGGCATCCTTCACTTTGAATGAAAATATGCCCGTATTTCCGCTAGACTGCTTCTGTTGTACTTCGTAGCCCGGATGATCAGGAAGTGCCGGATAGAAAACATCAGAAACCGCAGGATGCTCTTTCAGGAACAACGCAATTGCTGTCGCATTGCTCTCGTGACGCTCCATGCGTAAAGCCAGTGTCTTCATCCCGCGCATCAATTGGTAAGAATCTGTCGGACCGAGCACCGAACCGATTGAGTTATGTAAAAAGGCGATCTCCTTAGATAATTCTTCTCCCTTGGTAACAATTAACCCGGCAAGCACATCGTTATGGCCTCCTAAATATTTAGTGGCGCTGTGAACAACGATATCTGCTCCAAGCTCAATCGGTCTCTGGAAGAATGGCGTCAGCAGCGTATTATCTACGACGCTTATTAAGCCGTGATGACGAGCCCAACTACAGACCGTTTCAATGTCTGTGATCATCATAAGGGGATTCGTCGGCGTTTCAATAATAATTGCTTTCGTATTCGGTTTTCTTGATTGCTCTAACGCATCCATGTCATTCGTATCCACATAGGTAGCAGTGATGCCATAACGAGACAATATTTGCTCGATTAAACGGTAGGTGCCCCCGTATAAATCCAAAGATACGATAAGATGATCACCTTGTCTGAAAAGAGCAAATACGGTCTGTAATGCTGCCATACCCGAGCTACAGGCAAATCCGGCATCGCCGGATTCCAGTGCAGCCGCCGCTTCCTCTAGTACCGTTCTTGTCGGGCTTTTCGTTCTTATATAATCGAAACCTGTACTTTGACCTAGTTTAGGATGACGAAATGCAGTTGCTTGATAAATCGGGAAATTTATTGCACCCGTAACAGGCTCCTCAACAGATCCAATCTGAGCCAGCCTACTTTCAATCTTCAAATTATTCTTCTCCACAATACCCACTCCTCCTTAAATTACGTTCTTTCGCTCTCTATATTTGCGGTCCGATATCATAAGGTGTTTCTTGATATACATAGTAATTGAGCCAGTTAGAGAATAATAAATTAGCATGAGCTCTCCAGACTGAAGGCGGTTTGCGAGTCGGATCATCTTTTGGATAATAGTTACGTGGAAGTGCAATATCCATACCTTTGGCTACATCTCGCTCATATTCCCATCTAAGCGAGTCAGAGTCATATTCTGAATGACCTGTCACAAATATTTGTTTTCCATCCTTTGACGCTACCAGATAAACACCGGCTTCTTCGGATTCAGCTAATACCACAAGCTTCTCCGCTCGCTCGATGTCTTCTCGCCGAACATCAGTATGCCGGGAATGTGGTGCATAGAACAGCTCATCAAACCCCCGCAGCAGCTTAACGTTTGGCTCGTTTACTGTATGAGGGAACACACCGAAGCATTTCTCGGACAAGCTGTACTTCGCCACATCATAATGATAATAAAGACCCGCTTGAGCGGCCCAACATATATGGAGCGTTGAAGTTACATTACGCTTGCTCCATTCAAAGATCTCTTTGAGCTCATCCCAGTAGTTTACATCTTCGAAATCCAACTGTTCTACTGGAGCTCCCGTGATGATCATACCGTCAAAACGGCGATGTCTGACTTCTTCAAACGTTTTATAGAATGACTCTAAATGTTCTGCCGGAGTGTTTTTAGAAGTATGCGATCCCGGATGAAGCAGCACAACATCTACTTGGAGTGGGGAATTACCGATCAGTCTTAGCAGCTGCGTCTCTGTTGTCTCCTTGGTTGGCATCAAATTCAGAATGGCAATTCGCAGCGGACGGATATCCTGTTGAAAAGCTTGGCTTTCATCCATTACGAAAATGTTCTCCCCAGCAAGAATTTCCTTTGCAGGCAGTGTGTCTGGAATTTTAATCGGCATCATTATTCCTCCTTTAGGTTAATAAATAGTCATACTGCATAAAACAACATAAGAGATTGCCAAAGTATACAAAAAAATGACCTTTCTGTGATGAAAGGTCATATATACGTATACGTAAACTATGCGCCTCTCTCATCTGTCAGACTGCAGCGATCCTTAGTGTTAAGGCCGCGTACCTCCTGCAAGAATTAGCACCGTGCGATGTTGCCGCCGGTTGCCGGGTTTCATAGGGCTAGTCCCTCCACCTGCTCTTGATAAGATTTCGCGTTATGAAGTTGTTTGTTTCCTAAATACTATTGATTATTACTTTAAATCAAGAACATTTTTTCGTCAAGAAGCTTTGAGCTAAAAAAATGGAACAAATCACCTGTATCTTCCATACCCTGTACAAGGATGAATCACATGTTAATTCCACCTTGAAAGGTTATAACCACGGCGTTATACTAGATTGGTGCTAATTAACCATATGAAAGAGGTGACATGGAAGATGGACGGTGACCCGAGCCAGAAGCTGGATGTAAATGACGCAAAACCGCATAGGACCAAGATCAGCTCACCGGTGGCGGGCAACGTTATTTTTCGTGCGCTCTTTTAGATGCCCAATGCCGAGTCGTGCAGAGTTTCTGCCCGGCTAATACCGGTAAGCTGATACCCTATGCCTTGATTCGAAATGCGCAAGCAGTGAATTAAAGGAGTGATATCAGATGAAAATCCGGTTGGTAAATTCGGGTGTTTTCACCCCGATAGACAATATTGAAACGACACTTACAGCTCCACCAGACGGATTTTACTGGATTGACGCTGATGTTGAAGACTTGGCGGAACTCCAGCCCCTCTTCAATCTACATGACTTGGCTGTAGAAGACACCCAGAGTGATGAAGAGCAACGTCCAAAGATTGAAATATATGAGAACCACTACTTTATTGTAGTAAACAGCATTCGATTTGATGATGAGGAGATCTTCCTTCGAGCTCTGAATATTTTCCTAGGGAGACATTTCATCATTACCGTAACAAAGCAGAAGATCAATGAATTACGCGCTGTAAAACCACTTCTGTGGGAAGATGAAGCCAATTCACCTGACCGATTTCTGTACATCCTGATGGACTTGGTTACAGACAATTACTTCACGGTAGGTGACCGAATCGAAGCGCGCATTGATCAGCTTGAAGAAGATATTCTCATGCACACCAAGAAATCACATCTGAACGAAATTATCGGTCTTCGAAGTGAAATTCTATGGTTGAAAAAGGTACTTGGCCCTCAGAAAGAGGTAATCAATACACTGAATAAAAAAGACCTTCGTCTGATCGATGATCAGCTGCAAAAATACTTCAGCGACATCTATGAGAATGCCGTGAAAATATCCGAAACTTTTGAAACCTACCGCGATCTGATGAGTAACCTTCGAGAAGCTTATCAGTCCAGTATTGCGAACCGTGCGAACGAAATCATGAGGGTATTTACGGCAATGACCACGATCTTCATGCCGCTTACGGTTATTACTGGAATATACGGGATGAACTTTGAGTTTATGCCCGAGTTGAAATGGAAATATTCCTATTTTGCGGTTATTGGACTAATGATTTTTCTTGGATCCGGCATGTTTTATCTGTTCCGCAAAAAAGAATGGCTATGAAATATCAAAAAAACGGGTATCCTTCTTTATTCATTAAAGGGTAACCCGTTTTTTTATATGTCACACTGCGCTACGCTTCTCAATCGTTTGCCGTCTAAAGCGTATACGGATAAGGCGGAGCCGTTCATACAATCTTTCCATTCCACCCTGAGCTGCTGGCTCCTGACCATATACCCGCTGCATTACAGGTTTAAGGAAGGTATCACCGAGATCCTCAAACGCTTTCCAAATGGCGGAATGCTCTGTTTCCGGCAAACTCTCGAGCTCCAAACGGATTAAAAGCTCCATATCGTACCCTTCCTTTTCAAGCACTTCCATCTGTTCAACTAGCTCCCTCCGTGACATGCTGGTCTTCTCCGCCAATTGATCTAGTGATAAACCTTCTGCTATGCCCATTAACATCACCCGACCCATGCGGAATTCTTCTAACTCTTGCTTGTATTTGTGTTCTTTCTGCTTGTAGAGCCAAGACAAGAATTCATCTTCTTTCAACTCACTAAATACCCAGTCCAGAGGAAAAGAGGTTGTTCGTTCTAAGCGTATCGTCATTTCAATCCATTCATCCCCATGTTCTGCCGCCTTGTTCGCACCAATCCCTGGTAGCTGAAGCAATTCCTCCACTGTTTGCGGCACAAAAGCGCTTATCAAGCGAAGTACACGGTTACTCGCTATAAAGTAAGGTGCCTTTCGTCCAGCTGCCGCTTTTCTTCGGCGCCACGCGCAAAGCTCCGTATACAACGCTTCAGAACCATATAGCTCACTATAACATTGCAGTTTCTGTGCAGCATGGTTTCTTCCCTTAGCATCCTCAGGTTCGTGGAATATCCCTTCAATTACAGGACGATATCCCTCACTGAGTTTCATGGAAAGACGATGACGGTAAACGCACAACAACTCACTCCATGAACTTCCACTGTACCAATCTTCATCTTTGGTATATCCGTCAGCTTCAAAGTCTCGCCAGCCGAGATGCCACACGCCTTCCTCTTCACCAATCCACACTTGTGCCGTATTTTCTTCACTTGATTCGTTCGTTCTGGACATCTGATTCATAAATACAATTTGCATCCCATGGCCTCCAATCATTGTTATCAACCGTATAACGCACGCTGTACAACGCAAAAAAGCACCTCTCCCGCCGTAGCGTCAGAAAGGTGCTTCCCTCAATTTGAATAAACGTTATACTGTTAAACAACATGATACCATAATTTGTAATAAGGTCAACTGGGTTGTTTATCTTAATTTCCCATATAGGTTGTCTTAGATTTTTCTTGTATAATGGACAACAAACATCATCTATGCAGAAGGAGTGAACCGCCGATATGACCGGGGAATCACGGCAACTTGATTTTTTATCCGATAGTACAGAGTCTACATCTACCCGATTCGTCACGTTCATTGGCCCATCACTCAAACGATTTGATCTGGCAGTGACCACAACGAACCTATTTTATGGGAAAAAGCTCGTAACCGACCTTCAGTTCGGAAGAACAGCCATATTGGCTAGCGACGATCTCGAACAAGACAATTACCTAGAGCGCACATTCAGTCTCAACCCAGAAGAAGCCGACGATTTACGTGAATTTCTAACACTCGTCTTAGGGGATGCCCATTTCACCGACTAAGAAGCTTAGGAAAAAGAAGAACCCTATCCTATTTCAGGATTTAGGGTTCTTCTTATGCATAATGAATTACAGAGCGTCTTTAATAATTCCTTTATAGAAAATAACCGACAACAACCCAAAGATAGAATAGAGAACTGTATAAAGCAGCATAACCAAGACCATAGGCGTCCATAATTCTGTTCCGAAGAAGAACCAGCCTGATTTTACAGCGAAATAACTATGAAACAGTCCCACGATGAGCGGTATGCCAAAATTAAAGATCTGTTTCATTTGAATGCCTCGAAGGAGATTTCCTTGTGTAAAGCCCAGCTTTCTCAAAATGGTGTAATTCGCTTTTTCCTCTTCCCCCTCATCCATCTGCTTGAAGTAGAGAATGCATCCAGACGTGATTAAGAATGTGAGACCTAAGAAACCAACGATAAACATCATTAATCCCATGTTCGTTTTCTGGTAGCTAATTGTTTCTGCCTGGGACCAGTTCGGCCCCTTACTATCCAAATCCAACTTCGTAAAAATATTTTCCGCTTCTTTAAGCTCGCTTCGATCTGTAATATCGAAACCGTAATATTTAGTGGAGCCCCCTTGAATTTCAGGATCCACATTTTGTACCAACTGTTCGAAGATGCTATGGTCCACGACGGCCGTTGGCATCCCGTGTGAGAAGTATGAGGAGACGACAGCACCTTTTTCTAGCCCACTCATATTCAGAGTCAAGGCGTCAGTACTTCCCTTGGTCTCTATCGTAATTTGTCCCTCATTTTTAATAGACATGAACTGTGTCACCGCATCACTCATACCCTTCAACAAAAACTCACCGGGAGCTATGTCCACACCAGAGACACTCTTATCGCTGACGAAAGGAAAGATCATTTCGCCCGAGTCATTAGCAGCCTTTTCAAGTCCAGATCCGATAATATCAGAAGCATCAACATTCATCTGGATCACATCGATTTCGACCTCAGTATATGCAATATCGCCGGCAGACAACGCTTCTGTGAAAAGATCTCGATCCTCTTGACGAACAATTGAGTAGTCGTTGGGCACGGTTTGCTGTGCCATTTTTTCTGCGGAATAATAAGAAATATAGCTTAGCGACAAAAGTCCGATCGCCAGTGCAGATACCGTCGTAATTACAGTCAATAATATCGCATTGGATTTCATGCGGAACATGATGGAAGAGAGGGAGAGAACGTCATTCAGTGACAGGTACCCACCTTTGCTCTTACGGATCGCATTAAAAATAAAACTTACCGAACCCTTGTAAAATAAGTAGGTTCCGATGATAACTGCTCCCAGGATCATGACCATACTCAAGAATAATTCGTTCATTTCAACCAAGTCACCACTAAACAGTCTAGTGGACACATAATACCCATAGAGAATAAGTCCAATACCGAGCAAGCCGATGATTATTTCCATAATGGACATTTTCTTTACTCTCGCCTGCGTTGAAGATACCGTTCTGAACAAGGATAATATGCTTTGTCTTCTAATGAATATAAAGTTCATAATCATGATGAGAATGTATACTCCAGCGAATACGAGTACCGTTTGAGTCAACGCTTCGGATGAAAAACGCAAGGTGGCATTCGCCTCCACCCCCGTAATTTTGAACAATATCATTAGAATTAGCCGGGAAACGGAGAAACCTGCAAAAATACCAATCAGCATGGAGCCGAAATATAAAATCAAGTTCTCTAAACTCAAAATCATAAATATTTTACTTTTCGTCAGTCCGATTAATTGAAACAGCCCAATTTCTTTACTGCGTCGTTTAATGAAAATGTTATTCGCATACAGAAGGAAAATAGCCACGATCGCGACCAGCAGAATCGAAGCAGCACCCAGTGCTGCTCCACCTTTGATTGACCCCTTGGCTTCATCCATAGACGGATCATACTGAAGGGTTACAAAGGAGAAATACAGCGCTACACTAAATATCAAAGCAAATACGTAGAGATAATAGTTTTTTATGTTCTTTTTCAAATTGCGAAAGATGATAAAATTAATGTTCATTTTGAACACCACCCAGAACACCTTGCGTTTTCATAATGTCTTTGAAAAAGGCCTGTCTTGTCTCCTCGCCTTTATTCAATTGTGTGTAAATCTGCCCATCTTTAATAAAGATGACTCTGCTGCAATAACTTGCAGCCACCGGATCATGCGTAACCATGACGATCGTGGAAGTCAGTTTCTGATTTAGTTCGCTTAATTTGTTGAGCAAATCTGATGCTGATTTTGAATCCAGTGCGCCTGTTGGCTCGTCCGCAAATATGATGCTGGGATCATGAATAAATGCGCGGGCAGCGGAAGTACGCTGTTTCTGTCCCCCTGATATTTCATTCGGATATTTGTTCGCAAGGTCAACAATTCCCAGCTCCGATGCTACCGTTTTAAATTTCTGATCTGCTGCTTTTTTCGATACCTTCTTGACAGATAGTGGGAGCAGTACATTCTCTTTGACCGTTAAAGTATCAAGTAGGTTATATTCCTGAAAGATAAAACCTAAATGATGCTTTCTGAATTCAGCAAGTTGTTTATCCTTCATGCCAGTAAATTCTTTTCCCTCAATGGTAATCGTCCCTTGACTGACTTTATCAATTGATGAGAGTACATTAAGCAGGGTCGTTTTCCCCGAACCGGAAGCCCCCATAATGCTCACGAACTCGCCCTTATCTACCGTGATGTCAATTCCCTTTAATACTTCTTGCTTATTAAATTTATTTCCATAGCTTTTGTAAATTTTATTCGCCTCTAGAATTACCAATTCGCTCACTCCTTTTCTTCATACATTCATCATAAATCACCCTACTCCCCTTTTCCCTCGATTCCCCGAACAAATTACAAAAGCATGTGACATTGTTGTCACATGCCTCTAATGCTTTCAAAATCATTCTTTTGCGGAAACGTCAGTGTACAGGTCGTCCCAACACCAAGCTTCGAGGTTACATCAATGGTGATATGTAAAGAACGAGCCACCTTTTTCGCCAAATACAGCCCCATGCCTGTTGCCGCATGGTCCTGATGCTTCGTCGTGGAAGTAAATCCTTTATCGAATATTCGAGGCAGGTCCTTCGGATCGATACCGCGCCCATGGTCCTTTATCTCTACAATAGTCTTGTTATCCTCATCAAAACGACTTTCAATAAAGATATCTGAATTCTCACTATACTTAACGGCGTTCGTTAACAGCTGTCTTAATATAAAGCCAAGCCATTTAGCATCCGTTAATACCTCAGGTACCTGAAGTGAGACATCAAAGCCAATCCCTTTTTGCATACACCATGATTTCAGTTCCTTAATTTCTTTAAATATAATCGGTTCAAGCAAAGACAGCTCTACATACAAATCATTCATGATAAAAGGAATTCGCTTTTGGTGAAGCTGTTGATCGAGCAGGAGATGGATTCGCAGCCACTCATACATTAATTGCCCCTTCAACGCTTCATCATTCATGCGCTCAATCATTAATTGCATGGCCGTCAGGGGTGTTTTCACTTCATGAATCCAAGATAACAGCTCATCCTTTTCCTGTTCCAACCCAATCAGATGCTGCGAAGTTTCTCTCTGATACCGTTCATTCAGCAGCGTCACGCTTGTTTCAACGATCTGCTCGAAAGGACTCTGTGCCTCCGTAATGCCCTCGATCCCGGTTGTTTGGTCCCAATCTTCAAGCCCTTTATAAAATTTCGTTTCTTTGTGATACCTTATAATAAAAAAGCTGATCGAAATCAATGAAGATAGAAACACAATGTAAACAACCGGCTTAAACGGAATAGCTGAGTCGATATACGCAACAAAGAGAAGCAGCAAATGAAAGAATACGAACAACAGAATCCAACTGCAACGTTCTTTTATATATTTTCTAACCATATGGTTGTGCCTCTTCCGTAGCCATGTAACCTTGCCCCACTTTGGTTTCAATATATGTATGAAGCCCAACAGTCTCTAGTTTCTTACGTAAGCGGTTCAGGTTGACCGTTAACGTATTATCACTTACAAAATGCTCATTATCCCACAAGCTCCTTATGATCTCTTCCCGACTTACGATTTGGTTCTTATGCTCAATCAGCACTTTTAGGATTAACATTTCATTCTTCGTCAATTCAATGGAAGTGTTATCAAAGGTAACAGTATTCTTTACATATTCTACAGTTGCCCCGCGCCATGTTTTCAGTTCGGTCCGTTCCGTACTATAGTTATAGACACGTCGAAGAATCGCTTGGATTTTGGCAATCAGCACTTCGAAATGAAAGGGTTTCTGAACAAAATCATCAGCTCCTAGCTGCATGGACATGACCATATCAGTCGGATGATCCCTTGATGACAGAAATATAATCGGTACATTAGAGTGCGCTCTGATCATTCGGCACCAGTGGAAACCATCAAATTTCGGCAGCTGGATATCTATAATGACAAGATCAGGCCCAATAGCCGTGAACTCTTGCAAGACACTTCCAAAGTCCTTGACCCCATAAACATCATAAGACCATTGAGATAATCTTTCCTGAACCTCTTTAAACAGACTTGCATCATCTTCGATTAGCATGATTTTAAACAAATGATCACCACATTATCTGATTTTTCTTGCATCCCTTACTTTTAATTATGTCCAAAAAAATAGGGATGTTCCCAAGGTCATTGATATGACTGTGGAGCATCCCCTTCCTCTATACCGTACAGAAACTGTTCATTCCATCTTTACCTGCTATATTCAAGCCACTATTCAATACCTCTCGGTACCGGGTAACCAGCTGACTAAGCTCCAGACACTGCCCATCACCCAGCCTTGATTCCTCAGCCGCAAAAGCCATCATATGGCTTTGCAGAGAAGCGGATGCTGAAGTTAATGAATTGCCTGTAAAGAGCTGAACTTGATCACAAAACTCTTGAAGCATTCGATCAGTACCCTCACGGCCCCCATCTTCAACCTGAATATCTGTACTACCTCCGTCTGCAAAGCTATAAACTGTAAACGACTGATTCGCCATGTTTCCTCTGATCTCTCCCCGCGTCCCCGAAATTTGCACAGTACGGGAACTGTCATGGGTGAAAGCAGACAATGAGAAGGAAGCTGTAGCACCATTTCTGAACTGCAAATTTACATTTTGATGATCGACAACATCATTGTCACAGTGATAGACGCAGCGCCCATAAGGCGTATGTGGAAGCAGATTTCGTATCATGGAATCAGACAGATCATCAGAAAAATGCTGTGCCCGGCGTCTTCCTTCTCCCATATAGTAACGATAATCGACATAACAGCAACTGTTCACATGCGGACATCCATCTGAACAACGTTCCGTTGCTCCTTCTGGCGCCTGATCTTTTCTAAAATGCAATAACGAACCGAAAGAACTAAGGCGAGTACATTCCTCATCCATTATCCAAGAAATTAAGTCCAGGTCATGACAAGACTTAGCCAGAATCATAGGACTTGCCGTCTCAGCTTTATTCCATTTACCACGCACATAGCTGTGTGCCATATGGGCATATCCGATATTTTCTCGTAACTGAATATCAACAACCTTGCCGATATCGCCGTTTTCAACAATTTTATGAATACCCGACCAAAACGGAGTGTACCGGAGTACATGGCAGATGGTTAGTAAACGGTTACTTTTTCGAGCAGTTTCCTCGAGCTCCAAACACTCTAAAGGTGATGGAGATATCGGTTTTTCAAGCAGGACATGGTATCCTTGCTGCAGTGCAGCCATGGCAACTTCAAAATGCATTCGATCCTGGGTACAGATCCAAACAGCATCTGCAAACCGAGGTTTCCGGAGCACATCGCGCCAGTCCTCGTAAACATGCTCATTTGGTATATCGTAATCTATAGCAAAAGAGGATCTTCGTATGGGATCCGGTTCTGCTACCGCTGCAAACTGTAATTGCTCAGGATGATTCCGAGCATAAGGTGCGTAAACATTAGCTCCTCGAACACCGGCACCAATCAAGATAGCCTTTATTGTCATATCGATTGCTCCTTGTGAGGCATAGATGCAAAAACTACATTCAGACGACATCCAGTAATCTTTCATAATATGGTATACCCGAACTCTATACGATTGTCAATTATATTGCAATCCCAAATTCCGTCGGATTTGCTTGTAACGTAACACTCCTCTTTAGTTCTCTATATATTTCATAAAAAAACAAACCGGCGGTTGAATCATCCCGCCGGTTTGTTTTTATGAGTCAATTTTTCTTCTTATTTTCCCGCTTCATCAGCAGCAAGCTTAGCCAGCGCCAATGCGCCGCACAAACCGGCATTGTCACCAAGCTTAGGCGATACGATAAACTGTGCAATATCTTCATTCAAACTCGGATGTGGTACATAACCTGCCAGCAATTCTTGCAGCTTCTTATGAATCATAGGGAACAGCTGCTGCTGCTTCATAACGCCTCCGCCCATAACGATTCTTTGTGGGGACAGAATTAACACATAATTCATCAGCGCCTGAGCAAGATAGTAAGCTTCCATCTCCCATGCAGGATGATCTGGTGTAAGTTCCGCTCCTGCAACACCCCAGCGTCTGCCAAGGGACGGACCCGCTGCCAAACCTTCCAGGCAATCACTATGGTAAGGGCAAGTTCCTTCGTACTTGTCCTCTGGATGGCGGCGAACAATAATATGACCCATTTCAGGGTGAGATAGACCATGAATCAACTTGCCGTCCACAACAGCACCTGCGCCAACGCCAGTACCAATTGTAATGTACAAACAGCTGTCAAGACCTTGTGCTGCGCCCCATGTATGTTCCCCAAGAGCAGCACCGTTTACATCCGTATCGAAACCAACAGGTACATTGAAACGTTCCTCTAGCGCTTTCACGACATTGTAGTTACTCCAGTGAGGCTTTGGTGTCGTAGTAATACAACCATATGTAGGACTTCCTTTTACGGGATCAATCGGTCCGAAAAAGCCCGCGCCAATAGCTTCTACTCCTTTACCTTCAAAAAAGGAAAACACTTGCGCCATTGTTTCCTCCGGCGTAGTTGTTGGAAAGCTGGTACGTTCGATAACAGTACCATCCTCCTTACCAATTCCACATACAAATTTAGTACCGCCTGCTTCAATAGCTCCAAGTATCATGTCAGTCATCCTCTCAAAGATGTAATTGTATTACTTTATGATTTTGTCGACATATTACGGTCTCTTCGACCGTTACCAGCCACACCAGTAGTATCCAAGAGAATAGCACAACCGTTCCTGTCCATTCCCAGGCCAGTTGAGTATCTCCGTTTCCTACAGCAAGATAAATGGCTGTTGGCAGCGTTTGTGTTTTGCCTGGTATATTTCCCGCCACCATCCAAGTAGCTCCAAACTCGCCCAGTCCGCGAGCAAGACCAAGAACATATGCAGGTACTGCCGCTCTTCCAGAGCAGAAACCCTACAACCGTCGAAGGAAGGACAAGCGGCAGCATCAGTAAAGTTCCACAAGTGTTCCCACGGAACCTCCCCCGGTGAGCTGCCACCGTTCCAAGTATAAATCTAATGATGCTTGAACACAGTGATGTTTTTACGGACAACCAAACCGGCATCCAGAATACTTCATCAGCTAAATATCCATCAAGGGACCATTGCTACTCCCATCAAGTTACTTAAGCTCTTCATTTCTAGTTCCTCGAGTTTGGACATAACTCGGTCATGGTCGATCTCCAGAACACATAAATCCAAGTCACAGTCCAGAGGCACTTCACAATGAATAGCTGCAAGAGAACGTGACAGATGAAGCATATCCATATCCGCTTCAATTTTACTACGGATGCTTTTGGTGAGGGAATCCATATTTTCGAGAATGCCTTCAATCGTCTCGTATTCTTGAATCAGCTTCATAGCTGTTTTTTCACCAATACCACGTACCCCCGGATAGTTATCACTTGTATCGCCCATGAGTCCTTTAACATCAATAACTTGATGAGGAAGAAGACCTTTTTCCTGATAGAGCGTCTCCGGAGTGTAAACCATATAATTGCCATGACCCTTTTTCATGATGATTACAGAAGTACGCTCACTAACAAGTTGAAGCAGATCATGATCACCAGATAATACCATGACATTCATGTCTTTACCGAAGCGACAGGCTAACGTTCCGATACAGTCATCTGCTTCAAACCCCTCAACTCCAAGATTAGGAATTCCAAGGCATTCCGTTACCTCTCGAATAAGAGAGAACTGAGGGACGAGATCTTCTGGCGCATCAGGGCGGTTTCCTTTATATGCTGCAAACTGCTCACTGCGAAATGTTTTGGACGGCATATCCCAGCAGCAGGCGACATGTGTAGGTTGAAATGTATCAATAGCGTCCCATAGGTAGCGCAGGAATCCGTAGATTGCGTTTGTCGGAATTCCCGCCTTAGTCCGGCGGATGTATCCACTCGTCGCCGTAGCGTAGTATGCCCGGAATAATAGAGCCATACCGTCGACTAGCAGCAGGGATGGTTGTTTCGTGTTGTTCACTGTGTTACATCTCTCCTTGCGTATATATGTTCAAAGTCTTGTTATATCACAAATATTATGCATCTGTCATTATATCATATCAGCCTATATGATAGAGTCCACCGCAAGTATATAATATTTGGTTATCCAGTCCTGTGATAACGCGAAATAAAGCCTGGAAACTTGATCGTCTCCAGGCCGATATTGCAATAAACAATTGAACTCGAACAGAGCTTTTCTATTACTTCGCCTTCCAAGCGTTCTCGAACATTTCTTCCTTGAAACCTACAGTTACTTGCTCTCCATCCGATACAATGGGTCGCTTAATGAGCATTCCATTCGAGGACAAAAGCTTGATTTGCTCCTCCTTAGGCATGTCCTTAAGTTTGTCTTTCAGCCCCATTTGTTTATACACTTCACCACTTGTATTGAAAAACTTCTTAAGTTCAAGACCGCTCTTCTCAAACAAAGCAGACAGCTCTTCGGGTGTAGGAGGCTCATCTTTAATATGTCTTAGTGTCAGCTCATGTCCTTCGTTTTGTAACCATTTCACAGCATTTCTACATGTTCCGCATTTCGGATATTGATATACAGTTAGTTGACTCATAGATTATTTCTCTCCTCCTATTTTATTTCTGCACTTAATCTATTTAGCAGCAATTTCATATCTTCAGGAATCGACGCCCTAAAAGTCATACGCTCTCCTACAATTGGATGTTCAAAAGTTAGCAGCTCCGCATGTAGTGCCTGCCGATTTATACTTTCATCAAGCGTGAATATAGACGAAAATTCCGCCCTACTCTCCGTCTCAGACAATGACTCATATATCGGATGCCGATACATCTTATCTCCAATTAGCGGACACCCTATGCTGGTCATATGAACACGAATTTGATGAGTCCGGCCCGTCTCCAGTTTAAGTTCTACGAGAGAGGCCTTCTTGTTATAACTTTCACGAACATGATAGCGGGTTAACGAAGGATAACCGTCCTGTGTAACAATACGGCGATGAGGCTCTTCCTGATCCCGGTCGATGGGGCCATCAATGCTCCCTTCTTCCGGATCAGGTACACCATGAACGATTGCTAAGTATTTTTTATCAACGGTTCCAGCGATCATTTGCTCTGAGATATGTTGATGAATATATGGATTTTTGGCGATAGCCAGAACACCTGTCGTTTCCTGATCCAGACGATGAATTGCTCGAAAACGATAATTCCAGCCCTGCTGTTGCCAGTAGTATACTACACCGTTCGCCAATGTATTTGTATAATGACCATGAGTTGGGTGCACGATTGTACCCGCAGCTTTATTAAGCACAAGCAAATGCTCATCCTCATATATAATATCCAGATCCATCGGTTGTGGTAAAATATCGTCCGACCGCTCCTGCTCCATCCGGATTTCGACCAAATCCCCTGCACTAACCTTCACACTGATATAAACCCGTATACCATTCAGCATAATCCCTTGTTCAGTCAGCTTTAGCCGAGATAACAATTTTCGTGATACACCCATCCTATTTTGCAAAATGGTTTTTAGTAACATGCCATCATCACTCTCAGGCACTATATAGGATATAGGCGGGTAATACAATTCCATAAATTATCGGAACACCTTTCCGCTACGCACATATTCCACATCCGGCACACCCGCTCTAACATTGGCAGTGCGAGCCGTCACAAAGAAATAATCAGAAAGACGGTTCAGATAACTGCGTACTTCCGGATTAATCTCCACCTGGCGAGCAAGGGTGACCGTAAGGCGCTCTGCACGGCGGCATACGGTACGGCATACATGAAGCGCCACGGACAAGCTGCTGCCTCCAGGCAAAATAAAGCGTTCCAGTTTCGGATTCTCTGCTTCGAATGCATCAAGCCACTCCTCAAGTCTTACAACCAGCGGCTCGCTCACTTTGTATTTATCCTCATTATGCTTCGCATAGGCAAGGTCCGATCCACAATCAAACAGTTCGTGTTGTATTTGGATCAGCTGTTCCACAAGCTCTTTAAAGCCCGCTTCTTGCGCCAAAAATACAGCCTGTCCTACAAAACTATTTAGCTCATCTATCGTTCCATAGGCTTCAATACGCGGATCATCCTTAGGTACTCGTCCCCCAATGATCGATGTCTCGCCTTTATCTCCAGTTTTCGTATATACCTTCATCATACATTCCTCCGTTCACAGCTATGTTTATAAGTTCTATATCATTTCCATTTTGGTTATGTTTCACTATAACATAACTTGATGTGTAGATGAATCTCACTCATTTAGAATCAAAAAAGGAGACCTAAAAAGGTCTCCTTCTAAATCACATCATTATACTTTTTTCTTAGGGTGCGTCTTCATGTATTCGTTGATCTTTAAGTCAAGCAAACTGCTGATCTCAATAACGATCTCGGACGTAAAAGACTGTTCCTGTAAAAATATCTGTTCCATCTTACGACGGAGCACGTGAATTTCTTCTTCCAAGGAAATATCCTGAGGAGACGATTTAGCTGATTTGACGGACCACTTATTATGGTCTTGGCCTTCGGATATAAAATCACCGCGGTATGGCGACAATTCGTAATCACTATACACTGGCAATCCCTCCTTGGAAAATTGAAATTATGCTCCCAAAATAAAATTATAACATAGATATTTGTAATGAAAAGTAAAACTTTTGTTAAAACAAGGAAGTTCAAGAACTATATTCTTTTTATGTCAACTTTTCGACAAATTTCCCCATCCGCTCCAAAGCTTCATTTAGCTGGGTGATGGAGGTTGCATATGAGCAACGGATAAAACCTTCCCCACCAAGACCAAATGCTGTACCTGGAACCGCTGCAACTTTCGCCTCTGTCAGAAGACGTTGTGCAAATTCATCCGAGGATAAGCCCGTTCTCTTAATGCTTGGGAAAGCATAAAACGCTCCCTGAGGTTCATGACAATCCAGACCAATATCACACAGCCCTTGAACAATGAGTCTACGACGCTGATTGTAGGACTCAATCATGCGGTCCTTCTCTTCCATCCCATTCGTAAGGGCCTCAAGCGCAGCCACCTGCCCCATAACGGGAGCACACATGACCGTGTATTGGTGAATCTTCAGCATAGCAGCGATCAGGTCCGGATGCGCACAGGCATAACCCATTCTCCAACCAGTCATTGCAAAAGCTTTTGAGAAGCCGCTCACCAAAATCGTCCGGTCTTTCATACCTGGAATAGAAGGGAAGCTGACATGCTTACCATCGTAAGTCAATTCGGCATAAATCTCATCGGAAATAACAATTAGATCATGTTTCTCTACTACCTTTGCAATTGGCAGCCAATCTTCATATGTCATTGTTGTTCCGGTCGGATTGCTTGGATAGCACAAAATCAATATTTTGGACTTCGGCGTAATCTTAGCTTCAAGCGCTTCAGCCGTCAATTTAAAATGATTTTCAGCTGTTGTTTCAATACCAACAGGAACTCCCCCACCGATGGCCGTGATCGGAGAATAAGAAATATAACATGGTTCAGGGATAAGAATTTCATCCCCTGGTGAAATAAGGGCTCTCAGTGCTAAGTCGATTGCCTCACTTCCGCCAACCGTTGCAAGTATTTCGTGCTGTGGATCATACGAAACATGAAAGCTGCTGTCCAGATAACGGGCAATCGCTTCACGAAGCTCCGGCATACCTGCATTTGAGGTATATCCTGTAAATCCCCGTTCAAGTGAATACACACATGCTTCACGAACATGCCATGGTGTTACAAAATCCGGTTCACCAACACCAAGTGTAATAATATCCTTATTTCCACTTACCAAGTCAAAAAACTTACGAATACCCGATGGTTTGATTTCTCGAACCGACGGTGCCAAGTAGGAGCTCATTGGCTTTCTATTATTTTCTGTGAGATGTTCTTCTTTCACAATCATACACACTCTTCCTTTACGGCGAGATCAGGAGACGATTGTCTTCTTGACGTTCTTCATAGATAATCCCGTCTTGTTTATATTTTTTCAAAATAAAGTTTGTTTTGGTCGACAATACCGAGTCAATTGGAGACAACTTCTCTGATACGAAGTTCGCGACCTCTCTCAAATTGCGGCCCTCCACCTCTACTAGCAGGTCGTATGCCCCTGACATCAGATATACGGATTTTACTTGAGGAAATAAATAGATGCGCTCTGCAATACCTTCAAAGCCTCTCCCTCGCTCTGGTGTAATCTGCACTTCAATAAGTGCGGTTACTTTCTCTTCCTCTACCTTACCCCAGTTAACGATCGTCGCATATTTTACGATAACATGGTCATCTTCCAGCTCCGTAATTGCGGACTTCACTTCCTCTTCCTTCACGCCGAGCAAAGTAGACAGCAGAGCCGGAGATCTTCTCGCATCCTCTTTCAGCAAGTCAAGCACTTTTAATTTCAATTCGCTTAGCTCTTCCATTTGTAGTCCTCCAGCGTTTATTCAGGCAATTCGGCTACCGCCGTTTCCCTGTAAAGAGATTAATACTTATATTACAATAATTCATGTTCCCTGTGCAAAGAAAAAACCGACTTCTCTTTTGGCAGCTGCCTAAGAACAGTCGGTTTCTCTTTTGCTTAAAATTTGATATTGCAGGTTACATATTATTGTGTAGGTGACACATTGGTTGGATGCTGAGATACGTTAACTTGATGAGCCATGGAAGATAGTGCAGAAGTTTTTTGCTGGATAAGTTGGCGTGTTTGCTGACTTGTTTTCTGCACCTCTTGCAGCTGTTTATCCACTTCACTCTTCATGGCATGGGGTACAGGTGCCGGATATTGCTTCTGCTGTTCGATCAATTGGTACATGTCCCCTTGCATTTTGAGAGTATCAGCTGTCAGATTACTAAACATTGTCCGAACGCTCTGACAAGCGGACTCTGTTGTTGCTGTTGTGTATTCTTTTACCGAACGTTTCAGCTCGTTCAAGATGGTGTTAAGAAGATCTTCCTCAGGCAAAAAAGAATTACCACTTGGAGACGGCATATGAAATTCCTCCTTCATTTTCTTAATGCGCTTGTGTAGGTGCAATGCTTTGATGGCTTTGGAGTGTTTGTATCAAAGTATCCATATGGTTTTCATGCTTGTGCATAAATCCGAGCAGCGCCTGTTGCACAGACGGATTTTGAATGGATGCTGCCGTTGCAGCACAATGTTTAGCTAATGAACTCTCATTAGAAATACAGTCGACGATATAATCAAGTTCCTTTGATGTAAGTGGCTGCATCTGGTTATTAGATCGCATGATTAAATTGTCCCCCTTTCATATTGAGTAACATGTTTAGTATGGCTTTTTTGTCTATTTCTATGTGGCGCAATAAATACCTGAAGAAAGAAAAGCTCATAATAAAATGATGTTTTCGGTAAATCCATATCGATGAAGAAGGTGCTTTTTCATGAAATTAACAGAGGGTCATACACCTTGGAGCGGTTTAGACATAAATAAACTCAACTTTCCTCAACTGGAGAATAAACAGTCTTGTGATGTTGTCATCATTGGCGGTGGCATAAGCGGTGCATTAACCTCTTATGTTCTAACAAAACAAGGAATCGAGACGATTTTGCTTGAAAAAGGACATATTGGAACCGGCAGTAGTTCAGCCAATACCGGACTATTTCAATTTATGAATGATGATCCATTATCAGAGCTTATTCAGTCATTCGGAGAAAAAAAAGGCGTCGGATTTTATAAAATGTGCGAACAGGCTGTCGAAAACCTATCGAAAATTGCTAATAATCTTTCTTTCGACACCGAATTCAGACGCCGTAGCAGTCTATATTATGCTACTTCTGAGGACGATGCAGGGAAAATCCGTAATGAGTATGATACACTTGCTCGTCATGGGTTTAATGTTGAGTATTGGGACCAAGAACGAATAAAATCCTTCTTTCCATTTTCAAAATCGGCAGCAATATACTCTCCTAATGACGCCGAGGCTAATCCACTCAAGCTGATCCAAACCCTTATCTATGATGCAGTTAAACAAGGGCTCAAAGTGTTTGAAAACAGCGGCGTTGAGACCGTTACCTATTCCGATAAGAATGTAACGGTAATGACTAAATCGGGCATAATTGAGGCTAAAACTATTATATGGGCTACCGGGTACGTCACACAGGATTGGAAGCCCGATCGGTTAGCCTCCCTGGACAGCACTTATGCGATCATAACAGAGCCCATACAAGATTTATCTTCATGGCATGAACGCGCCTTAATCTGGGAGACGAACCGCCCGTACCTATACATGCGGACAACTTTAGACAATCGGATTCTTGTTGGAGGATTGGATGAACCGTTGACCCCTGCCGGCTTAAACCAGAATAAGATCACGCTCAATGGTCAAAAACTCCTTAATAAACTACAAGAACTTTTCCCCACATTCGGGGACATTTCCATATCTCATTCCTGGGCAGGCGTTTTTGCAACTAGCAAAGATGGAGTCCCTATGATTGGTCGCCATCCAGATTATCCTCATAGTTACTTTATCGAGGGGTATGGAGGAAATGGGACGGTATACAGCATGCTGGCCGCTGACTTATTGGCTGAGGCAGTATCCGGTAAAGAGCCAGAAGTACTCAATTGGTTTTCCTTCAAACGCCCCTTAAAAATAAATGCATCAGGTTAATGGAACATCGCTAAAATCGATATATCATAATGAACATAGCCACCCGTGCGTTTTTAACGGGTGGCTTACTTAAGGTAGATGGGATTTATATATCTAAGTGGTTGTCTGCCTCGCCTTTATCATTTTTCGCATGAACAACCATGTCCCTATAGGAGAAGCGCCTAACACAAGCAACAGCAAGGTAAGTGTTAAAGGATCCTGCCGCATGGACAATACAACAATAAAAACAATCAATCCCGTTATTCTTCCAATCACGAGACTGAACTCTCTTACAACAACAAGCTCTACTCGTTTCTCTGCATTCTGGGGATTTACCCCCATTAGATCAAAACTGAGTGAAATCGCAGGCAGCATATACAACGGAATGAATATGGAAGTACCCACTCCCAATATCAGCAATGTCATGTAGTTCACTTTCCACAGCAGCGGTACGATCACAAGCAGCATCATCAACGCTCCAATCAGCATTCCGATACTTCGATAATTGGGGTTAAACCATCTGCCAGCTGCCCAATAACTTAGCAAAGAAACAGCCGAGGTAATTAGCATAAACTGCCCTAATCTCGCTTCCTGATTCGTAGCACTATAAACCAACAGAACGATAAGGAATGAGAACACACCCTCACGAATACCCTGCATAACCAAGCCGCCCATCGTAGTGCGCCATGAACCATCTACTTCTTTCAAACGTCTGACCACTTCTAACCATTCGTATTGGCTGCTGGCTTCTCTCTTTTTCAGAAAAAAACTGAGGACTACAGTGCACGCAAATATAACCATCGACAATGTGAAAATGAACCGATATCCTCGGTCACCATGCATCAGTGTAATCAACAAACCTGATAACCAAGGGCCTACGATCCCTGTCATGGATCCCAACAATCCGACCCAGCCATTGAACCAATCGCGATTCTTAGCGTCAGTCACCTCAAAGTAAACAACGTTAAAAGCGATCCAGAACAATCCTAGCGACATTCCCAGCAGTAAACCAAGCGGCCATATATAATAGATCGCATTCTGTCCTGTGCCGAGAATACACAGATAAAACACACCGGAAACGGCTATACCCAGTCTCAGGGCGTTCATTTTATTGCCTTCCTTCACCCATTTACCAGCAATCCAAAATGTCAAGCCAAGTGCAACCTGCTGCGCGACAGAAAACCATGCGATCATCAAGTAATCTTGTCTGCTTTTCCATAAATATATGTTCAGAAAAGTTCCGGATAAGGCACTGGCCAAGACAAACAAACCATTTACCGCCAATAACAAAACAGCTTGACGGTCCCTAGGATGTTTCATATGCACCCCGCCTCCTCAACAGCAGTCTTGTTATTCCAAGGTTAAGTTACCCCAGATCGAAATGGTTCATAACTTAATCACTCAAAAGATTACTTCCTGTTCTAAATAAATGGCTTCATTACACATCAAAAAGGGGCAGCCTGTGGCTGCCCCTTCATCTCTAAATACCAATTCTTATTTGGTTTTCGTTAAACCTTCAATCAAACGCAGACGATCATCTTCGGCCAAGCTGTACTGCACTTGGAAGCACCCGGAACAAATGTATACATTCATGTCGAACGGAGGCTTTAATAAAGGGCCTTTAATAAACGGCAGTACCAAAGCATCAAAACCTTCCCCACCTACACGTTGTGTTCCTGCAAGCATCATGTATTCTCGACAATGAAAGCACTCCGGCGTTTCATCCTGCCCGTCCAGCACTTTCTCCACGGACTCTTCATAAGCCATCAAATCATGAGCTTCCCCATACTTGTCCAGTGTTCGTATTGCTGGAACCACACCGTCCTCAGTTCCCCAGAACGGCTTATTCAATATTTCTCCTTCATCAAAATCATCAAACGACTCATCCATATCATCGTGAGAATGCGTCTCTTCTTCCATTCCGTCAAGTGAAACGCTGAGTGTTCGATAACCCTTTAATTCGTTATCACAGTGAGGACAGTTCTCTTCAGGACCAATCTCCTCATCCCATACAATTTCAGTCTGGCACCATGGACATATGGTTGGCTCCATAAATCATTCATCCCTTTCATTATACAAAGAGTCATATGATGACTCGCTACATTAATTCCACATCAAGTATACTACGCCCGATAAGAAAAAGAGCAGAGCTGCCGCGAACAATATCCGAGGTAAATATTTCATATTAAGTTCCCCCATTCAAGCGGACACAACTTCGTCGTCCTTCTCAAAAATAGATATTTTCTAGATAATGCTGGAACCTATAATAAATGACAAAGATGCGGTAATAATCAATACAATCAATCCAACAGCCCTATTATCTTTAGCGATTTCTTCATCAACCGAAAACACCGGTGTTAGGAATTCAAGCAGAAAATAAGCAGCCAAAAGCAATAGAAAACCTAAGAATGACCATTTTATCATATCATAGACGGATGAACTGGAAGCTATGCTATACCGCATCAGATTGCATATACCGAATATTTTACCGCCTGTAGCCATCGCTGCAGCAACATTTCCTTTTCGTATTTCTTCCCAACAATTGTATTTTGTAACCAGCTCGAAGCAGGACAAATATACGATTAACGCTAAAATTGCAACCGAGAAATAGCCGACAAGCACACCTAATGGGTGAGCCAGCAACTGATCGATACTCTCCGTCATTCCCTCGCGTTCCTCCCCGATGTTGGAGGCTGTTATGAAACAGCCTACCGGTCATTATGCAGATGCTTTAGCATTTTGCAAAAACGTTTTCTGGATTTTTGCAAAATGCTTGCTTTAGTTGTATACGAGTTAGACGAACCTTCGGTTCCCAATTTTTATTTTAACGTTATTTCAGCTCCGCAATTGTAACACCCGTGCCACCCTCACCGTAATTACCGAGACGATAGCTTTTCACATGCTTATGCTTGCGTAAATAATCCTGAATGCCCGTTCTCAAAATCCCTGTTCCCTTACCATGGATTATAGACACTTGACCCAGGTTCCCCAAAAATGCTTCATCCATAAAACGGTCCACTTCAATCAGCGCTTCCTCCAGATTTGCACCTCGAAGATCCAGCTCCTTACGAATGTTTGCATCACGGGTACGCTTAACTGTCGTCACGTGACGCTGACTTTGAGATTTGCTCGCAGCAGGAGTAGAGAGAAGCTCCAGATCATCCAGTGACACCTTCATCTTCATGATGCCAAGCTGTACAAGCGCTTCTTTGGCTCCTGCCATTTCAACAACATGACCCTTCTGATTCAGGCTATATACCATAACCTCATCTCCAGGCTCAATCGATCTCTTCGCCTTAGTCCCGCTCCGTTGACCCGCTGACTTACGTTTCTGCTCTGGCTCTGCCTCATCCAGACGTTTCCTTGCGGCAATCAACTTATGTTCTTTAACCGAAGCGCCTTCTTCTTGGGCAAGCTTACGCAAATCGGAAATAATCTCCTCTGCTTCGCTCCGGGCCTTGTCCACAATCTTCTTCGCATCCTGCCGAGCTTTATCAACGAGCTTGTCCCGCTGTTCTTCTAGCTTTGCAAGCTCCTGTGTATGACGGCTTCGAAGCTCTTCCATCTCTTTACGGAGAACTTCCGCCTTTCCGCGCTCGATTTCAGCTGCATGACGGTTCTCCTCGAGTGAAGCGATCATATGCTCGACGCGTTGATCTTCTTCCTTCACTTCACCTCGGGCATAGTCCAGAATCACCCCCGGAAGTCCGAGTCGCTCCGCGATTGCAAATGCATTGCTTCGCCCTGGAACGCCGACTAGCAGGCGGTAAGTTGGACTTAGTGTATTAATATCAAACTCCATACTGGCATTAATAACGCCTTTACGTTCATACGCATAAGCCTTGAGTTCAGAATAGTGGGTTGTGGCAATCATTCGACATTCCATCCGGTGGATATGCTCTAGAATAGCAATAGCAAGCGCAGATCCTTCCGCTGGATCAGTACCCGCACCGACCTCATCCAGCAGTACCAGACTTTTAGGCGTCATATTTTTTAAGATACGGATAATGTTTGTCATATGGCTGGAGAAGGTACTGAGACTCTGCTCAATGCTCTGCTCATCACCGATGTCGGCATAAATG
This sequence comes from Paenibacillus sp. GCM10028914, assembly GCF_042666275.1. NCBI lineage: Bacteria > Bacillati > Bacillota > Bacilli > Caryophanales > Paenibacillaceae > Paenibacillus > Paenibacillus sp. GCM10028914. The sequence goes on from NZ_JBHTFO010000017.1 coordinate 493,605, forward strand.
GCATCAAACACGCACATTTGGCTTCCTTCTTCTGCAGGAATGAACATCCCTGACATTGCCATGAGATTAAGCAGACCAATTGTTTTAAGCGTAACCGTCTTTCCGCCTGTATTCGGACCTGTAACGATAATAGATGTGTAGGAGTTACCCAATTCAACATCAATCGGTACAACTTGCTCCATAGGAATGAGCGGATGTCGGCCTTTCTTGAGCTTCAAATAACCACGGTCATTCATTCGCGGCAAAGAAGCCTTCATAACATGAGCAAGCCGTGCTTTAGCAAAGATAAAGTCGAGCTGACCTGTAATATCGATATCAATCGTGAGCAGATCAGCTTGCTCACCAACCAGTGCGGTTAATTTTTGTAAAATAACTTCGATTTCACGCTCTTCCTTCATGCGCGTCTCACGCAGCTTATTATTCATGGCTACGATAGACTCTGGTTCAATAAATAAAGTTGCGCCTGATCCTGACTGATCATGTACAATCCCGCCAAAATACGAACGGTATTCAGCTTTTACAGGGATAACAAACCGATCTCCCCGGATCGTGATGAGCTGGTCCTGCAGCATCTTAGCTACCGACTGTGAACGAATCATGGCGTCCAGCTTTTCACGAATACGTACTTCACCGTTTCTAAGTTCTCTGCGAATTTGCATCAGTTCGCTACTAGCCGAATCCATCACTTCCGCGCTATCGTCGATACATGCTTTGATTGCATCTTCAAGCGGCTTTTGTTCGGAGATTAAATCACTGAGGTTATATAAAATCTCAACGGATTCATCCTCATGAATTTGAGCAATAAATCGCTTTATTCGACGTGAACCCCAGATTGTGTTCGCAACACTAAGTAATTCATGAGGATTCAGCGTCCCACCAATACGTGCGCGCTTCAACGCATCGTTAACATCCGTTATCCCACCAAATGAAGGGCTTCCTTTCAGACGATCGACAGTATAAGCTTGATCGGTCGCTGCAAGCAGATGTTTTACATCATCCAGTTGAACCGCCGGTTTCAGCTGTTCTGCCATTCTCTTCCCCATGGAAGTCTGCGTATACTGTGACAATGTATCTAAAATTTTTCGATATTCTAACGTATGCAAAATCTTGTCATCCAAGAAGTTCACAACTCCTCTCAATCAATGCCTTTATTATATCCGACACCTTGAATTTTCGCCATTTATAAGCGCTTACCCGATAAATCCTTCCACACATAACTCCTAGTCCAAATGAACACAATAATTCTGCGGTTCATTGCAGCTTAATAAGGAGGTACAACCAATGCAGTTTCTAGGGCACGTCGTTCGATTTATCGTATCCGCGCTTGTTCTGATGCTTGTAGGGTGGATCGTTCCTCAATTCAGTGTTGGCGGATTTGGTAGTGCACTATTGCTCGCTCTGGTGATTGCAGGTATAGGATGGATTATCGAAAGTGTGTTTGGAGCACGAGTCACGCCATTTGGACGTGGTATCGTAGGATTTTTGGTCAGTGCACTAGTCATCTACCTGGCTCAGTTTATAATCACTGACGTCAGAGTAACGATACTTGGAGCATTGCTCGCCGCGCTCGTCATCGGTATCATCGACCTGTTTATCCCACTCGCAGCCCCCTTCGATAGTACTCGAGCTGAAAAAAAATAACTACAAATGCACAAACCCCTGTTCAATTGAGAATAGGGGTTTGTGCATTTGATAACAAAAATAAATGACACTACTCCTGTAATATTCACCAATTATTCATAATCATTCCTGCTCACAAACCATTTTTTTACGTTATCATAAAGATAAATGACACAAAATATTAATAGTTGGGAGAGAATTATATGAGAAAAGCACTTGCATTAATCGCATCCTGCATGTTGTTGTTTGTTCTGGCAGCCTGCGGTGCAGATAAAGACGCAGCTCCATCCAATGGGACAGGCGTAACGGATACAGGTGTTGCACCTGAAGCTGAGCTTGTTATAAGCGCAACTGACTATCAATTTGATAAACAAGAGTACACGCTTAAAAAAGGCGTTCCTGTACAGATCACATTTAAGAACGAGCAAGGTAATCATGGTGTAATGATCCCTGCACTAAATCTGCAGCTCAATAGCAAGAACAACACAGCTGTGGTCACGCCGGATAAAACAGGTACATTCGAAATCTCCTGCTCTATCATGTGCGGATCAGGCCATTCTAAAATGATCTCAAAACTAATTATCGAAGAGTAGTCTCAAATAGCATGCGCAGTCAAATATAATAAGCATGACAATAACCTCCAGAATTCCAAGGAAATATCACTTGTGAATCTGGAGGTTTTACTATTAACGTTGATCCTGTTCGATCAATTCAATCCATTCATTATACTCAACTTGAAGCTTGGCGTACTCATCTTGCAGCTTCTGATGTTCCTCTTGGAGCTTATCCGATTTCTCCAGCTGGATTTCTCGCTCCGCTTGAAGTAAACGGTATTGATGCATGACCATTTCATACTGTTCACCTAACTGAGACAGCTGTTCTGATGCGGTTTTCTTCTCATCTTCTAGCTGCTCACATGTCTGACGTGACGAGGCTATTTCCTGTCGCCAAGAGTTCATTTCCTCTCTCAAAACCCTCTCAGTCTGCCCCCACTCTTCTCGCTCAGCGATAAGAGCTTCATATTTACTGCGCCATTCTGCCATTTCTTCCTCAACCAGTTTTAACAACTCATTCTGCTCTTGATCACGGCTTTCCCGTTCAGTCACAGACTTACGCAGCTCAGCAAGTTGACCTGAAACTGTATCATACTCCTCTTCCAACATGGAATACATTTTCTGAGTCTCTTCATCACGAGCTATCGCTTCATTGCTAACTTTCTCCAACTCTTCGATTTTGAGTTCAAGTTCATGTCGTTTCTCTTCGGAACTCTGATATCTCGCTTTATCCTGCTTCGCTTCATCCTTGAGTACATTCAGTTCTTCTTGAAGATTCTTCATCCCTTCTTCAAGTGTCTCGGAAACCTCCAGCGCCTCAACCATACGCATCTCCAAATCTCCGATTTCCTCTTGGCGTTGTTCAGCAAGCGTACTCCATGACTTAACCTCTGTATTCAGACGTTGAATATCCTCATGCAACTTGCGCGAAGTCTGATTGGCATCCACAACAAGCTTCTGTAGGCGGCGCCGTTCTTCTTCCGATTTCACCGACTCTTCCTTTAAACGATCACGATCTTCAGTAAGTTGCAGGACATTGGCTTTAGCCGCTTGCAGCTCTTTATTTGAACTATCAAGTTGACCCTGTGTCTGCTGGAGATTATCCTTCAGTTTAGCTGACTCTCCCTTTAATGTGGCAAGCTCTTTCTCTGTTCCAGTCAAACGAGCTTGAAGATTGTTTCCGGTATTCTGAAGTTCAGATATTTTCTTCTCTAATGACTGCACAGAAGTTTTATGCTGCTGATCCTGCTGCGAAGCAGACTGCTTGTACTTCTGTTCCAACTGCTGAACTACCTGAGCATGTTTCTGCTCAGCCTGTTGAGAAGAGCGCTTTGAATTTTGCTCCAGTTGCTCTATAGTTTGCTTATGATTTTTCTGTAATTGTTGAATTTGACTTTCATGCTGGCGTTTCAACTCTTCGATGGCCTGTTTGTGACTTTTCTCTAAATCCCCAGTCTGCTGAGCAAGCCGCTGTTCTAATTCCTGCTTCTCCTTCTGGATCTGAGTCACGCGTTCAGATTCTTTATGCAGAAGCTCTTTATTACGAGCAGATTCCGCAGTTAATTTCTCTTTCAAATCTGCAAGCTCAGAAGCACGAAGTGTCTGCTCGCTTAGTTTGCTTTCAAGCTCCTGTTTCTTCTCTTGAAATGCTTCCTGCTGTTCGGATTGCAGCGCCTGAATTCGAGCCAATTCAGAGCGGAGCTCACTCCGTTCCGCAGTAAGCAGCTTCACCTCATGTTGGAACTGTTGCATCTGCACAGCTTCTTCAGCCATATGTACGGCAGCAAGCACCGCAATTCTCGGCGTATCTAAGCGGTTATGAGCTTTTGAAATTGTTCGCATACGTTCATCGACATAATTGGCTACCTGTTTCATATATTCGCCGCTGCTGCCTACGAGTTTATAGGAAGTTCCGTAGATTTCTACGGTAACACGTGTACGATCTGGTGTAGTCACAGTTGTGCCCTCCTTCAATTGTGTGTTGATTCTATGATGTCTTTACGATCGTGCCTCTTTCTACATTATATATGAGAAAGGCCCTCTAGACGAACTTGAAGAACGCATGACCGTATTTTTCCTGTATATGGTTCGATCAGAAGTCTGCTCCCCTGACCCAAAATGTTATCCTGTTACACTTTGTTTCTAAATCTTCAAATATTTCATAAAAAAACCGCATCGAATGTGTATTCGATGCGGCTTTCCCCAATTCCTTCTATTTTCTCAATTCCGCACCAAAAGTTTGCTCTAGTGCCTGAACTGCCTTTTCATTAGCCGCTGCAACTTCCTCATCGGTAAGCGTCCGCTCCTGATGACGATACGTTAAGGAGATAGCGACACTCTTCTTGCCTTCACCTAGCTTGCTTCCCGTAAAGACATCAAACACCTGTACGTTCTGCAGTAGCTCACCTGCATGTTCACGAATGACACTAATCAGAGCCCCAGCTTCTACTGTCTCATCAACCACGATCGCCAGATCACGTTCCATCGCAGGGAAACGCGGAAGATCACGATACTGTACACGACTGCTTGCAAGATCATATAGTGGCTCCAGCAAAATTTCAGCAACATACGTATCTTCAAGATCTTGATCTTGCTGAATCTGAGGGTGAACCTGTCCGAGTACTCCAAGCTTCACCTTGTTCCCGCCATCCTGAACATATACAGATGCGGAACGTCCCGGATGGAATCCATCTGGCTGGTCAGCCTCATAAGTGATCAGCTCGCTATTCATACCAAGCAAGTCGAATATCGTTTCAATTGCACCCTTAAGATCAAAGAAATCGACCTTTTCGGGCTGTACATTCCATTGTTTGCTTCCAATACGACCGGTCAATAACAAACCAAGAACTGGTCTTTCTAGCGGCTGCTTCGTCAATGTTTCTTCATCTGTATGGAACAGGTTTCCGATCTCGAACAAAGCAAGATCCGGATGTTTACGGTTAGCATTGTAAACAGCGATATCTAGCAGCTGAGGAATCAGACTTGTACGGAGAACTCCGCGATCTTCACTCATTGGCATCGCCAGTTTTACAGCTTTACCCCCATCACCAAGGGATGTGAATTCTTCTGCTTGTTGTGGATGAATGAATGAATATCCAAGTACTTCCTGCCATCCTGCATGGGTCATAAGATGCCGGATACCACGTCGAATGGCTTGGGACTTCGTCAATGCTCCTGGTGTTGTCGGTCCTTCAATCGCGGTTGTCGGGATGTTATCGTAACCGTATAAACGAGCAATTTCCTCAATAAGATCTACATCAAGTTGAATATCACCACGGCGAGTTGGAACCTGAACTTCGATCAATCCAGTTTCCACATCCCCGCAATCAAAGTGTAGACGAGCGAATATCGTCTTGACCTCAAGCAAAGACAAATCAGTTCCGAGGTAGCGGTTCAATTTCTCTAATGAAAGCTCAATGACTTTTGGCTTCGCAGCAGCTTCTCCAGCCTCCACGATTCCTTGATGAACCGCACCACCAGCATATTTTGCCATAAGAGCAGCCGCGCGATCCAGAGCAGGGATGACCCTTGCCGCATCGACTTCCTTCTCGAAACGGGAGCTTGCTTCAGAACGAAGTCCCAGTTGGCGCGATGTTTTACGAACGGTTCCACCGTCAAACTTAGCCGACTCCAAGAAAATATTAACGGTGCCGTCTGTCACTTCGGAATCCAATCCACCCATAACTCCCGCCAGTGCAACCGGCTTGCCTCCTGCTGTAATGACCAACATATGTGGTTCTAGACGTCTCTCCTGACCATCAAGTGTTGTCATGGTTTCGCCTTCTTTAGCCATCCGAACAAGCACTGCACCTTCAGCCAGTTGATCTGCATCGAAGGCATGCAGCGGCTGACCGTATTCGAGCATAACGTAGTTGGTAATATCAACAATGTTATTGATCGGACGAACACCAGCTGCCATCAATCGATTCTGCATCCAAAGTGGTGACGCGCCGATTGTGACACCTGTAATATAACGGGCAGCATAGTGAGGGCACTGCTCTGTCGCTTCAATAGAGATAGAAATATGGTTTTCTGCCGAATCACTAACCTCCATAAGCTCTTTATCCGGTTTAGGAAGGGATACTTCACGCCCCAAAATTGCACTTACCTCATAAGCTGCACCTAGCATACTAAGACAGTCGGACCGGTTCGGTGTCAGATCCAGCTCAAGCACTTTATCATCAAGCCCAAGCACCTTCGTGATTGGCTCACCGATTTCCGTATCTGCCGGCAGCACCAAAATCCCTTCTTGTAAATCCTTCGGCAGCAGCTTATCGTTCATACCCAGCTCTTTCGCAGAGCAGATCATTCCCTGAGAGAGTACGCCGCGCAGCTTCGCCTTTTTAATATCAAATCCGCCCGGAAGTTTAGCCCCGATCATGGCAACAGGCACCTTTTGACCTGCATCGACATTCTTAGCACCGCATACGATCTGCAGATCTTCTTCCTGTCCTACATCCACAATACAAATATTTAATTTATCAGCATCCGGATGCTTCTCCTTACTCTTCACATAACCAACAACTACTTTATTAATCCCTTGATTGCGATCCTCAATAACATCGATTTCGATACCTGCCGAGGTGATGCGGCTTGCCAGCTCTTCAGCTGATACGCCTTCCAGGGAAACATAATCAGACAACCATTCGGTTGATACTCTCATGAACGTTCACTTCCTTCTCTTGTTTAAAGTTATATCCGTGCAAATTGCTTCAAGAATGACATATCGTTATTGTAGAAATGACGGATGTCGTCTACGCCATATTTCAGCATCGCAATCCGTTCTACACCCATACCGAATGCAAAGCCGCTATACTTCTCCGGATCATATCCACCCATCTCGAGAACTTTCGGATGAACCATACCACAGCCCAAAATTTCAAGCCAACCCGTTTGCTTACACACACGACAGCCGCTGCCGCCACATCTTACACAAGATACATCTACTTCAGCACTTGGTTCAGTGAACGGGAAGAAGCTCGGGCGAAGACGGATTTGTGTGTTCTCGCCGAACATCTCGCGAACAAATTGCAGCAAGGTACCCTTCAAATCACTCATGCGGATATTGCTGCCGATTACAAGCCCTTCAATTTGGTGGAACTGGAAGGAGTGTGTTGCATCATCATCATCACGGCGGAATACACGGCCAGGGCAGATAATCTTAACCGGTGTCTCCCCTTTCATGTCAAGCATCGTCCGAGCCTGAACAGGTGATGTCTGTGTACGCATAAGCAGATCCTCAGTTAAGTAGAAGGAGTCCTGCATATCACGAGCCGGATGGTTTTTCGGCAGATTAAGCGCTTCGAAGTTGAAATAATCCGTTTCTACTTCAGGACCTTCTGCTACACGGTAACCCATACCGATAAAAATATCCTCGATATCCTGAATAACACGACTTAGCGGGTGAACGGAGCCTTGAGCCATCTTTCTTCCTGGCAGCGTAACGTCCACTTTCTCTGCACGAAGGCGCTCTTCCGTTTCCTTCCGCTGAAATTCCTCCTGCTTACTCGTGATCACGGATTCAATAGCTCCGCGCACTTCGTTACCGACTTGACCAATAACAGGACGTTCTTCTGCACTCAGTGACCCCATCCCTCTTAGAATTTCGGTCAGAGCACCTTTCTTACCTAAATACTTAACACGCAAATCATTCAAAGTTTGCGGATCAGTAACCTCCTGCAGTTGGGCCAACGCCTCCTGCTTTAGTGCTTCCAATTTTTCTTTCATGGCCTTTCATGCCCCCTTCATCAATCTCAAATAGACATACAAGTTCAACACAACCAGTATTTCACAAATTACTTACAACAAAAAAAGGCCTTTTCTCCCGAAAGGGACGAAAAGACCGTGGTACCACCCTTGTTAGCATGCTTGAAATGATATCCCTAACGATCGTTATTGATTCATTATTAAGCCATATGCTCACTTTAACCGACATAACGTGTCGGAAGCCGTTATCCCCTACTTAAGCGGCAAATGCCGTGTTCAAGGAACTGCTCCGGAGCGAACTTCAACAGCCTGTTTCTATAGAGACGCTCTCAATCCTCGACGTCTCCTCCCTGTAAAGAGGCACTGCCTACTCTTCTCCATCAACGCATTTAATTTGTTCAACTTATATAGCCTATATTATATTCAATTATGTCTGACATGACAAGTTTATATGCCTAATTCGCTGCCTGACAAACCGCCTGTTATTGGTCTATAAGCACCCGCGTTCTCTTGAACAAGCTGACGACCATTTGGATCATCTCCTCACTATGGATTCAGATCAGTATTAGGAGCATCATGCTCAGGTTAATGCTGAGCATGATGCAAAATGATCATCACCTGCGCAGCTGTTCCAACTCCTGACGGAGTATTCTTATTTCAGCCAATTGCTGTGCCCCTTGATCACTGTTATCCGCTGTCACTTCCAGAAGCTCCTGAATTCTGAACTCCAACTCCATCCGCCGATTTTCTCTCTGGCTGTCTCCTCTGATGACATTGACCCGGGAGTTCTGTTCCTCCTCCTCATCAACGCTTCCTTCAAACCAAACGGGCTGCTGCCCTCTATTCAATGTAAGCAGACGATTCGCAAGCTTCCGAACCAGGTAACGGTCATGGGAGACGAGCGCTATAGCTCCAGGGTAATCTTCAAGCACCTGCTCAATCACTTCCCTAGTATCTACATCAAGATAATTGGTCGGCTCATCAAGAACCAAGAGATGGGCACCACTGAAATACAACTTAAGAAATGCAGCCCTGCACTTCTCGCCCATACTTAAATCACCAATCTTCTTAAATACATCATCTCGACTAAATAAAAAGCATCCAAGAAGCGTCCGCGCCCGACTCTGGGTCATATCTGGCAGTACTAATAAACTATCCAGAAGCGTGATGTTCAAGTCCAATCCATCCAACTCCTGTGAGAAATAACCGATATTTAAAGCCGGATGCCTTACAATCTTGCCGTGATTCGGTTCAATCTCACCCATAAGAAGCTTAAGCAGTGTCGTCTTACCGCTTCCGTTCGGACCTCGAATAGCCAATCGGTCACCACGAAATAATTGAAAACGGAGATGTTTGAACAGACTTTCCTGTCCAAAACCAAAATCTAAATCCTCCACCCGTATTAGCATTCGGGCTCCCAAAGTCTCCCCACTCAGCTTCATGTTAAGCTTCGGATCATTCCGCGGCTTATCCACAGCTTCAGCTTCAAGCCGTTCAAGCTCCTTCTGCTTCGCATGGTAACGGGAGATATTCTTTTTAGCTTTGGCTTTATAGAAACTCGCTGTAATTTTCACTTCATTTTGGTGACTGGCTGAATTATGTGCCTGATGAAACCATTCCTGATATCTACGGATTGACTCCTCAAGTGCTTTACGGGCTAACTCTTGCTTTCGATTCAGCGCTTCTTGTTCACGCAGCTCCCTTTCTTTCTCTTGCCGGTACGCAGAATATCCACCCTTGTACCTCTTTAACCCCTCAGACGTTAGTTCGCAAGTTGCTGTAGCCACCTTATCCATGAACTCCCGATCATGGGAGACGAACAACACCGTCCCTTTGTAGGCAACCAGCCATTGTTCAAGCCATATAAGACTCTCTCCATCCAGATGATTGGTTGGCTCATCAAGAAGAAGCAGCTGCGGTTCAGATACAAGAAGAGAAGCCAAATGAGCACGTGTCTTTTGCCCTCCGCTCAGCTCCTGGAACTGGACGTTCCACAGCTCTGAACTGATACCAAGCATAGTCATTGCCTTTTCCACTTCAGTTTCCCACTGAAAACCGTTCTTCGTCTCATATTGGTCCAAGAGATGCCCATATTTCTCAACCAGTTCTGCACTGTCATCTTGACTTGGGAGCTGCATAAGCTGCTCCAGTTCAGTCATTTGCTGTTTCAAACGCCACAGCGATGCATTACTGCCTTGCCGAACGGTTTCAAGTGCAGTTAAACAATCTTCAGATTCATCTTGCTGCTTAAGCCAACCCCAGCGGTCGCGCGTTATCCGGGCCTCCACCCGTCCGGTGGTAGGTTCACGCTCTCCAGTCAATATAGACAGTAGCGTAGATTTTCCTGAACCATTTCTACCAAATAGAGCTACACGTTCTCCTTCTGCAAGTTCAAATTGTATATTCGAGAACAGAAGAACGCCCTGCAGTTCAATACTAATATCTGTTGCTTTTAAAATCGTTGTCATATTCCTCATCCTTTCCTTGTGAAAACTCACGAAAAAACCGCAGACGGCAGTCTGCGGCGGATGATCGGAAATTATATATCTGAAAGTCATTACGAGGTTATAGGGAATATTTCAAAGACTGTTCATTCCACACACAGCCGCTTCTTGGATATATCAAAGAAGCAAAATCCCGAAATAATCTCGTCGATTCATACGAAGTTACCGTATCATCTTTTTCAGACACACTAATTCTTCCTCTCTACCGCCGTAGAGAAAACGCCTGCATAACGCTTGCAGTTGTCGAAAGAAAAAGGTGTCTTACTTCATCGGATTAGGTTACCTCACATTTCTTGGAATGAATTGGCCTCATTATACAATATGCTATCCTCATTGTCTACCTACGATCATCTAGATCAATCAAGCTTAACTCCGAAGCCAAGTCTTTGTGCTTCACGAAAATAATAACCTGCAACAGCAATGTCGAAGACCGCCAATCCCATAGGGTTAAAAAACACAGTGCCTTCTGTCCCGCTGTGTATGAGTGCACCACGACACACGACATCCGTAAGCGTAATAACATCTGTAGACTGTAATCCATATTGAAGATGAAGCTGCTCCACATCTGTATTCTCACGGCACACTTCATTCCAATCATCAACAACAATCGTTCGTATAGCTGAAACGCTCTCTGGCATATAATCGCGAAGAGATACGCCAAGCAGCAATACATCTTCACTTGGAGCCTCATCAATGTAACGCTGAGCCGAAACCGTACATGTGGCAATGATGTTAGCATGCCGATATGCACTGCGCCAGTCCTCCGCTATCAACGTAATCCCCCGCAGCTCACATGGTATCGTCTCCGGATCAATGCCTCTTAGATCATACAAAATGACTTTCTCTAGCTCATCTCCAAGAAGAGCGGCACACATATCCAGATGGAGTCGTCCGATGGGCCCCCAGCCGATAATCGCTAAGCGAATCCCCTTGGTCTGCCTGGCTCTCATGTAGGCTTGAAGCATGATGCCGCTGACTGCAGCTGTTCGAAGTCCACTCAGAAGTCCGCTGTTCAGAAATGCTAACGGCTCACCCGTAGCCGAATCATTTAATATGACCGTATTATGCGCTCTTGGTAAGCCGTGGAGATGATTACTCGGAAAACTCGCAATCCATTTAATCCCGGCCAGATCATGCCCTCCTCCAACGTATGCTGGCATCGCAATAATCCGATTCTCGGGATTTCTGAATCTTAAATAGGGCTTTATCGGATGCACACAATCTCCTTCATCCTCAAGCCTGACGACATCTTGAATGACACCCGTCAACATATACCAATCAATACCTAGCGCCCGAATGTGAGTATCGTTCAAATACAACATTAATTTACTCCCCCTGATTACAGCAAGGAGTAAACCCAAGCTGCTGCTGAACCCATTCGTCATTAAATAGTGTATCCAAGTACCTCTCCCCTCGGTCAGGTAAAATTGCTGCACATACAGCCCCTTTTGGAATATGCGCTTTCATCTTAAAGATCACAGAAATCACACCGCCTGAGGAGGCACCCGCCATAATCGCTTCCCGGTCAAGTAATTGCCGACAGCCCTCTACACAATCCAGGTCGGTTACATACCGTACCTCATCCGCAATCCCTTGTTGGTAGAGCTCAGGGATCACACCCGCTCCGAGACCCGGGAACTGACGCGCACCCTTCATTCCTCCAAAAATAACACTCCCCGCCGCATCAACCGCCACTATTTTCGTATGCAGCTGCTTAGCCTTGATATAATCTGCACAGCCGCGAATCGTGCCGCAAGAGCTCACTCCGCAAAACAAATAATCCACAGATCCGAGCTCTTCAGCAATTTCCTTCATCGTCATTTCCATGTGAGACAGACTGTTATCTCGATTTCCATACTGATTCGTCCAATAGGCATATGGAATTTGTCTGACCAGCTCTTTGACCCGGCGTATTCGTGCTGGAAGATACTCCCCCGTCCACTCATCCGGCTTCGTTACAAGATCGATCTCTCCACCGAAACATCGAATAATATCCTTGTGCTGCTCTGTCGTCCGAGGATCTACCACACATATAAAACGCAAGCCCAAGTAACGACACAATTGAGCTAAGCTAATAGCCAAATTACCTGAGCTGGACTCGACAATGACACTTTTCTCCGTTATATCCCCCCGGCTTATCGCTTCCTTCAGTAAGTAGAGTGCTGGTCGATCCTTAGCGCTCCCCCCGGGATTCATTCCCTCCAGCTTTCCGTATACATCAAAGGGCTCGCCATGAAACAGTCGAGATAATCGAATGAGGGGCGTACGACCAATAGCTTCAACAATCCCTCCTTCAAGCTTCATACTTATCCCTCAACTTTTCCATAGTATATTTTTTTATGTTTAACTCTACTCCGTTGTTCCTCATCATCAAAGCCGCCTCTCACTACCTGAATCCGGCTTAAAATTCCCGAATGAATCATGGCTCCAATTGCGGGAATACGCTCCTCCAATGCTTGCCTTATAACTTCCAGTCGCTCTTCTGCCTCACTGGATCGACTCTGATAGTCCGGTTTGTCTGGATTGTATACAATCACCTTCAGGCTATTTCCATCCATCTGAACTCGAATGCTGCTCATCTGTCCGAGCTGTTGATGAACGACATCTTCAATATCGTAAATACTTATTTTTTCACCGTGTTTCAGATCCGGACCAATTCGTTTGACAATGCTCTGAAAGCTCATTCTCTCCACACCATTTACGATAATAGGACGTAAATCACGCACCACATCATAGGTTACGTAACGAAGCGCAGGAAAAGCTTCTCTTACCGTTGATGTCAGAACGAGTACTTGCTCATGATTCGGCAAAGGCTCAAGCTCTTCTTCGAGCATTTCCGTGCCCACGCCTTCAGCAACTATGCCATCCGCAAACAAGTAACGACCGTACTCATGTGAGTAATACGCCAATGTCCCGATTTCAATAGAGCCGTAAGTGTCCGTGATTTGCTCCTCTGCAATACCTAGACATCCTGCCACCTGACGAATCCAGCCAGCTGGCGCCATTTCCCCGACAAGAATAACATGCCTTATTCCATATGATTTGGGATTATCCGATTGCAGCAATATTCGATCCAAAATTGATGGCATGGTGTAAAGCACCTCAGGCTTATAACTCTCGAGCCGTTCCAAATGCTGCTCAATAGGCAAGGTAAAAGGAATGGAGTCGGCCTCAAGCCCAAGCCGACGGAACACTTCAACTGCGGTTACCTCTGCGTGACCTGTACCCATATCTGCTAAAGCGGTTTGATAGCCGGCCGAGCCCATAATGGACCTGAATATTTCCAACTTAATTTGCATATAGGCATCTTCATCTGCTTGAGAATAATATATTAATTTCCGTTTGCCTGAGCTCGTACCAGAAGTATGGTATTTATGAAGACCACCTAACTGTGAAAGAGGTTGATCGGATAAGTAATAGTATTTTTCTAGGACAGATGCACTGATCAACGGTAGCTGTTTCAATTCGAGACTTTTGTTCTTCGAAAGAGATCCAAGCAAGGAGGCGTACCAAGGACAATACATCCCCATCCGTTCAATAATCTGATGTAATTCTCCTGACGTGACCACAAGCAGCCTCCCTTTCACTTTAGGTACATTCGCCCGTTTTATCACCATTCACTGTATGCAAGAAGCTCCTGCCATGTTCTTATACATCAATATACTGCATGAATTATAGGTACTCTCCCTTAAAGGAATAGGTAAGAAACCATACCGCCCCAAATTCCTCGCCATATAATAGACTATTATCCACCACCTGCCTATTAAGAAAGAGGAGGGATACAGCCATGGCCAAAAGAATTCTGGTGAGTAAAATGCTCAAAACCAATCTGATGCATAACAATCCCACACTCGCAAAATATATTCCGCTTACCAAACGCTTGAAAAGAGATCTATTGTCTAGCATGCTGGATCAACATGGCATGGTTTATGTAAAACCGGACCAAGGCTCTCAAGGAAATGGAGTCATTCGAATAGAGAAAATAAATAGAAGCTACCGTTATCAAAACGGGCTTCAGATTTTCACGTTTACAACCTTTAATTCCATGTATGCTTCCCTACGTAAACACTTCAATCATAAGAAGTATATTATTCAAAAAGGGATTCATCTGCTCAAGCATAAAGGTCGCCCTTTCGATTTCCGGGTGATGATTCAACGTAATCCAAAACGAAAGTGGGAATGTACAGGTACACTCGGACGGCTTGCTCACCCAGGCAAAGCTGTGACCAATGGAAGCCAAGGAGGAACAATCTACGACCCTTCACTGCTGTTATCACCTCTAATCCAAACGCGTACTTCTGCTGTACTGCGTCATATGAATAGACTTGCCCATCTGACTGCCTCTCAACTAAGCCAGACACATCCCCAACTTAACGAACTCGGCCTAGACATTGCTATAGACCGAAGTCTTAAACCATGGATTTTGGAAGTCAATACCTCTCCTGACGCCGGACCATTCTCTCTCCTTCCAAATCCTAAAATTATTCGAACCATTGTTGCATACGGTAAAATTTATGGAAAACATCATCGTAGCTCATGCACTAAAGCAAAGAAAGCACCTGGAAGTAGCAGAGGTTAACGATTTGAACCCTCTATCTACACGGTTTTTCTTATCCATATAAAAACGGCTGCATAGGCGTCGAACATTTCAACGATACCTACACAGCCGTTATATTGTACAAATAGAAGTATAATAGCTTATCTATCAAAAAAAGCCTCCCACTGCTATAATTAGCAGACAGAAGGCTTGATTATGTATAATGGAGCGGGTGATGGGAATCGAACCCACGCTACCAGCTTGGAAGGCTGGAGTTCTACCATTGAACTACACCCGCATAAGTAACAATCGGGATGACACGATTTGAACATGCGACCCCCTGGTCCCAAACCAGGTGCTCTACCAAGCTGAGCTACATCCCGTTAACATTTATGCTGTCCTGAAGACAAAAATAAATATACCATGCTGATTCGACAAATGCAACTGGTATTTTAATACAATTGAATCCAAGGCTTCTTCCCACGGCAATTTCGACATTTTGAGAATATAAACGTTCATAATTCAAAAAAGGACGAAGTCAACTCAATAGAGTTCCTGACTTCGACCTTTTAATTTCACTTTATTATTTATCAAATGTAACTTCTGGCGTTGTCAGTTTGTCATAAAACTCGACAGCTTTATCTTTATCAGCTGAAGCCCGAAGTGCCATCGCCGAACGTGGATGTTCATCCAGCGTACCTGTAATCATGTATGGAATGAGGTAGCCCCACTCTTCTTTTTCTCGAAGTGGAATCATAAAACGCTCAATGACATCAAGTACAGGACGAAGTGTATATTTGGTTCCTTTTAGATGTGTTACCAGCAATTCTGTCGGACAGTTACCAGCAGCACGTCCCATCCCATAAACAGACGCATCCAGTAACTCCACACCGTTCTCAGCCGCAACCAAGGTGTTCGAGAAAGCGAGTTGCATATTGTTATGTGTATGTACACCCAATCGTTTATTAGGTAAGTGGGTTTTAAATTTATCTACCAAATATTTAAAGTCATTATGATCTAGGCTTCCATAGGAATCAACGATATAAACAACATCAACCACACTTTCCTTGATCATTTCAAACGCTTCCAGAAGCTCGTTCTCCATAACGTTAGATAAGGCCATAATGTTGATTGTTGTTTCATATCCGCGATCATGGAAGGTCTGAACAAGTTCTAATGCTTTGTCTACATCTTTGATGTAACAAGCTACACGAATTAAATCGAGCATACTTTGTTCACGTGGCAAAATATCATCCTCATCAACACGGCCGATGTCAACGAGTGCTGACAACTTTGTTTTTCCTTTTTGAGGGAGGACTTCACGGAGAAAATCGTCATTCAGAAAACGCCATGGACCTGCTTGATCGGCCCCCTTCAGTAACTTTGGAGAGTTTTTATAACCGATTTCCATATAATCCACGCCTGCCTCATTAAGGCCAGCGTACAAATTTTGCACAAATTCAACGCTAAAATCCCAGTTATTCACTAATCCGCCATCGCGAATCGTACAGTCTACAATTTTAGTACTGCTCTTTTTCATCCAAACTTAACTCCCTTCATCCAAGTTTTTCTCTTCATCATACTTGAACGCTTGCCGAAAAGTAAAGAAAAAAAGTCCACCTTAGCGGACTTTATCGGATTGCGGCAATTATTCTGTTATGTGCTGCGTAGTATCATATTAAGTATTAGACATTTCAATGATTGGAAGCGTTATCACAAACTGTGTTCCTATTCCGACCTGGCTATCCACGGCAATTGAACCTCCGTGATTTTTAATAATTCGGTAACTTACCGATAAGCCAAGCCCAGTTCCGCCCTCTTTGGTCGTAAAGAACGGATTAAATAGATGATTGAGTGTGTTTTGATCCATACCCGCGCCATTATCAGATATTAGAATGTTAACTTGTTTTTCGTTTTGCTCCAAACCAATTTCAATGATTCCATTGTTATTCTCATCATTCTTTCCATCAATCGCATCCAATGCGTTTTTAATCAGATTTAGAATAACCTGTTTAATCTGCTTAACATCAACCGATATAAAGCTTGGGATCTGCTCGGAATGCTGAAGGATAATTTCACAATTCTTCATTAGAGCTTCACTTTCAGTTAGAAGAACTACCTCTTTCAGTAATGAAGCTACTGGAATAATAGTGGTCTGCGGAGCAGAAGGTTTAGAAGAGTTCAGAAACTCGTATATGATATCGTTTGCGCGATCGATTTCTGTCAGTATAATTCTTGCATATTCATCTTTTCCCAGCCTCATTAAATGAGGACGAAGAAGCTGGATAAATCCTCGAATTGACGTCAATGGATTCCGGATTTCATGTGCTATTGAGGCTGATATTTTGCCAAGCATGGCCAACTTGTCATTTTGATAAGCGGTCTGCTCGATCTGCTTAAAATCAGACACATCCTTAACACTGATCAAGAAATCGCCTTCCATTTGGTCACCATATGTCATCGTGATTAACCATGATCTTCCGCACTCATCCAGTAGCTCATGGAATCTTTTTCGGTGAAATATCGTTTCACGGTAAATTCGTATTATTTTCTTCCTCTTAAATCTGGTAATTTGGGGATGACGTAAAAGCTGAGTAAGGGTAGAGCCTATTAATGATTTACGTGGCACACCTAACAGCTTGGCCATCTGTACATTTACAAAGGCCAACACTCCAACACTATCAAAAAGAATGATTCCGCTGTCGAGATTCTCCAAAATATTCTCATACTTTGTTCTTACGAGGTGGTTGGGATGAAAGGATTGCATCTCCTCCATCTCAGTTCCTCGGACTTCACTCAACAAGATGGCTCCCTCCTTCTCAGAAAGATGAACTCGCTAAACACAATTTCCACACAAACACACTGGTATTAGTTTTTATAAAAACCAGTATTTGCCTTTTTAGTGCATTCTTCATGATAGTCACGTCTGCCGGAAAACGTCAATCAGAGATACTGTCGAAAAAAATCAGATCTCAGGAAATTCAAGGTTAACGTTTACTTTTTCGCAACTACGACCGTGTTTAGTATGGCATCTTACGAGATATGGCTGCCAATCTTGAAAATTTTTGTTTCATCTATATCTCAACGAAAAAGCCCTCTTGATGGAGGGCTTACCATTTGGTTACGCTTTTTGTTGAAGTCGAAGTCTACGTTGGCTCATTACTGCCAGCCTTCTCTTTAACTCACCTTGCCATTTCTCATCCTTCATCCACTTTGCCACCACTAATAAATCAAGTGACATATCAATCTGACTTTGGACAAACTCAAACACATCATCGGACTCCATGTTAACTACATTTTCAAAGATGGTTTCCTCATCTTCCATTACATAATCCTGAAAATCCACATGTTCCGCACCATCTCCGTGTGCGTATTCCGCTAAAATTTCATACTCGCTCTCCACCCGATAATGAACTTCCACTCGGTGGCAAACAGGACAAAACAACAGGGGAATATTATGCACCTGAGTTCGATAATGCTTCAACGTACCTTTAGTTCCAACCATACTAGCCCCACAGCAAAAACTCATATCATTCGCCCTCCCCTGTTTTGAATATTGTTAAAATATTGTATTCGCTTTCACCACTTGTAATTCCTTCAAGATAAATCACATTGTAAAAAATTGGTCCGATCGTCCTGCCACGAAAGTAAAAAGGCCTACACATATATGTTATATTTCAACTATTTTAGCCGAATTAAACATCAACTAACACACTTTTATCAAAAAAACCCCGTGCCTGAATTAACAGACACTGGGGTTCATTCCTAATCCAAATCAATGTTCTAGAATTACAAATGTCTGTCACCTGGTTTCCAGTTTATCGGGCACAGGCCACCAGATTGCAGAGCTTGCAATACACGAAGCGTTTCTTCAACACTGCGACCTACATCATTATGGTTAACAACTTGATACTTCAGTTCGCCTTCTGGATCGATGATAAACAGACCCCGTAATGCAATCCCCTCATCTTCGATCAAAACGCCATACTCTCTTGCAACATTCTTAGTGATGTCAGAAGCAAGAGGGAACTTCAGTGACCCGAGGCCGTTAGCGTCTTTAGGAGCATTGATCCAAGCTTTATGGCTGTGTATAGAGTCAATGCTTACCCCCAGCACTTCAGTATCCAGTGCCTTAAATTGATCATATGCATCGCTCAAAGCCGTAATTTCCGTAGGACATACTAAGGTGAAGTCAAGCGGATAGAAGAAGAACACAAGCCACTTTCCACGGTAGTCTGACAAGCTTACTTTTCCAAAATCTTTACCGTCTCCATATACCATTTCCATGGTGAAATCCGGTGCTGCCTTACCAACCAAACGTTCTGCCATGATTGATTTCCTCCTTGAGCTATATGTAAGAAGCTAAATCAGTCTCCCATGTCAACTTGAATATTGTTCCCCTAAACATACAAGATCGATGTTATCATTCGCATATATCTAAGTCAAATTGCAGAGGATTGGATCAATCATGGCTGATGTTTGTTATTTACGAATCGCTTTAGCAATCAAATCGCCCATCTGAGTGGTGCTTAACGCTTGGCTCTTGTCTACTGCAATGTCAGCCGTACGATGACCTGCATCGAGCACTTCTGCTACAGCACGCTCAATGGCATCTGCTGCTTCAGCATAACCAAATGTCAGACGGTACATCAACGCAACAGATAGGATCGTTGCAATCGGATTAGCCAACCCTTGACCCGCGATATCCGGAGCTGATCCGTGGACCGGCTCATACAATCCATAGTTCCCTTCACCCATTGAAGCCGATGCCAGCATTCCGATGGAACCTGTAAGCATAGCTGCTTCATCGCTCAAAATATCACCAAACATGTTCTCCGTTACGATAACGTCGAAGCTTGAAGGACGTCTTAGTAACTGCATCGCACAGTTATCGACTAGCACGTGCTCCAGCTCTACATCCGGATATTCTGGGGCAACACGGTTTACCGTTTCACGCCATAAACGCGATGTTTCAAGCACGTTCGCTTTATCTACAGAAGCAAGTTTCTTACGACGCTTTTGAGCAATCTCAAAACCTTGACGAACAATACGTTCTACTTCGGTTACGTTGTACACACAAGTATCTACTGCTTCTTCTCCACTTGCTCCCTCTCGTCTGAATTTCTCTCCAAAATAGATACCACCTGTAAGTTCCCGAACTACCATCAGATCGGTACCTTCAAGGACTTCCGGCTTCAATGTTGAAGCATCCTTCAGACAATCAAAGATAACAGCTGGGCGAAGGTTCGAGAATAACCCAAGCTCCTTACGGATACCGAGCAACCCAGTTTCTGGACGAAGCTCTTTTGGATTATTGTCCCACTGCGGTCCGCCGACAGCGCCGAGAAGCACTGCATCTGCATTTTTACATACGTTCAATGTCTCTTCCGGCAGTGGTGTTCCTTTCTGATCAATTGCAATTCCTCCGAACAATGCGTGTTCTGTTGTAAAAGAAAGACCGAAAATTTCTTCCGTGCATTTAATAATTTTTTCTGCTTCTGCTACAACTTCCGGTCCAATCCCGTCCCCCGAAATAACAGCGATCTTCTTCGTTTCTGTCATGGTTAGTCACTCCTTATTGGTATATACATGTTATACGTCCGGTTTATCCTAGTTATTGTTGTAACATATATTCCAATGGTTTGACCAAGATATAGAATCTATGAACTTTATAAGTTTTTCCTATAAGCCTTCGCTTATCTCATAAAGAAGCTCGCTCTAATGCTGCCGTGCAACAATAAACAGGCTCCCGAATGAAATCTCGGGAGCCTGTTTATTGTTTATTCACCAGTCGCTTAGGTGAATCAATGATATGTTACAATGTGACGCGATCACGTTGACTAAAGGTTTTGCGCTTTTCGATCAACTGATTAACCGCATCCACATAAGCACGGGCACTTGCTTCCAGGATATCTGTGCTAAGCCCCCGGCCTTGTGCGGCCACATCATTTTGCGACAGAACCACATGAACTTCACCTAATGCATCTTTACCACGAGATACAGACTTGATGGAATAATCAGAAAGAGTAACCTCTTCCGCTGTTACCTTATCAATAGCATTATAAATGGCATCAACTGATCCGTTTCCTTCCGCCTCTTCCTCAATGATTCCATTCTCCGTCTCGATCGCAACGCGTGCTTTAGGAGTCGAAGCATTACCATAAGTTACAAGCATCGTATCCAGCCTAAACACTTCCGGCGTGTCAGTTAGCTTCTCTTCCAGCAATGCGAGCAAATCATCATCATTAACTTCTTTTTTCTTATCAGCTAGAACCTTGAACTTGGCAAAAGCTTCATTCACCTGCTCCTCGCTCAGCTCATATCCAAGATCCAACAGCTTTTCACGGAAGGCATGACGTCCAGAATGCTTACCGAGTACCAATTTGCTTTCCTTGAGACCAATCGATTCCGGAGTCATAATCTCATAAGTCGTCTTTTCTTTCAGCATACCATCCTGATGAATACCAGATTCATGAGCAAAAGCATTAGCACCTACAATAGCTTTGTTTCCAGGAACAACCATCCCTGTCAGTTTACTCACAAGACGGCTAGTTCGAGCGATTTCAGTCAATTGCAGACCTGTCTTCGCTTGGAAGAACTCTTGACGGGTCTCCAGGGCCATAGCGATTTCTTCTATCGCCGTATTCCCTGCTCGTTCTCCTATTCCATTCACTGTACCTTCAATCTGATCTGCTCCGTTCATAATAGCCGCAAGTGTATTGGCTGTCGCCATACCAAGGTCATTATGACAGTGTGCACTCAGCTGTACCTTCTCGATATCTGGAACTGTTTCTTTCAAATATTTAAATATCGCACCGTATTCCGACGGATTCAAATAACCGACGGTATCCGGAATGTTGACCACATTGACACCTTCACGTACTGCCATGCCAACCATTTCAGCCATAAAGTCACGCTCTGTACGACCTGCATCCTCAAGCGAAAACTCAATCTTAGAGAAATACTTCTTGGCGTAACGGATTGCAGCCTGCGCTGTTTCCAGTACCTGGTTTTTCTCCATCCGCAGTTTAAACTGACGGTGAATTGGTGATGTCGCGAGGAATACGTGGATACATGGATCTTGCGCACCTTGGAGCGCTTCGCGGACGGCATCGATATCTTGCTCACGTGAACGAGACAGACCAATAACTGTCACATTCTTCACAGCTCGCGCTACAGCGTTCACAGCTGCCAAATCGCCCGGCGAAGCCGCAGGAAAACCAGCCTCCATGCGGTCGATTCCCAGCTTCTCAAGCTGATGGGCAATCTCTACTTTTTCTCGAGTGTTTAAGTTAACTCCGGGCGATTGCTCTCCATCCCGCAGCGTTGTGTCAAAAACATAAATCTTACGCATGCTGACACCTCCTTGAAGTTTATGGCTTTAGATAAACTTCCGGCGGCTGGAATATCGAACATCCCATACCGCCGGAATTAAAATAATTAGTAGTACATTATACGCTATTACTTCTTGATCCAATGCATCATTTCACGCAACTGTGAACCAACAACTTCAACTGGATGCTCGGACTCGTTGCGACGAGTAGCTGTCAGGAATGCACGGCCAGATTGATTCTCAAGGATAAAGTCGCGAGCGAATTTACCTTGTTGAATGTCGGACAATACTTCTTTCATCGCTTTTTTCGTTTCTTCGGTTACAATGCGAGGACCAGTTACATAGTCACCGTACTCCGCAGTGTTACTGATGGAATCACGCATGGAAGCAAGTCCACCTTCATAGATCATATCAACGATCAGCTTCAGTTCATGCAGACACTCAAAGTATGCCATTTCAGGAGCATATCCAGCTTCAGTCAAAGTTTCAAATCCAGCTTTGATCAGCGCAGATACACCACCGCATAGTACAGCTTGCTCACCGAACAGGTCTGTTTCTGTTTCTTCACGGAATGAAGTTTCGATAACGCCAGCACGTGTACAGCCAATACCTTTAGCATAAGCAAGACCGATTTCTTTTGCTTGTCCAGTTGCATCTTTCTCAACAGCGATGAGACCCGGAACGCCAAAGCCTTCAACATAAGTACGACGTACCATGTGACCTGGAGATTTAGGAGCAACGAGAAGGACATCGTTTTCTTTTGGAGCTACGATTTGTCCAAAGTGAACATTGAATCCGTGTGAGAACATCAATGCCGCACCTTTTTTCAGGTTTGGTTCGATATCATTTTTGTACACAGAAGCTTGTGTTTCATCAGGCATCAAGATTTGTACAACATCTGCAAGCTTAACAGCTTCAGCAACAGGCAATACTTCAAAACCGTCATTTTTTGCTTTATCGAATGATTTACCTTCACGAAGACCGATAACCACATTAATTCCGCTATCACGCAAGTTTTGCGCTTGAGCATGGCCTTGGCTTCCGTATCCGATTACGGCAATTGTTTTGTCTTTCAAAACACTTAGTTCTGCATCTGATTCATAATAAGTAGTTACTGGCATTTTATAAGTCCTCCTTTAATTTAAAACCCTTCATGAATGAGCGGGTATTTCAACAGACCCGGTTGCATTCCCCGATCTTCTGAAACACCCGCTCCTCATGCTTCGGGTGTGTTCCATGCTAATTGTTAATTAATATAGTGATTGGTTACGCATTACCACGAATCATCGCAGTAGCTCCGGTCCGGGTTAGTTCACGAATTCCGTATGGCTTAAGTAGCTCGATCATGGCATCGATCTTCCCTGTATCTCCGACAACTTGAACCATCATATTGACTGCCCCGATATCGACAACAGATGCACGGAAGGTATCAACCACACCGAGTATTTCTGGCCTTGCCGCTGGCTCAGCCTTCACCTTGATCAGTGCCAATTCTCTTGCAACCATCGGCTTTGAACTTAGGTTAATGACTTTGATAACATCGATCAGCTTGTAAAGCTGCTTCTCAATTTGTTCCAGTGTTGTGTCATCACCCGTTGTGACAATAACCATTCGGGATAGACCCGCTTCCTCCGATTGACCCACCGTGATGCTCTCAATGTTGAAGCCTCTACGGCCGAACAGTCCGGAAACCCGTTGCAGGACGCCAGGCTGATCGTTTACGAGTACGGCAATGGTATGTTTTAAACTCATCATCTTACGCATCCCCCATCAGCATTTGATCAATTGTTGAGCCCTGGGTTACCATCGGATATACATTTTCACCCTTCTCTACTACGAAATCGATGAGAACAGGTCCAGGAGTTTCCAAGGCCTCTGCCCAAGCGGCACGTGCTTCTTCTTTCGTTGTAGCTCTCAAGCCTTTTACTCCGTATGCTTCAGCAAGCTTCACGAAATCTGGGCTTCCTGAAAGATCGATATGACTGTAACGGTTCTCATAGATCAGCTCTTGCCATTGACGAACCATTCCAAGTACCTGATTGTTGATAACAACAATTTTTACAGGAATATTGTTAATGGCACAGATTGCAAGTTCCTGTGAACACATCTGCATGCCGCCATCTCCGTTAATCGAGATAACCAGACGTTCCGGATGCGCCATCTGAGCACCAATCGCTGAAGGGAACCCGAAGCCCATCGTTCCAAGACCGCCGGATGTAATCCATGAACGCGGTTGGTTAAATTTGTAATACTGTGCAGACCACATTTGATGCTGACCTACATCCGTTGTTACAATCGCTTCGCCGTTTGTCGTTTCATCCAGCATCTCAATAACCCACTGCGGCTTCAACACTGTATCGGAATCCGTATATTTATACGGGTACTCCGCCTTCCACTTACCGATCTGTTCTCTCCATGCATCCGCCTTCGTCGCAGCAGGTGCATCTGGATTGAGCATTTCAAGTACGGTTTTAACATCTCCGACAATCGGAATGTCAGTTGGAACGTTTTTGCCAATCTCTGCAGGATCGATATCGATATGAACGATTTTCGCATGTGGAGCAAAACCATCGAGTTTTCCAGTTACCCGGTCATCAAAGCGAGCTCCAATGTTAATTAGCAAATCACAGTTTTGAATAGCTTGGTTGGAAGTGTAGGTTCCATGCATCCCCGGCATTCCCGTCCACAGATCGTGTCCGCTTGGGAAAGCTCCAAGTCCAAGAAGCGTTGTTGTAATCGGAATCTGTGTCCGCTTTACGAATTCATACAGCTCCTCATGTGCTCCTGAGTAAATGACACCGCCGCCGGCAAGAATCATTGGCCGCTCTGCATCCTCAATTGCCCGACACAGTTTATCGAGTTGCAAGCGATTAGGAACGGAACGAGGATTATAACCTCTCAGGTTTATATGCTCACCTGGGTTAAATAGCGCCTTCGCTGCCGAGACATCTTTTGGAATGTCGATCAGTACAGGTCCTTTACGTCCTGTGTTTGCGATGTGAAAGGCTTCATGGATGACTCGCGGCAGGTCCTCCACATCCCGAACCAAATAACTATGCTTCGTGATCGGCATCGTAATACCGGTGATGTCGGCTTCTTGGAATGCGTCTGTTCCGATCAATGTTGTTGCTACGTTACCCGTAATCACAACCATTGGGACTGAATCCATATAAGCCGTTGCAATACCGGTGACGAGGTTGGTTGCCCCCGGTCCTGACGTTGCAATGCAGACGCCGACTTTGCCACTTGCCCGGGCATATCCGTCAGCCGCATGAATTGCGCCTTGTTCATGGCGAGTCAAGACATGCTTGAAATCCTCAAATCCATACATCGCATCGTAAATGTACAGTACGGCTCCTCCCGGATACCCAAAGACACACTCGACACCTTCCAAAAGAAGGCTCCGAAGCAAGATTTCCGATCCGGTAATCACTTCGGGCTTCATCCATTTCTCACGTAATTGTTCTGTAGACCGCACTTCTGGAGTTTGCGCGCTCATCAGTCATCCTCCTCTCAAATATTGGATCTCACTTAAAGCTTGAATAACAAAAAAACCTTCCGCCCTCCACGCCGGATTTCTCCGTGTGAGGGACGAAAGGTTTAGCTTCCGTGGTACCACCCATTTTTGCCTCGCATCTCGCAATGCAAAGCCTCAGCAGGTATGAAGCACAATACCAAAAAACCTTGCTTCAATATCTGCGGTTCGTAACGAGAACCAGTCGATTTCCCCTAATAGACACTGTCATGTTAATGCGTTGAAGCATTAGCGTAACGTTTTTCAGGGAAACAGCTCCGAGGTGAGCTCGTATAAAAGGGATTTTGGTGGAGGTTGCAGCTGATCCATCCACTCTCTGAGCAAAAGAGCCCTTTAAACTTCGTCCTCATCATTGCCGATTGAATTATTCGTTAAAATGTTTAGGAACATTATAAGATTCATTGATTCGAGAAGTCAACACATTTATTTTACTTCATACGTTAGCTTTTTTCGCTTGGCCTGCCTTTACCCCTTGAATAAACTCGCGCTAACACGCTTCCAACCCTTGCCACATATGATAATTCGAGAAATGTTCAGCGGCCGCGAAGGGAGGCAGGATTTAATGATTCGATATCGAAATCCAGAACAGGATGACCCCATTATTTTGCAATTAATTGAGTCTCAACTCATCCCATTATCGCACCTTACTCCCAAAGAGTTGGAAATCATTAGTAAAGATATACCGACCAGACTCCGACGAGGTGTCACATTCGTAGCCTCCAAGGAGCCGAACGGAATTGCTGTGGCTTTTGTCCATTTTATGCTTCATGGAGAATTGTTATACATTGACATGTTGGCTGTTGCACCGGCCGTTCAGCGGAAACGACTAGGTGTTTCCTTGATGCAGCATGCAGAGAGTTTTGCTCTATCTCGTGGATGCAAACGAGCAAAGGTCATGGTTGATTTAGGCAATCATAAAGGTCTCTCTTTTTACCAGAAGCTTGGCTACAAAACCGTACGTATTATCACGCCTAGTCAATGCTATGAGATGGAGAAAGTATGGTAAAAGAATTACCAGAAAAACCCTCCTGGGTAACCTCCAAAACCAAAACCAGGGCCATAACCAGGGCCATAACCTGGACCCGGATATCCTCCAAAACCTGGGCCATAGCCGCCACCAAACGCATATGGTGCCGTTCCTACAGCCAACAGATCAAAGAGCACAAGTGGTAAAAAGGCCTTCGTTCTAACTTTTTTTGTTTTATTGCTTTCCAAAATGAGACGATCTCCAGAAATTCGAACCAGCTTGCCAGTAACAAAACTCCCGTCCTTCTTATACGCGATGATCTCTTTGCCTAAATATTGTTTAACCACGGCTTTACTAACAGGTTTACGCATAAAATCCCTCCTTCGGTATATACAGTCCAGTGTATTCCCGGATTAGATCGAACGCTTGTTTAGTCGCCCTTGGTTAACAATAAAAGACAAAAAAAAGAACCGCCTAAAAGGCGGTTCTTCTCCATAGTTATATCTTAAGCATTCACTTTTTCTTTAGCTACAGTTGCCAAAGAATTGAATGCGTTTAGGTCATTTACAGCCAGATCAGCCAGCATTTTGCGGTTGATATCCACACCAGCCAATTTCAAGCCGTGCATCATTTTGCTGTAAGACAAACCATTCAGACGTGCAGCAGCATTGATACGTACGATCCACAATCTGCGGAAATTACGTTTCGTCTGACGACGGTCACGGTATGCGTATACCAATGATTTCATAACCTGCTCGTTAGCAGTTTTAAAGATACGGTGTTTAGAACCGAAATAACCTTTAGCAAGTTTCAATACTTTTTTATGTCTACGACGAACAACGAATCCGCCTTTAACTCGTGCCATATTAAAAGACCTCCCAATAATTGTTGTTTACTATTTCAAGTTAGCCAAGCCTTGTTTCAAGCGTTTAACGTCTCCAGGTGCCATAACAGGGCTAGTTCCGAGAACACGTTTCGCACGCTTGGATTTGTGGGACAGCAAATGGTTTTTGTAAGCTTTGTAACGTTTCACTTTACCAGTACCGGTAATTTTGAAGCGGCCTTTCAGGCTGCTGTGTGTTTTCATTTTAGGCATAGTAACAACTTCCTCCTCATAATGTCTCTTAGGCTTTAGGAGCCAAGATCATAATCATGCTGCGGCCTTCCAGCTTAGGCTGGCGCTCCACGATGCACAGTTCGGCAACTTCTTCTTTAACGCGCTCTAAAATCTTCTGGCCAATGCTGGCATGAGTGATTTCACGACCGCGGAAACGCACAGAGCATTTCACCTTGTCGCCTTCTTTCAAAAATTTCACGACATTGCGAAGCTTCGTTTGGTAATCGTGCTCCTCAATGTTAGCTCGGAACCATACTTCCTTGATATCAACGATTTTCTGGTTCTTGCGGGCTTCCTTCTCTTTCTTCTGCTGTTCATAGCGGAATTTTCCGTAGTCCATGATGCGGCAAACAGGCGGTTTCGCCTGAGGAGCCACGTTCACCAGGTCAAGATTAAGATCAATTGCCATTTGTAGCGCTTCACGAGTCGATTTAATACCGATTTGTTCGCCTTCAGCGCCAACCAAACGTACTTCCTTCGCCCGAATTTCGTCATTGATCATATGTTCCTTACTGATAGTACTCCACCTCCAAATATATTAAATCCTATTTGTCAAAAGACAAAAATAAAGGG
The DNA here is from genome assembly GCF_042666275.1 of Paenibacillus sp. GCM10028914. Lineage (NCBI taxonomy): Bacteria > Bacillati > Bacillota > Bacilli > Caryophanales > Paenibacillaceae > Paenibacillus > Paenibacillus sp. GCM10028914. The sequence goes on from NZ_JBHTFO010000017.1 coordinate 522,051, forward strand.
ATACCGATTCAATCACCGGCATCCCTATTTGATACACATCTCAAAAAATGAATTTACTTCATTCATAGATAAAGTGATCAAACCAGCCAACATTATGTCGGTCAGGTGAGAAGCGGTGCTTCTACTTACAATCAGTATTTAGTTTAACACCAAAATAGTTTACCACACCTTCAAAGGATCAGTCAACTATTTTTCGAAAGCTTTCTTAAAATTAGCCCTGCTTGCTCTGTACTTCCTCCAAACGCACCACACGAGTATGCTCTGTGTGGCTCCACTGTTTATTGTTTTGTGTGAAGAACGCATAAACGGTGATCGGATACCAAGACAAGAGATATACCGGGAACAAAATAAGATAAGCGTACACTTTCTTAAACGTTACTTTCTCCAGGATCATTGCAATCATGAAGGTAAAAACGTTAGCCGCAATGGCAGTGAAACTAAGCCACAGGGGTAAATAACCATACAAATTAGCAATGTTTCCATCAAACAACGAGGCATCTGCCCAGAGTATCGCAGTCAACACAAACGTGAGCAACACGATATATACGTTAACTCCGTACAGCGCAAGATCCAGCTTTACAATGCTACGTTCTTTAATCGCACGCCAAAGCAGCGGAAAGAAGTAACGGCGTGCTACCGTAAAGTGACCCTGCATCCAGCGAAGACGCTGTCTTGCCGAAGCCTTAAAGGTTAATGGCTTCTCATCAAATACCTTTGCATCATAGTTGAATTTTGGGTACACACCACGCATGACACTGCGCATTGTAAACTCCAAATCCTCAACAAGACTTGTTGCACCCCAGCCAATTTCCTTAAGCAGGTTCGTCTCGAAACACATTCCTGTACCACCAAGGAAGTTAGCCATATTCAGGTTGTGACGGGACAGCTGCCACAGACGGTTGATGTACCAATAGGACACACCATACGCAGCTGTAATCCAAGAATCTTCAGGATTCTTAGTATCAATATATCCCTGGATAACTTTAGCTCCAGAGCAAAGATCATTATTCATTTCAATCAGGAAGTCCGGATGTGCCAGGTTGTCAGCATCAAACATAACGACTGCGTCATACTGACGAGGCATAGCCCAAAGTTCCTTCAGCATCCATTCAATTGCATATCCCTTACCGCGAAGATTCTTGTTCGTACGAACACACGCATTCATTCCATGTTCACGGACAATAGATGCGGTACGATCTGTACAGTTATCACAAATAACGAACACTTCATATAAATCTTTAGGATAGTTTAACTGTTTTAGGTTTTCCAGTAATGCTCCGACAACTTGCTCTTCATTATGGGCAGCAACGAGCACCGCAAATGACTTTGTCGGCTCGAAATTCTTCTTTTTCTTCTTCTTGTACAGACCAAATAAAGAGAATACAAACTGGTACACACCAACCGCGGCCAATAAAAGTTGAAGCGCGATAAAGATGGCGTCTATCATGATTCTCCATTACCCCCTTTTATACCCTGAGAATGTGATGTTTTTTGTTTTTTTTCTATTCTCTAGTTTAGTTTTGACTTACATGACCCTTTGTAACTGTTTCTGTTTAATATCTCAGCTCTGGTGTCACAGAACTGTTTTCGCACGTCATATCGATTTTCCACACTTTAAGACCATTTGTCAAAAGCGTGAATAGCTCTAATTTCGAAGTATCTTGTTAAAAAGAGCTTCGCTCGCTTTCAGCATGCCAGCAAGCTTCGATTCAAACGGCATTAGTTCTTATTTTCATCTGTTTTCTTACTTTTTATTTCTCTCTTGTGCCCTTTTTTCTAAAAAAAACTTTGTCCGCTATTTAATTAGACGAATGAACTGAGAAAAAGTTTATCCAAGACTCCAAGAATTTTTAAACTTTTGCCGCCCATTTGAATCATTGTATCGGGAACTTTACTTCAAGTCAAAAGACCACAGACCTTTATTTCCGCCAAAGTTCGAAACTTTTCACACCTCTTATTCGCACATTAAATATCCATTTGGCCACTTGCTGTATAGAAAATCGGGAAAGCAGGTCAAAAGTCCTTAATAAATAAAATTCCATTATTTCTTCCATAATTTAGCGAATAATGAAGCTTCCTATTTCAATCCTTCGGTTAAGCATTCCAGTCTTTTCAACAGCAAAACAGGCGGATGTAAGTTGCAATCTTCCCATAAAGTCGATATGTTATGGATATGAAATAACGCTGCAGGAACGGGTGAAATTTAGAGTGGCTAAAAAAAGAGTATTACTGTTATCGGAGGGCTTCGGCGCCGGCCATACACAGGCCGCTCACGCGCTCTCCAGCAGTTTACGGCAATTATCGCCGAACATTCAAACGAGGGTCATTGAACTCGGAAGCTTTCTTAATCCAAAGATTGCTCCCTTGATCATTTCAGCCTATCGTAAAACCCTGACGTCCCAGCCGCGGCTAATCGGTTATATGTATCGGCATCAAAAATCCTTTAATCGGTTCACGACGCTTGCGCTGCACCGAATTTTTTATACGAGTACCAAGAATGTAGTAGAGCAGTTGAGACCTGACATCATCGTATGCACCCATTTCATTCCAAGTGCAGTCATTTCTCGCCTAAAGCGTCTTGGAACAGATGTTCCGCTATGTACCGTCATAACAGACTATGATGCACATGATACATGGATCAGTCCTGAGGTCGATCGATATTTTGTCTCGACACCAGAAGTGAAGAGCAAGCTACTAAATCGTGGGGTCTCTCAAGCCAAAATTCAAGTCACTGGTATTCCGATTCACCCTGACTTCTGGGAACGTCCAAGTAAAGCGAAAATCCGTGAGCAATTTCAGCTGTCTGAAATGCCTACTGTCCTCGTAATGGGAGGCGGCTGGGGAATGATGAATGATCAGGTGGTTCATGAATATTTAACGAGATGGCGTGAAGAAATACAGGTGATCTTTTGCTTCGGGAACAATGACAAGGCTCGTATCGAAATGGAGAATAACCCTCGGTACCAACATCCCAATATACGCATATTGGGCTTTACACGCGAAGTTGATAAGTTGATGGAGGTTTCTGATCTGCTCGTAACCAAACCTGGAGGAATGACCTGCACAGAAGGACTTGCCAAAGGAATTCCGATGCTGTTCCACCATCCTCTTCCCGGACAAGAAGAAGAGAACTTCCACTACTTTACTGCACAGGGCCTCGGAGAGCCGATATCATCCCTTGAAGTGATTGGTAAATGGATGAATATGCTGATCAGCCAATACGACACAATTGTTAAGAATCGCTTACAAAACTTAGAAAATATTTCGCGATATCATCCACTGCAAAGCGCGCGCAGCATTATTGATATGCTGGAAAACGAAAAGGTGCACTCCTGATCAGGAGGCACCTTTTTTGAGCTCAAAGAACGAATATCTTCTATTATAAATAGATGCAAGCGCTATCATCATTCCACCCTAAATAAAAACAGGGCTAAACTTATTTATTTTCCATATTTCTTCAATCGTTCAGTTTGGTAAGCCGCCAGAGCTTCTTCACCGACAATCACTTCACAACGATGGATTTTAACACCTTGTCCGACAAATTTAGTCTCATACTCCGTCATTACGAATTCTTCATTCAGACCTTCACGGTGAAGGTCAAGGGAAATGTTAGTCATTTGCAATCCGTAATCCGCAAAGGAGTTTAGTGAGAATTCAAATAAGCTTACGGAATCTGTCTTAAAGTGAATTTGACCACGTTCATTCAGAATAACACGGTACTTATCCAAAAAGCGTGGGTGAGTCAAACGACGACGACCATGTTTGATCTTTGGCCATGGATCACTGAAATTTAAATAAATCCGCTCAATCTCTCCAGGCTCAAAGACTTCCTCAACATTCTCGATATTCATCAAAGCGAGCTTCAAATTCGGAGGTGTCTCCACATTCTCAGCAGCCCAAGCATTACGCCCCTTCTCACTAGCGCGGCGAATCAGCTCGTCGTACATATCGACACCGATAAAATTCACATCTTGGTTCTTATAACTCATTTGGCTGATAAATTGCCCTTTACCCATACCGAATTCAACATGAATAGGCTTGTCATTGCCAAACAGAGAAGCCCATTTCCCTTTATATTGCTGGGGATCTAGAACAACCAAATCCTTCTGCTGCTCCAGATTTTCCCGGATTCCTTTTCTTCCACGTAAACGCATGATATACCTCCGAAACTTGTCCTTTTAGTTGTTATACTGAAACATTGTGACGAAGTTACATCCAAATGTAAAGAGCCAAAAGAAAAAGGAACCTTATTCTTTTGCACTAGACAAAAAAATGGTTCCCTTTTCTATATATTTGGAATTGGGGTTCCGCGATAGTTAAACTGTGGTTAGTTTACGTTTCTTTAGCTGCAAATTCAAATGACTTCTCGAATGCTGCCCGGATTTTCCGTTGTGCTGATGCTTTGATCTCATGATTGGCATGAAACTCTACTCCTGTCATGGCCAATGCCTCATCCGGGGTAAACTCCACAGCGATTCTTTCTTTAGGATCACTTTTGCTAACTGTAGTCGAATTCATTCTAATCACCTCATGGTATTAGTATATCCACAACCTCTAACAGATATGAATTCCACTTATTATTTGATTATTAAACAATTCTAATAATATTGAATCGATTATTCTCATAATAAATATAGCAATTTCATGAAATACGATCAAGTGACGGAAAACGTAAGTTTGCACCCGCATGACTTAGAGATCCGTTTTTTGTTACAATATAATAAGAATCGGATGTACGCTATGAAAAATGTAAATTTTAAAGGAGAACACATGAACACACCTCTTAGATCCGCTCCACTATTATGGGGTGACAAACGATTTCATACATGGAATTATGAGATGCGAAACCATTTTCAAGATAAAGTCTTCAAAGTTATGTTGGATGCAGGCTTTACTTGCCCGAATCGTGATGGCACCATCGCCAAAGGAGGTTGCACATTCTGCAGTGCCAGAGGTTCCGGGGATTTTGCCGGACGCAGACGTGACGATCTTGTGACTCAGTTCAATACCATTCGAGATAAGATGCACCTGAAATGGCCTCATGCTAAATATATTGGTTATTTTCAGGCCTATACCAACACATACGCACCTGTTGAGGAGCTTCGGGAATACTTCGAGGTTATCTTGCAGCAGCCTGGTGTTGTTGGCTTATCCATTGCTACGCGGCCCGATTGCTTGCCTGATGATGTCGTTGAGTATTTGGCCGAACTTAATGAGCGCACCTATTTATGGGTTGAAATGGGGCTGCAGACGATTCATGATTCAACCTCCGAACTGATAAACCGTGCACATGACACTGAATGTTATCTCAAAGCTGTGGAAAAACTTCGCAAGCATAACATCCGTGTGTGTACACACATCATTTACGGCCTTCCTCAAGAAAGTCATGAAATGATGCTTGATACAGGTCGCGCTGTTGCCAATATGGACGTACAAGGCATTAAGATTCACCTATTACATCTTATGCGCAAAACGCCGATGGTGAAGCAATATGAAGCCGGGCTTCTTCGCTTCCTGGAACAAGATGAATACATTAAGCTGATTGTTGATACATTAGAATTTTTGCCGCCAGAAATGATTGTTCATCGTCTAACAGGAGACGCTCCACGCGATCTATTGATCGGACCGATGTGGAGTTTGAAGAAATGGGAAGTATTAAATGCAATTGATGCCGAGTTAAAGCAGCGTGATACCTGGCAGGGTAAAATGTGGAGGGAATGCTGATGGGCTTCCTTTCCGTGTTGAGTTATGCCCATAAGCTTGTTGAGGGGCGTCTTCATTCCGGCGGCATTGCGGTTGATGCTACGGCAGGAACAGGAGCTGACACCCTGTTTCTTGCCAAAACGGCAGGTCCACGAGGCCAGGTTTTTGCTTTTGACATCCAGGAAGAAGCCTTGAAGCTGACGCGCGAACGGTTAAGCAAGGATCCTTCCGATCGGTTAGCAGAAGTTTCTCTATATCAAGAAAGCCATGCGAACATGAAGACCTGTATACCGAATGAATACCATGGCAAGGTGTCTGTTATTATGTTTAATCTTGGATACTTGCCTTCCGAACAAGCGGACAAACATATTATCACCTTGACGGACACCACCATCTCCGCGCTTGAAGCAAGCCTAGACATTCTGGCACCTGGAGGAATCGTGACCATTGTCCTCTACCCGGGACATGAAGGCGGTGGACAAGAAGCAGCGGCGGTAGAATCATGGGCTTCAGCTCTTTCTATGCGTACCGCGCAAGCCATCATTTATCGGGGGATTCAACGACCAAATGCACCTTACCTTATTGCGCTCGAGCGAAAAAAGCCGTTATGATAAGCATGGTTGTAAAATGAGTTTTTGTAGTAAGCGTTTTAGCAATACTATACTTGGTCTATGAAAGGTAGATGAGCATCATGACAAAACCGTATCCTCTATTATTCCAACCAGAATTTAAAGAACGTGTATGGGGCGGGCGTGCCCTAGAACAGTTCGGCCTTAAAATTCCCGAAGGCCATATCGGCGAAGGCTGGATGATTGCTGATCATCCGAACGGAACGACATCCGTTGTTAATGGCGAGCTGGCTGGATTAGGTTTAGATCAGGTACGTGAACAATTCGGTCCTGAATGGTTCGGTAAGAAAGGATTTTCTGAGGTTAATGGCCGTTTCCCTCTGTTGATCAAGTTACTCGATTGCAATGATGACCTATCTGTTCAAGTGCATCCAACCGATGAATATGAAGGACTACCAAAAGGCGAATTGGGTAAAACTGAAATGTGGTACGTGCTGGACGCAAAACCGGATGCCAAAATTATTTACGGGCTGAAGGAAGGCGTTACTCGTGAGGATCTGAAAAAAGCGCTAGAGGACGGTACGGTTATGGATACACTCCAAGAAGTACCTGTTAAAGCTGGCGATACATTCTATATTCCGGCTGGAACGGTCCATGCACTGTGCGCTGGCGTTGTTGTTGCTGAAATTCAGCAAAACTCCGACACCACTTACCGCATCTTCGATTATAATCGCCCTGGTCTTGACGGTAAGCCACGTGAGTTACATATCGAGGATTCCTTAAATGTAACAGCATACGAAGGCTCTGGCGCAACAACCATGAGCACTGATGGTGCCGTAGCAGGAGAATGGCTTGAGCTTGCCAAATCACCTTATTTTATCGTAGAAAAAGGGATCGTAGAAGGTCCTTGGAACCTTACCACTACGGAAGACAGCTTCACCATTTTAGTTGTGTGTGACGGCGAAGGTACTTTGAAATGGGAAGGCGGTTCTCAAGCATACGCTTCCGGACAATGCTTCCTGGTGCCTGCGAATCTCGGATCCTATACACTTGATGGGAACGCAACCGTTCTACGTTCTTATCTGCCGTAAATTTGATTAGATATAAGTAAGGCATACTGCAATTGATCTTATTCGTCATTAATTTATTGCATGCTGAAATATGCACGTGAAATTAATCGTTTTGTGGAGGTGCCAGAAAGCGATGCAATCAGAAACGTTTACGATGCTCAATAACCAGGGAATGAACGTATTTGTATATCAATGGTTTCCAGATCCGGATAAAGAGATTAAAGGTGTTCTTCAAATCGTACATGGTGTCAGTGAAACTGGTGCTCGATACGAAGAACTTGCTAACCTTCTTACCGGGAACGGTTACGCCGTCTACGCCAATGATCATCGTGGACACGGCAGAACGGCTGAGAGTCTTCAAGCTTTAGGCGATGCTGGGGATAATGGATTTGAGGGGATGATTGAGGATATAGTCCTCCTCTCTACCATCATTCATAAGAAGCATCCGCTCATTCCGCATTACTTGCTCGGTCACAGTATGGGCTCCTTCATCACACAAAAGATTATGTGCACATATGCTGAACATTTTGATGGTTTCATCCTGTCAGGCTCAAATGGTCCGCGTGGTCTACTCCGTATCGGTGAACGCCTCGCGGGAGCCCAAGTCAAAATAAAGGGTGCTCGTCACCGAAGTGTTCTGATCAATACAATTGTATTCGGTCCTTATAACAAAGGTTTTGGCCCGATTCGGACTCCTTTTGACTGGCTGTCAAGAGACGAGCAGGAAGTCGATCGTTACATTAACGATCCTTACTGCGGAAAAATATGCTCTGCACGATTCTTTCAAGAGTTCTTTCATTTGCTCAGGCAGATCCATACACCGGAGATGTTAAGCAAGCTCGTGAAAGATAAGCCGATATATATTTTTTCTGGAGATATGGACCCTGTAGGTATGCATGGAAAAGGTGTTCGTAACCTTATCGATCTCTATCAAAAACTCGGCGTTGAGCAGTTAGAATACAGGTTGTATCCTGATGGACGTCATGAAATGCTGCATGAAATTAACCGTGATGAAGTTGCTTCCCACATACTTGAATGGCTAGATCGGCAAGTTAAGAGCTTTGGCAAAGACTCGCCTGCTGCTGATCCTGTATTGTAGTTCTACACTTTCTTTTCGCTTCCTTACAAAAAGAGGCTGTGATCCATATGGATCGCGGCCTCTTTTTTCATACTCACATCTCTCATTTCCCACTTATGTAACGAATTCTTCTGCTTATGAAGTGATACATTTATCACATTCTAGTGTTTCTTTTCATGATAATATGATTGCCGGCTCAAATATTCAAAAATTCATATATATAAATATATAAAACCAAGGAGCAACTACCTATGGACCGAAACATCCAGCAGTTTAAAGCAGATTTTTTCAAAGCACTCGCTCACCCCATGAGAATTCGAATTCTCGAAATACTTAGTCAGGGAGAGCGAAATGTTAATGAGCTCCAATCGATGCTAGGATCGGAGGGCTCAGCTGTGTCCCAACAGCTAGCTGTGCTTCGTGCTAAGAATTTAGTCTTCACCGTCAAAGAAGGAACTACCGTAATCTATTCACTACGAGATCCTCTCATCAGTGATCTGCTTGAGGTGGCCCGTCAAATATTTAACAACCATCTGGTGGAGTCCATCTCACTCTTGGAGGATATCAGTAAACAAGGAAATTAACACTTAACAATCTATGTAGACTGAATATAAGAAAAGAAGGGAATTTCAATGAAATGGGTTGAACAATTTAGTCATTATTCAGCAAGTTCTTTTCGTAAGGATTTGATTTCTGGATGTATTGTAGGGATTGTTGCTATTCCGTTAGGGATGGCCTTTGCTATCGCTTCTGGCGTAAAGCCCGAATATGGTCTCTATACAACGATCATTGCTGGCATACTGATCTCCTTGCTCGGAGGCTCAAAATTTCAAATTGGTGGTCCGACAGGAGCTTTTATTCCGATTTTGCTCGGAGTCGTTCTTCAGTACGGTTATGAAAATCTTCTTATTGCCGGGTTTCTTGCAGGGATATTTCTCGTCCTTATGGGGCTTCTCCGTTTAGGCTCTCTCATCAGATTCATACCAAAGCCTGTCACGATTGGATTTACATCAGGAATTGCTGTCATTATCTTCAGTGGGCAAATCTCTAATTTTCTGGGCCTACAAGGTGTCGAAAGCCACGAATATTTCTTTTATAACATGAAGGAAATATTTATGCGGATTTCTTCCCTGAATCTGTACAGTGTCCTTATCGCCGTCATCTGTCTCGCTATACTCTTAATTACTCCAAAGATCTCGCGTAAGGTTCCAGCCTCTCTTGTTGGTATCGTCGTTACTACCTTGATCGCTACCTGGCTGTTCCCAGGCAAAGTAACAACCATCGGGTCAGCTTATGGAACTATTCCTGGAGGATTTCCTGAATTTGTACCTCTGGACCTAAGCTGGGATCGCATCGTGACGATGATTCAGCCCGCGCTAATTATCGCCATGCTGGGAAGTGTTGAATCGTTACTGTCAGCCGTTGTAGCTGACGAAATGACGGGTACTAAGCATAACAGTAACCGCGAATTAATCGGACAAGGTATTGCTAACATGGCAACTCCTCTATTCGGTGGGATTCCAGCAACCGGCGCTATTGCACGTACTGCTACCAACATTAAAAGCGGTGCTGTATCACCAATTTCCGGAGTTATTCACGGGATTGTGGTCTTGTTGATTGTTGTCTTGTTTGCCCCTTATGCGTCCAATATACCATTAGCAAGTATGGCACCGATCTTAATGGTTGTAGCATGGAATATGAGTGAATATAGATCGTTTAGACATATGCTCAGAACACGGACAGAAGATTCGCTCATTCTCGTTGTCACATTCCTTCTGACAGTATTCACTACATTAACAGTTGCCGTTCAAGTTGGACTGGCTTTAGCTGTTATTTTATTCATCAAACGAATGAGCGGTATGCTCGCGGTGAAGAAAGTATTACCAGATCACTCCTCTACTAAAGGAAAAGTTCGACCGCATGTTGTCACTGATAAGCATGATTGTAATCAAATTGGCATTTACAATGTCGAAGGTAATTTATTCTTTGGTACGACGAACACCTTTGAGGATTTTGGACAGAAGCTATTAACAGATCCTAATCTTAAGGTCGTTCTGCTTCGAATGGGTCAAGTACCGTTTATGGATTCAACCGGAGAATCCAATTTCTCCAAACTGATCCATCATCTCAAAGAGCGCGGCGTTGTTGTTATCGTATCGGGAATCCAAGCACAACCTAAGAAACTGCTTATGCAGACAGGATGCTATGCTAAGATTGGAGAAGATCGTTTCTTTGAGCATACGGGTGAGGCCCTGAATTACGCTTTAAAAAATATTCAACATAACAAGTGCAGAGGTTGCAACAGATTTGCGTTCCGTGAATGCGGGCAGGCACCTGTTCAATAAATGAATCTCCATCATTTTGATTATAAGTAAATTCCCATACAAAATAAGCGGCTGCGATCCATTCGGATTGCAGCCGCTTATTCATGTCATTCGATCAAACATTCACCTACAAGATTTGCGAACCATACCCTAATCTTCAGGCGTCCGATCAATAATCAGCTGTGTAACCTCAGTAAAGTCACCACGCTTAATTTCATCCTCGGTTGCTTCTGTCTGAAGCATATCAAGCCTGTCCATACCCGGCGCAACAGTTGCTTCATCTTTCCCTTTGCGTTTGGAACGCTGATTATCTAACATGGTCATCACTCCTCTACCTGTTAGATTGCCGGATCAAGATGATTTTTAAACCGTTCTTGTAAAATATTGCGGTCGACCGTCCTCTGTTTGTTGATACAGCACAACAAGGGTCGTTCGAGAGGCGTTCTCCTTCAAGGATGTCTCAGATGCATCTCCGTCAATGAGCTCCTCGAGATTAAAAGGAAGAACCTCAATCATCGCATGCTTTTGCAGCTCGCGTTCACCAAGACCAAGCTCAGCAAGACCACCCGTGAAATCCCCTTGTGTCTCCACCACTTGTTTCAACTGTGAAGACCATTCGCTCTTGTCCTGTACGAAATCCCACCAAATTTTGCGCGGCTTATATTTATGTCCCAGGAAATAATCGAATTTCATAAGCCCTGAAATGATCTCCATGCGCGGTGTTTGACGGTTTTCAAGGAATGCTGTCAAACGGGTAAATAAATCCTCCAGCTGATGCCCGATTTTTTGCCAGCCTTGCGCTTCCCAATAGTCCCCAAACTCTTGAAAGAAATCAAATGGTGACGAAAATTCATGTTTCATTAAATAATTAAGTGTATGATCCATGCGGTGTGCATTCCAGTATTTCTCCAGTACATCCTCAAGTCGTTTCAGCCTAACAATATCCGAGAAAGGCATCACATCGTTGCCCAAAATTTCATACGGCGCTTGGTCCATATACGTATAATTGTATTTGTGGGCATCGATACGCATTCCCGTTCCACGCAGCATCTTCAAGAAGCCGAGCTGCAGTTCCTCAGGTTCAAGAGCGAATACATCGTTAAAAGTCTTACGGAAAGTATCGTAATCTTCCAGTGGAAGACCAGCGATCAAGTCCAGATGCTGATCTATCTTCCCGCTCTTTTTAATCATGTTGACGGTACGCGACAACTTGGAGAAATTTTGACGGCGTTTAACAAGCTCGTTAGTCGGATCATTCGTTGACTGAACACCAATTTCGAAACGGAAGACACCCGGAGGCGCATTTTCGGACAAGTATTCAAGTACCTCTGGACGCATGATGTCCGCTGTGATCTCAAATTGAAATACGCAGCCCTGATGATTTTCAATCAAGAATTGAAACATCTCCAGCGCATAATCCCGTTTAATATTAAATGTACGGTCCACAAATTTGATCAGCTTCGCACCATTCTCAATGAGATACAGAATGTCTGATTTCGTTCGCTCGATATCGAAATAACGAACACCTACCTCAATACTCGATAGACAAAACTGACAGTTAAACGGACACCCACGACTTGTCTCAAAATACACCACCCGTTTGCCAAGATGCGGTACATCCTCCGCAAAACGATGCGGTGAAGGCAGATCACTCAGTTCGACTTTCGGACGTGGCGGGTTGATGATAACCTCATCATTTTTACGATAAGCGGTTCCGAATACCAGATGATATTTCTGGTCGCCTTCAATCTCCTTCAGGAGATGATTTAACGTCTCTTCTCCTTCACCCATGATGATGAAATCAACATTATGCAGACGTTCCATCCAGTAGGTTGTGTCATAGGAAACTTCAGGTCCTCCTAAGATGATCGTGACCTCTGGCATAACTTTTTTGACAATATCGATGACCTTGATCGTCTCTTCGATATTCCATATATAACAGGAAAACCCGATAACCGACGGTTTCCGCTGAAACAGATCGGAGACGATATTCATCACCGGATCTTTAATCGTATACTCGGTCAGCTCAATGTCAAAGTCCTTCTCGCTGTATGCTTTCAAACAACGGATAGCTAATGAGGTATGGATGTATTTGGCGTTCAGTGTAGACAAAATGACTTTCATGGTTCACGACCTTCACTTTAAATTATTCAAGGTTCTTGTATTCGTCGAGCTAGCGTACATTTGCCCTTATATAAGGTTATTTCATAGTTTCTGTTTATTCATACTCATCATGATAATCCGAAGTCTCCGTATCCCCCGACATATTCAGGAAAAAATCAAGGAACGGCTTTCCGTATTTGCGGAATTTCACTTCCCCGACCCCTTTAACATTCAGCATTTCATCTTCGCTTTGCGGACAGACAACACTCATTTCACGCAAGGTCGCATCATTAAAAATAATATAGGACGGTACATGCTCCCGGCTGGCCAGCTCACGACGGATCAGGCGGAGTTGTTCGAATACAGTCTCATTAACAGCTGATGGCGAAAAGTCACGATGACTAGAACGGCGCTGACCGGAAGCAGCCTTGGAAGGACGAGGCACACGCTGCATTACTTCCCGCTGACCTCTTAGCACCTCAGCCGCAGCACTTTGCAGCTTCACTACCGGATATTGCCCTTCTGAAAGTGCAAGTAACCCTTCGGATATAAGCACATTAATCGTCTCAGAAATTTCTTTTTCTGTGCGGTTGGACATGACACCATAAGTTGGCAGACGGTCAAAACCGTACTCCAGTACTTTTTTGGCACGTGAGCCCTTCAGTACAGACGCCACCATGGAAACCCCAAAACGCTCGCGCATTCGGTGAATGCAGGAGAATATTTTCTGCGCATCTACCGTAATGTCAATCAGTTCACGATCGTCTGTGCATGAACTGCATGTGCCACAGGGCTTATCATCATGTGCTTCACCGAAATAATCGAGCATGGCACTGCGGAGGCAACGTGTTGTGTAACAGTAGTCGATCATTTGCTGCAGCTTCCGGTATTCATTGTGCTTACGCTCAGAATCTTGTGGATTCTGCTCAATCAGAAACTTCTGGGTCATAATATCCTGGGCACTAAAGAGCAAGATACATTGACTAGGCTCACCATCACGGCCTGCGCGACCGGCTTCTTGGACGTAAGATTCCATATTCTTCGGCATATTGTAATGAATGACGTAACGCACGTTCGATTTATCGATCCCCATACCAAATGCATTGGTAGCTACAATAACCCTAATATCATCATACAAAAAAGCCTCTTGGCTTGAAGCACGTTCCGCATCACTCATTCCAGCATGATAACGGCCTGCGGATAAACCTTGCTGCTGAAGCCGCTGGCATAAATCATCTACTTCCTTACGAGTTGCAGCATAGATGATACCCGATTGATGAGTATGCGATGCTGCATAATCTAGCACATATTCCCGCTTGTTCTCTCCGCGCAGAACGGACATCTCCAAATTGTCACGTCCCAGCCCAGTGACAAACACCTGTGGCTCATCTAAACGAAGAAGGCGCTGCATATCTTCCATAACCTCTGGGGTAGCAGTGGCCGTAAAGGCTGCTAATATCGGACGTTCCGGCAGTCCCTTCACAAAGGGAGCAACCGATAAATAGCTTGTCCGGAAATCATGTCCCCACTGGGATACACAGTGCGCTTCATCGACTGCCACACAAGAGATATTAAGTCCTGCCATCTCCTCACGGAACCAATCAAGTTCTAGCCGTTCTGGGGCTACGTATAACAGCTTCAATTCTCCTCGTTTCGCAGAACGGATGCGCTCATTAACTTCCTTCCCACTAAGCGTACTGTTAATGTAAGCGGCTGAAATCCCAGCCGTCGTTAAAGCATCCACCTGATCCTTCATCAGAGAAATCAATGGTGATATAACGAGTGTAAGTCCCGGACGCATCAACGCCGGAATTTGATAACAGATGGATTTGCCTCCACCGGTCGGCATAATACCGAGTGTATCCCGACCCATAAGAAGGCTTGATACAATCTTTTTTTGTCCTTCACGGAAGTCTGGATAGCCATAATACTTCTGCAAATATTCTCGCGCTGTATTTAAATCCAACGATTCGGGATAAATCTCTTCCACATTTATCATATTATACTCCTAACTCTAACCTCTTGGATCTACCTGGCAACATCATCTCTATCCTTTAAGTTTACCGGGGTTTGGTTCAATGGGCAACCAACAACCGCTTCCTTATCATCAATACATGGAATTGCCCGCGAGTGCATGGTATAGTTGACTCTGAAATCAACTTCAGGATGGAGAATGACCATGGATAACAAACGCCGTCCCGCCAAGGGAACGAAGTCATATAAACAACCGAATACACGTTCAACCACACTCTCAGAACAAGGTGCTGATTATCAGGCGAATAGGCCCCGCAAGTCTGCAGATAACAGACGAAAGTCTGGCGAACGTACTTATAAGAATAGCTCGGGTAAGCCCGCATCGCGTCCTACTCCAGACAAGGCATATAACGTGAATGAGCCTTCGGAATTGCTCGCGTTCCTACTAAGCAACGTTTCTCACTTGAGTCGTAACTCGATCAAATCACTTCTTGCCCGCGGTCAAGTGCTTGTGGATGGACAGGCAATCACGGCCTACAACTACGCTCTAATTCCAGGCCAGACGATTACGCTCAGTAAAGTTAAAGCCTCGGACAAGCCAGAGCTTGTAGGGCTATCCATTCTGCATGAGGATGATGACGTCATCGTTATCGAAAAGGATGCCGGTCTTCTGTCCGTTGCATCTCCTAAAGAGAATGAAATGACGGCCTACCGTCAATTAATGGCGCATGTGCGGAGTCAGGATCCAAATGGACGCATCTTCGTTGTCCATCGTCTTGATCGCGACACCTCCGGTGTCATGATGTTCGCCAAAAGTGAGCAAGTGCAGCAGACGCTTCAGAATAGCTGGCAAGACACCGTGAAGGAACGTACCTATGTTGCTCTTGTTGAAGGAGCACTTAAGAAACCCGAAGGTACGATTACATCATGGCTTAAAGAGAGCAGCACACTGAAAATGTACTCGAGTCATTTCCCGAATGATGGCCAGCATGCGATCACCCACTACAAAACCATTGAATCCAACCGGAACTTTTCCCTGCTGGAGGTCAATTTGGAAACGGGACGCAAAAATCAGATTCGCGTACATATGGAAGATATCGGACATCCCATTGTAGGTGATAAGAAATACGGATCCAAGTCAAAAATCATCGGCAGACTAGGGCTTCATGCTAAGGTAATTGCCTTTATGCACCCAACAAGTGGTCAGTTGATGCGGTTTGAAAGTAAGATTCCTAAATCGTTTATGTTTCCTTTCCGGCAAAGTCATTCATGAACGATACTCATCTAGAAGCAGTAGACCATTTGAGATTCATTCACGATCAGAGGTGCCTGTAAGGTGGGCTTCATTTTCTGATCCGTGGGGCAACCGGCTAGGGTTATTTGAATATCACAATGAACTGGATAAGCCAGAACGGATCCAAACTGTACGAAGGAATTCCAAAGATTAATGTCATCAAGGGATGGCTTGGCGCACATGCTGAGCCGTTCCTTTTTTTGTACACTCTGTCATTGTAATCATTTTCCATTTAAGATAGCATGAAGATATCCCTAATTAAAGGAGCGGAATCCATATGAATCATCCATCTGTTTTGCCCCGATGCACACCTGAGCACCAAGGCATATCTTCAGATATCATCTCTAGGTTTCTAGATATGATTCATGAGCAAGGGATTGAGCTACACAGCTTCATGGCACTACGCGGAGGCTATATCATTGCAGAGGGCTGGTGGGAACCATATCGTGAGGATCTTCCACATATGATGTTCTCTCTTAGCAAAAGCTTTACTTCCACAGCGATTGGACTCGCCGTACATGAAGGTCTTCTGTCTTTGGACGATAAGGTTATTTCATTCTTCCCAGAAGAATTACCGAATACAGTCAGCGAGCACCTTGAAGCGATGACCCTCCGGCATTTACTCATGATGGGCACGGGCCATGATGAAGACCCACTTCAGAAGTTAAGCGGGGCTCTGGGCGAGAACTCGATCGAAGCTTTCCTACAGGCACCGGTGACGCACGAGCCTGGCACACACTTTGTATATAACAACGGTGCTACATACATGGCAGGAGCTATTCTGCAAAAATTAACTGGAGGATCGCTCATCGATTATCTGCAACCACGTATTTTCGAACCACTAGGTATTATGAATGCTACCTGGGAGAAGTGCCCGCTGGGTTATGACTGCGGCGGATGGGGCCTATCGATTAAAACAGAAGATATCGCCAAATTCGGCCAACTATACCTCCAACATGGACAATGGAAAGGTGAGCAGCTTATTCCATCTGAGTGGGTAAAAGAAGCAACGGCCAAGCAGATTTCAAACGGAGATGATCCGAATAATGACTGGAATCAGGGGTACGGTTATCAATTTTGGAGATGCCGTCATGGGATCTATCGTGGAGACGGAGCTTTTGGACAATTCTGTATCATCATGCCTGAACAGGATGCTGTCATCGCGATTACAAGTGCTACAAATCAGATGGATGAAGTTTTAAATGCAGTGTGGGATGGTTTACTTCCAGCCTTTAAGGAAGCCACGCCCCCTCTCCTCACCGACTCCAAAGATTTCGATTTCCTACAGAACAGGCTAAGTTCTCTGACTTTAGAGCCGACTATTTATGAGAATACTTCTCCACGTGCACAGGAATGGTCAGACATCACCTATCTATTAGAGGATAATCCCCTTGAACTGAACACGTTTTCCTACACCCTTGCCCCTACAAGCATCGTCCAAACGGTCGGAAACGCAGCTGGAAACCATCAGATCGTATATGGAACTGAAAACTGGATTGAAGGAAAAACCTCTATCCTCCGAAAAATTACCGAGTGCATTGCATGCCGTGCCTCTTGGAAGCAGGAAAACATACTTTATCTAACACTTCGACCTGTAGAAACTCCGTTCCAAATCAATATCACCCTTACATTTGAGGAACATAATCTTGAAATGTCTATCTCTAATTGTATCGGCTCTAAGTCTATGGAAACCATCATCATCAAAGGATCTGCAATGGCTGAAGCGAAGGAAGCTTAACAACATCTTCTTCAAAATCGGTAATAGCAATTACTGTTGAGAGACAGCGCCGCGAAATGAACTGTGGAGGCTGTCTCTGCTATGAGAAATCTATTCTCCAAGTTATTACTTTTGGATTAGATAGACTTAGGCATTATAATGATAATAAGATATATTCTGGCTCATTCTTTTATCAGCTGTTAAAGCAAATATTTTCATATTTCATCACGGCTTACAATTATTCAGGAGGACTCATAATATGGCAAGAGCTAAAGTTCCAAAAAGGCCCACAAGGGATGAATTTGTACTAGAAGAACTCGGAAACCAACTTTCAGAAGCATTTCAGGAGGAATCCGAAATCGAACTCACCGTATGGGGCTGGGAAGAAACCGTAAGAGGTCAAATCATTAAGATGGATTCTCGAACCGGCAGAGTTCATGTTACTCGAAATGGAGAAGTTATCAAAGTTCCATTCATGGACATTATGGCGATGAATTATCCAAGAGATTAAATCATAACGATTTATAATCGTTCCAAAAGGTTGATCCACAGCAATGTGAGATCAGCCTTTTTTTATACCATTCCTACAATCCGAGATGCAATAGACATGTTAAAGACGAAGAATAATCGGGTAAACAGATTTGTAAGTACCATCTACATGAATCCTTTATTTCAAGAGTAAGAATTTAGGCCCGTGGAAAAGATAGGAACATCTTAGGATTCATCCAAACTTGATCATAAGGGGAAATGGCATATGAAACCACAATCGGAACAGCGAATTACCCTGCATGGATTCAACAATCTTACGAAATCGCTCAGCTTTAATATGTATGATATATGCTATACAAAAACGAAGGAAGAACGGGAAGCATACATCGAATATATCGATGAACAATACAATGCGGACCGTCTCACCAAAATTCTAAAAAATGTCTCCGATATTATCGGTGCTCATGTGCTTAATGTGGCACAGCAGGATTATGTCCCTCAAGGGGCTAGTGTCACGGTGCTCGTCTCCGAAGGCCCTGTCGTTGAAGTGCCCGAAGCATCCTACGATGAATCACCTGGTCCATTACCTGACAATGTCGTTTTGCAGTTGGATAAAAGCCATATCACAGTCCATACGTATCCTGAGTATCATCCAGATGAAGGCATAAGCACTTTCCGTGCAGATATTGATGTCTCCACTTGCGGTGAAATTTCGCCGCTCAAAGCACTTAATTATCTTATTCACTCTTTTGATACAGATATCATGACCATCGACTATCGGACCCGTGGATTTACTAGAGACATCAGCGGACATAAGCTGTTTATCGATCATGAGATCAGCTCCATCCAGAACTATATTCCGGACGAGATCCAAAAGTTGTATGATATGATCGACGTTAATGTGTATCAGGAGAATATCTTCCATACCAAATGTAAGCTGAAACAGTTTGATCTCGATAATTACCTCTTCGGATACACGAAGGACAAGCTTTCATCACAGGAACAGCAAGACATTACGGAGCGACTGAAGCTTGAAATGGACGAAATTTATTATGGTAAAAATATGGATCGAAGTTATTGAGTACATTTAACATTTTCTTTCTGACAGTCCAATGAGGCCCAGCTTCTAAGAGCTTTGGCCTCATTCGTCTTGTTCTATATCCCCTTCACTTGCATGATGGCGAGTCTCATCCTATTTCAAAACTGCACACTAAACCCCTTAAACCGATGAATGCCTGTGCCGTGTCGGACCACATCACGCTCCCGCAACTGTCTTACTGCCGCCTGTACCTCCTGCAGCAATTCGGGCTCCAATCCTATGGTGTTATGCCCGCCGAATATTCTACTTACGCCAGTTAGCCCAGAGATTCGTTCAAGTGAATTCACAAGATCTACAGGATCTGTTGTCGGATAAAAAGCATAGATCGGTGTCTCGTCATACAGCAGATCTCCAGTAAACAAATACCCTCGGCTAGAATCAAACAGAGCGATATGACCTGGTGAATGACCTGGCGTATGATACACCTTGAGACTCCGATCACCCAGCTCGATAACATCTCCATCCTGTAGCAGCCCTGTTGGCTGACCTTGATAAGGCTTATACGTCTTGGGATCGAATGTATCTGGTACCAGACGCGTAATATCCCGAGATATATCTTTGCGAATCTGCTCGATACTCAGCTTCTGTATCCCGTTCACCAGCCAATCCTCTTCTGCTTCATGCACATAGATCCGATCAAACTGACCGTGACTACCAATATGGTCAGCGTGAACATGCGTAGTTAGAACGACGATCGGCAGATCTGTAAGCTGGTCTGTCATGCGTTTAATCTGGTCAATACCAAGCCCAGTATCGATGAGTGCAGCCTTACTGCTCCCCATTAACAGATAAGAATGGACCTTCTCCCAATGACCGTATTCACTAATAACGAACGTTTCATCGTCAATCTGGGATACTGTAAACCATGCATCGTCAATAACGACTGGATAGTTGTTCATATGTACTCCTCACCTTCAAGATTCAGCATTCGGGGAAATGCTCGATTGAATTGTAATGTCTTCATCATCATCCGGAAAGCCGACAAGTGATAAATAATAGCTCTGAACCTTCCCGCCCCCGCCTAATTCTTCCGCCTCTGACTTCTTTAGAAAATGTCTATCCACTAGAGCCTTGAATTCTTCAATGAAAGCTGTAAAACTCTCTTCACTCCCCCGTAAGGAATACGTAGCCGTAAGGTTCTTTCTCTTCGTCTCATGACTAGAATTCAATGCAAAAGAAGACGCAGGCGCATTCACGATCTTCGCCCTCGTTACTTCTAAAGTTTCCATAAACACCTGTCTGGACGTTTCAATGAGATCCTCACTCGGAAGCAGGTGATCGTCCGGAATAAAACGGCTGGCTACCGCACGGTAATACTTTTGAACAATTCCGTTCTTCTCTTCTTTCCTAACAATCTGTATGACCTCGTGCTTCTCCAGCTCTTTCAGATGAAAATAAATATTGTTCCGGGTAATGTTCAGCATTTCTGCCAGCTGTTGACCGGTATATTCATTCTTCACAAGATTCATCAGAATCTTGGTACGCAGCGGGTCGGCGATCGCTTTCAGTTGATCATGGGTCTTAATCGTATAGACTCCAGTAATGGTCACATTATCACCTCACAACTTTTTACCGGTAAAATAAAATTTACTGTTAGGAAAATTTACCACGTAACTAAGAAGTCAGTCAATCTTATTAACTACATCTTTAAACACTTAAAATGAGCTATGATGTTTCCTCACCCTCGCAGGGTGTGGTATATTATCCACATTCATGGTTTTACTCATCACTGTCAGAAGGAAGTGTCTGAATGTTCGATCCAACCATATTCGAAAATTTAAAGGTTGCGGTGGAGAATATAGTCTATGATCTGGATAATCTAGACGAGCGGATTATAGTCACGGGCCGGTCAGACCTAATGGATATGGCCGTTATGTCGCGGGCTTTCAGTCTTAATTTCGATTTAGTCCCCCAAACGGGAACTTCCGCTGAAATCCGGATCGAAGCTTTTCTTAAAGATCTAGCTGCGGAAATATTAGAGATGCCGGGTGAACAACCAGGCTGCGCTCTATCCCTTCGCTTCTACACCAAGGTTACAAAGGTGCCTGAGCAATGCCGGCGAATATCAAACCTGATACAGGTCATCTGGGAACCCCAGGTTGCTCCGGTTCAGACACTCAGTCATGTATATAGTGAGGAACCGATCATTTACAACAATACAATTGAGCTGAAATTCCCTCACAAAATAAACGAAGATAACATGTCCGATCTTCCAAACTTGGTCGATCATATGATCCGAACCCTTGAAGAAATAGCTCGCATTACGTAAGTCTTGCTTAGCCAAACAAACAATAAAAATCGCCCACAGTTCGATAGAGCGTTTAGTCGCTTACTATCAAACTGTGGGCGATTTTTTTATCGATCTATTTATAAGAGCTTAATCGTTGGTTGTTTCTACAACCAGTCTAACCTCGATGTCAGAAGGATCCTTCACATAAAAAGCTCCATCACGCTCTTCCAATACCAGTCCTGCTTCACGGATTCTTCCACTCACCACTTCAAGTTCCTCATCATTCGGAAGCACAACTGTAAAATAGTTCATACCCGCTGCATTCCATGGGGTGCTCGGAACTCCGACACCAGCCCATACATTCAGCCCGATATGATGATGGTAGCCTCCAGCCGAGATGAACAATGCAGCACTGCCATAATGTGCTGTTAATTCAAATCCAAGGATATCGCAATAAAACCGCTTCGCCTCCTGCAGATTAGACACATGGAAATGAACATGCCCGATAACCGTTCCTTCCGGAAGACCGTTCCACTCCTTACCTTCAGATACAGCAAGCAGTCCTTCAACATCCACCGGATCGGTAGTCATCATAATTTCACCTTGTGCATCCCGCTTCCAAGTATCGCGTGGACGGTCTACATAGATTTCAATCCCGTTATTATCAGGGTCGCTGATATAAAGAGCCTCACTAACCAAGTGGTCTCCTTGACCAACCGGGATATTATGCGCCACCAGATTACGAATAACTAGCCCGAGACTTTCACGATCAGGCACAAGAATCGCAAAGTGATACAGACCTGCTGCTGTACGCTCCGGTTGCTGAACCAATCCTTCTACTTCTTCAAGCACGAGCAATGTATTCTTACCATCTGCCGTCAGTTCAGCAACTCTTCCTTGCTGACGAAGCATTTTCAAACCAACTACTTCTGTATAAAAACGTGCAGATCGTGCCAGATTGCTAATACGCAATGACACTTGTCCAAGCTCTGTGGACGGATGTAATACTGCTGACATAAAAAACACTCCTTTGTTTAGATCGAATTCAAATTATTGTATACGGATAAATAATAATCGTTTTATCACCAACATGTAACCACATTAGTTACAGGTTGTATGCACTAATTATAGTTACAGAGAAAAAGAAAGTCAATTATTATATTATATTTACTCGGAAACCTTTTCCGAAATGCTCTCCACAATGTCTTGCAGCGTAACTTCCTGGAGCACTCTCTCCATCGCATTTTGTGCAAGTGAGAACACGGGGACGATCGCATCCTGAATATGCTTACCTACAGGACATTTTTCATTCGAATGTTCATGAACTGCAAACAGGTTATTTTCCTGCACCACCTGCACAGACCGGTATATATCAAGCAAAGATATTTCCTTAGCTTCTCCCTTAATCTTGGCTCCCGCAACCCCGGGACGCACCTCTACAAGACCAGCCTTGCTCAGCATACCTGTAATTCTTCGGATGACTACCGGATTTGTATTCACGCTTTCTGCAATATAATCTGATGTGCTTATCCCTGATTTATTCATTTCCAGCACTGATAATATATGAATGGCCACAGCGAATCGACTACTAATATTCAAGCAAATCTCCTCCTACAATTAAGCTTTCTCCCATCAGAGAATGTAACTATCATAGTTACATCTATCAGTGAAGTCAATACGGACGGACTCAGCTCTGAGCCCAAAAGAAATACAAAAAGACCGGGGAAATACCCGGCCTCATAGATTGCTTGCTTCTCGATGACTTTAAAACATCGGAAATACGTATTTGATAAGAAAATACAGTAGACCGAAAAAGATAATCAGATAGGCTACATATTTGATAAGCGTAGAAGCTACCAAGCTGGAATCATTTCGTTCCTCCACATTGCGTGTCTCTACCTCAACACTATCGCGACGCTCACGGGAAGTCATTATTCCCCACCTTCCTTTCTTATCCTGTTCTGACAGGAAATCGGTTTCGGCTGTTTGTTTATTTTTACACGCAACACAGGATAATGAACCACTTATTTCAAGCAATCTATCACTTTAGTGTTTACAGCACACCAATTAGAATAGGCAGAAAAATGAAAGATGCCAGCGTTGTCCACAAAATACACATGGATATCAATCTCGGCGCCGAATCATATTGCTCCGCGAGAATAACCGCATTCACTGCCGCTGGCATTGCGGACAGAATTAGAATAACGGCAAACAAAGTCCCTTCCACCGACAGTGCCGCGAGAATTCCCCATGCAACAAGGGGAGCCACAGCCATACGCATGATCATTCCGGACCACAATCCACGACGAGAGACCGTTAAACCATCACTGCTGTCACGGACACCCATCATCTGCGCACCTAATATAACGAGCGCTAGTGGAGCATATGCAGCCGATAGCATAGATATCCCTGTCTCGAGCCCGCTTGGTAATGAGGCATCTACCATCCGCATCAGTACAGCAAGTCCAGCGGCATACACGGAAGGAAGCAAAAAAACAGACTTAACTGCTTTTGCTGCTGAGAAGTGAGATCTCGCCGCTAAATACACACCAAGTGTATTTATAATAATAATTTGTACGATGACATATACAGATGCTTTATCGAGTCCCGCTTGTCCAAAAGCGAGCAGCACAAGAGGCAAGCCATAGTTCACACTGTTAGTGAACATCGTTGTCAGACCAAGCCCAGATCGTTCAGGCTGCGACAATTTTAGTATTTTTCCTGCAACACCGCAGATCATCCAGAGAATGATTACATTGAGGATACAAAAAGCAATCGTCACAGCCACATCTCCTGAGGTGATCGAAGCTTTTTCAAGCGTCTCAAATATGAGTGCGGGACTCATCACGTAAAGCGATAATGTAGAAAGCGTTCTTGTCTCCATCCCTTTAAAGCGTTTTAACAATCCACCGGCAATTACGGGAAGGGAGATTGGAAGAAAGACGCTGTACAATGTAACAAAAAATGAAGATAGCATCTGTTTAGATCCCCCTAAAGATGTATACTCGTTACTTTCCTTTTATCGTAACGCATAAGGAAGGAAAACGTCCAAGACCACATGCCTATAGACGTTATAGGTAATCACTATTCTGCTTTTTTCTCACCTTTTATTCATCTATACGAATCTCTATTTTCTCCTACAGTTTACGTATATTTGCTAATTTCATCACTTTGGGTAGTTGTTCGTAATATTCTAAAACAGGTTCATAAGTATTGGTGAATAAAGGAGACCTGATTGTGAGCAAATTGCCTAAACAAGAAAAAAAATTAGTGTTTGATTATATCGTTATTGGAACAGGTCCTGCCGGTGCCGTAATAGCAAAAACTTTAACCGATGACAAGAAGACATCTGTCCTTGTATTAGAAGCTGGAGAGAATAAGGATAAAGACAAACCGATTAGAGATTCTACTTTTGCTCCTGAGCTTGAAGAGGAATTTTTCCCTCAATATTTTTGGCAAGGTGAGGGAATTCCTCAGGAAGAACTTGATGGACGCGTATTTGAGTGGACAACAGGGCGACTCTCAGGTGGAGGCACCTCCATTAATGGTGAGCAGTATGTTAGACCAACATCAGCTGTGCTCGAACAGTGGGAGGAGTTGCTCGGACCTGACTGGTCACCTGAACGTGCAACCAGGAGATTCCAAAGAATGGAGAGATTTAATGGGGAGACAAACAATCCAGACGTTCACGGCTACCATGGAAGAATAGACATTAGACAGGCGCCCGAAAATCCCACTAGCATGGCGAATAAGCTGGTTTCCGCAATCGAGCAAGCAACAGGTTTCCCCGAAATACTCGATTATAATACCCCTGAAACACCACTTGGCCCCTTCTCCAGATGGCAGTTATTTCAAAAACCGAATGGGAATCGTGAGAGCTCATCAACGGCTTTCCTTTCATCAAATATTGTCACTCCCGGTGGGCGTGGTCTGCATGGCCGTAAATTGACTGTATTCTACAAATCAACGGCATTACGTATTCTTTTTGAAAACAAGTGTGCGGTTGGCGTGGAATTTCTAAAAGAAGGAAAATGCGTCAAGGCGTTTGCCCGAAAAAAAGTGATCGTTTCAGCTGGGATTAACAGTGCTCAACTGCTCATGCTGTCGGGGATCGGGCCTAAGAAACAACTAAAATCCTCAGGAATCTCAGTTATTGTAGACAATCCAAATGTGGGCAAAAACCTTAGGAACCACACTTTGAATTTTGCTACTTTTACCACAAATCCCGCAGATAAACCGCTACCGTCCAGTGATCCGGACGCTCTTTATACAGGCGGGGCCTTCTTGCCTGATCCGTCAACGGGTGCAGATCCGAATGTTCGAGCGGTCCAACTTGCTGGAATCGGGGCCGAAGACTCTTTAACCATCGTCATTATCTATCTGAAACCTAAGAGCCGTGGTTCGATCAAGCTACAAAGTAATGACCCCCTTCAAATTGTACTGGCTGACGAGGCTTTTCTACAAAACATCGACGATATGGAAGCCGTAAAGCAAATCTATAGAGTTTATATCACTGCAATAGCCGAGCAGCTTAATGCTATCGATCCGAATTACCGATTAGTTTCTCCAACGATAGACATCATCAATGACGATGAGATGCTCGAAACCTTTATTAAAGAGAACTTTGAACATAACCATCACCAACAAAGTTCACTCCGAATGGCTCCACGTTCAAAGGGAGGGGTGGTTAACCGACGCGGGGAAGTTCATGGAGTAAAGAACTTAATCGTAGCTGATGATTCAATCATACCTTTTACGGTTGATGGAAATACCTCAGCACCAGCATATCTAATCGGTCTTACCATTGCTGAGCAGCTACGTCCCAAAAAAACCGGCAGCCGGAAGCCTGGGCGGGAGAATATGCAAGAGTAATCTCTTACAGCTTCATAAACAATAAAACAACCTTAGTTCGATAGCTACCGAACTAAGGTTGTTTTATAACTCTTTGGTTTTATCCGAGGAAAGCAATAGATGATTTCGTTTTTCTAGCAAATGCAATAGGATTGTCGATGGATTCCCAGTGAATATACATTAATCTTGGATTTTCGTTCAACCAGTGATTGTGCAGTGCCGTCACTGTAATACCATTCCGTTGCAGATTTCTAATTAATCGATTTGCCTGATTCTGGAACAATGCTGTCTCACCCAGGCAAAGCCCACGTCCGGACGCATCAAGTGATTCGAATGAAAATAGTTGATAGCGAACCAATGGTGATGTTGTACGTCTACCTAATATTTTTGCATTAAGATTCCGAGAACGGCTAACAAAACAAACAGGTCCCGGATCGATTTCATGTTCGCCGCCTAATATACTAGCGAATTGATTACATAGTCTTTGAAAACGCGGACTCACCCTAACTTGTGCCATGAACATACCTCCTCTTGGTTTTGAGATAATATATGATCAAGCCAAGGAAGGTGCTTATACGCATACCTATTAAATGAAAATAAAAAGATTTAACAAATAATATACTAGTCTCTTGCAGGTGCTTTCATTCGGATTATTTCATATCAACAACATTATTGTTTAGATATCGCGCCCTATATTCATGTTCTAAAATACTCATCACAATCGAATCATGATACTCATGATTATAATACAGCACATCCCGCTGAACCCCTTCCCTTATGAATCCAACCTTTTCGTAAGCCTTTATCGCCCGTTCGTTATACGCAAAAACCTGCAACTCGATCCGGTGCAAATTAAGAATGCCAAAGGCATATTCCAATAGGAGACGGATCGCTTCCGGTCCATACCCCTTGCCCATATGTTGACCCGAATCAATAGCAATTCGGAGACTTGCATTGCGGTTTATGCTGTCCATATCCTGTAAGGCAATGTCTCCAATGACTTCGTCTCCATCTGACAAAGCGATCAGAAGCAATATGGCTGAGCTATCGGTTGAGACACTCTCTATATAGCGATGCGTTCCTTCTAGCGTAAAGTGCTTCTGAGTACCTGTCAGTCTACGAAGCTCGGGATCAAATAATTTGTGAAAATAAAATTCTGCGTCTTCCAGTCCAATCGGTCTCAAATAGAGTCGGTCACCTTCTAAAAAACGGACCGGCATTGCATTCCATAATTGTTCGCTCATGTTATACCTCCTGTGTTCACCTCTCTGTAAATCCACTATAATATACCAGAGCATTGACCATTTCCATATGTACAGATTCCATAAAATAAAAAGGACAGATAATAAAATGAAGCAGGTAAGTATCAATCTGACGGAGATGAGCGGGTCACCAGTTAATTCTTCTCTCCCCCAATACGTGCAGCTGTATCAATATATCAAAGATGAAATAGCAGCTGGCAAGTGGCAGGATCAAGCTCGTTTACCGTCTGTACGCAAACTCGCCGATATGCTAGGTTTGAGTACAACCCCGGTTGAAATGGCTTACCAGCAGCTGCTGGCAGAGGGGTTTATTCTGAGCCAACCACGAAGAGGTTATTTTGTACAGAAACTCGTTGACACACCAGCATCAGTGCCTAATGAGCCGCCCCCACCTCAAGGCAGACTGTTACGGCGTCACCATTCTTACCGTTATGACTTTCATATGTCTAAAAATGACTATTCGTATTTTCCATTGACGGAATGGAAGCGAGCTTACAATCGTTGTCTTCAGGAGGAAAATGTCTCTGATCTTCTCTTCTATGGTGATCCGCAAGGCGAAGAAGGACTTCGTTATGAAATTGCCAAATATGCAAGAAGTATGCGGGGCGTTTCCTGTTCTCCCGAGCAAGTTGTTATCGGTTCAGACGCCTATCCACTACTAGAACTGTTAGGCCGACTGCTTCGTCCATACGGAAATGATTTTGCAGTTGAGGATCCTGGTTACCCGCAGTATCCAGAATTGTTCAAGCAGAATGGATTTAACATTCACCCGATTTCACAACAAGAGGATAGCATTGACCAGAAGCAACTTCGGGCAAGCGGAGCAACTATTGTTTCTGTGTCTCCATCCCATCAATTCCCGACCGGCAAGATCATGCCGATTTCTAAACGACTCGAACTTCTACAATGGGCACAGGATTGCAATGGTTTTATTATCGAGGATGATTATGATGGGGAGTTCCGTTATTACGGCCGCCCCATTCCCTGTCTGCAAGGTCTTCTTCCTGACAGCCGGGTCATTTATTTGGGTGGATTCACACAAGTACTGTCACCCTCCATCGGGATCCAATACATGATACTTCCATCCATTCTGCTTAATGAATATCATCATTTGAAACACCATCTGTTTCTGGAATGCACGGCACCAAAGCTTCATCAACGAACATTAGAACGCTTCTTGCGAGACGGACTCGTAGAAAGGCATCTACGAAGAATGAGAACGATGCTTCGTAAGAAACATGACGCTGTCATCTCCTCGATTCGAAAGCATTTTGGCAAACTGGCCGATATCTCAGGTACAGGAGCAGGATTTCATCTGATCCTCTCGCTGCAACATCCAGCCTCTGAAGCCGAGTTACAAGCTCTTGCCGAAGAACGTGGAATTCGTGTTCACTCTATCGAATATACACATATCCGAAGAACACAGGACCCCGAGTATAAGAGTGATAATCGGGAGTTTATTGTGGGATTTGCCGGAATTGCAGAATGCGATATCGATGAAGGGATACGGCGGTTGGCTGATTGTTGGCTGCAGCTCCCAGACACATCTGGTGACTCATGGCCTTAACACAAAAAAAAGGACGACCACATAAGGCGGCCTCCTTTTTTTGTATCAAACTCTTAAAAACCATTAAACCGAGCGGCCAACGATGACCAAGTCTCTTTTGATCCCATCAAGTATAGCGACACCCGGGAGCAAGCCCCACTGCTGGAATCCGAATTTCTTAAGCAGGCTCAAGCTCGGTTCGTTATGTCCAAACACAAATCCAACTAGATTGCTAACTTTAAGGCGTGGGCATTCTTCGAGTGCTTTCTCGATCAGGATACTCCCAGCACCAATCCCTCGGTATCTCGAGTCTACATAAATACTAATTTCTGCCGTACCTTGATAGGCAGGTCGACCATAAAAAGATTGAAAACTCATCCAAGCAGCGATATTGCCGTCCACCCGCATGACCCATAAAGGACGATGTTCCGTATTATGCTCCTCGAACCATTGAATCCGGCTTTCAGTCGTGACCGGTTCCAAGTCTGCCGTAACCATTCGGCCGGAGATGGTGGAATTATAAATATCTACAATGGCGGGTAAATCTGCTTTAACTGCGTACTCGATCTCATATTGTTGCAATGCCATATCTATTCCTCCGAATGATGTGATTATATGTACGTTTATTTTACAGGAGGTCGGTAAGAAAAACATGTATTTTTTTACTATCAAGCCAATCGCACCTTACCTTACTTTACTTCATTCCTTGAAAAGGCTACGCTTATATAACAACGACTAATTTGCATTACACACAGAAAGGGATGTATTTCACGATGAACTCCAGATTGAATCAATTAACAAACGCGATGTCCTTACAAAACTGGGATGTGCTACTTATAACAGATCCAAAACATGTGTATTATTTAACGGGGTTTGCAAGCGATCCACATGAACGCTTTCTTGGACTTTTACTGACACGTAGCGATGAACCTGTACTGATCGTACCCGCTCTTGACGGTGATGCAGCTGCTGCCGCTTCGTCGATAAGCACGATCATTACGCATCAAGATACAGATAATCCATACGAATTGCTTCGTGGGCAAATTAAAGGATCGATCGGCACAATGGCTCTTGAAAAAGACCAGCTTACGGTGTCGCGTTATGAACAGCTTCAGCAATTCTTGCCCGCGAAATCTTATAAAGATGCAGGTCAGGTACTGCGTGATATGCGTGTCCGAAAGTCCGAGGATGAGATTACAATTATGAAACAAGCTGTTGCTCTCGTGGAAGAAGTGCTTGCTCAAGGTTTGAAGCAGGTTAAGATCGGAATGCGCGAAATTGAACTTGTTGCCGAGCTCGAATATTTGATGAAAAAACTAGGAGCTGATGGCCCTTCATTTGATACGATGGTATTGTCCGGTACGAATACAGCTCTTCCTCACGGGGTTCCTGGATCACGGCAAATACAGGAAGGCGATCTGCTTATGTTCGACCTCGGGGTATTCGCAGGAGGATATGCTTCAGACATCACCCGTACCTTTGCTGTAGGCAATATCAGCCCAGAACAAGAACGCATTTATAACACCGTTTTAGAGGCTAATGAAGCTGCGATCCGCGCTGTGAGACCCGGTGTTACGTACGGATCGATTGATAACGCTGCTAGAACAGTGATTGACACGGCTGGTTATGGCCCTGCCTTCTTGCATAGATTAGGCCATGGACTAGGAATGGATGTACATGAGTATCCGTCAGTTCACGGACTGAACCAAGATATCCTTCAACCTGGAGCGGTCTTCACCATTGAGCCAGGTATCTATATACCGGGTGTTGGTGGGGTACGGATTGAGGACGACGTGCTCGTAACAGACAACGGTGTCGAAGTTCTAACTTCTTTCCCTAAACAACTTACCGTTATTGGTTGATTTTAACGGAGATCAAGACCCTTCCCTTAAACAGTAGAGTCTCTCTGAAAAATATAAGGCGACCGCTTACCCGAAATACCGGGAGAGTGGCCGCCTTTTTACTATCTTCACTTCTATTAACAAACCAATCTTACGACATATAACGTTTTATTTTTATGGTAAGACAAACAATGAGCAGACTCAGCAGAGCCGAATCTATGACTCTTACAACAGCAATGCCATAACTCATGATCGAAACATAATCTATGAAATACCATAGCACGAGAATAAATGCTGCTAATACAAACAATGACGACCAGAAATAAACTTTTTGTTTAGGACTCACTTTCATCATGTTATGTTCTCTAGACAATGAAGCTCTGACATACACATAGATAAGGATGATACATAATCCAAGTAATGTACTGCCGTGTTGTAATAGCTTATAGATAGGTATGTCATAACTAGATATATTAAACGTGTGCGCGAGAATAGGAAGCTCTGTGACCATAAATCCATTTTTATGGGTGAAAGAGTCCCACACGATGTGTGTTAGCATTCCAATTAATGCAGAATAAAAAAAGACGATCACACTCAATACTCCGCTATAATTCGGTCTCCGAGAATTCGAATCTTGAAGAACAACAGGCAAATGATTAACGAGGGTGCGATGGATAAATGTATGATAAATAAAATAAATCACGATAACTAATGGGAGATTAAAATATAAAAAACCTCTGAATGTGTGCCCGATTTCCCCTAAAGGCTGCCCTCTTAAGAAGTATTCAAAATCTGGAGACATGCTCCCAAGGACCAATGCGGAAAAATGAACGTATTTACTCTTTCTAGAGAACGGCAGTACAGCTGCTGGGTGTGCAAACGTCAGTGGCATAGGTCACTCCTATATATGAAATGTTATTCTAGTATCAGCAAACCTAGTCTAACATACATCTTTATTAAAATTAAAAAAGCCCCTATTGAAAAAGCATATTAAAGTTATGGTGGAAACCTGGTTTGTTTGCGGACTGACGTTCCACTATTTCTGTAAAAATGTCACTTTTAAGATGTAAGAGGACAGAGAATCCGCTATTACATACAATACGTAAAAATTCAGATGTATTTAAGCAATTAACGGAAACTGAGTCCGCTTAGTCCCATATAACGTAGTTTTCTACTAAATAACGGATTGTCTGTCCGAAGAATCTACCAAAAGTCAAAAATGGCGGTGTAGGGATAATCTCCCTGACACCGCCATTCTTTATTTTTTGAGTGTTTCATCAAACGAGCTGTCTTATCAAGTAAGTAAACCTACTTATGGGACATCCCATTTGTTGTCTGAATTCAAGTCTGCATAATATCAATATCTTGATTTCGGTCTTTAAACACTTCCTCATCGACTTCCTTCATAATCCTGCCGGTTATCATACCAGCCGTCATCGACCCGTTCACATTCAGGGCCGTCCGTCCCATATCGATCAAAGGCTCAACTGAGATTAGTAGCCCTGCCAAAGCAACCGGCAAGTTCATGGTAGACAATACGATCAAAGAAGCAAATGTCGCTCCACCACCAACACCTGCGACGCCGAATGAGCTGATCATCACGACAACAATCAGTGTAAGTATAAATGTCCAATCTGTAGGATCGATCCCTGCAGTAGGAGCAATCATTACCGCCAGCATGGCAGGATAGATACCCGCACAACCATTCTGCCCCATCGTAGCCCCAAGAGAAGCGGACAGATTCGCTATACCTTCTTGTACGCCCAACTTTTTGTTCTGTGTCTGAACACTCATAGGAATAGATGCAGCACTGGAGCGAGAAGTAAATGCAAATGTCAGAACAGGCAGTGCTTTTCGGATATAAACCATCGGATTATATCGGAACAACAGTAACAGAATCATATGGATAATAAACATAACGATTAATGCTACATAAGATGCGAGAACAAAATCAATTAAGTCGAGAATGACTTGAAGATCCGTGCTTGCAATCGTCTTGGCCATGAGCGCCAATATGCCATATGGTGTCAGTCTAAGAATTAAAGTCACCATACGCATGACAACTGCGTATAGAGCACGGATCATACTACGAAATGTTTCGGCTTGCTCTGGTTGCTTACGATCGAGTCCAAGCAAGGCAATACCTATAAAAGCCGAGAAGATCACGACCGCAATCGTCGAAGACTTCCTTTCTCCAGTCATATCTGCAAATGGATTGGATGGGATAAACTCCAATATTTGCTGTGGCAACGTCTGGTCTCCTACGTCCCCCAGCTTTTCCTCAAGCAATAGTCCCTGCTCATGCTCCGCGGCGCCAGCCTGAATATTTTCAGCAGATAAATTAAACGTAAGTGTCGTGGCTATACCGACAGAAGCGGCAACACCTGTTGTTAGAATCAGAACAGCGATGATCAGACCGCTCATTTTACCGAGATTTCGTCCACCTTTTAAATTCATTATCGCTGAAATAATCGATACCATAATGAGCGGTATAACCATCATTTGAAGCAAGCGAACATATCCGTAACCGATTAAATTAAACCATTGTGAAGATTCTGCTATAACGTCAGATTCTGCTGAATAAATAAACTGCAGGATTGCCCCAAACAGTACACCGAGCCCTAATCCGGCAAACACACGTTTTGTAAACGAAAAGTGCTTCTTCTGCATCCAATACAGTATGCCGGTAAGCATAAGCAGAACAAGGACATTAATGATAACCCAGACTGTTTCCATGCCTGAAGCCTCCTCTTGTTTGAAATAAGTGCTATCTACGTATTCATGTCCAAAACCCAACACCTTAAAACATTACCCGTTAAATCCGATCCGATATCTATTTTATAAAAAAGATGTGCCAAGTAAATATAAAAAAGACGACTCTCAGCCGTCTAAAAGCTTCTTATATCGTTTTAACTTTATTATGTTCCACGATTCGCAGTGAGAAGTACCTGGGGGGCGCCATTCTCAGGGTGCATAACGACTGCTGGGTCAACCCGGAAGACATGCCGGATAAAATCCTCTGTCAGCAATTCGGACGGTACCCCTTCCCCTGCAATTTCTCCATCCTTAAGTACCAGAAGCCGATCACAGAACTGCGAGGCTAAATTTAGGTCATGCAGCACACTAATAACCGTTATGCCGGCTTCATTCCGCCACTCCGCCACCATATTCATAAATTGTAACTGATACCGAATATCCAAATAGGTCGTAGGTTCATCGAGCAGTAGAATTGTAGGCTCTTGAGCCATTACTTTCCCAAGAGCCGCTCGCTGTCTCTGACCTCCACTTAATTGATCTAGCCTTCTGGATTCCAGACTTTCCAGCTCCAGCTTACGGATAATTCGGTCAAGTAGCGGACCTGAGTCATTCTTCTCTCGACCCAGCCAATCCTGAAATGGATAACGTCCCATTTCAATAACCTCACGTACCGTGAAATCAGTCGGAGCAAGACCTTCTTGCTGCAGTACGGCAACGATACGGGCCAGTTCCTTACGGCTGTAGCTAGAAACTTCCCTATCATCCAGCTTAATAGACCCGTTCGAGGGTGTCTCCACACCAGAAAGGAGATGTAGCAGCGTGGATTTACCGCTTCCGTTCGGACCAATAACCCCCCACCATTCTCCTTCTTGTACATTCCAATTGATCCCGGACACTGCATTCAGTCGTGAATAACGCTTGCTTACATCTTGAAGTGTAATCATAGAGTCCCCTCCTTGCGCTGCTTCTTATTCCGATACAACAAATAGGCAAAGAAAGGAGCACCAACAAACGCCGTTACGACCCCGATCGGAATTTCAGTTGGTGATAGTAATGTTCTAGCCGCCGTATCAGACCAGATCATGAAGATCGCCCCTCCTAGTGCCGATAAAGGAATGATGACACGATAATCCGAACCGGTAACAAGACGAATCATATGGGGCACAACCAATCCAACGAAACCAATCACCCCAGACACGGACACCGCAGCTGCCGTCAAAAGTGTCGCAACAATAAGGACAGAGCTTTTCAGCCGATCAACATTAAGCCCCATATGAGCAGCCTGCCGTTCGCCTAATGACAAGAGATTCAACATGCGTGCTCGACTCCATAAATAAAGAAAACCTATGATAAAATATGGGAAAAGTACGATGATGTACGACCACCCTCTCATACTCAAGCTTCCCATCGTCCAAAATAGAATGTCCGTTAGTGTGTCCTTCGACATAACTGTCAAGAAAGAAACCGCAGCCCCTAAAAAAGACTGCATGATTACACCCGATAAAATCAGTCCATGCGTCGGTATTTTCCCGTTATCTTTGGCCAGCAGAAGTACGATCCACAAGGTCAAAATCCCTGTCATAAACGCCACCAGAGGCAGTGTCCAGGCTCCCGCAAACGAGTATTGCAGCCCATAGAAAATCAGAAATGCAGCTCCAAGTGAAGATCCGGATGATACACCAAGTGTAAACGGGTCGGCAAGCGGATTTCTAAGTACTCCTTGAAAAGCAGCACCCGCAACCGCAAGCGATGCTCCAACCAGCATTCCTAATAAAATTCGAGGGAGACGGACCTTCATAATAATCTGCTCTGAAGCCATTTCCCAATTTGGAGCGATTGAATCTCCGATCCAAGGTAACTTGTGAAGTAACATCGCTCCGATTTCTTGGACAGGTAAATGGACTGAACCGATGCCTAAGCAGACTAGAAGCGTTAACAATAATAGAAGAAGACCCGCTATTCCGTAACCGGCAAGTTTTCTACTCATCATGACAACCGTTCCGTATAAGCTGTTTTCGTTATTATAACTCTCATCCGTTTCTCTCCTAATCTCAAGTTTGAGAGCAACTGGCTTCACTATAAGCACCCAAGCAAGCTGGATTCTGACGGAATCCTATTCATCTATCACAAAAAAGCCCCCGATATCTCCATAGAGAATCAGGGGCTACGTTTCGGAAATCATATCAGTCAACTCGTCCACGATAGGTCCGTCAAACGTATTCCTCTCCTCGAAGGACCGTCAGATCATCACGGGGCAGGTCTCCTGACTTACAGGTTGAAATAACATCTTCGCCTTCCCGAACCTAGTATAGGCCAGTGGCTATTGAAGATGTCCCTGATTCACAGTGGCGGGACCGTGCCGGACTTAAACCGGCTTCCCTTTTAACCCGGGAGTAGACCATAACAAGACTATCTCTCCAGGACCCTCGCAAGCATTGAGTATTCTCTTTTTGCCAAACATACTACTCTGTTGACGATTATATGAGATATCCTCTCAGCTTACAACCTCGAAGTTCATTGACATGGCATGGATCTATTATTTTACAAGTGGCTTTAGCGCGTTATACTGCTCCATGATCTCCTTCATTATCGGATGATCTGCAGCTATGCCTGTATACTTAACAGCTGTCTCTAATACGCCCAGTTTTTGAATGGATGCTTGCAGCTCCACGCTTTCTGGATCTTCTGGCACGTTGAATAACAATGCACCCGCCATAGATTTCGCAAGAGAACGATATGTTAGTCCACGCTCATAAGCTTGCAGCGCAGGAGACACAAGACGGTCACCCGGTGACAGCTTACGAATCGGTGAACGCCCTACGCGAGTAACTTCATCTGTTAGTGCAGGGTTCTTGAAACGTTCCAGAATCGTATGAATGTATTGCTGATGTTCACTCTCATTGAACGAATGCTTGTTTATGAGCAATGCACCCGTCTCTTCAAGCACGGAACGAACATGCTCCATAACTTCCTGATCATTCATCGCTTCCTGAATCGTATCGAATCCTTTCAAAAAGCCCATATATGCCGCGGAGCAGTGACCTGTGTTCACGGTAAACAATTTACGCTCGATATATGGTTCCAAACGGTCCACATAATGAACGCCTTCTACCGGAACAAAATTCTCAAACATTTGCGAACGGTCAACAGCCCACTCATAAAAAGGCTCTACAACGACCTTCAAAGGATCCTCGTGCTTCTGAAGAGGTACGATCCGGTCAACTGCCGCATCCGGAAAAGCAACGAATTGATCTGCCTGTTTTCTCGCCTCCTCGTCCAGCAAGGCATATACAGCTTCTTTCAGCTGTGTGCTTCCGCCGATCGCATTCTCGCAAGCGATCACGTGAAGAGGTGCTGTACCGGATTGAAACCGCAGTTTCAATCCTTCAGCGATCGTGCCTGCAATATGTTTCAGGATGTTCACACCCACCGCTGTCGTAACCAAGTCTGCTTCAGCGATGGCCTGTGCAGCTGCGGCACTGTTGGTAGCACTGTTCAGAGCGGTTACACCCTTCACGATCGTAGTCTCTCCGCCTTCGCTAGCGAGAGTTACCGGGTACTCACCTCGCGATTGAAGTTCGGATACGAGCTCCTCGTTTACATCGACAAAACATACCTCATAGCCCCCTTGGGACAACAGAAGACCGATGAACCCACGTCCTATATTACCCGCTCCGAAATGGACAGCTCTCATGCTTCCATTCCTCCTTCAAAGATTGCCAGGATTTCTTCTTCATTCGAAGCGTTCATCACGCGTTCAATACTTTCATCGTCTGTGAAAATCATAGCGACATTCGTTAAAATCTCCATATGATCTCCGCCGGCTGCAGCAATTCCGATCACGATAAACGCTGGCTCATCACCACCGAAGTCCACGCCTTCCGGAAAACGGACAATCGATAACCCCGTAGAAGTAACCAGGCTCTTCGCTTCTTTTGTCCCGTGAGGAATAGCCAAACCTCCGCCCATGTAAGTGGAAACGATCTCTTCCCGCTCAATCATTTTGTCGACATAGCCTGCGTCAACATGACCTGCCTTAACAAGCAAATTCCCCGCCATTCTAATTGCTTCGTATTTATCGTTCGCCTTTGCATTTAGGATCACTTTATCTTTGGATAGTATGTTCATGATGTATAGTCCCTCTTTCTAAATTTTGATATTAAAGAAATGTTGTAATTCTTCAGCCAGATAAACCTGTATATCTTCCTGCTTTCCTTGCTCCAACAGATCAATCAGCTCCTCCTTGAGCATCAAAGCACTAATCTCACTTAGCACCTCTAAACTCTCTCTAGGTAATTCCTTTGGAGCCAACATGAATAGGAGTACGCGGGCCTCTGCGCCATCTTCAAGTGAAACAGGGTTGCTTAGTCTAAATAGCGTAAGCGATGGCCAAGAAACAAACCGGCTACGTGTATGGAACAGAGCGAGTGAGGTATCCGGAATTAACTGACTTCCCATCCGCTCGCGCTCAAGCAGCCGCTTACGGATCGCCCAGGCATCGGTTATTTTCCCTTGTCTTCTGATCATAGCCAGAGCCTGATTCAACGTTTCATTTAGATCCCCCTGCTTGTTATCAAGAGCGTATAAATGGAATCCATCCAACAGAGAAACAATTTCGTTCATGAGTGCAGCTTGTGCACGCAGACGTACAAGCGATGTTTCTTTACGAACCTCGTCAGCTAAATTTTTCTGCGAACCATAATCAGAATCGCTACCAGTACCTCTTTTTTTCAAAGTCGTATTCTGGATAAACTGTAACAATTTATCCGTATCTTCTTGCGTGAGAAGCGGACTTATCTTTATATATTTATCTGCAGCTAAAGGCAGATCTATCGTCGATATGATGAGATCGTAATTCCCTTCAGGAATTCTCGCGGCTTCGTACCAGGAAATATTGCCTAGCACCTTAATCTGCGGCATTTCCTTGCTGAGCCTCGTTCCTAAAAGCTTAGAAGAGCTTAGTCCATTGGAACATACAAGAATCGCCCGCACATTCCGTCCAAGCTGACTTAGCCGCTCCATGGAGGCTCCAAAATGCATAACCAGAAATCCGATTTCCTCATCAGGGACATCCAATCCACGAATTAACTCTTTTACGGACTCTTTAATAATCTGAAAAAGATCTTCATAGTCTTTTCTTATTGCACTGAGGAGTGGGTTACGGATACGCATGCCTTCTCGGATTCGTTTTATTGCGGCTCCAATGTGCTCTACAAGTCCTTGACGAAGTGAGCGATCCTCGAGAAATGGTATTCCCGTTCGACTCACAACACTCTCAATCAAGCGATATACCATCTCGATCATTTCTACGTCAGCATGAGCTAGCTCGGAAATCGCCGATGTCTCTTGTACTCTGTTAAATAATTGGGCGACATACCGAACTTCGTCAGTAGAAAATTGGATGCCTAGTGATTTACCAAGATGGTCTGTAAATTGCTTAATTCCAGCAAAAGCTCCATCCTCTTTGATAAAATCTGTAGAACCATATTTGAATGTCACCGTTCTCCCCTGACGAATTCGGCTAACGCTAACAGATAAGGTGATAATCATTTCGGTATAGGCACTCTCGCTCAGATCGTTAGTCCAGCTCCAATCCATATCCCATAAAGTGTTCTCCACGTCGAGAAAAAGTGACTTTCCAATCATCGATAATAATCGAACTGCCACCGGTTTATTCGTGTAGGTATATTTGTTACCAACCAAATCAGAATAGTCGAGGTTATCGAAGACCAATTGGCATATGCCTTCGCGTTTCCCGCTTTCCTCACCCTCAATTTCCACTCCATAACCTCGACGTCGAATGAGTTTTAACCCAAATCTGTTTGTCCAGAACTCCAACTCATCCAAGTCATTACTAATCGTTGAAACAGTCACCTTTAAGCTATGAGCTAGTGCGAATAGCTTTACCGGCTCATCCGAGTCTAACAAAGTGCATAGAATAAGAATTTTTCGTTCCTCGCCTGAGAAATCTACCGATTGATCAGACAGTAGTCTTGTCCTAAATTCCTCTAAATCTTCTTCTGAATGCCCCTCAATCCGAATCCCAATCCCCGATTTTTTATGAAGAACAAGTCCATAAGCTTTCACAATCGCCTCAATCTCTTCCATTTCACGGTGAACCGTCCTGACGCTAACCCCGACTTCTGAGGCGATCTCGGCAGCCGTCATGCCTTCCTTCCTGTCCATTAATAGCAGGAGAATCTGACGCTTTCGGGCTGTGATTTGTCTCATGGCGGCTCCCTTCTAATAGAAATGGAGTCCACGCTGGTGAATCTCACCAGCGCGACAAAGTTTAGTCATGTAATGCTAGTCTTTCAAACGCTCAACGAGCTCGTCATATCTTGGGCTTTTCAAGAAATTATCGATTGAAATATGCTCGGCATTTGGCTGCTTAGCAATCGCACGATCTGTTAATGTTTTCTGAGTAATGACAATATCCGCATCATCAGGAATTTCGCTGACCGCTGAATTTACAACGGTAATGTTCACACCGGCTTGTTGCAGTTTCTTTCTTAGAACAGAAGCGCCCATCGCACTCGATCCCATCCCTGCATCACAAGCAAATACAATTTTATTAACTTCCTCTTTCCCCTTGGCAGCAACAACCGCTGCTGCTGAAGGATCAACCTGATCTTTCATGCCGCTTGATTTCATTTCTTTCATTTTGGCAGCAGCCTCTTCCAAATTAGGCTCCTCTTCGCCTTTTTTACCTGTTTTCAGCAAAACTGCTGAAACGAAGAATGAAACAACTGTCGCTACTAGGACACCGGCAAGTACCGGAATAAGTCCGCCCTTCGGTGCCATGGCTAAGTAGGCAAATATACTACCCGGTGATGCAGGACCTACCAGACCAGCTCCAAGAATTTGAAACACAAATGTTCCGGCAACACCACCTGCAATTGCTGCAACGATAAGAATCGGTTTCATCAGAATATAAGGGAAATAAATTTCGTGAATACCACCGAAAAAGTGAATAACAGCTGCCCCTGGAGCAGATGCTTTTGCTGTACCACGACCTACAAACCAATAAGCAAGCAAAATACCTAAACCAGGACCAGGGTTCGATTCGAGCATATACAGCACGGATTGTCCTAAACGGGCAGCTTCTTCCGTAGCAATTGGACTCATGATACCGTGGTTAATTGCATTATTCAGGAACAATACCTTGGCCGGCTCGATAATGATGTTGACCAACGGTAGCAGGCTTGCGTTAACCAATACTTCTACACCAGAGGAAAGAAGTCTCGTTAGGGACTCCACAAGCGGTCCGATTCCCGTGAAAGCGACGATAGAAAGAATCGCACCAACAATCCCTAGAGAAAAGTTATTAACGAGCATCTCAAAGCCAGACTTGACTTTACCCTCATACAGTTTATCGAGTTGCTTAAGTACCCAACCTGCTAATGGTCCGACAATCATCGCACCAAGGAACATCGGGATATCCGCACCGACGATAACACCAATCGTAGCGATAGCACCGATAACGGCCCCTCGCTTGCCGTGAACCATTTGTCCACCGGTATAACCAATCAGTAGAGGGAGAAGATAGGTAATCATGGGGTCAACCAGTTTACCTAAGTATTCATTAGGGAACCATCCGGTTGGAATGAATAATGCCGTAATCAAGCCCCATGCAATAAAGGCACCCATATTAGGCATAACCATTCCACTCAGCAGACGGCCCAGCTGCTGTACTTTTACTCGTACGCCGCCGGATTCATTTTTGTTAATTGTCTCTGTAGACATAACTGAACCTCCTGTTGAGTTTATTGGGAACAGAATTTCGATAGAAATTCTTAATTAAGAGTTCTTATATTCATCCTATGACATCTTGGTTCACCACTCAATGAAAGGAAAACAAGGTTTCGGCATGAATATTGTTGACATCTTTTTAAAAATTAATGTATTTCTTAAAAACCATCCACACAACGCTCTGTTTGATGCTATCTTTGTCACTCTATAATGCCTGGCTTCTCTCAGACACTTTGCTCAAATGCTAGACATTGGTTTACAATAGATCATAAGTACTACATCTGATTAGAAACTATTACGGAGGCGTAACATATGCTGTTTATTGATAACCAGGGAATACATGATCCCGCCATTAATTTAGCCATTGAAGAATACGCATTGAAGCATCTACCTATGGATGACAGCTACTTGCTTTTTTACATCAATCAACCGTCAATTATTATAGGCAAGCATCAAAATACGATCGAAGAGATCAATCAGGAATATGTTCGTGATAACAATATTCAAGTAGTGCGGCGTTTATCAGGGGGCGGTGCCGTTTATCATGATCTTGGTAATTTAAACTTCAGTTTTATTACGAAGGACGACGGACAATCCTTTCACAATTTCCTGAAATTCACACAACCAGTTATCGATTTTCTGCAAAAAATGGGTGTCCCTGCTGAGCTCAGCGGTCGAAATGATCTCCAAGTCGGAGAGAAAAAGATTTCCGGCAATGCTCAGTTCTCCACACGGGGACGTATGTTCAGTCATGGGACACTGATGTTTGACCTTAACCTGGATGATGTACAAGCTTCACTAAATGTAAACCCTGAGAAGTTTAAATCTAAGAGCACAAAATCAGTCCGCAGCCGTGTAGCCAATATTAAAGAGCTGCTTGGAACCGATATGACGATTGAACAATTCCGGGCAGAACTGCTTCGATCCATTTTTGGCATGGAACCGGATCAGGTTCCTCAGTATGTCCTGGAAGAGAAAGACTGGGAGATTATCAATCAAATTTCGAAGGAACGTTACCAGAATTGGGATTGGAACTACGGCTTATCTCCGGAGAGTAACGTTAAGCACGCCAAGAAATTCCCAGTCGGCATTATCGACATTCGTATGAACATTAAAGACGGACATATTAGCGAAATTAAGATTTATGGCGACTTCTTCGGTGTAGGCGATGTAGCCGATATTGAAAATGCACTGAGAGGAAAACGTTATGTGGAGAATGAAGTAAGAGAAGCCCTATCTTCCATTGACGTAAAACATTACTTCGGAAATTTGGAGCTTGATGACCTTATCGGTCTGATCTTTCTAGAGGAGTAAAGGCACCCGCCTTCTATCCGTTGTATGGCGCTACGAATACGAATCGTTCATTCATGACGAGTAATATAAATAGCCTCCAAGTCGGGAACTTGCTTGATCCCAGCTTGGAGGCTTTCATTATCTTTTATTTAGAAGCGATGAATACGTACCAGAGTAGAATGAGTGTAAGCACCATACACATATTTTCTACCGTTTTGCCCCATTTACTCCCCGTGCTCATCAGCTTGAATTTTATTCTGAATTTCAGAGGTGGCAGCGGTCGTATTCCCCTGTTCGTCAGCATATCAGCTGCCAAATGAAGACCGTAAGACAGTCCTCCTGCAACCCATATACTTACCCCCTCCGCGATTCCTTCGGCTCCGAAATACAGCAGAAAAGTCCAGCCAGCTACAGCGTATAGTGAATGCGTTAACCCGCGATGAGAAACGAGTGACGAGATCATCAATACAGAACCTGCGATGATATTCCATGGACTGAATGAATGACCGAACTGAAGAAGTCCCAGACCAATCATAAACATCACAATATGACGTAACGTTCGCCCTGGCAAAAAAGACACAACCGCGATCAAGCCTGCCAGTGCCAAATTCCATGGTGCATAGTCTTGACCATAGAAATAAATGAATATAGCTCCCGCAATAAGCGCCAGTTGAAGCACCCGTAACAAGCCCGTTGGAATCGCTGTCCTGACCAAAATCGAATTCGGCTCATCGATGTCTGGTAGAAGCGAGCTAACTACGGCTACCGCTGCAGCCGGGAGTGTGACAGGAATTTCGGTCAGCCCCATGACCGACAAAGTAACGCCGGTGCTAATAACCAAATGGGCTCTTCCCATCATGATCAATTACTTCCTTTCTTTCTCTTGTTGTTTTTAATATGGGAATATACGTTCGGCATTTTAGTATAGCAAAAAAACCCTCTTTTTGTCTACCCTTTCCACAAGATGTGCTTCTATTTTCCGGGTTTAATTCACCATATAGGAACAGATTAGTATTGTTACCTTGACGATAATGGGATACAATTTGGTCACTTGTGTCATTTTCCATCATTGTAAA
This sequence comes from Paenibacillus sp. GCM10028914, assembly GCF_042666275.1. Classification (NCBI taxonomy): domain Bacteria; kingdom Bacillati; phylum Bacillota; class Bacilli; order Caryophanales; family Paenibacillaceae; genus Paenibacillus; species Paenibacillus sp. GCM10028914. The sequence goes on from NZ_JBHTFO010000017.1 coordinate 566,079, forward strand.
GCTTTGAAAGGATGAACACCGTTGAAGCGCTCTCGAATCGCAGACCTCAGCCTACTTCTTGTCGCCATGATGTGGGGCTGCACCTTCCTAATTGTTCAACACGCCGTTCAGGTCCTTCCACCTATGGCTTTTAACAGTATTCGATTTATAGGTGCCGGACTATTGTTGTCAATAATAACCACCTTATTCTATCGTGATCAATGGCGGCAGATCACTCGCAAAATGTTGCTACATGCTTGCCTGCTGGGTCTTTTTTTATTTATAGGATACGCTTTTCAGACTGTAGGACTGCTATATACGACCACCTCAAATACCGGTTTTATTACAGGCTTATCTGTGGTGATCGTTCCATTCCTGTCATACTTCCTGCTTAAGCATTCCCTATCCAAATTCACTTGGTTCAGTGCACTTCTTGCAGCCGTTGGCTTGTATCTACTTACGTTTGCAGGATCAGAGATGAGCTGGAACAAGGGCGATATCCTTGTCTTTATCTGTGCGATTGGATTCGCGCTCCACATCGGGTATACAGGACTTTATGCATCACGATATCCCGCTCTACCACTCGCCACGCTCCAGATGGTGGTAATTGGAGTCCTCAGTCTGTTCGCATCACTCATAGCTGAAGACGTCGGAAGCTTATCCTATCTATCCGAACGAATACTCCAGCCCGAGGTGGTAATTGCACTTCTTGTGTCTATTGGACCAACTAGCGCGTTTGCCTTTTGGATACAGACGGTATGCCAGAAGTACACCACGCCTTCAAGGGTAGCTATTATTTATGCGACGGAGCCCGTTTTTGCGGCCTTAACCGGTATCCTGTTCGCTGGTGAAGTTCTAGGATGGATCGGCGGAATGGGTTGTCTGCTTATTTTATTAGGAATGCTCCTGGCTGAATTGAAATCCACTCCTCATCCGGTACAATAGATATATAATAAAAATAGATAGAGACCAAATAAGGAGAGAAATCCATGACCCATTACAAATTGATCGCCATCGACATTGATGACACACTTATCAATGATGATAAAGAAGTAACTCCGGGTGTCCAGAAAGCACTGGAGCAAGCTGTCGCCAAAGATGTTGTTGTGACACTAGCTACAGGCCGTGCTTATGCCTCCGCCCAAGCCATCGCTCGCCAAACCGGGCTTAACGTACCGATTATCACTTACCAGGGCGCGTTGGTTAAAAACCTGCTGGACGAAAAAGTTCTTTATGAACGCTATGTCCCTATTGATGCTGCCAAGAAACTGTTTGAGTTCTGTCTAGAACATAATTTACATCTCCAGACTTATATTGATGACAAGCTGTATGCTCGTGAAGAGAACCAGAAAATCATTGATTACACAGCACTCAACCGCACAAGTTATTATATTGAGCCTGATTTCATCAAATTGATTGAGCAGCCTACACCTAAAATGCTGATCATCGATGATCCTGCTTATCTTGATGAACTCATTCCTGTATTCCAAGAAATGCTTGGCGACCAAATGCATATCACAAAATCCAAACCACAATTTTTGGAGTTCATGCATAAGGAAGGAACAAAAGGTCATGCTTTGACTTTCCTAGCGAATCATTTCGGCTGTGCACTGGAACAAACCATTGCGATCGGCGACTCTTGGAACGATCATGAAATGCTCGAATGCGCTGGCCTTGGTGTTGCCATGGGTAACGCTATCGAACCACTCAAGGAAATCGCAGATTATGTAACACTTAGCAACAATGAAGATGGTGTGAAACATGTCATCGAGAAATTTGTACTGAACGTGGAATAGACACGTATTATAGTACAAAAAAAGGCCCGTTCACAGGATTGCATACCTGAAACGGGCCTTTGTTCTATTCAATTACTCGCTTTCAGCTTCACATTCATCCCAGCAGTGGCTAATACGGTTTCCGAAGGAAGCACCAATTCCCGTCTGATATCCACATCATGTGACATATGAGTATATATCGTCCGCTTTGGTTTAATCTCCGCTAATAGCTCGGCTGCTTCTCTCATATCGTATACGGAACGAGTTGAAAACTCCGCCGTCTCATGAACAAAACTTGTGCCAAGCACGAGCAGATCAAGCCCGTAGAGCGGCTTCTTCTCTTCTTCGTTAAGCTGAATGGAGTCCGAATTATACACCCATACATAATCGTTCTTCTCAAAACGATAAGCATAAGAAAAACCATTCTTACCGTGATTTACTTTCCAGGCGGTTATTTCCCATCCGCAAAGCGTAAAGCCATCATCAATTGCTGTCATCTTCATATGGTTCGATAACCAGGGATACTGCCGCTGGATTTGATCCAGTACTTCTTGAGGCGCATACATATTCCCCTTGCTTCCAAGCCACCGACAGGCATCTGCCCATTCGGGCAGTCCACCAATATGATCGAAATGAGCGTGGGTGATAAGCAGATGTTTCACTTGCCGAATGCCTCTTGTCTCCATCATTTTGCGCCAATCCGGTCCGCAATCGATCATAAACATATCCTGCTCATTCTCCACCATGACCGAAGAACGCAGACGACGGTTGTGCCCCGTTTGACGCGCCTCCGTGCATACATCACAATCGCAATATACACGCGGAACTCCCATAGCATCTCCAGTACCTAAAAAAGTCAAAGTATCCATCATGACGTCCCTCATACTCCTCATTCAATAAAAGCCGTTCGGCAACCTGCCGAACGGCCTATCTCTAATCTATAATGACGCCGAAATGCTCGGCTCCTTATGACGAATTATGCAAATGATGGTTTCTTATCGTCAACCACACCGCTTATAATCTTCACATACTTCTTATCTGTACCTTCCACAGATGGCCCGATATAAATGCTTGGCTTCGTCTGTCTCTTCACGGAACGCTCTCGCGGCTTCAAAGATCCCGACATTGGGATACTTCCGCGAACCACCCAATGACCACTCTGGGATCCAAGGCTTCCGATATTCTTCCTCTTCTCATTACCGCTCATATGGAATCCCCTCCTACTAAATGTCTGATGGTTCGAAGCAGTTCACGATTATGCTCGACAACTTCTCCAAGCTCTTCTTCGGATAGCGTTTGATGTCCTGTAAAATGAACTGATAAAACATGGTTTATACCTAAAGGATAGCAGAACACATACACCTGCGCAACTTCCTCTTCGTGATAAAATGCCCATTTACCGCTATTATAGACGTCTATAACATAAATAGATTGCTGCGTTCCTCCACTGCTTCCGTTACCATGAAAAGGGAAAAATCGTCCTCTTCCTACATTACCCCCAATTTGCGCCATTCCATCATTTCCGGATTTCGCCCAAAATGCAGCTCCGGTCACCCGGAAGTCTCCATTCACAGGCGGAAGCAGAGAATTTCGTACCGCTTCACTAAGCGCATGATATTTCTCTGACTGATCCGTCACGTGTATATTACGATTATATTCCCAGAAAAAATGAAGAACACTCTGTTTTCGTTTTAATTCCGCATCTTTTTGTTCGATGACTTCAGCAGGATTATCAAAAAATGACTCCGCTTCAATCGCGGTTATAATATGTCCGCAGGCAACATCCACCGCTGATTTATAATCCCGATCACTGCGCAGCTCATACTCCAGTAAAGTAAGACCCTGCAGGTCGGACAGCAGATGATAATCCTTGATCGTGACATCCTGAATTTGCTCGTCGTCAGGTTCAACATAATCGGGAACGATACAGAACACTCGGCGTCTTCCCAACTTTCCCCAGAACAACCCCATTTCAAATAGCGTATTGTCTCTCGTTACAAAAACATGCTTCCCACGAATGAGTGCAATATCATCGGGAGAAAAGACGAACACACCGAAATCCGTTTGCTCCAGCTGTCGCTCGAGCGCTTCCATCGTGTAGCTGTTCGCCCCGAATGTTCCACCATACCACGGTGTTACCTGAGCTGTTCTCTTGATCTGTTCATGAATGGCACGGGCATACTTGATGGCTTCTCTGGAAGAACCAATGAATAAATTCGGCTTCGGATTGGACATAGGCACATCATTTACTCCCCTTGTTGATCAATTTATTAGAGGTTATTCAAAAGCCGAGCTTAGAACTCGCACTATTATTCGATCATTATAACAAATTTACCTATTTTATGGGAATATATGATTATCTATTATATGCTATGGATTCGTGATGGAACCCATAAACAACCATGCTCCCGTATCCCGGTCTTCAATCGCGAAGAAAAATGGACGATCTACAATCATCTCTACTGGCTCTGTTGGCTCAGGCGCACCAGATGTCATCGCAATCGCTGTGACCGCAGCAGCTTCTGTCCCCTTTTCGTTCACATCTACTACTACTTTATGCCCTATCCTTTCGATATATAAGGGATCTTCAGCCATATCGCTAAAATCAGCTTTCATATCATCAAAAGCATCTGTCATCCCGGCTTTCTTAAGCACACCCACGAGCTGTTCCGACAGTTCCGATGATAACTCCGCCTTAAACTTAGGCAGTTCCAGCTTAACCATATTAGGCTCATATCCGTCTTGCCAAAGCTCTGAGTTCTTCCACAGCTCCTTCTGTAATTCATCAAGCGATGACTCTTTACTCGGCACAATAACAAGCATATGCATGCGGCCATCCCCATATGGAAGACGCACCGCTTGCCATTTATCACTTTCCTTATAGGCGAATCTATTTTCCTGGTTCATCATCGGGAGCTTCTTCACACTGCCATCCGCTAAGCTAAAACTCTTCTCTTCCGTCAGCTCCGGATCAAATTCATCCTTCCACCCGCCATTAAAATAAATCGCATTTATCAACACGGCTTTGCCTCCGGGCGGCTCACTGTAAATACTGTTAATCATTCCATTCGTATTCTGATCAACCCATCCATTAATCTCCTTAAGGGAATCCTCATGACTTAGATCAGCCATTTTAATTTCTGCACCATAAGCATCTTCAACTTGATTTAAGTAAGGCTCTTTCATCTTGAATCCATTCTGAATCCATATAGAATTTGCAATACTTAGCGTCACTCCACCCCCTTGCTCTAAAAGCATTCTCAGCCCCTTGTTAGCTTCATTCACCTTAGAACGCTCCATACCTGTCCATCCAAGCACCGACTCCATTTGTTTAGCAGTTTCACCCGCACTTCCGTTATAAGCCAAAGCGAGACCCGAAGATAAGCTGTATGGTGAAATAAGGACATTCTCTCCGGTTCCCAGCTTGGATAATCCCTGATGAATGCGCAGACCAAATGCATTTTCCGCCTTCACGATTTTTGGGTCCATCTTGCCTAGAATTTCGGATCTCTCCTTCGCTGCCAGAGTTTGTGCGTTCTCCAATTGCTGGGTTTGTTGTTTATCTATTAATTCATCTTTTCCACAGGCTGTCATCATGAGTACCAAGCATAAGCTGGAGATAATCCATTTCTTATTCATGAGCTATATCCATCCCTTCACCGTTAAAAGGCTATAATTTTCCATATTACTCAGACGTTAGGTGTTTCTTGGAAGTTGCTGCTAGACCCAAAATATTACTTGCACATCGAATAGAGGAAGATCCTTGATCTTTAGAGAAGATGATAACAAGAAGCAAAGATCAACAGACAATGTGGAGGTTTATCATTTATGAAACAAGTTTTAATATCTGGAAAAAAGGTAACCCTGCGGACACGAACCATGGAGGATATGCCGCTACTCTACAATCTGATTTACGGAATGGAGCATCCGGAATGGAAACAATATGATGCTCCTTACTTTCCGCATGAGCATAGAACATATGAACAATTTTTAGAAAGATGGGGAACTGATTTCAGCTCTAATGAACTTCCCGATGATCTGCTCATTGAGGTGAATGGTAACATAGTCGGCATAGTCACTTACTACTGGGAGAGTCAAGCTACTCGCTGGCTGGAGGGGGGAATTGTCATTTACTCTCCAGATCATTGGAGCGGAGGTTATGGTGCCGAGGCCCTTTCTCTATGGGTAGGTTTTCTGTTTGAGAACCTGGATATCGGCAGAGTCGGAATCACCACCTGGTCAGGAAATCCGAGAATGATGCGCTGTGCGGAGAAGGTCGGAATGCAATTGGAAGGACGCATGCGGAAATGTCGTTATTATGAAGGCGTATATTATGACTCGATCCGAATGGGAATCACGCGGGAAGAATGGGACGCATTACATACGATTTAGATAACAGCAGTCGGTGAGAATTCTATACAACCGACAGTCTTGGTAGCCTTATTTCAGTGTTCTGGAATAAGGCTTTTTGTGTATCCCTCTCTTGCAACATCAGCCTATTTTTAACAAAAGATATTGACAATATTTTCTTGTGGTTGTATGGTTAGTTACATAAGTAGTTAACCAGTTTGGTGGTGATGAAGAAATGGCGTTTCTGATGGACGACAGCCGGCCCATATTTATTCAAATTGCAGAACGAATCGAAGATGACATCATAGAAGGCATACTGGCTGAGGAGTCCCAAGTTCTTTCGACGAACCAATTCGCGGCCTTTTACAAGATCAATCCGGCAACTGCGGCGAAAGGCGTCAATATGCTTGTCGATGAAGGAATCTTGTACAAGAAACGAGGGATTGGCATGTTTGTGGCAGAGGGGGCCCGAATGAAAGTCATGGAAAAGCGCAAAGAACGATTTTTCGAAGAATATGTTGTAACGATGATTCGTGAAGCGAAGAAGCTTGGAATTACGCTTGAGCAATTAACGGAAATGATCCGAAAGAGGGGGTAATGTGAGATGGGGACAGTCATAGAATTGGATCAACTAATGAAATCCTACGGAGATGTAAAGGCCGTCAATAACGTTAGTTTTTCTATGGAGAGCAACAAAATTTATGGATTACTCGGCCGGAACGGGGCAGGAAAGACAACGATCATGCATATGATCACCGCCCAGATCTTCGCTACAAGCGGCAGACTGAAAGTGTTTGGAGAAGATCCTTATGAGAACAACCGCATACTCAGTCAGATCTGTTTCGTCAAGGAGAGTCAGAAATACCCCGATATATATCGTGTAAACGATGTGCTCCTAACCTCTGCTACTCTCTTCCCGAACTGGGATCATGATTACGCTCTCTCGCTCGCAGAGGAATTTCGGATTCCTCTCAAACGAAGAATGAAGAAGCTATCCAGAGGCATGCTCTCCTCTGTCGGTATTATTGTAGGTCTTGCCAGCCGTGCTCCGCTGACGATATTCGATGAGCCTTATCTGGGACTTGATGCGGTCTCACGTAGCTTGTTCTATGATCGCTTGATTGAGGATTATTCACTGCACCCACGGACGGTCATTCTGTCAACGCATCTGATTGATGAAGTTAGCCATCTTCTGGAACATGTGATGGTCATTGATAATGGTTCCTTAATCATTAACGAAGATGCCGAAATGCTTCGCGGGCGGGCATTTAACTTGGCGGGTCACAAGGACACGGTTGAAGCCTTCATAACAGGCAAAGAGGTCATTCATCGTGAATCCTTTGGCAATCTTTTATCCGCCACCATCATTGGTCACTTGGATGCCTCAGAACGTAAAGAAGCAGAAGCATCAGGCCTTGAGCTCACCCCAGTATCTCTTCAACAGCTCATTATTTATCTGACCAATGGAAAAAACCAAAGAGTGGAGGCTAGAGTCTAATGAACCGAATACCAAGTGTATTAAAAATGCACATCAGAGATAAATGGTCCTGGTTTATCATCCCTTGGCTTGTCGTTCTCCCAAGCTTTTTCATTAACCTCCTCATCAGTTTTTTTCTAAATGAACCGCTTGTCACTGGTGGCCTCGCCTCCATCTATATCTACATGTTTGTAGCCGGAATCGTTATACTAGCCCAGACTTTTCCGTTTGCGCTCAGTATGAGTGTGAGCAGAAAAGATTATTTCGTGGGAACCTCTGTCATGATCATTTTGACAAACATCGGATTTGCCTGCCTCCTCTTCCTATTCGGTCTCATAGAAGGCTGGACGAATGCTTGGGGTAGTGATCTTCATTTCTTTCATCTGCCATACCTTAGCGATGGCCCTCTCATCAATCAATTCTGGATTCCTCTCATCATCTTGTTGTTCTTTCATTATCTAGGATTAATGATAGCAGCTACTCACAAGCGTACCGGTCGTAATGGCTTGTTTATGATCTATGGCATACTCCTTGTTGTATTTACCATCATCGGTTTTCTTGCCACGTATTTTAACTGGTATCCTAGTATCTTTGAATGGATAATACAGCAGTCTGCTGCAGACTACGCTCTCTGGATGCTTCCGTTCATTATTGTTTTCGCAGGGGTGACATATCTACTGCTGCGGAGAGCAACGATCTAAAAGGACTTGGGTGCAGCGTTGTAATTACCACCAACTTAACTTGTATCTAAATAACGTCGAGCCTTTTTCAATAAAGAAGAGGAGCCGTCTCCAGCTCCTCTTCTTACAATTCTATCTTATCTTACAGCTTCTTCAGTTGAATCATTTGCTTTAGAAGCTCCTCCACATCTTTTTCTGGAAAAGATTTTATCAAAGTATCTTTAAAGGTTTCTTGTGCACGGATGAGCTTGTCTTCGCCAATCGAAGTCAGAGCCGTATAAATGCTTCTACGATCATCATCACACGCTTTTCTTTCTAAAGCTCCGCAGCCTTTAGCCTCAAATCGACTAACCAGCCTGGAGATCGCACTCTGGCTTAATCCAACCATGGATTCGAGTTTTTGCAACTTCAGCTTTTTCTCGGGTGCTTCCGACAAGAATAGCAGCAAATAGAATTCGTTTATAGATAAGCCATGCTTTGCTTGTAAGTTAGCTTCCAATTCATTTGTCACATTCATTTGTATATGTGTTAACGTCAACCAATTCGCAATAAGGTCATTATTAAGAATATTGTCCATCTTACTATTCATCTCCCGAGCGTATGGCAATAATTTATACTTTCTTTTCTTTTATAGTACTACACAATATACCCATTTGCGAAAAAAAGAGACCGCTTCTAAGGAAATCGGCCTCTTTATATATAATAAATTATTCCATATTCGTCTTTATCTTTTCACTCTAGGAAATCCCATAGCATACTGTTTAGGAATACCAGCTTCTTTCTGAAGCTGAACCCCTGCCTCGAGCGTCCAGTATGGGTTTCTGAGCATTCCCCGACCTACTGCAACAAGATCAGCTTCCTCATTACCAATAACCGCATTCGCAAGTACTGGTTCATCCAATCTACCCACCGCAATAACCGGAACATTCAAGCTGTGTTTGATTTCTCTAGCTAAAGGAACTTGATACGCTGCATGCGTTCCCGGTTTTCCAGCAGCTGCAATAGGACCTTCACCCCCAGCACTGATATGAAAAATATCAGCTCCCGCTTCTTTATATGCTTTGCTAAATTCCAAGCTTTCTTTAAGGCCGTAACCACCTTCAACATATTCCTTAGCCGAAATACGCATGATTAAAGGCATCCCCTCAGGCATTTCACTTTTGGCTGCACGAATAATTTCTGACCCGAACAAAGTTAAGTCCTTACCATATTCATCCGTTCTATGATTTGTTAGTGGTGAATGAAACTGATGAATGAGGTAACCGTGCGCCCCATGAAGCTCAATGACATCAAATCCCGCTTGTACAGCACGCTTTACGCCCATCCGGAATTTCTCCACCATCGCCTTCACTTCTTCTGTCGTTAGTGCATGTGGGGTTTTGGAGTTTTCATCAAAAGGAATGGCAGATGATGATACTGGAACTGCTGCATCTTCCGCTTTACGTCCAGCATGGGCAATCTGAATCCCCACTTTGGCACCATAAGCATGACATGCCTCAACAATTCTAGCCAATGCAAGAATTTGTTCATCCGACCAGACCCCAAGATCAAAATCAGTAATTCGACCATCCGGTTCCACATCCGCCATTTCAACAATGATCAGTCCTGCTCCACCAATAGCACGACTTACGTAATGATTATAATGCCAATCCGTTGCAATCCCGTCTTTGTTCGTTACCGAATATTGACACATTGGAGGCATAACTACACGATTCTTCAATTTCAAATCCATTATTTCATAGGGGGTAAATAAATCCTTCATCGTATCTCTCCTCTTTATAAAAGCTAATATTTCTGTTCATGTATACAAAATGATTCAGCATCAATAAATTAAATGTATGCTCATGCATGTAATTTTATAATAGATAATTGGCACTGTCAATCATGACACCTGCCTTATGAAACCGACGAAGCCTACCGGGCAAATAGTTCACTTCACAAATTTCCAATTCCTGCAACATTCTCCTTCCCTTGTACGTTCTAAGGTTAACTATGCAATGGAGGGATATTTATGCGAGTTCTTACCCTAGTCATTTTTCTAGTGACCCTTACGATGTCCAGTCCCCTGCCTCAAACGGGCTTTTCCGTAAATGATCCTAATTCTATCGATAAACTGATTGTTGAACAACGTCTCGGTAAAGATAACCGTTATGAACTGCTTCAGGAAATTAACGATACTATAGTTGTAAACGAGGCAAAACTCAAATTAAATGATGGAGAATGGAGCAGGGTCAAGTTTCAATGGCAAACACTACCTGCGTTTAAACTGCATCTCCAAACAACAGATGATAGCCGGCAAGCCGCAGCTGTAAATTACGATGTATGGTTTACAAACGGCTATGCAGAATTATATATTTCCGAATCGCATTTATACAAAAAGTTGAGTTTGAAAGATTCCGAAACGCTAAAAAACATCATTCAATAGATATTTATAAGCTAAAGATGCCCCCAGCATATATTTGCTGGGGGCATTACTCATCTATCTAGATTCCTGCCAGCACCTGATACCAAATTCCCCGCTTAGAATACAGGGTTTCACGAACATGGTCCCAGCCGCCGAGATATTCAATATCAAACAGCCCCGCAGGCTGTGGAAACCGCTCTTCATTCTGTGCATATACCGATTCTTCTACCGGACGAAAACCATGCTTTGTGAAGATTTGCTGCGCCTCCGTTGTCTGTAAATACTTCACAAAAGCTTCCGCAACATCAAGCGTACCATGCTGTTCCGCATATTGATGAACAACTGCTGCAGGGTTCTCGATCAGCATCGTATTTTCTGGAATGACGATATCATATTTCACGCCCTTGGCAATCCGGGCAAGCAATTCATTTTCATAAGTCACGATCACATCGCCAACGCCGTATTCAAACGCCGCCATGGAAGCTCGGCCGCTTTTATCAAGTGACTCCACGTTGCGGTGTATTTGTTCCAGAAAAGCTTTCGCTGCTGCAGGGTCTTTACTCCCCTGCTCCTCAGACTTCTTAAGTCCTGCACCGTACATCGCATTGATGTCCCACTGCGCTCCGCCTGATGTCTTTGGATTCGGATATAACACTTTCACACCTGGCTTTGTGAGGTCCTCAAAATCCTGTATCCCTTTCGGGTTTCCCTCCCTTGTGCCAAGGACAACAATCGAGTGCGTGACCATTCCTCCATAAGGCTGCTGGTTCCAGTCCTTCTTCACAAGACCAGCTTTCACCAGCTTATCAACATCTCCTTCGAGTGCGAGCAGGGTAACATCCGCTTCAAATCCACCTGTAATCGAGCGAGCCTGCGTACCGGAAGCCTCATATGATTCCTGAAATAAAATTTTCTCCCCTGTCTTCTGGAACCAATCCTCCCGGAAGGCAGGAATAATTTCAGCCATGGCATCCCTAGCAACACTATATGCTCCAATGACCAGAGTCCGTTCACCGGAATGTGAAGACACCGCCTTTACTTCGTCTGTTCTGTTGACGCAGCCTCCAAGCACGGGGAGAAACAGGATCAGCATCATGAAGATAACAACACTGTGGAAACTTGCCCCCGTCTTTTTTCGTTTCCTCATCTTCTCCCTCTTTTCTGCACCCATCAGATCATGATCGGCATCGGATCGACTTTCAGCTGGTTTTCCTCAATCCAACTGTCCGTGTCATTAAACAAATATGCACGATGCACAAGCACGCGAATCTCTTGACCCAGCTGTAGCGTTTCCTTCTCTAATGAACGGTAAGTCATAAGCTTATGGCCGCCCACCTCTACTTCGATAAGCCATTCACTACCTCTAAAATGCAAATGTCTTACAATACCCTTTTCTGTTGCTGATAAGATCGGAAAATCATGCTCTCCGCCAATTTCAATATACTCTGGACGTATTAACGCACGGGTCGCGAGTCCACTCCCGTTCGTATTAAACCCTTTCAAATCTGAAGCTTTCTCTACAACGGTCGATTCCCCGATAAAAGATGCTACAAACGGTGTTGCTGGCTCTTTGTAAATATCCCATGGCGTTCCCTTTTGCTCCACGCGTCCTTGATTAATAATCATGATTTCATCGGCTACTTCTATTGCTTCATCCTGATCATGTGTCACAAAAATAGATGTAATGCCCACCCGCTCAATTAATTCCCGCAACCATGTGCGGAGTTCTTGGCGGATTTTTGCGTCAATAGCTGCAAACGGCTCATCAAGGAGCAGCAGTTGCGGTTCTGGTGCTAATGCACGGGCAAAGGCTACACGCTGGCGCTGTCCGCCTGATAGCTGATGAGGATAACGCCGTTCGAAACCGCTTAGTCCCGTGAGCTCCACCAACTCCATTACCCTGTCTTTAATCTTGGTCTTGGGAGCTTTCTTCACCTTCAAACCGAATGCAATATTATCGAACACAGTCATATGTTTGAATAGGGCATAGTTTTGAAATACAAACCCGATGCCGCGCTCCTGAGGTGGAATGTCGTTTACGACCTGTCCATGAAAAGATATTTGACCCGCATCTGGCGTTTCAAGCCCTGCCAGCATTCGGAGAATTGATGTTTTTCCGCCGCCACTTGGCCCGAGAAGTCCGATTAAGTGACCTTTTTCAATATCAAAGTTAACATCCTTTACAGCATGAAAGGTGCCGAAATGTTTATTCAGATCACGAACTTGTACATGCATATCAATGCACTTCCTTTCTCTTTTTGACCCATTCCATCAGAAGCAAGAGGCCGGCTGAGAAGGCAGCCAGCACCAATGCAACACTGCTCGCTGCAGCAACATTGAAATTCTCAACATCCTGATACACCAACGTTGTTGCTGTTTGTGTCTTATTCATGATGTTACCTGAAACAACGAGCACAGCACCGAACTCTCCAAGGGATCGAGCGATGGTCAGCACCATACCATAAACTACAGCCCAGCGAATCATTGGCCACGTTACCTTACGAAAGGTTAAAAAACCATAGGCACCAAGTGTTGAAGCTGCCTGTTCCTGATCTGAGCCTATCTCCTGCAGGACAGGCATCACTTCACGAACCATCAACGGAAACGTAACAAAGAGTGTTGCAATCACCATGCCAGGAAATGCATATACAACCTTAAAACCGGCTCCCTCCAGAAAACCTCCAATAATACTGTCAGGTCCCAGAAGCAATACAATCATCAGTCCACCAATAACAGGAGATACCGCATATGGAAGATCCACAATGCTGTTTAACAGGCTCTTGATCCGCTCGCTAAGCCAAGTTGCCCGAACGAGATAAAGAGCTAACATGATACCGAATAATGCGTTCAGCAGCGTTACAATCACAACAATACTTCCTGTCATTAACAGTGCGTGGATCGCCTCTGGTCTTGTAATCGCCTTACTTAAACCTACGAATCCACCGCTAAATGAACTAGTCACAATTTTAGATAAAGGTGCAATCAACAGAATAAAGAATACAACATACGTCAGTCCAATCCATAATCTCCTCATGCCTGTTTCCCCCTACGCTGCACCCGGTTCATGACCCATAGGATGACAAATGACAAGGTAAGCAGAACGACGGACACCGCTGCCGCTCCGGCCGTGTTATCACTTTCCACCTCACCGAAAATATAAACCGAGGCTACAAGCGTTCTTCCGGGGATATTTCCTGCCACCAGTACAACAGCTCCAAATTCCGCTAAAGCACGAGAGAACGCCAGCATCCCCCCGCTGATAATCCCTGAGCTCATCGAGGGAAGGATCACACGGAAGAAGGTTTTAGCTTTCGAAGCCCCCATTGTGTAGGCAGCTTCTTCTTGCGATGGTTCCATCTCCTCCAAGAGGGGCTGAACAGCCCTTATAACAAAAGGAAAGGTTACGAATACCATCGCGATTACAATCGCCGGCTGATGAAATACAATCTCAAACCCGAGCGTTTCTGCTGCTTGCCCAATCAAGCTTCCTGGTCCTAAAAGAAGCAGAATCATAAGTCCACCTACTGCAGTCGGCAGAGCAAATGGCAAGTCAACAAGACTGTTCAGCACTGTCCTTCCCGGAAAACGATACCTGGTCAAGACCCATGCAATCATCGTTCCGATACATATGTTGATCAGCGCAGCGAGCGCTCCAAGCTTCAAGGTCAGGAATACCGCTTTCCACGCAATTGGATCAAGCAGACTGTCCGCCAAATGACCCCATCCCGCCGAAAACGACTGCACATATACACCTAGAATCGGAAGAATGATAAGTACGGCAAAATAAAGCAAAATCGTGCTTCTAAAACCCCATATCCAACCTTTATGACGGATCAACGTTGTCAAGATCCATACCTCCTGCCTCCGGATGATCCGGTCAACTTCAAGATAAACTCATATTTCCTATTAGTATACTTGGTATTAATATTATAAACACTTTACCAAAAGAAGATTGTAATCGTCAATCCGTCTTTTGGACTTTATCGGGTAATATATATAGAAACTAAAAAAAAGGAGCTGATGATACATGCTGCATCATATGACACTATCTACAGTCAAACGCGATGAAATGAGGGATATCACGCGCGAGATAATCGCATTAACGAAAGACAGCAGTATCCAGAACGGTACAGTACTGATCTACTGCCCACATACGACAGCCGGAATTGCTATTAATGAAAATGCCGATCCGGATGTTAAACGCGATGTACTTATGCGGCTTGACGAGGTTTATCCTTGGGAGCATCCAAAATATCGACACGCCGAAGGCAATACTGCCTCCCACCTCAAATCGATCACTTGCGGCCCATCCCAGCAAATCATCATCTCAGATGGCAAACTGCTTTTGGGTCGATGGCAAGGTATCTATTTCTGTGAATTTGACGGACCTAGAAGCCGAGAATACTACGTGAAAATTATGCAGGGTTAATAACATACGAAGAACAACAAAAAGACAGGTAGTGATTTTATGAAATCACTCCTGTCTTTTGACTCATTAGGAAATTGACGTTTCAACGCTACAACGAAGTAATTCATTGAAGTATAAGCTTAACAGAATTCATGCCGTTATTAATAAAGACAGCGTTAGACTCTGCTATATAGACTTCGGCACAATACTTTTACATGAGCAAGAGCAGCGGGTTTAATATCCTCAAAGCTAATTTTGTCCTGAATATAAAATGAAACAAAGCCATGTATCGACAAAAACAAAGTGAGAGGGAAGTTCCGCCTCTCCTCATCACAGTAAGCATCATCCAGTAAATGTTGACGAACTAACGCGGAGAACATATCAAAACAGCGCCCCTGTTCGTTACGACAGTATGCGAGCAGCTCTTCGTCCCTAATCATAAACATGATTTCATACTGATAAGGATTATTCAGCCCAAATCGAATAAACTCCAGAAGAAGCTGCTCCAGCTTTGATATACCGTCACTAGGCGTCCTTCCTGCTGCTTGATTCAGCAGTATAGTAAGATCGCTGAAGTCTTTCATGACAATGGCGTAGAAAAGCTCCGCCTTTTCCTTAAAGTGATAATATAAGGACCCGTGGCTGTAACCCAGGTGCTGCCCGATGCTTCGCATCGAGATGGCCCGGTATCCTTTCGTAATAAACAAATGCCTGGCCGCTTCCAAAATACGCTCCCTAGATAACTCCCGTTCTACCGCTCTTCTTGCCATATCAATTATTCCCCTTCAATAAAATAGAACCGCTCTCCCTCCGTAACCACGGACTGTCCTTGAGTCAGATCAACCATCCAAGCGATAAAGGCATCCTTTTCCCGATCCTCAGGAAGACAAGTGAGTGTAACTTTATCTGCAAATAACGTTTCCCCCATTCGGGTGTTACGGCTTCGCAGTTCATTCTCAACCTTGCCAAGCCAAGTATAGTCCAGTTCAACAAGTACTTCCCTGTGTAACACGCGTGTGATTGCTTCACCAGCTTCAATGGCTGCCACAGCACCATCCGTATAGGCTCTGATCAATCCACCGGCTCCAAGCATAATACCACCAAAATAACGTGTTACAACAATAGCTACATTTTTAAGACCCTGATTGCGAATCACTTCTAGAATGGGCTTACCTGCTGTTCCGCTTGGTTCTCCATCATCGGATTGTTTCTGAATCTCATCCCGTTCCCCGATCATGTAAGCAGAACAATTATGGGTTGCATTCCAGTGTTTCTTCTTAATTTCCTCAATGAAGGCGACTGCGGCTTCTTCGGTTTCCACCGGCATAATATGCCCGATAAACCTTGATTTCTTAATGACGATTTCCTTTGAACCCGTAGACCTTACCGTTTTGTAACGTTCCAACATATGCCGATATCAACCCCTTATTGCTAAGAAAGCAGTCCCCGGCAAAAATAAACCGGGAGACTGCTTCCTTCAGCTGTTATGTCTGATGTGTAATGTGGTGTGGTGTTATTCGGAAAGTCTGGCTTCCAATTCGGCTTTTTCTTTCTCGTAACCCGGTTTGCCAAGCAGAGCGAACATGTTCTTCTTGTACGCTTCTACACCTGGCTGGTCAAACGGGTTCACACCCAGCAGATAACCGCTGATTCCGCAGGCCTTTTCGAAAAAGTATACCAGATATCCAAAAGAATAGGGAGAAAAATCTGGAATTGTAACAATCAAGTTAGGAACCTGGCCGTCAGTATGTGCCAACATGGTACCTTGGAATGCTTTTTTGTTAACAAAATCCATTGTTTTGCCTGTCAGGAAGTTAAGGCCGTCCAAATCATCCGGATCGGACTCAATTGTAATATGATTAGATACATTCTCAACCTGAATTACAGTTTCAAAAATGTTTCGGCTACCTTCTTGAACGAATTGACCCATGGAATGCAGATCAGTCGAGAAGTCTACAGATGCTGGATAAATACCTTTATAGTCTTTACCTTCGCTCTCACCGTACAATTGTTTCCACCACTCGGAAACAAAGTGCAATGAAGGCTCATAGTTAACTAGAATTTCAATAGCTTTACCTTTACGGTACAAGGCATTTCGAACAGCTGCATACTGATATGCTTCGTTCTCAGCCACGTTCGGGTTGCTGTATTCTTTAGCAGCATCAGCCGCACCTTGCATCATTTCTTCAATGTTAATGCCTGCTGTTGCGATTGGGAGAAGGCCTACAGCGGTCAATACCGAATAACGTCCGCCAACATCATCTGGAATGATGAAAGACTCATAGCCTTCTTCATTCGCAAGTTTCTTAAGCGCGCCTTTTTCTTTATCTGTCGTTGCATAGATACGCTTGCGAGCTTCTTCCTTACCGTATTTCTTCTCCAGTGCTGCACGGAAGATACGGAAAGCGATAGCTGGCTCTGTTGTTGTACCAGACTTCGAAATTACGTTTACGGAGAAGTCTTTACCTTCAATAAGCTCAAGCAGGTGGTTTACATAAGTGGAGCTGATATTGTTTCCTGCAAAATAAATTTCCGGAGTCTTACGCTTGTCCTTTGGAAGAACATTATAAAAAGAATGTGACAGCATTTCGATTGCTGCACGAGCGCCAAGGTAAGATCCACCAATACCGATGACGATCAACACTTCAGAATCACTTTGGATTTTCGCAGCAGCTTTCTGAATCCGTGCGAATTCCTCTTTGTCATATTCAGTTGGAAGGTCAATCCACCCAAGGAAGTCCGAACCAACGCCGGTTTTGTTATGTAACTGATCATGAGCCGTACGAATTGGCTCAGCCAAATAATCGATTTCATGTTGGTTAATAAACGAAAGAGCCTTACTATAGTCAAACTTAACTTTTCTAGACATATTTACAGCCTCCTGTTTTGTGTAGAGAGTCAACATTTATAATAGAATACTTTAATTTTCTGGACCGATCAAGTTTTGTCATTTAATTGCCTTTTTGTCGTTTTACCCTTTTTCGCCTTTTCACTGAGCAGGAGCAGGGTATAGAATATACCGTAGTGCACATGTTAAGATTAACGCGTTCGAGAAATTACATACAAAGGTGATGTCTTATGAAAAAAATCGGTTTTATTGGTCTTGGCACGATGGGTGCTCCCATGGCTTCCAATCTGCTTAAACAAAATTACGAAGTAACGGTGTACAACCGTACGGATGAAAAATGCCGCCCACTCGCTGAGCAAGGAGCTTCCACATCACCAACTCCACGTGAAGCTTCGGAAGGAGCAGATGTAGTCATTACGATGGTCAGCAACGATGATTCGGTGCGCGACGTTTACTATGGTGAAGACGGCATTCTCTCTTCCCTTACAAATAACACCACCGTTATTGACTGCAGTACCATCTCTCCGGACTTGGTTAAGGAAATTGCAGAAGCGGTAACCGCAAAAGGAGCTTTCTTCCTTGATGCACCCGTTACAGGCAGCAAACCAGCAGCGATCGACGGTACACTCGTATTTATGGTTGGCGGAGATGCAGCCGTGATCAAAGCCCAAGCTGATGTGTTCGATACCCTTGGCAAAAAGGTAATCCATATGGGACCGAATGGAAGCGGCGCTGTAGCTAAACTTGCTCACAATACAGTGGTCGGGATCAATAATCTTGCCCTAGCCGAAGGATTCGCTATTGCAGCAAAATCAGGAATTCCAGCAGATAACTTCCTAGAGCTCGTACAGCTAGGATCAGCCGGAAGTAAAGCCGCAGAATTGAAAGGCCGTAAAATTATCGACGGCGATTTCAGCAACCAATTCTCCCTTGCTCTCATGCTTAAAGATCTAAAGCTTGCTTCTTCCCTAACTGATGGGATTGGCATGCCTTCCCCAATGCTGAATCTGGCGAAAAGCCTATTCCAAGCAGGGGCGAGCGAAGGTTATGGCGAAGAGGATCTTTCAGCCGTCGTCAAATGCTATGAGGCATGGATCGGCCAGACAATTGGCGGAAACAATGAGCAATAAATAGAGTTATTCGCACCTGTTTTCTAATAGCAGTCACTCCTTGTAGAATAAGGAATGTTGCATAAGAAAACAGGTTTTTTTATACCTTTGAAACATTTTCGTACTGCAACCTTTGCGGGTATATCGCGTTATATACACAAAGGGAGGAATTACCAAAATGAACTTCAGAGGATTAAAACGACTAACAGCAACTGCTATTTTTGCAACATTGTTGACACCTTCATTCCTCATACCTCAAGCCGAAGCTGCATCGACCGTTGTTTCACCTGTAGCTCCAAAAGCTTTCATTAACAGCGATTTAGCTTACGGTGAGGTATTGATTCGTGAAGGAACTACCTTCATCACCTTAACCGACCTTAAACCCCTTGGAGACTATACCTATAAGTACGACAGCGCGAAAAAACAAATCACGATCAGCAGCAAGGACACTAAGGTTGTTGTGACAGCAGGCAGTAAGCTCATGCAGGTTAATGGTGCCAACAAGACTCTAACCAACGCACCTTTTCTTCATAAAGGCAAAACGATGGTTCCGCTTCGTGCCGTATCCATGGCCTTCCATGCCAAAATCTACTGGAACGCCCCTACAAAAACCGTATTCATTGCTAAGCCTGATCCCAATGTTGTAGCAGGATTGCACAGTGAAAGTCTAACAACCGCCCGGAACGCCGCTCTATACATGCCTCGGGTTTCCTTGATCCCTCAAGACTTGATTGAAAGGACATATCTGGAGATGCAAGGACAGGACTATTACTTTCCCAAGAACAGAGCCGACATGTATTTCGAGTTAGACAACGACCTTGTCAGCTACTACAAAATTCGAAACAATACTGCTGAACTGAAATGGCAAGCTAAACTTCACATTGAGAAGGGTAAAGATCCAAAGAGCAACTTCTTCATTCTTCCTTATCACTTTACGAAAGAGATTGGACAGCAACCGGATATTAAGGATTTAACCTTTGCACGATTCAGGTTCCGTTATCCCGTCGGTTCAACCTTCTATAGTATGGTAAATAGTAAAGGTGAATATGCCTTCGGTGATGTCGAACTCGATAATCATAGTCCAAACTATGAGGGTGTCATCGTTGAAATCCCTGAAGAAGCAGATGACAATTAACTAACAATTATGGGTTCAAGGCATATCACCTTGAACCTGTTTTTGTGTACTAGACAGCTTCTCATAACTAGCTATACGATTCCAGCGAGTTCTAGTGTCTTGACAAGCGTTCCAATATCAACTTGAATATTTTCCAATCCCGCAAAGTAGACGCCCTCGACCTTCTGGCTTTGACCATACATCAAATAATAATCCAGCTCATTATGATTGCTGATCATCCAGTACACGGGTACGATATGCCCGGGATGAAAGATTTCGACGACTTTTGTACCCGGCTGGCAAAAAGCGAGATTGGTCAGCCCCGCGCCATGTGGCGCAACGACTACCCGCGCAGAAACAAACAGTGCGATCTGCTCCGCAACGCTCAAATCTTCAAGTATCACGATACTAAAGCCTAAACTAGATAATACATCCTTAACTGCATCCTCATTGACCATTCGTCGATACGAAGCTCTGTTGCGGCTAATAAAAATTCGTTCCTGCACCGGCATGTTCACAGCCTGATGTGGTAAGAACAATTTACGCAGCATTAAGGTCGCCCATTGGGGATAATGAGAGGACATCATCAAAGATGGGACAATGAGTCGTTCCGCCTGCAAAAAGAGGTTCGGATGCGTACGAATAACCTTCTCATCGGAAAGCCCCAACATGGCAAGCGTCTGCCGGGCGAATGTCCCGTACGGATTCGCTTTGACAACGACCCGATCGTAGGCAATGCCGGTTTCCACCAGCATTCCCCATCTCGCCATCACATCGTACATCCAGTGAAAATAATTATAACCGCCGCAAAATGCCAGCGCAGCTGTTGTCCCTCGGACAAACTCCAGCGCAGTATGATCCCTCTGCTGAAAAATTGGATGCCGCTCTGTTGTCGTCATATCATTCATAACATCATCATATTCCCGGGATACATCACCGAGCAGCATACCATCTGGTGTCAGCACAGCACCCGAGTGCCCCCACAACTTACCGAGTGGAATACTCGCTATGAATCCATCCTCCGGTTTCTTTCGATAGGCAGTTAAATAAGGATGTATCCACGGCTCCACACTACCGGGAGAGCGAAATTCCGTTTCACCGCCAAAATCAAAGGATTGGACAGAGGGGCCAGCGATATCTCCAACTGGCATTTCCCTCATCCAATCCACTGTAAGTTCATAATATCCGCAGGACTTCTTCTCATATGGCTCCATATCGGTGATATCACCTTTTTTCTCGAGTCTAGTGCAGAATTTAAGCACTAAGATATAGTATTCGATACTCCGACGGGAGCTCTAACTAAACAAGAAAAGGGCTTATGAGAGGCAGTCCAGCTAAAATATCACGATCCAATGCCTTTATGAAAGCTCTGCCGGATAAGAACAGCAATAGTCGGTAACTTTCCGAATCTCCAGCTTAAAGGAGGAGTTACCAGGCACTGAAAATGTCGCTGGCTCCTGAATCTCCTGCCACTCCTGTTCACCTGGCAGAAGCACCTTGAGATCTCCAGACAAAATCTCCATAATCTCTGGACCTGCTGTACCAAACTCATAGCTTCCTGGAAGCATGATCCCCAAAGTAACCTTCTGCCCATCTTCCAAAATGACAGTACGACTGGTCACCTTGCCTTCGTAATAAATGTTAGCTGACTTATGAACCTGAACATTGCTAAGAATAGACATAACCGACTCTCTCCCCTCAAGAATATGTATGTATATATAGATCGACACCCGCAAAATGCGGGTGTCGAGGTCTATCCATCTTGATAGTAAATGATGGTGATTAGATGAGCGCCTTCACGCGACTAACCACATTTTCTACTGTAAAGCCATATTCTGCAATTACGCGGTCCCCAGGAGCGGAAGCACCAAACGTGGAGATACCCAAAATGTCGCCTTTGTCGCCAACATAGCGATCCCATCCAAACGGATGAGCCATTTCCACTGCAAGACGTGCTTTAACATCAGGAAGCAAGACAGAATCTTTGTATGCTTGATCCTGCTTATCAAACAGATCCCAGCTTGGCATGCTGATTACACGAACATGAATACCTTCTTCAGCAAGCGCTTCTTGTGCTTTCACAGCCAATTGAACTTCGGAACCTGTCGCAATAATCTGAGCCTGTGCTTTGCCTTCTTTAGCATCTGCAACAACATATGCACCGCGTTTAATACCTTCACGTGCTTTTTCAGCTGTTGCCTCAAGAATCGGCAAGTTTTGACGAGTCAGTACGAGAGCAACCGGACGATCTTGGCTCTCTGCAGCAAATGCCCATGCAGCGGAAGTTTCGTTCGCATCCGCAGGACGAATTACAGTCAGATCTGGAATGATACGCAGAGATGCAAGTTGCTCGATCGGTTCGTGAGTCGGACCGTCTTCGCCTACTGCAATACTGTCATGAGTCAACACATAAGTTACAGGCAACTTCATGAGTGCAGCCAAACGTACTGCTGGACGCAAGTAATCGGTAAACACAAAGAATGTTCCGCCGAAAATTTTAAGTCCGCCATGCAATGCAATACCATTCATGGCAGCAGCCATTGCAAATTCACGAACTCCATAATAAACGTTACGTCCTTCATAGCTCTTCGGCGTGAAGGAAGCAAGATCGTTCAGATGTGTCATTGTTGAGCTTTCAAGGTCAGCAGAACCACCGAGAAGATTCGGCACGCCTTCAACCAGACCATTCAGTGCTTTACCAGAAGCAATACGGGTCGATACTGGTTTATCTTCTGTGCTGTATTTAGGAAGATCTTTATCCCATCCTTCAGCCAGCTCACCAGATACTGCTCTTTCGAATTGCGCTGCAAGCTCAGGATATGCTGCTTTATAACTCTCGAATTGCTCTTTCCAAGCTTGGTAAGAAGCAATACCGCGTTCTTTAACCTGTGCAAAATGCTCGCGAACTTCTTCAGGAACATAGAAGTCCTCTTCATATACCCATTTGTAGAATTCCTTAGTCAGCTTAGCTTCCTCTGTTCCGAGTGGAGATCCGTGAGTACCGCCATGGCCGCCTTTACCTTGTTTGTTCGGGCTTCCGTAACCGATAACAGTCTTCACTTCAATCAATGTTGGGCGGTTCAGGTCAGCCTGAGCTTCAGCAATAGCTTTCTCAATCGCAGGCAGATCATTACCGTCTTCTACGCGCAGCACTTGCCAGCCATAAGCTTCAAAACGCTTCGCTACATTTTCGGAGAATGCAAGGTTAAGTTCACCATCGAGTGAAATATCATTTGAATCGTAGAGCATGATCAATTTGCCAAGCTTCATGTGACCAGCCATGGAAGCTGCCTCAGCGGACACGCCTTCCATCAAGTCTCCATCGCCGCAAATTGCATAAGTGAAGTGGTCAACGACCTTATAGTTGTCTTTATTATAAACTGCGCCCATGTGAGCTTCAGCCATAGCCATACCAACAGCCATCGCAACCCCTTGGCCCAGTGGTCCAGTCGTTGCATCAACACCTGCAGTGTGACCAAATTCCGGGTGACCCGGAGTTTTGCTACCCCATTGACGGAATTGTTTCAAGTCTTCTAAAGACAGATCATATCCTGTCAGGTGAAGCAAGCTGTAGAGCAGCATAGAACCGTGGCCTGCTGACAAAACAAAACGGTCGCGGTTGATCCACGTTGGCTCATCCGGGTTATGGTTCATCGTTTTCGCAAAGAGTTGGTATCCCATCGGTGCAGAACCCATCGGCATGCCGGGATGACCAGATTTCGCTTTCTCGATAGCATCGATAGCTAGTGTCCGGATTGTTGCAATGGACAGGTTGTCAATTGTCTGATTGGTTGTCATGATTCGTCCTCCTCAAATACGGTGCTTAATTCCATTTTCCTGTACTTCTTTAGGTTTTAGAGCAGTTAGGAATGTTGAGAATATCATTTTGACTCTTATTGTATCACCTGAGCCATTTCATTTCCATATACGAATTTTTTTTCTTACTCAGGACTGACAGCCCTTCATGCATTATGTCCGATATAATAGGGCTTATAACCAGATAAAATCCGATTGAAGCATGGATATCATGTCTATTTATTGAATTTTTCTGAGTTGTCTGTACATAATAAAAAAACCGGGATTCCACAGTTGTGGAATCCCGGTTAAGCATTGCATCTGTTACTCGGCTTTCACCAAAATTTTCACTTGATTTCGTTCTCTAAGCAGACCTTCAAAACCTTCGTCAATGACTTCATCAAGTTTTATCCGTTTGGTCACTAGCTTATCCGCAGGGAAGTAACCTTGAGCCATCAAGCTGATGACAGCTGGGAACACATCGCGGTATCCGATAATACCGGTCACTGTACGCTCTTTCATTACAATATTTTGCGGATGAATCGATGCTTCCTTTTCAAAAATGCTGACAATCATCGTTTCGCCGCCGATTCTTGTTGAATTGATGGCTTGAGTCAATACTGGTGGAACACCGGTTACTTCGTAGGACACTTCAACGCCGCCGTTCGTACGTTTATGAATTTCCTCAACCGCATCATACTCTTTCGGATCGATAACGATAGCGCCAAGCTCGGCTGCTTTTTGCTTACGCTCTTCAGACAATTCAACCGCATAAATCTCGGAAGCACCTGATGCCTTCAGCGCTTCAATCACCAGCAGACCAATAGGGCCTGTACCGAATACAGCCGCTTTGTCGCCCACTTTCAATTTACTTGAACGAACCGCATGTAGAGCAACTGCAGATGGTTCCACAAGCGCGCCTTGTTCGTAAGATACGCTTTCCGGAATTTTATGAATCATCACTTCAGGCACCGCTGCAAATTCGGAGAAACCGCCACCGCCGCCAGCGAGACCGTAGAAGCCCATTTTGTCACACAAATTGTATTTACCTTGCTTACAAGCTTCGCAAGTTCCGCATGCATAAATCGGTTCAACCACGACCCGATCTCCAACGCTTGCTCTAGTTACGCCTTCTCCTACCTCAACAACTTGTCCTGAGAATTCATGACCCATGACAATCGGAGCTTTATCTCCACTTAGCGGATGCGTTTCCAGTGGGATAAAGATCGGGCCGGCTGTATATTCGTGCAAGTCACTACCGCAAATCCCACACCATTCAACCTTTATTTTAACCTCACCTTTAGCAGGTTTCGGTTCAACAATATTTTCCAGTCTTAAATCTTTCACGCCGTGCCATCTCAAAGCTTTCATCCAAAATCATCTCCTGATGTAAATTTTGTCAATCGCTTCTTACATAACAAGTCTACGCCTTATTTAAAATTTTAACAAAGGTAATAACTTATAACTTTGTAAATTGAAATCTAGGGATGGGAATTATTTACCTAATAGCAAGTAATTAAAAATGCTCCCCGTTCTTCAGGTTCTTCCACCTGAAAACGGGGAGCAAATTAATAGGATGAAGAATTAGCTTAGCGAGAATTGCGATTCTTCGCCTTCAGCAAGCGATCCATCGCGGAAGCGCCCTGCTCTTCCGCGGCTTTTGTCTTTCCGTCGCCAGAAGGCTTCGGCGGCGGAGGTGGCGGGCTTGCAGCGCGCCCGCCAGCCGTGCCGGCCGGCTTCGCCTTGACCGGCCGCTCTTCCCGCTGCGGCGCCTTCGGCCGCTGCGGGATCGCCTCCGGCGGGGCCTTGCGGCCCAGCGCCGGATCAGGGCTTGCAGCCGGGGCGGTGGTTCCCCCGCCCAAGGCTGCCCCGGTGCCCGCGCCGCGATCACGCGGCTGCGCGGGCACTTCGGCAGCAGGCGGCTTCGCGGAGCCGCCGCTGCTGCCGTAGAAGCTCGCAGCGCGCTTCTTGCGCGCAGCGAGCCGATCGAGGCCGGCGCTTTGCCCGGCCTCGGCGGCAGGAGCCGGCTGCCTGCGGAGCAGGGCAGCCATGCGAGTGCCGATGGCGGCCCATGGCAGAGCCAGGCGCCGCACGGCAATGTCTGCGACCCACAGCAGGAGGGCCGCCACAAGCAGTGGGTAGCTCCAGTCATGGAGCACCCGTCTGGACGTTGCCTCACGATCAAATACCTCTTCCGGCTTATCCCAAGAAAGAACCCGGCCCCCAGTCAACTCCGCCAGCTTCTTCAGTCCATCTTCCCCGCCACCGGAAGAAATCCGGTACTCAGGAGAATAGGGAACAACAAACCCGGAGCTTGGTGCTGCTTGAACAGCCTCGCCGCCGCTTACATCCTCAAGAGACATCAGGAACGCACCAGGCTTCGAAACATTCACCTGTCCTGTATAACGACCAGGCGCTTCCTGAACAAGATCAACCGTCTGTTCCTCGGCTTCATCGCCTGCAATCTTGGCAACCAGCTTCTCCGGTGGATTATCACTACTCGCTTCGACCTGCAGCTTAACCTGATTACCTGCTGCGGTCGTTGTCACTTCATAAGGCGATGAAGTAAACTGCGGGAATGTCCACTTCACGATTTCTGTCAAAGTGTCCGCAAAAGCAGGCCATGACACCCATTCCTTCGACCATTTTCCGCTTAAGTCACTCGTCCACGCTACGGTTCGCCCGGAGCCATACTGCCATCTTGCAAGGACAGGATCTGGCTCTGGACTCACCAGCACCGTTTGGGCAGACGATTTTGGCGTCGTAGCCACATATCCGTATAGTCCTGGCACACCTTGATCGAACAAAGCTGTCCAGTCCCCGGCATTCTGTACGGCTGGGACAAATGGTTTGTCCACAATGTACGACTTCGCCATCAGCACGGCTTCCCGGCTGAATACGGCGGGTAGAGTCGTTTCATCTTCCACATAGTAATAACGGCCTTTTGCCGCATCCGCGAGATATTGCAAAAGGTTCTTGTCCGCATCTGCGCCGACAGCGACCGACGATAATGTAATTTTGTTCTTCACCATCGTGCTAGTCAGATCATCATAACCGGACTGAAGGGCTGACTGCCCATCCGTCATCAGAATGATATGCCTTCTCTGTGCTTTAATGTTCAGCATCTCATTCAGTGCCGATTCAACGGCCGGGTAAATATTCGTTCCCCCATTACTTGGAATGGATTGAATGGATTCAAGCACGTCCTTCTTATCACCGAGCTTCTGCGGCGGAACGACCCACCATGGACTATCATCAAAAGCAACAACTCCCACGGTATCTTTAGATCGCATCAGCTCCACAGTACGCATAGCAGATTCCTTCGCAAGCTCGATCTTCTGCCCGCTCATACTACCCGAGCGGTCGATGACCAGAATGAGACCAAGCGATGGAATTTCACGTTTGCCTTCCAGCTCCATAGAGACGGGGAGTGCTTTCTCAATCGGCGTCTTGAAATAACCTCCCATACCAAAGCTGTCTTCGCCGCCCACCATCATAAACCCGATCCCGAAGCTTCGGACTGCCTGCTCAATCATTTCCATCTGTTTGCCCCCGACCGTACTGCCGGAAACATTATTAAAAATAATGCTGTCATAAACGGCATACTTAGCAGGTTCAAGTGGCAGCATATGCGGCGGAATGACTTCTGTCCCGATCATGCCGGATTCTAGGGCAGCCGTAATGTTCCCGGAAGTACCCGGAGTCCCTTCCACTATCAGCACGTTCGGCGGTCCATCCACACGAGTAAAGTCATATCCGGCATTGTTCGCAGCAGATTCGTCGCCATCCATAAAAATTTCAGCCTTATATCTGTGCAGACCCGCTGACTTCGCGAGTCCCTTAACAGCAAAACGGTTCTCACCTGCAGAAAGCTCTACCCTTTCCCGTCCAATTTCCCGGTTATCTTCATAAATCCGAAGTTCTCCAGCTGTCTTAAAGGTACTCTTAATCATCACTTCGACATAGAATGATTCTGCCTGGTACAGCTTATCCGGTACGCGAAGTTCCTCGACCGCTGCATCCTTGATTTCCCGCTGAGGAACAGGCAATACGTCGACCGCAATCCCGCGGTCTTTCAACAATCTGCCTACCCCTACCATACTGCCGACATTCTCTTCTCCATCCGAGAGAAGCACAATGCGAGAGTCCGCCGTTCCTTCAAACAGATTTCCTGCCAGCTGAAGCCCAGACTCAAGGCCTGTGAACTTGCCCTCTAGCGCTGCATTCAGGGAAGCCCCTGCTTCTTCCGAGAAAGAAAGCTTTCGTTCAACGGCTCCTTCAAGTCCCGTAGACACAATTGCAGTACTATCCTCTTCACCTTTCGATTTCAAAGAGGACTGAATCCATTCACTTAATCTGGAAGTGTCCCCCATGCTGTCAGACCGGTCTGCCAAATAGACCACCTGTTTATCATGGAGGATTGTAAATCCATGAAGACCTGATAATACAAAAATAAGCAAAATAATAACAAACGCTCTTAAGAATAATGCCAGCTTCTTACGGAAGCCGCCTAACCGAAAATCCGATTTATACGCATAGTAGAGAAATGCTCCAGCCGGAATCAGCAGTAAAAGAAGCCACGGCATGCTAAATTGAACGCCCACGCTGGTACACCCCCCATTCTGCTACAATCACAGCAAGCGCTAATGCTGCAAGCCAAGGAATAAGGGACGCCACATTGGCATTAGTACCCGCATTCTCTGGTGATTTAGTCGCTTCATCATCAGTCTCTCCTTCGTTCTGCCCATCAACTGATCGACTTACGAGAGGACCTTTATCAGATGACAATTCTGCTTCAAAAGGATCGGAGGTTACAGCAAGCGAATAACTTATTTTCTCCCCCGCTTTATTTTCTTGTTCAAAAACATATAACCCGGGCATTTCAGGCACCGTTTGAGCCGATGAATATCCCTTATCAGTACGCAGCGCTTCGGTTCCGGCGACATCCGTCTTTAGCGCCAATCCGCCTTTAGGAACCCAAACAGCCTTCACAGTATCTGCAGCGATTGGAATATCCGCTACAGCCCCAGCCATGTATCGGCCAAGACCACTTCCTTTACCTGCGGTCAACCATTTTAACGCATTATTCACAAGTACAGGAAATTCAGATGACAGTGGGAGATCGCTATCCTGTAATGAGAATCCAAAGGATAAACGAGGATGCCCTCCTTCCTTGCCTGCATAGACAACTGGGGTATCTCCAAACTTAATGATTGGCTCACCCCACATGGGTTGTTCATCCATTAAATTACCTACGTATACTCCCGACAAAGTAATATATGAGGTGACCGGATGCCCGGCTATCACAGGATTCCCTCCAGGATTCGCCTTTTTCGTCCCTTGTGTACCTATCGTCCAGAGTGGGGTTTTGGCTGTTAGGGATGCCCATTCCCCCTTGCTGAACACGTCAGGCATGGAGCCATCCATTACGATCAGGTCGAAATCCCCTTCGGGTACGGGCACCTCATTACTCGGATCTGAATCTTCTACGGCACCACCATTACTCTCCGAATTCACAACAATCTTGGTTACTTCTGCTCCGCTGAGCTGCAGCGCCTTTTCCAAGAACATGTTACCTTCGGTGAGCAGCAGGACCCTAGAGCTTCCGAGCTTCGTGCCAAAAGCATACGACTCGTTATCCGCTCCATATTCATCAGCTCCGGCAATCTCCAGACGGTAAACCTCTGCAAATGGAATATCATCAAATGATAGCGTTGACTTCGCCGAAGACTGTACTTCCACTTCTCTGGTGATCAGAAGCTTATCGTCACCATACAGATTCGCTTCCACAGTTACAGGCTCTGCTGAATTACTGCTAATAACGGCAATGGCCGTGCTGGAAGCACCTGCTGCGTCTTTATTCGAAATGCCAAACTGCTCTACAGCGTAATTCAGAGGCAAGTCTCCAGATATTTTTTCAACGGAAACCGGGACATTAAACACCATCTGAGCCGGATCTTCCTTCCACTGCCCGTCAGTGAACACGATAACCTCAGCATCCGTCTCTTCACGTGTTAGCGCTGACGCAAGTGAAAGCGTCTCTCTGTAAGAAGCTTGTCCATAATAGATCTGCATTTCATCTACTGCCTTCTGAATTGCATCTCTATCACCTTCACGAGACAGTAATGTGACTGGCCTTGGACCTATCGCCAAGAGCGTAATGTCTTTGCCTTTCCCTTGATCTTTAACGTATGCTTGGATACGCTCCTTCAGCAGATCTAACCTGGTGTATGTACCCTCGTCATCCTTCTGCTTCGTTAAATCTCCTATTGGCTCCGCCTCCGCGCTCATGCTGCCCGAGGTATCGGCGACAATAACGATATGCTGGCTTCCACTGCCGGACACCTTCACAAAAGGCTGCATCAGCGCAAAAATGATCACAGCGGCTGCCAGCAGCTGCAGCCATAGCAACAACCGGTTTTGGAGCTTTTGCCAAGGACGGTTTGCCTCCAGGTTACGCAGCACCCGGTCCCACAGCAAATGGCTAGGCACCGTTGTATCTATATATTTCCGTTTGAACATATACATCAGCACAATTGCCGGTAAAGCTAGCCCGAACCAAAGACTAAGCCATGATTGAATTCCCAAAAAGTCCTCCTCCTTAAAACCACTGCTCCGGGTAAACCACAAAGAACCAAGGAACCTTCGTATCAGGAACCTAAAAAGATCCTTTCAGGGGTTCACCCCTTGACCAGCCCAGCACCCGCCAGGATGCCAAACACCGCTTCCTGCAGCGGCATATCCGCAGGAATGAGTACATAAGTCATCCCTCGCTCCGCACATACCCTAGCTAGCATTTGACGATAGTTCTCCAATTCCTCACGATAAGCATCGAGCACACGCCCAGTCACTGCAACTTCCTTACCCGTCATACGCTCACTGTCCACCAGTCGCAGGTCTCCGGAAAGACGCGGCTCAAGCTCTTCTCTTGATAGAACATGTACCAGCACCGTTTCCTGACCAGCACCAGCTAATAAGGACAAGGATCTGCTTAGCTCCTCCTCGCCGCCTTCAAGCCAGAAGTCAGAGAAGATCCAAGTCATACCAGGAAGCCTTGGAAGTGCACCAGGTACTGATAGCGCCGCTGATAAACTCCCATCTCCACCTGTAGGAGCTTGCTGCAAATGCGAGAATAACCGGTGAGCAGCACCCTTTCCACGAAGAACAGGCAGCCTTGAATCAAGGGTGCGGCTGTAACAAGCTACCTGCAATCGATCATAGGATGAAAGCGCCATGTAACCAATGCTCGCAGCTAATTGCCGAGCGAGAAGCCATTTTGCTCCCTCTGTACCCTTTTCAAGAGCTCCAGCTGACTGAGGGGAATCTTGGGTAGAAGCCGATGTTCTGGCATTCATGGAAGCAGAGCAATCCACATAAATGCTGACCATGAGCTCCTGTTCATCCATAAATTGTCTAACAAATGCCTTACCGGTTCTGGAATAGACGCCCCAGTCAAACCTCCGCACATCGTCGCCTGGGGTATATAGGCGATAATCCGCGAACTCAAGCGACGATCCAAGACGTCGGGAACGCCGCTTTCCTTGCAGTGTGCCGGCCACCCTCGTTCTTGCGCCTAGACTAAGCCGCTCTAAGCGAGTCAACCACTCCGGCGGAAGCAGATGCCCGGCCCCGCTCACGCCGTTCCCTCCAGCTTATCCAGAACCGCCTGAATCACTTGATCTGTCGTTACTCCCATCGCCTGACCTTCAAAGTTCAGGAATAAACGGTGACGAAGTGCAGGTAATGCTACTGCCCGAATATCTCCAGTAGATAAATGCATTCGTCCGCTGCATAGAGCACGGACTTTACCCACAGATATAATGGACTGCACTCCACGTGGACCTGAGCCGAAACGAACATATTTACGAACCTCATCAGGCGCACTTGCTTCTTCCGGATGGGTCATCATGAGCAGCTTGACCGCGTAGTCGAGAATTTCATCAGCCACCAGAACCTCTTTGGCACCCTGCTGAATGGCAAGCAGCTGTTCAGCAGTCATCTGTCTCTGCACCTCAGGTTCATGGGAAGAAGTCGTTCGTCTTACTATTTCCTTGAGCTCATCTGCACTCGGATAGGAAACCTCAATCTTCAATAGAAACCGGTCGAGCTGGGCTTCCGGTAACGGATACGTTCCTTCGTTCTCAAGGGGGTTCTGCGTTGCCAGTACGAAGAAAGGTTTCGGAAGTCGGTGCGTTTCACTTCCGACCGTTACGGTCTTCTCCTGCATCGCCTCCAGCAGTGCGCTTTGAGTCTTTGGTGTTGCACGGTTGATCTCGTCAGCAAGCACGATACTGCTGAACAGCGGTCCCTTTTGGAAGGACATTCCTGTACTGCCCGACTGGCCGAAGGATAATATATTCGTTCCTGTTATGTCGCTCGGCATTAAGTCCGGCGTAAACTGAATTCTTGAGAAGGACAAATCCAGCGCCTCAGATACCGTACGAACGAGCATCGTTTTGCCCAGTCCCGGAATCCCTTCCAGCAGTGCATGCCCTCCTGCAAAAATACACCAGAGCATCTGCTCTACCACTTCATGTTGGCCAACAATAACTTCGCCGATCTGGTTTCTCAGATTTGATATATTTTCTACCCATTCCTGCGGTTTAACTGTGGTTTCAGACATGGATTGCTACCTCTCTTCGTCGTTCTATATTTGATCAATAATTCAAGGGTTGGGATTAATCTGAGTGAAATAATCCTCTACCAGTCCCTGCATCTGCTCTGGCAATGGATTCCGTCCGAGTGACTTTCGTGCCTCAGCAGCATAATCCTTGTATACTTCTTCATAGGGTCTGGATGTTCCTGGTATAGTCGGTGATACACCGCCCTTTTGGACTTCTCCACCTTTTCCGTTCAACGCGCCGGAATCGTTCTTCACATTCCCGCTCCCCTCCAAGTCTCGAGGAGTCGTTACCAGCTCACGACCTCCGGAGCCTAACCCTGCACCAGCTCCTTGGCCTGCGCCTGTGCCGATTCCAGTTCCGGAACCGCCGCCCCCGGATCCCAAGCCACTTCCTGAGCCCGAACCGCTCCCCGTTCCTGAACCAGTGCCCTGACCGCTTCCGGAACCCGCGCCTTCTCCATCAGATCCTTCTCCTTCGCTGTCCCCTTCACTTGAGCCCTCAGAAAGACCAGCTTGAGCTAAAGCCTCTGCGCTGCCCCCGGCACTCCATGTATCGGACACTGACATGCCTGCCGCGGCCATTTGATCAGCCAGACTCAAACCCTGAGAAGCCAGCGCTGCCGCAAGGTCGGATGCTGCCTTCGAAGCGCCGTCCGATGATTGCTTCGCTTCCGCAGCTTTGGCAAGCTCTTCCGCAAGCTTCTGAAGTGCTTCTTCCTGCTCCTTCGTCAGCTTTCCGTCCTTCAACGCATCAGCGGCTTTTTGAAGAGCATCCTTCAACTTGTCAGCTTCCGGATTTTTAGCAGCTTCTGCAGCTAGTTGCTTTAACGCTTCAGACAGCTTTTTCTTCTCATCCTCTGACATCTTTTTAACCTGCTCTGTCAGCTTCTTCATTTCTTGCTTCAACTGCTCAGCCTTGCCTTCTTGCAGGCTTTTGCCTGCGTTCGCCAAGGCTTTATTGTTCTTCATCTGTTTCGCCAGCTCGGAGATCGCCTTAGATTGTTCTTCTTGTTTCTTCATCGTCTTCTCCAGCTGCTTCATCACTTCTTCCAACTTCTCAAGCGCCTTCTCAGGATCCTTCGCTTTCTCCAGCTGCTTCCTCAGCGCCTCAATCTGCTCTTGAAGCTTCTGTTTATCCTCTGGCTTTATGAGCTCTTTCTTAAGCTCTTCCGCCAGTTTTTCCGTCTCCTTCACCTGCTGCTTGACCCAGCTCTGCTGCTCCTTGGCAGCTTCCACCTGCTTATCCATCGGATTCGGGATGAAGGCCATAATCAGCACAGCTACAAGTCCAGCACTGCAGAGCAAGAGCTGTTTCTTCCAGCTCGGCATTGGCAAACGATACTTCATAGAAGCTGTAAACTGCCCGCCATACCGCTCTGCCTGATCACGCTGAAACCGTGCTGCGAGCGACTCATCTTCCTTGAAGGAAAGAGCGGTGACCATCATATCACTCCGCTCCGTTCCTTCTGTAGCACCATCCATGATTGATGCTGCATCCTTAACAGGAATACGGCGGATCCATCCCACCAGCATTCCTAGTACAGCTCCTGTCACTGGAAGAACAAACACCGCAACCCGAAGCCAGGAAATAGGAACGAATCGTCCGATAATTAGTAGCAATAATGCTACAGCAAACCCGGCAGCAAGCCCTGTTAAAGCATAGGCAGCCATCCGGAAACGCTGCAGTCTGCGGCGAGCCATTTCAATGAAACGCATTATATTGTCCATCTTGCGCTCCCCTCCGGTCTTCTAAATCTTATGCACCCGCGTCCGGGATGGGCGTTGATGCCTTTCTTTTGCCAAATAACTTCCCTCTGCGTACGGGGCGAATTCGACGTATCGCAATCCATAACGAAATAACAATCACTACCGAATACACAAGAACAAATTCAAGCCATAACTGAATTGGAGGTTTGCTATTCAGCGTCCCTCCCTGAACTAGAAAAGCTTCTTTGGAAAACGACGGTTCAAATATACTAACCATCGCACCCGCCGGATTTAGTCCCAGCAAATAGCCGACCCATGAATGGGTCTGAGTTACGGTTGTACCAGATCCGTACATATTTTGTTGCTCAATTCCTAGGAAGAACAAATACATCAGACCTGTAACCAAGAAGATAACCAGCCCGGTTCCATAGGTTACGATGATGGCGACAATCGTCTTTTTAAATATAGTAGAGAACATCACTCCAAGTGCGCCTAAGAGCAGCATCACAAAGAGATAGAATAAGAATACCGATACCAATTGTTTTGGTGAAATACCGCCGTATAGAAACACGATGCTGTATATAGGCAGCGTCGAAAGTATGATTAATGTCATGAAACTTAAGGATGATACCAGCTTGCTGATCACAATCGTAGCTGAGCTTTGCTGCGTTGTAAGGAGCATACTTAGCGTCTGCTTCTCTCTTTCACTACTAATAACACCTGCTGTCAGTGCCGGTGCCATAAAAGCTATTAATACGAGCTGGGCGAAGCTGAGTACATAGAACATCAGTTGGCTTCTTGTAGGATCAAAGCGCTGAGAGTTACCCTGCCCTAAGTATAAAAAGATATATATGAACCCCATTGCGATCGCACCCAGTGCCAGTACGTAGAACAAGACGGACAGCATAGAACGAGGTGAGCGCATACGAAGCCGGAACTCCTTATCCATCACGGGGTTAATCATTTTTCTGCTCCAATTCATGCCTGGTTCCCCCCTTTCGTAATTTCCAGGAACACATCTTCCAGGTTGCTTTGTGCCTCTTGGAAAGATACCACGGGTATACCCCACGAGATGACCTGACGCAGCAGAGCACTCTGCTGGCTATCATCACCGCTAAAATGTACGTGAACCCCTGTATTATCGGACAAGACTGAGCTAACGAACGGCTCGTCACGCAGCTTCTCTGCAAGAATATCCTCTTGCTCCAGTGTGCGAATATGAATGACTTTTTTGACTCTAAGGCGATTTTGAATATCTGATACCTTGCCTTGCGCAATCATCTCTCCGTGCTCGATAACACCAATCTCATCCACCATCTCTGCGAGCTCAGGCAGAATATGTGATGATATAATGATCGTTTTGCCCATAAGCTTTAATTCTTTAAGAATCTCCCGCATCTCAATTCGCGCTCTTGGGTCCAGACCCGAGGCCGGCTCATCAAGAATGAGCACGTCCGGATCATGAACGAGGCATCTCGCCAGACATAGACGCTGCTTCATTCCGCGTGAAAGACCATCGACATAGGCATCGGCCTTGTCACTCAGATTGACCAGCTCGAGCAACTGAGGGATCAGCTTCTCCCGATCCGTACGTGGAATACCATAGCTCGCCCCATAAAAATGCAGATATTCCGTTGCCTTCAACTGATCGTATACGCCAAAGAAGTCGGGCATATAACCAATACGTTTTCGAACTTCCTTCGGGTACTCCGTTACTTCATATCCGCCTACTTTAGCTGTTCCGGAACTTGGAAGAGCCAGTGTCGCTAATATAGACATCGTCGTGGATTTACCTGCTCCGTTCGGACCGACAAATCCAAAAACCGTACCTTTTTCTATATCTAGGGAGATTCCTTTCAGCGCTTGAAAGTTCCCATAGTGCTTTCGTAAGTCTCTAATTTCTATCATTGTATTACTTCCCCCTTCAGCGACAATTCCGGCATCTGAAAGTTCCCCTGATCCTTAGCGGTAATTGAGAACCGAATTTTCTTATCTAAGATATACTTCTCTGGATTGTCCTTCACGGTAAAGACACCTTTATTATCAGATACCGGTTCCCATACATTGTCAGCAGCATTCCAGATCTCCATCGTCATGCCTCCGCTAAGCTTCGTCCCTTTAATCGAGAACTCCGAATACTTCACATCCATTTCTGAAATAAGCGGGAACTCGGCTATCATCGTTCCTTGAGCGAGCTCCACCCCGTGCGGATTAATAAAGAACGTTGGTGCGTTCGCTTGCGTAACCTGCGGTGTGAGATACCCGTAAGGAATGTTAATTTCACCATTTTGGCCCCATTCGAACGATACAGGCTGAATCCAGAGGTTCAGTTGGTCACTTGGTACTTCCTTGCCCTTCAGTTTATAGCTAGTTAAGGTGTCCTCGTTCCAGCCGAATATATAAGCATCTTTAATTGTTGTGTTCGTTCTGTTCGTGTACATGTTTAATATATCTCGGTGACGATTATACGTATCATTATTATTGGTATACGGATACAGCAAATAACTTATATCTCCACCAATATGTTTCATAACAGCGTTGCCTGAGGTAGGTACTTCCGCAGCATCTTTACGTGCAATATCCCCAAGCTTATATGCCTTACCACCAATGACGAGCACAACGTCTTTAAGGTCGCTTGTCGTTTCGTTCGTCACTTTACCTGTCAGCTGCCCTTTGCTGTCCAGCTTCAGGTCCATCTGGAGTTGACCAGTCTTCTCTGTTCCAGCACTCTCCGCCAAAAGCTTAGCCAAAGACCACTGCGGCATGTCTCTTAATTCAAGCTTTGTCTGTTCATCCTCAATACGAATATAGTTATTATCTGACATTCCTCCGCCGAAGGCAC
Source organism: Paenibacillus sp. GCM10028914 (assembly GCF_042666275.1). Lineage (NCBI taxonomy): Bacteria > Bacillati > Bacillota > Bacilli > Caryophanales > Paenibacillaceae > Paenibacillus > Paenibacillus sp. GCM10028914. The sequence goes on from NZ_JBHTFO010000017.1 coordinate 603,190, forward strand.
CGCCTGACCGCTGGGTCGTCAAATACGTATTTTTAGGGAATTCCAGTTCATAGTTACCGCTGCTCGGCGTAAAAAATGCAGAAGCAGTTGTTTTCACTGCACTGCCTTCTCCATTCAGCTCCATAATATTAATCGTATGAGCCATTTCTTGCGTCTTATCAGAAGAACCGATCGTATATACCGTGCCACTAGCAATAACCGCAATAAGTGGAATCAAGAACCAAGCCCATTCGCGCTTGTCCACCTTCTTCAGTATGAAGTAGAGAACCGGCGCAACGATAAGTGCATATGCGATAAGCATCCACATCAGCATTTGAAAAGATGGCATTTTAAGAGACGGAAAATAATCTAGTACATAACTTAAATTATCAATTGTTGATCCGTAGTACATATTATTAGATACAGGAAGCGCATTTCCTAGTACCGAAGCCCATACAGCACTATGACCAGCCCAAGAGCTGACAGGTTCCATAGCCACATCGTAAGCTGCATACCATACGTTTCCCTGCTCTACGCTGCGTGAAGCGAAAAGTGGTACACCTGCTGTCTGACTTTCAACGTTGGCTCCTTCAACCGCTGTAGCTTTTGAAATGGTAAAGTCACCGTCCAGCTTCAATGGCTTCTCTCCAAGTTTTTGGAGCTCAGGAAGCTTATCCACCGTCATCGTTCCATTTACTTGGACAGGAGATATGTCTGAGAATGGAGTTGCTGTTTTGGAGTATCCCGCTCCACCGGACAAGACCAAATTCCCTCCGGACTTTACCCATGCCTTAATCGCTTCTTGCTGCTGCTTCGAAAGCGTATCAGATGCAAAGTTGTTGATTACCAGTACATCCAGCCCGTCAAGAAGCATTGCATCACTCGAAATGTCTTCTGCGTCCATCGGAACTGTCACTAGAGTGCTCCCTTTAGCATTCAGTGCACTGAGGAAATTCATCGTGTCTGGATCATCAGACAGGACCCCTACTAGCCCATTCAACATGGATGATTTCTCGATATTGTTCTTTCCTGAAGCGAACTCGATCTGCTTCCCGTTCTTGTACGAACCCTCATAGAACGCAATTTCATTGTTGTCTTTATTGTAGAAATATCCGGGAATAGCCATAAGCAGCTCTTTCGGTGTATCCTTTGGTAGCTCGACATGCTGAACATAAGCCGCCTGTTGACCATTATTAGTTACTCGAAGAACAATGTCTCCCGAAATATCGCGATCACTCGTAAGTGTCAGGTTGAGTGGATTCCACTTATCCTGTTTAAGATTCCCCTTGTAACCAATCTCCATCTTCAGCTCAATCTTTGGACCATCCGCATAAGCTGTTCCGCCTTGCGTCGAATATGGAAGTACTGCACTAAGCAGCAGCACCATTGTTAATACCATAATCCCCATTACTTTTTTATAAAACGACAAGTGATGATTCCCCTCTCCCTTAAAAAATTGCTACTTAAAACAGGATCGATATCATACCAATGATAAATGGTTTTTATCGTTCTCCTAGTTAATGACGAGCTTTCTGAATCAAAAGTTTGAGTTTTGACCGTTTTTAGACAAAAAAAAATCCCAACTCCAAAACTGGAGCGGGATTTATAGTCCGAATTGCAGCAAACTCAGCTGCTCCACTAAAGCCTTACAATATAATCTATTTATGTGCTGTCATTTAAAAAACGACAGTTTTATTATGATGGACAAGAATACGATCCTCGATATGCCATTTAACCGCTCTTGCAAGTACGACCCGTTCGATGGTGCGTCCGATACGCTTAAGCTCATTCACATCATCTCGGTGGCTGACGCGCTGAACATCCTGCTCAATGATCGGTCCGCCATCCAGTTCCTCCGTTACGTAGTGCGCAGTGGCACCGATGATCTTCACACCACGTTTATAAGCTTGTGCGTATGGTTTACCGCCAACAAACGCTGGAAGGAAGGAGTGATGGATATTAATAATGCGATTCCGGTAATGTGTAATAAAGGTAGGTGAAATGATCTGCATGTAACGAGCTAGAATAATGACATCGATATCATCGCCGATCACTTCAAGCTGACGCTTCTCTGCTTCCGGTTTCGTCTCCGCGGTAACCGGGATATGGTGATAAGGAATTCCGAAGGATTCCACATATTCTTTCATATCCAGATGGTTACTGACCACAAGCGCAATATCCGCATCCAGATCACCAGCCTGCCACTGCCATAGCAGCTCAACCAGACAGTGATCTTCTTTGGATACGAAAATAGCAAGGCGTTTCTTACGTGCAACGTGATTCATGCTCCACTCCATCTGGAATTTCTCAGCCACACTGCTGAAGGATTCCTCAAGATCATGAAGTTTTGCACTAAGCTCCGGCAGATCGAACTCGATCCGCATGAAGAACATGCCCCCAGCCGGGTCCATCGTATACTGGTCAGATTGAACGATATTGGCACCATGCTGATGTAAGAAATGCGATACCGCTGCAACAATTCCCGGTCCATCTGGACAGGCAATGAGCATGCGGGCGCGGTTAAGATTTTGATCTGCCGCGGACGGCAGGTTCTTTTTTGAGTGAATATCCATAACGACTACATGTTCCTCCTCGGTAACTGCCTATTACTATCAATTCCTATCCATCATTACTTATTATTACGATTAAGACTTCAGCTCTGAACCGGCCAGCCAAGCAATAATACGCTGATTGATCTGCTCTTCATTGTAATCTTGAAGAAGTCCTGCAGCTGTGACCATATCATAAAGACGTTCCATCGGCTCGCGCGGGTCTGCTTTTTTGGCTTTAGCGTCATTTTTTAGTACATCCCAAGTGCTCAGCACGAATGAACGACCTTCAATACCTTCTTTTGCAAAAAACTGTCCCAACTCTTCGACCTGAGCCATAAACTCAGAACCAAAACGCGACTCTACGTCACCGCGAAGCAGTGCAATTTCAATCTCATACATCGGACGCTGGGTTTTCGCATCTTTACCAATCCACGGCGTCTCAAGAATGAACGGACGGCCCTGCAATCGCTCGTTATGAACGATATTATGAATGGCTTTATATCCGATCCACCCTGTTCCAAGCGGAGTGTGACGGTCTTTCGCCGCACCGCGTGGATTCTTACTGTCGTTAATATGAACAACTGTAAGACGATCCAAGCCGATCAGACGATCGAATTCATCCAGCACACCATCTAGATCATTCACGATATCGTAACCAGCATCATGAATGTGACATGTATCCAGACAGATCGCCAGACGGTCATTATATTTCACTTTGTCGATGATTTGTGCAATTTCCTCGAAGCTGCGGCCCATTTCGGTACCTTTACCAGCCATCGTCTCCAGCGCAATCTTCACTTCCGTCTCGTCCGTACCACCAAGAACTTCATTTAAGCCTTCGGCAATCCGGTCGATTCCGTACACCGCATCTTTATCCGTATAAGCACCTGGGTGCAGAACAATGTTCTTCACACCAACAGCATGGGTACGACGTATTTCTTCCTGAAGAAAGCTGACCGCAAGCTCATAGGTGTTAGGCTTGTACGATCCTAGATTAATAATATAGGGTGCGTGAACGACAATTTCGTCGATACCGCACTCTTGCATCATGACTTTGCCTTCTTCCAGAAACATCGAGTCAATCGGCTTACGACGCGTATTTTGCGGTGCGCCAGTATATATCATAAACGAGCTAGAGCCATAGGATTTGGCTTCAGTCGCTGCAGTCAGCAGCCCCTGTCCTGAAAAGGACACGTGGGAACCGATTTTCAGCATGTGGTATCCCCCTCTTTCAACAATTATCAACCTATTTTAGCGTGATTGAGCAAATAAATCTAGGCGAGATGAGATAAAAACAAACCTTACCTATAAATTCAGTAAGGTTTGTTTCGTTTATATGGTTCGTTATGATAATCATCTAAATCATATTTAGATGATATCCTAAAATAATTCGTATCGATGATTTAGTAGTTATATGAATTCGGAACCTTTATGAAGAACCGGATTAAAGCCAAAGGTTACGAGAAAACGCTACTGCTCCACCGCTATGGTCGCACTGCCTCCGGTTCATCCAGCATTGAAGTACACTGGGAGCAACGAGTAGCTGCAACTGGAATTTCAGAGAGACAATAAGGACATTCCTTCGTGGTCTTCTCAGGTTCTGGCTTCTCATGTTCTTTTCTCTTCAACCAGTTGATCCCCTTAACAAGCATAAAAATACAGAATGCAACAATCACAAAATCGATAACCGAGTTTACGAACTGTCCGATAGCGATAACTGGTGCACCGACAGCATTGGCATCCGCTAAAGTCGTGATCTCGCTGCCATCCGGCATACGCATATCTGGCTTTAGCTTAATAATGAGATCCTTAAAGTCTACACCGCCAAGCAATACCCCAATTGGTGGCATGATAATATCATTGACGATGGAAGTGACAATCTTACCGAAGGCACCCCCGATGATGACCCCGACAGCCAGATCAATGACGTTCCCCCGTACTGCAAATTCTTTGAATTCATTAATAAACCCTTTCAATGGAATCCCCCTTCATATGAATACATTGATTTTAAGCCTTATTTCCGAAACCTATCATTTCTCCCTACACATTATATCGGCAGCTATTAACCAGCTTCAAGCCCTCCTTTATGAATTCGAGCATTCAGGAGAGATTCCTGTAAGAAGAGAGTTTCGAACTCCCTTACCGCATTAGGATAATTTTGCCTGCGCCCTCGAAATATATGTATAATTGGGTTATAATTCTCCTAAAAGAATCGTGTGAGATAAATCATAGAGGTGAGATAAAGATGCTGAACACTGCGGCCGTCCTAAGGACGTTAACGACCAGCGCACCCCCGTCATGGTTCATGAACACCATTGCATTTTGGGGATGGGTCATGCTTGGGCTGATGTGCATCGGCGGATTCTTCATGTTCCGCAAATTTCTTAAAGTACTGCCAAAGGCAGATGGCAAGTCCAAGCTGGACTGGCAGAATTATTGGGTTGAACGAAGCCGTCCGCTCTGGACTGAGGATTCCAAGTCATTCCTAGGTGAGCTTGTTATGCCCGTACCGGGTCCATTTCGAGACATCGCCAAGCACTCGATCGCAGCCGAAATCGGTAAAATCGCCGTAGAGTCTGGCGCAAGCGAAGTCACAAGGGATCACTGTATCAAGGGATACATTGTAGCAACACCGAAACGCGATTATAAATTCCTTATGACCTTTCTTCACAAAAAAGGCATCGACTATACGCCTTATCAGCATTTGATTAATAAGTAACATTATATTCGTTCTCTAATCTATGAACATGTAAGTCCAGTGGCTTCAGGACTTCAAAAGTATCCTATACGTCAACAAAAAGAGACTGCTTAATAGCAGTCTCTTTCATCGCTAAGGAGAAAAAACACATGAAAAAAATTATTGTTTTTTTGATGATGATTATTTTAGTTTCGGGTTGTGGTGAAAACAACACCGAGAAAGCGACACAATATTTATTGAAAAATCAAAGAAACGATGTCACGGTTGTAGTCTTTACAAATAAATCATTAGAAGATTCCTTTATTGAATCATTACAGAAAAATATAGATTATATTAATAATGACCTAAAGATCGATAAACCCATTACCAATGTTTCATTTATTAACATTCGAGAGGATCAAACATATAATTATCAGAAAATTTATGATTTGGTGGATTTCCCTCAAATCACGCTATTCGAAAAAGATGAGATCGTTTTGGAAACAACGGATTCTGATGAACTTGTAAATTATTATAAAGAATAAGTTAGATATGTATCAGGAAGCACGAAAAGTATACTTACCTCCCGCAATAAGAAAGGTATCTCCTTCTTGCAGTAGATATTCTTTATAAGGCACCATTCGTTCACCTTTCAAAATCGTTCCGTTCTTGGAGCCCAGATCTTTGATCATATACCCTCCAGCGCTCCGATAGAGCTCCACATGCGCTCGTGAGGTTCCAACTGCTTGAGTAACATACTGAGATACCTCTGCTGAACGGCCAATTATAAAATGCGGCTGATGGAGCTCTACCCGTTCATCTCTGCCGTTATCCGAACTAACGACTTCCAAAAACGCATACGGTTGTGAGGAAGCCCCCCTTTCTTCTTCCTTAGACACCATAGTCTTGGCCTGGAGAAGAACCGTCCCTTCATCACCAGAGAAGGACAACATGTCAGTTCGTTGTGGCAATTGATCATAATAATCATCCGAAGACGCTACGATTTCTTTCTCCATATTATTGTTGAGTAGATCTGCTAATAGATCTCTAGAAGGTATTTCTTTATTAGAAGGTGACGGTGAAGATTCCCTCCATCTCCAATCTTCATTCGCAGAAAGGTCCTCATCAGGCACTCTATCCTTGGATTTTCCATCAAACCATCCGGTCAATTTATCCACCTTAAACCGAAATGATCTGTGTTCCCGTCCTCCAGCGTCACCTAGTTCACCCGATTCAAACATAGGTAGATTCTCCGAATAATGATCTTCCTCATCTGACACTCTTCCAATCTTCCCCTGCCAACCCAATAGAGATACTGCCCATAGTACAACCGTGCCTAAGATGGAAATCAACAGCATGATACGGCTAGGGTTATTCATATAAAGAAATCGCCACACCGCGGCTGTTCCAAGCAGGCCTCCCAATATCCAATAGGTTCTAACGGAGGATGGGACGTTCTTCTCTTCTAGCACCTCATCGGAGGATAGCTCCCACTCGGATTGATTCCTTGATGGAAATAGCGATCTTGCAGAAATGCGGTCTGGGCTTCCTGAGTCAATGGTACTCCGTTCATTTCTTGCAGAGGCCTGATTATGATTATGACGTATATGCTTCGCTTCTGTACTTTTTGTTTGGATGGGTGACCCTGCATCAGAGATCCGAGAGCTCCCTTGATGTATGTGCGGTGACACCCTTCCCATGGGCTCTGCCGAAACTTCCGCGACTCTTGTACGAATCGGGAGAACTGATGCATTATCTCTAACACCAAGAGCATGTAGAGTGTTGTCAGTGGATTTTGAGGACATTGAGCCTGTCATCACTCCTGAAGATTGTTCTTGTAAGTGGTGCTCATAATTCCCCTCACCTGCCAATAATTCAATAAGCAGACGTTTTAATCCGGACAGATTAAACTCCTCTTCATTGCAATAACTCATCAAACTCTGTATTCCATTTCCTCTCAGTTCGGATACTGAGGATACAAGCCGAGTCAGAAAATCTTTAAACGCAGATTTTACGGTTTCTGGTTCAGACTCCATCTTATCTAGCGGTACATATGTCAGATATAACTTCCCTGAATGAAGAGGACCGTCGATAAACATATATTCCTCATCCAAAATATACTGCGTCGGCCGTAGCATATACATTGAACAATCACTCAAGACTGTAGTCACCTGAAGCAGCAGTCCATAAAATTCAGTAAGCGTCAGCTTCTCACCTCTAAGCGCTTGAGACAACATTCTTTTACCCGTTATGTTATATTGGAGCGTAACTCGAAAATCCAGTTCCTTTGTATGCAAAGGTAAAAAACAGGGAATGCGGGAGGAGCGAATCATACCCAGCTGAACCTGGCTAAGATGGCTAGACGTCAATCCCTCCGGCCGATCGAGAACCATAAAGGTCCCTCCCTGCTCTACAAAATCCCTTGTCAACCCGAACAATCCTCATCCCTCCTACAATTGATAATTCATATAGGTATAGATCATACCGGGCAGAACGGCGATCATAAAAGGAAAGCGCAAATGATCTTCTTTACTGTTTTTCCAAGGCGTTAGACTTCTGAATATAAACACCCCTGCAACATTCCCAATCATCTTCCTCAGTCTTTTAAATGTTTCTCGCCGCCACATTAATATAAATAAACCAATAAGTCCTGCGAACAGCACAGAATAAACAATGGCCTGAAGTGTAAACCAAAGTCCGCACCATGCTCCAATACCACCGAATAATTTCACATCTCCCGCTCCGACTGCACCTATAAAATACATGATTAATACAACAATAAATCCGCCGACTATCCCTTTAATTGAAAAAACAACTCCTTCCCATCCGCTAGTTGCCGCATGATAAATCAAGCCAATTACAATCGCAGGCATCGTCAGTAGATTGGGAATTTTCATGTGCCGCACATCGGTAAAAAATGCTGTAGTCAAATAGATCGCACATATCGCGTAAGCAAAATCCATTGATCTGTCTCCTTCTTTACATCTTTAAACTTTACATGCATGGGTACACCTTACTGTCTCTCAACGACCGTAAACATCACTTCCATCCGTTCTCCATCTTCAGTTTCGATAATAAATGGCCACGTTCCTGGTGTTGTATTAAAGCCCACATTCCATTCCCATTCGATATAACCATTCTCATCCGCCGTCTTCCAACCTAAATACTTTGCTGTGCTTTTTCCGGTTTTGTAATAGACAGACAATTGAGCAGACGCTCCCGGCTCCATCTTCACCTTAACCTTCGCCTTTTTACTTGCAACTGCTGGGTCTGGTTTCTCCAACAGCTCGATGCTGCTATCCTGCCCTTCTCCACTTGACCCACTGCCTCCACCCTCACCTGTGTCTCCAATCCAGAGCCGTTCCTGTGATTTAGCCTGCAGTACGATCTTCTTATTCAGGAAGGGTACCTTAATCGGCAGTTCGTAACTGACCTCTATCCCGAAATACGGGTTTTGCCCGCTCTTTAAATTTGGAATAAAAACATTGGATACATGTATTCGGTCGAAATCAAGCAAACCTTCAGGCATGAACGGCTTTAAGATCGGTTTGATCACAGGATCAAGCACCGCCTCAGCTGTCTGGTTCTTAAGCTGCTGCAGAGGTTCATCGCCAGCGGTGGCAGCTTCCATTATCCATTGATTCAAAGGTGAAGGGAGGGAAGAACTATACTGTGAAGCCCAGTCACGAAGAGATAACTTAGGTATCTCCCAATGTGAAGTTTGGGTTCCTTCACTTGGGGCCTCACTACTAGCGCTCCCCTTATTAATAGTAATCGAAACTGGATAAATATGTGAAGTAACGGTTTTTACGGTATCTGATACTGTGGATTGTAAAGCTGTAGAAATGAGCGTCATTTGAACGATATAAATGAGAAAAATAACAAAAAACATAAACATCGGTAGAACAATTGACGCCTCAACCACCATACTACCGTGTTCAGATTCAGTCGCTTTTTGCCTTCTAATCATCTTCATACAGATCATCTGTTTCATAGATAAACTCCTAATAAGAAAAATCAGCTTTACGAGTTATCAGGTAACGGTTCCCCTCCACTTGATCAGTGCCATTGCCAAAAGCCGATCCAATCGCTTTCGTAATCCCAGGCAAGAACCACAATCGCATTTCTGTAACAATCTCTCCGGACGCGTAGGTCCCTCGATCGATCGGATTCACTCCTGTATTAAACCGGATTAATGCCAGCATACGAGACATTTTCTTGTCATTATTGCTATGGACAAACAGAAACATTCGCAAATGATCTCTGTAAGAGATGTCTACGGGAACGTATTTTGATAATTGGATTGAGCCTGTTTGGCACAGCTGAATCATGTCTTCTATCGCCTTCTCAATTCCGTACAAAATAGCTGCCGCCAATATAAGTAAAGGATTACCCATTTTACTGTTCACCACAAAACCTTCCATCGTCCGGATCGCAAGCCTTGAAGCAAATATTTCACCATAGGCTGCTGCGATATTGCCTGCCGGATTATGAAATCCGTATAGTATGTATTCAACCTCCTGTTTACTGACAGTAAACTCATCACTTAAGTCCTTAGCGGATGCAGGATCTTTCACGACCTCTTGTAATTGGGTGATATCAAAATGCTGAAAATAATGAACCGCATATTCATTCTGAAAAAGTTCATCCCTTACTCCAGTCAGGATATTCCCCATCGAACCGTAGACACTATCCATCTCTTCCATCGAAGATTTCCCTGCATCGTAAGGATCCTTCGCTAAAGCCCTACCTTCAATCGAAGCAACCTGTCCGTTATTAAATGATATGCTTTCGTCGTAATATTGCTGAAGCTCCCGGAACTGCTTCAATATCTCCTGATTTTGCGGATTTGACCCACTTAAAGCCTCAATAACTTTAGTAGCTTCCTTCAGTTTGAGCTGTGCCTTCTTCTCCGTATCTTTTCGCTCTTTATCCGAAGAACGAAACTGTTCCAACATAGCAAGCTCTCGATCAGGTATGTTTTCACTTCCGGACACTCCATATTTCCCTAGATAGTCCTGCACAGCATTACTGGCGTTAATGGTAGCATCTTTCATACCTGCTCCACCCATAGACGCAACTAAGTTAGACACCCGACTCTCAACTGATAACCAGCGATTTTGTTGTGTGGTAACTTCTCCTTTGAGCTCATTCAACAAGTCATCTGTATGTATGAGCTTTTCTGCTTGACGGCCTATCGACTGAATCATGTCCGCATCCCCGGCACTAGAATCATCTGACCCTGGCGTTTTGTTATTGGTTACTTGATCATACCCTTCCGCTACCGAACGGGTTTCTGCATCCTTAATAACCTGTTTCATCTCTTCATTGATAGCTTTTGCTTCTTCCAGCAATTCATCTGCTTCTTTTAGTAACTTCACTTGCTCTCGATGTATCTTTCTAATCCTGCTATCCAAATCTGAAGTTACAGAGGAAACACCATTTAAATAGGCTGCAATGAGAAATGTATACAATTTGTCCTCTTCTAAGGGGCGTAATGCATCCTCTTGAGATTTAATGAGATAATCGTTATACTGGGCAGCTGCCTCGGCAGCGGTATCAACGCCTCCTCCTAACGTAGTATCCGTTATAGATGATCCTGGTGGATTCATGATCAATCTCGGCAATACATTTGCGCTTTCTCCTGCTTTCCGTTGCTTCGCAATCATCTCATTCAGTGCATCTTCCCGCTTGTCATATAGCTTCCTAAGCTTCTTTAAAACATCCACTGTATTCGAAGCCTCTTTCATCGACTGAGACAATGGCTTAAATTTGTTCACAAGCTCTAATGTGAAATCAATTGGCGCTTTGTATTTCATGTCTTCACTAATCTGACGATTGAAAATATCATACCTACCGATAGGGCGTTCAAGGGAAAGACCCGAACTATCAAGTTTCATGGGAAGCAAGTGAAAGGCGTCTCCTCTTTCTCCAAGGCTCAAACTGTTATTGAGCATCTTCCCCATAATATAGTCCCCGCTGCTCTCTCCGAACGCATACAGACCATAATCTTGCTGAAGCTGTGGATCATAAGAGGACATGACGGACCTGACAGCAGCACGGGCCAAACGCTCACTCTGAACCTTCATAGCTGCAATTCTTGAATAATCAATAAAGACCGCTACGAACATAAACACCATCGACAACGCAATAATCAGAAAAATAGAGACAGATCCTTCCGATTTCGCTAAGTTAAGCTTATTCTTTCTACTGCGCTGCTTCATCGCGATCGACTACCTCCATACATCTGTAGAACTTCAGAAGCCGTTCCAGGATCGGTTCGGCTTCCTCCTATTCCTTTGAACTTAGAACCATAGTACCGCATCAGTTCAATGGTTCGAATAAATTCAACCGGATCAACCACGATAGATCGAGATTTAACCTGAAGATCTGATCCACCAGACATCACCTTAGCTAGGGGAGTTATCGATATAGGCCAAGACAATTCCGTGCTCACTTGTCGTAAAATAACCTTATTGTCATACATCATTTCTCCCCTCATTCCTTCGGGTACAGATTCTGCCCCTTTTGCCAATTTCACATCTGCCAGTTCACCATTCTGCGCTCCGCCAGGAATCGAAATTGTCCGCGCGGAGCTCTTACTTCCTAAACTAAACAAGGAACCGAGTAATTGATCCTCTGTCAGCCTCCAATAAAGTGAATCATATTGTCCTTCTGCTATCTCTCCATTTACCGCATTCTTATGGCTGTTGTCCCATATAAAGGCCGAACGTTCCGAAGCAGCAGAAGAGGCCTGCACAAGAAAGGATTTTTGATATACATACAGGCAAAGGAACAGAAGCAGCGCTGTTACCAGCAGTACGATGGGCAGAACAAAAGAAGCTTCAATGGTGAAGTTCCCCTCGTTGCTCTTCCAAAAACGGCGTCTACTTCGATTGAATGAATTCATCAGATCTAGTGTTGATATTTGAAAATAGTTTTTTAACCAACTTGAATAGCTCGTCTTTGAAAAAGAGTGCAATAATCAAAATAACCACAATAATGAGGATCATTTCAAGCGTTCCGATCCCTTGCTCGTCCTTCCAAAAAGACTTCATCTGATTACGAAAAATAGACATCATTCTTATCACCAAACCCTTCTACATATTCATCATCATAAATGCAGGTGCACCGACCAGAACAATTACTACCATAAAAATAACGACCATCGGAAATACCAATTTAGAGGAAGCTTGCTCCCCTCTTGTACGAGCAATAGCTTTCCGCTTCTCCCACAGCACACGAGACAGATCTCGGAGTGCAAGAACAAAATCATTCCCACCACGCCTGAAGTTCAGCAGTACGGTGGTTGTAAAAATTGACACTTCTTGCAACGCACATCGTTTACTGAATTGCTCAAATGCCTGCTGAAAGGAGTGACCTCCTTCCCAGTCGCCGACCATTTTTCTTAGCTCAACATATAATGGATGCTTATCCTCTGATTTACGTCCCACACAATGAACAATTGCTTTTTGAACATTCTCGCCGGCACCGACAAGCAAGATCATCTTGTTCAGTAACTCGGGAAGTTCCATCACGATATCTTGATCACGGAGCAACACTTTTTTGCTGAGATCTTTCACCATGGAAGCCGGAAGGAGTATGCTCAAAAAGGCCCCTCCCATCACACCAATCGGATCGCTTGTACCTAACGAAAAAATACAGCCGCCAATCAGAATCAACCAACTGTATGCAAGGCACTCTGCCATAAACATCAGACTCATCTCCGCACTGTGGCGAAGACCATAAATCTTCTGGACCGATCTTTGTATCCGAAAGAAAAGTATCGGCGCCCGAGTAGTCATCTTGCTCTGTTCCAGAATGAACAACAATGGAGGTGTTAGTTTCTTTAGGCGAAGCCCCTCCATAGGCAGCCTGCTGAAATGCCGATATCGCCCTCTACTTCTTAGATTCAGCACCACCCATCCTCCCACCAGCAGAATCAGTAGAGCACCACACAGCCATGACAACAACACTCTCATCACCTCCTACACCTTAATGTTCATCATTTTCGTGATCCACCAAAAACAACCGCTAAGAACGAAGAGCGCAAACGTGGAGATCAATAATCCGGCTGCACTGCTATGCATGGGCTTCATATAATCCGAAGCAGTCAGGTTCATAAATAACAACAGCAAGAATGGTGATACAAGTAATGCTTTGGATTCAAATTTCTTCTGGGCAATCATGACTGATATTTCCTGCTGAATATCTAGCTTTTCTCCAATAACAGAGGATGTCCTACGAATGACTTCAACAAGATCTCCACCTGTTCTTTTACAAGTTGTAAACACATCCGCAAAGTTCGTTATATCCTCCATACCCGCTCTTCGAGAAAAGTCTTGAAGTGCTGATTCGATAGGCTCACCATACTCCAATCTCGAAACGATTACCCTTAATTCAAATATCAAATCATTCTGAGCACCGGGGTCCAGCATCAGCAAATCATCCACTGCATCTCGAAATCCATTCTCTACCGAATGTCCTGCTGACAATGAGGAAGATAGAGAATAGAGCGCCTGCTTAAAGTGAAGATTAAGTGTCGCTCTTCTTCTGGCAAGCAGATGACGACGCCAAAATCGAGGTATGATTAAGCCCCCGAACGACAGGATGAGTGATAAAAATACATTCTGATAAAACAGGTATCCCATCACGAAGAATAGTAGTCCACCGAAAGCGATGCATCCAACGCGTTGTCCTTTGGATAGGTTATACTCACGGTAATCTGGAAGTTTACTATTCCGTGATTTCATAGCTGGTGATGCAGTTGCATCTCTGCCCTTATTGACTTCAGAAACGACTCTCATTTGTCCGGCTGCTTTCATCTCACCACCTCTTTATTCTGAAGAGGCCAGAAGGTAATTCCCGCCATGCTTAACTTGTCTACATTCATCAATGGGTTACCGCATGGCTCGAGTTCTCCCATTACGCGTCCTTCAACTTCTCCCGATTCTCGAAAACGGTACAGCGGATTAATCATGACCTGTTCTCCGTCCATCCCAATCACTTCACTGATTTCAGTAATACGGCGGGATCTGTCACGAAGTCTGGAGAGATGCACAAAAATATCAATCGCCGAGCTAATCTGCTGTCTGACCACCGAGACTGGTAGATCTGCCCCGCTCAACACCATTGTCTCCAAGCGACTGATCATATCTCGTGTACTGTTGGCATGACCTGTCGATAGAGAACCATCATGACCGGTATTCATCGCCTGCAGCATATCCAGCGCTTCACTCCCCCGCACCTCCCCAACTACAATTCGGTTAGGCCTCATCCGAAGGGAAGAGCGAATCAGATCACGAATGGATATTTCACCGCGTCCTTCTGTATTCGCATTTCTCGTCTCCAGTGAGACGAGATTAGGTACCGTTACAATCTTTAGTTCAGCGGAATCTTCAATGGTAATGACCCTCTCATCCGCAGGAATGAACTGAGACAATGCATTTAAGAAGGTCGTCTTTCCTGAACCCGTTCCTCCACTGATAAAAATGTTGTACTTTCCAATCACCAATGTCCGTAATAGATCTGCAGTTTCTTCATTTAAGGCTCCTCTTGATATCAAATTCTCCATTGTCATAGGCGACGCGGGAAATTTCCGGATTGTCATCGTAGGTCCCTTTAAGGCAATAGGCGGAAGAACGATATTGACCCGAGACCCATCCTTCAAACGGGCATCAACAATCGGTGATGATTCATTCACAACCCGGTTTACTGTGCCTACAATGGTCTGAATAATATCTTCAAGTCTGCTCTGAGATTCAAATTGAACCGGCAAACGCTTCACTTCACCTTCTTGCTCAATGAACACATCCTTATGACTGTTGATCATAATCTCAGTAATTGCAGGGTTATCAACTAGAGGCTGAAGCACATCCAGGCCCCGAAAAGAATCATAAATTCTTCGCACTAACGTACGTCTTGCAGCCGCAGTCAAGTCGGTTAACTCACGGCGCGCCCAGACAATCTCTTCGATATATTGCATCAACTCACGATTGCCAACGGCCGCTGTAATATCCAGACCTGCCCGTACCTCATTTCGTATAGAAATGAATATCTCCTCATCCATACACGCGTCCCCCACGGCTTTCCGTAACACCCCAATCACTTTCACCGAGCAGTTCGCTGCAAAGCTTCAATATATCCCGCTGAAAAATAGGTGAGCATAGCAGCAAATCTTCCTGATGTAGCTGCTTCCAAGAAGGAATATAAGGCAGCATGCCATCTACCCTCATATCTTTATGAGGCAGCGGATTAGCAAGACTTCCTGTAAACCGGTTAACGATAAATCTGCTCTTGCCCATGATCTGTCCGAACAAGACAGGCTCCTTTCTCTCCATATGTCCAAATCGCATACCGGTCTTATACATACTGATCAGATCATCCAGCAAAACCCACAAGAGTACATTGCTCTTCTCCATCACAGTACGAAGCCGCTCCTCTGACTGATTATCCGTATCAATTACAACTACATCGTACTGGCCACTCTTGGAGATCAAATCAATTAACACCTCTACATCACCAGCCGTCATTTCCATCAATTCTTGCAGATGATCGCTCGGCTCGAACACATCACATTTCAAGCCATCATGCCGCATCACATATTGTGCTAGAGAGATCTCGGTTCCTTCAGTCGTTTCCTGTGATGATTTAATCTCATAAAGAAGCCTAGAAAAGCTGCCCCCATCTTCTCGTCGCCTGCCAGTAGGGAATAAAGCAGTCGAATTCACCGTTTCTAAATTCAAATAAAAAACCTTCCTGCCCAGTACACCGAGTTGTTTCGCCATATTTACAGATGCGGTAGTTCTCCCGCTCCCACCAAGAACCGATACAAACCCGGTAATCAAAGTACTGCCGGTGTATGAATCATTCTTGCTTACACGACTCCCCCTAGTTTGTGCAATCCATAGATCCAACAATTGAGGCAAAGGCTGATATTTTGCCGTAGTCAGGCCATCACCGATAAGGTTTGAATTGTCTTCCCCTTCACTAAGGACGACCCACGGTACAGATGATCTTCCTTCGGTCAACCAAGCTTCCAGCATTTCGACTTCACCTACGATCAAATCCGGTATTTCTCCATACTGTAATAATGCGTCCATTCGGGTGAATGCCGTCACCTGCACTCTTTTCACGTATTCACTTCCGTGTATAAAGTTAAGCATTGGTTCGACATACCCTGAATCCTGTACAGCCAGTACGATCCTGACCGGTAGCATGTTCAGCAGACCCCTTCTTTCATAAAGACAACGCAAAAAAACACCATTCAAGCCGCATTTAAGCGATCATTGAACGGTGCTTCCGTTGTCTTGTTATAATTTTACATAAGAATATCATAACTTACTATAAGCCAGCAAGCGTAATTTTACAAACATATACAAACTGTCCAGATAGCCCTTGCTAAAAGAAAGAAATACCGTCATAATTAACTCGGCAGGAACGAACGTTCCCACCAAAATCAGCTCTATATTACGTCATCCTATATAGTAGCTCCTATCGTCATAATTAAACAGCATCTTAGCCAGGAGAGTGACAACCTTTGAAAAGACGAATCATAATGACCATGATTACGGGCCTGCTCCTGTTATCCGGTTGCAGTGATCCGGGAATCACACAGAATACGAATATTTCATCAGAGCAAACAAGCAGCACCACAGGCACAACTTCAACCAAACCGGACACCTCTAACCCTTCAGCTTCAAACACCAATAAAAAATACCCTACCGATGATCTCAACATCGCGAGAGTTCCCGTGGAACTCGTTAAAGCCGTGGATGGTGATACGATTAGTGTGAAGTATGAAGGCAAAACAGAAAAAGTACGCTTTCTGCTAGTCGATACACCGGAAACAAGCCACCCTCGCCTTGGTGTACAGCCATTTGGCCCGGAGGCCAAAGCATTCACGAAGGATATTGTGGAAAAAGCGAAAAAGCTTGAGCTTGAATTTGACATCGGACCGAACCGGGACAAATACTCCCGATTACTCGCATATGTGTATGCTGACGGTAAAATGGTTCAGGAACTCCTTCTCGAGCAGGGCCTGGCTCGTGTAGCCTATATTTATCAGCCTAATGTACGCTATGTCGATAAATTTAACGATCTTCAGTCTATTAGCCGTAAGAAGGCGATCGGAATTTGGAGCGTCGAGAATTATGCACAGGATGATGGTTTCCATCCTGAAGAGCAGGAGAGTCAGAGCAGTTCAACTTCAGACACGACTGCCAAGACCGAACAACCAAGTAATGTGTGCAATATTAAAGGTAATATTAGTTCCAAAGGGGATAAAATATATCACACTCCGGAATCCCCCTACTACGAAAAAACAACTCCTGAGCAGTGGTTTTGCAGTGAAACAGAGGCCAAACAGGCGGGATTCCGCGCTCCTCGTTAACTGAAAAATCTTTAATTTAATCTGCTTCTTTTTCTATAAGAACCGACGCCGGATATCCGGTGTCGGTATCATACATTCCTCGTCTTTTCCGAACCAACGATATCGATTCTTCGCAACCCATTTATATATTACATCACGAAGTGCCCTAGGAACGATAATAAACCCATACAACAGCGGCCAAGGGAAAGGTAATCGACGCGATATTCGCAGTGCAGCTGCGGAACGAGTATAATAAGCTCCATTCTCCACGACAATAACGGTTTCAATCAGATCCGCAGGCAACCCTCCTTGCCGAAGAAATTCCTGTCCTACATCAGATTGAAGTGAAGCAAACCGGAATACGCCGGCAGGATCCCTTTTTATAATAAATTTCGTGAGCCCCTGACATAAATGACACACACCATCAATCAATACAACGACATGATGTTCTGTCTGTTCATTCAATTTGTCCATTCTCTCTCCCCCCAAGCGTTAACCTTTTCCTGTTACTATACAACAATCTCTCCTCAATGAATCTCGATTTATATAAGAAAGAAAAAAACGCGGGAGTATACTCCCGCGCTCTGTTGTAGCACTCTGTTCAATTACTCAGCAACTGCATTGCTCAGCCATTCGCCATCTTTCATCTGCTGATCAATATCTGTGGAGAATTTCTCCATACATTTGCAAATGAAATCTTTGCGGCACACCGGACAAGGTGTTTTTCCAAGTCGGCTAACATTAGTCATTTTCCATTCCGGAAAACGATTGTAGAACACACGGCATTTCGTTCCATCAGCTAAGCTGACAATGAACTCGTAAAGCCCATTTTTTTCGTTGCTTCCGGCTTTGGTCACGTTGGAAATTTGCGGTTTGTATGACATATGCATCACCCATTTATCTAAATTTCTTCTTAATTACCTTGTACTTTCTGGTACTTAGTCATATTAAAGAATTTTAAGGGTGATGTCAACCAAAGAACACATCCAGTATCGAGCCCATTTGTCCACGTTTCTTTCCTTCCAAAATATCGGGGTTAAATACTTCCACATATCCGCAATTCGTACACGAAACGAATAAATAATGATTATGCTGTATATCGAACATTTTGCTAAGACCTGCACCAGACATGGACACTTCCTTCGTATGACAATGGGTTCCTCCACATTTAGAGCAAACAAACCGTTCCTGGATCATCTCTTCAATACGCATTGTTAAACTTCCCCTCTCTTAAACATCATAAATATTCTTACGGGTTAGCTTCATATATCGTTTCAAATAGTGAGGAAAATAAGTTCATGACTAATACTTTCTTCCAAAATATAAAGCCGGGCAGCCCTCAAGAGGCTCTACCCGGCTCCTATTAAGCGATTACTGCTAATATAACCGCAATCGCTTGGCTAAAATCTTTTTTTGATTTATACGATGTTTAAATCAACATCGATATTTCCCCGAGTCGCTTTTGAATATGGGCAGAAAGCATGAGCTTTCTTAGCCAGATCCTCAGCTTGACTCCGTTCTACACCAGGCATCGAAATGTTCATCTTCACAGCCAATTGAAAACCGCCGTCACTGTCATCTTTACTAATCATGACTTGGGAATGAATCTCTACATCTTTAAGCTCAACGCCCTCTTTACGTGCAACATTGGCCAAAGCACTTTCGTAACATGCTCCATAGCCCGCTGCAAATAACTGCTCTGGATTGGTCCCAGATCCACCAGGACCACCTAATTCCTTAGGCATACTTAAGCTATGCTTCAAAACTCCATCAGACGATTCGACCGCACCTTCCCGGCCTCCTGTTACTTTTACATCCGCTGTGTATAGTGGTTGCATCTTCGATCATCTCCTCTGTCTGATTTATCCTTCTATATTCACTTAAACTTGTGACAGGAAATGAAACGAAGTTCATGGCGAACGATGATTCTGAATATATACAAAAAAACAACCCCTAGCTCAGCTGGAGGTTGTTCTTTGGATTTATGATGCGGTAGAGAGGACTCGAACCTCCACGGGTATACACCCACTACCCCCTCAAGATAGCGTGTCTGCCATTCCACCACTACCGCATATATAAGGGACGTTCTTTAAAAGAACATTACTTATTATATAACTTTGTTCTTAATAAGTAAAGTGTCATTTAAATCAAACGAGAATTAATGAACGAAACATAATGATGCCAAGGGGTACTGTAATATAATCCTTAGCATCATAACGTCTCCCGAAGTGAAATGATTCTGGATTTTAAAAAAATATGTACTCCGCTTCCTTCCATTAACGCTACATCAATACCACTAAAAAAGCTTTTTTCTAACTGTTCCTTACCCTGGATTTCTCGACTGACTCTTCCTATACTTAGAAAACTCTATATATTCTTTAATAAAGTTCTTCTCATCTTCAGTAAGATGTAAAGTGTGAAGCTGTCTCTCGATTTTCGAATAATCTATTCCGTAACTTTCCCGAATCTCCATTATATTTGCTGTCGGAAATCCCTTACCTATAATTAGCCAGTCTAGGCTAACATCAAAATAACGAGCAATCTCAATCAGTTTATTGGTGCTGGGGGTTGTTTTACCTCTTTTCCAATCACCAAAATTTCCTGTGCTGATCCCGAGATTTTCACAAAAAGCTTTCTTGGTCATCCCCCGGCTTTCAATTAGATGTTCGATTCGTTGGTAAATAGACTGCATGAAACAACCGCCTTCCACAATTCTGCACAAAAAAATAATTACGTATGTACGCTATTTAATACTTAATAAATGACTTATGTAAGTGTAAAATGGGGGATGCGTAACTAAATTATACCATTTTTAATAGCTGGTTGTCTCTTTACCATGTGTCTTTATATTGGGGGGCGATTGTTTTGCATGAATTTTCATCTACACCGTGGTGCTACGCTGTCGACTCCTTAAATTCTGGGCTAATGATCATTCGCCCGGACGGCAAAATAGACCAAATCAACAATTCGTTAAGACTCATGCTCTCTGAATATGGTGCCTCTCCCGATTTTGATTGGCACGGTATTTCATTTCTCGAACTGCCCCCTTCAATTTTTGGAAGATCCTCATTCGAGGATTTCTTTGAGGGTGTTTATATCCCTTCACTGAAGAATGTTATAGTAGGCAACAATCATCAATATACAGTGGAATATTCTTTAGATTTGTTCGGTAATACAATTTGGATTTTAAGCGAAGCTCGGCCTCTTGTTTACGATACAGAGAATATAGCCGGTGGGATTGTCGTATCCTTTACCAATATTACACGATTTAAGCAGCGACAACTAAGACTCGAACAAGCTCTATACCACTCATGTTCCCTTCACGGTCACATTCCGATCTGTGCTGTATGCAAGCATGTCCGGACCGTCGAGGACTGGGAACCGGTTGAGAGCTATCTGGAGAGCCGCATTGCAGTCGAATTTACACACGATATTTGCCCAAGCTGTATTCGAAGACTATATCCTAAGTATTCATCTCTGTTCGACGAATCGCGGACAGCGACCGAATCGGAGGAATAAAGATCAAATAGCCTTAGTTCAGTATTCTTACACTGCAACTAAGGCTATTATATATTAGATCTCCAATCCAGAATGCCTAATTATTTCGTGACGAAACGAAGAAGCGGACTCATTAAGGAAGGTACAATCGATACATGTCCCTCCCCTTCAACCACTTGAAAAGTCGTATGTAACCCTTGATCATCCTTAAGGATGTCATACAAGTCCCTCGCATCTTTCACCATAGAAGGCTTCTCCTCACTGCCTACAGCCATAAATAACGCCGCATGCACTTCATTCAGCCCTATCTGTTTCTTGCATTCATTCCACTTCTGATAAAGAACGTGATTCTTCCACCAGATTGATGGGCTTGCCGCAATATAACGCTGAAAGGAACCTGGACGTGTAAACAAAGAATACAGTGCCAAAAAACCTCCGAGCGAATGACCAAATAGTGCCTGCTTGGAACGGTCTATAGAGAAGTAACTTTCCACCTTCGGCTTCAGCTCTTCTTCTATAAAAGTAAGGAAGTCCTCGGCACCGCCATTTTCCGGCCACGAAGAGCCGTCAGGACGAACCTTCAGCTCAGCTTCATCTGCAGGTACCGTATAGTCATAGAAACGTTCCTTCGTTACGATAGGTTCTTTAGACTCGTAACCTATTCCAACGATAACAGCAGGTGAGATTCCATGAGGACGACGAGATTGTAGCCGGATGGACTCAGCGAGAGAGCCAAATGAAGCATTCGCATCCAGCGTATACAAAACAGGATAGCCTGCTTCAGGTGGTGGACCTACCGGCTCAGCTATAAAAATCCGATAGGAACGGGCCGTATTCTTCGATTGCATTTCCCAGATGAAGGTGCCTGGAATACTAAATTCTTGTTTACTTTCCTTTATAGGAGGATGCTTTTCATACCGAGGATTAAACAACCATTGCAGCGCCTCTGGAAATTGTCTCACCATAAAAACGTCATCATGCGTTCCTTCTGGAACCCATTCCATTCGCAAGGAATCCTCCGAGAATCCTTTTTCGATGAACAAACGCGCCGCTTCTTGTGTGTTCAACACCATATTTTTCTGTATATTTTGTTTATAGATGCCTTCGCACAGACCAACAGACATGTAAACCCGCAAATTCTTGTTCAGTCCGTTCTCCTGTCGAATGTAATCGAGGACCCCTTCATACCAGAAGGAAGTTGATAACAAACCTAATTGGCCAAATACATCAGGTTTCCAGTAACCTGCAAATAACGATATTAACCCCCCGAATGATCCGCCGATCATCGCTGTGAACTCAGCTTCTTTTTTCGTCCGGTAGTGATTATCAATATAGGGTTTGAGTACATATGCAACTTCATCGATATATTCCTTGCCTTTACCGCCAAAAGGAGATCGATCTGGAATAAGTGAAGCAGCAGGCCATGGCGTATATTCATCATTGCGGATATCGGTCTTCACGCCCACAAGGATCATTTCTTGCAAGTCACCTTTAGCAAACAAATGCTCTAAATAATTGGAACACTCGGTAAACAGAAAACCACCATCCTGAACGTATGCAACAGGGTAGTTCTGCCCAGAAGTTTCATAAGAAGGCGGTAAATATACAACAACCTCTCTCTGCTCCACGACTAGATCATGAAATCGATTCATTATACTCCTCCAGCCTCTATTTTTTCGATCGAATCAATAGATAAATAAAATAAGGCACACCAATAATAGATACCACAATGCCGACCGCTAGCTCTGCTGGCGCAAATATCGTTTTACCGATAAAATCACCGATCATTACAATGGCCATCCCCGCTACACCACTCACCGGGATGATATGTTTATGCCGAAGTCCAACCAGTTGTCTAGCCATATGGGGGGCGATCAGACCCACAAATCCAATACTGCCAGACACGGCCACGCTAGCACTTACCAGACCAACACTGCACAGCAAAAATATATTCTTCTCCCGTTCAACAGATACGCCTACACCTTTCACGCTCTCTTCGCTCAATTGAAATATATCTAGAACGTGAGCGCGTAGCCAGATGATAATCGGAAGAAGTAGAATCCATGGCAGCATCGTGATAACAAACCTCCAGTTCGCACTATGCAGGCTTCCCGCGAGCCATACAACCGCCATCTCGTAGTCTCTCGGGTTCATCTTAAGAGAGAGGTACATGGTGAATGCACCAAATCCTGAGGCAATTGCTATCCCGACCAATATGAGACGCTGCGGGTCTAGAATACCATTCTGTCTAGCGAACATGTAGATGACGGCTGTAGCAGCCATCCCACCTACCAAACCGAACATAGGCATCATCATGACGGCAAGCCAGCCTGTCATAGTCATATTGCCTTGGATCAGGAACATAAAGAGGACTACAGCCAAGCCAGCACCCGCATTGATGCCCAGTATTCCGGGGTCTGCGAGACCATTTCTCGTAACTCCTTGAATCACAGCCCCTGCGATTCCCAAGGAAAATCCAACTAATGCTCCAAGAACAATGCGGGGTAAACGAAAATCGAACACGACGAGATCATGCTCTGGCTGAGGATCGATTCTGAATAATGTTTTGAACACATCCATAACTGAAATATCAAAGGTTCCATTCGTTAAGCTAAGATAGAATGTTATGGCTACGATTACAATTCCTACGATAAGAACAGTCAATAGACGAGCAGATGAGGATCTAGGCATGGCGCTCTCCCCCTCTCGTCTTGATCAGATACAGAAAGAAGGGAACACCAATTAAGGCGGTCACCACACCAACAGGCGTTTCAAAAGGATAATTAATAAACCGTGACAAAATATCGCATAAAGCTAGAAATAATCCGCCTAATGCTCCGGACACAGGTACAATCCAGCGGTAATCAGAGCCTGCAAGAAATCGAGCGATATGGGGAACAATCAATCCGACAAAAGCAACTTTGCCCGCAAGCGCAACGGAAACTCCGGTAAGAATAACAACAGCTAGCATAGCCAGTGCTTTAATAAGCCATGTTCGTAAACCAAGACCTGTCGCAATCTCTTCCCCGAGGGAAAGAATCGATATCGATTTCGATAATCCGATAGCTAGTCCCAAACCCACAATCGCAAACGGAATACACAATTTGATCAGTTCCGGGTCCATCTGATGCAGTCGTGCATTATACCAAAAGCTGATATTCTGAGAAATCTGAAAATAAGTCGCAATCGCCTCTGCCGTTCCACTTAGAAAGGTGCCTATAATTGTACCGAGTATGGCCAGACGAACCGGCGAGAGTCCGTGGGGAATAGCCCATGCAAGACCGAATACGATGGATGCTCCAATGGCAGAGCCAATCAACGAGCTGACGATGTACCAATTCGAATCAGCTGTCGGAATAAACACCATAAACAGCGTAACCGCAAATACAGAACCGTCCGAGACTCCCATAATGGCTGGAGACGCTAGGTAGTTTCTTGTCATTCCTTGCATCAATGCACCGGATATCGCAAGAAAAGAGCCGATGAGCATCGCTCCGACGACTCTTGGCAGTCTAGATGTCATGATAATCTGATGGTCCACACTCTCCGGATCAAATGCGAATATCGAGTCCCAAATGACATCGACCGTTATATTTTTGGCTCCGTACAATATCGAAGCAATCATGAGCAAAATAACCGCTACCGGGGTTATCGCAAGGATAACCACCGGTAGCGAACCTTTGAATCGCATATACAACACGCCTTATACTGATCTATTTGGTAAGATTACTTACTGCTTGCTTCAAGAATTCTATCTTACTATAAGCTGTTCCGCCCTGAGCCAGAGGATCGACTACATTCACAAAAGCATGGCCATTCTTAAAGGCAGTCATATTCTTCATGATCGGATCATTCTGGAGCTCCTCCAACGCATTCGGTGTATCTCTGTTCTCATCCGGCGAGAACTGAATGAACAAATAGTCTGGATTCATCTCTGCGAATTTCTCTTTCGAAACCAATTCCTGAGCTTTAGCTGCCTTCACTTCAGCAGGCACTGCGATCCCAAGATCCTCATACAATATCGGGTTAAAGAACACAGATTCCGGATAGATGTATAGCTCACCCTGACGAATTCTTAACGCAACAACCTTCTTATCTTTTAATGAGTCACCGATCTGAGATTTAGCAGCTTCCAAATCCGTTTTGTATTTCGCGATTTCCTGTTCTGCTTGCTCCTCTTTTCCACTCAGTTCTCCGAGCAGTCTCAAGTTGCTCTCCCAGTTCGTTGAAATATGAGAGTATGGAATTGTCGTAGCAATTTTGCTCAACTGTTCGATCACTTCCGGTTTGAATTTAGAGGAAGCGAGGATTACATCCGGCTTCAATGACAAGATCGTTTCGAAGTTCGGCTCTAACTTTTCTCCAATAGACTGCGCATCTTTCGTTATACTTTCAAACAACGGAGGAAATTCTCCCGAGAACGTAATTGCTCCTACAGGATTCACCTCGAGTACGATCGAGTCTTCCATCGCTTCAACTGCACCTGTGATGACAATTCGCTCTGTTTTTGCAGGAAGTGTGTACTCTTGATCCAAGTACTTCACAACTTTCGTATCTGTTGTTGATGTGGTATCTCCCTTATTATCCTGTGACTCATTTGAGGCTGCATTACTGCTGGACTCATTATTAACAGCCTGCTTATTCTCTTCTTTCTCTCCTCCACAAGCTGACAAAATCATGGCCATCACAACAATTAAGCCTAGTATTAATTTCAATCTCTTCATTTCTTTCTAAATCCCCTCTCCACGTCCACTTTTCAATTGATAATGATTATCATTATTGATTATAGTAAATGATGTTCGTCCATTACACCATGGACAATCACCAGATCACTCATGGACATTCTTCGGAAAAGATATGGATAGCCTCCCCCACCATCTGCTCCAGCGCAATTGGTGAATATTCTCGCCACGGGTAAGAGGGTAACAGATGAAATCTTCCTTCCCTGACTGCAGGGATCATCATCCAATCCGAAGTGGATTGAAGCTTTCTCCAATATTCAAGCGTTTCGGAATCTTGCCGCACTAGCATAACAATATAATCAGCATCTATCTCTTTTAACATTTCGGTTGACAAAGGAATATCATCCACTTGATTCTCCAGCCATTTCGGAGAAGTAAATTGGAGATTATCAAACAGCACTTCCTCCATACCAAGGCTTCGGTGTGATTCCAGCTGATAATCATGAAGCCTTGCCGTCAAAAGTGTTGGACGATTTCGGAGTGTACTCGCCGTTTCACGGCGGGAAGACAGGAGTTGGGTGTGGTAGGACTCAATCCACCGCTCAGCCTCCGTATCTTTATCAAGCAAGTGCGCAATCCAGCGCAGTTGGTACTCCCATCCTTCCGAATCCGGTGGTAGTTCATAGATGGGGGCTATTTGCTGCAATCGTTCCTTTTCCCATAATTCCAAGCCCTGTGAACAGATTATAAGCTCAGGCTGAGATAAGTGAAGCTTTTCCAAATTAGCGTTTTTGTTATGATTCAAGCGAAATCCATCCAGATGAACTGGGATATCCGGTCCAAGGGTATGATAATAATATTTCGACCATTTGGGATGAAGCGGCGCAGCATAAGGAACCATATTAAGGGGTTTAAGATATCCGAGTAGAGAAGACGAACCGTATACGGCTAGTTTATTTTTTCGTTTCTTTATATAAGCAGATGGAGAAAGGCCAAACTCTTTCTTAAACTTACGACTAAAATAAAATTCGTCTTTATACCCGACCATGTGAGC
This sequence comes from Paenibacillus sp. GCM10028914, assembly GCF_042666275.1. Lineage (NCBI taxonomy): Bacteria > Bacillati > Bacillota > Bacilli > Caryophanales > Paenibacillaceae > Paenibacillus > Paenibacillus sp. GCM10028914. Next base: position 630,002 of record NZ_JBHTFO010000017.1, read on the forward strand.
TACGTCCTTAAGAATCCGACTGGAACCAAGCATTAGCTGCTTCGCCTTACTCATTCTTACTTCAGTCAGGTATTCCATCGCACTTTGACCATAGGTCTTTTTGAAAATATCAATAAAGTATTTGGGGCTCAGATCGGCAATCTTCGCGAGGTGGTCAATCGTTAACTCTTCATTATAATGGTTGTCTATATATTCTCTCGTCTGTTCTAATCCTTTCTTCTTATCCCCTTTCGTCCCAAGAGAGCTCGAAGTTACAAGCTCATACAACATTTCTTGAAACTCCAGCTGAGATCGCCACTTCTCGAAATCATCTTCACTATGAAAATGATCGTATATAGAACGACAGACCAGCGATAATCGATCTGATGAGCTTAGCGTAAATTCAGACTCCTTCAGCAGAATGGTATCTGCGTTCACCTCCACTAACTGCTTCCGGCTGCTAAAGTCAGATACTTCATAGAACCCAAAATAAAGGATAGCGACTGACACCGAATTTCCATCAGGCCCACTCACGCCAAACGTTGTATGAGACGGACAAAAATACACTGTGTCTTTTCTCATACGAGTTGTGCGATCTGCACGTCCTAGAGAAGCCACACCCTTAAGCAAGACAATTAGAACTGGCTGCAATGTAAGTTGTTGCTCCATCACACTTTCCGGTTTCATTACCTCTATGTTCCAAAGCTTCATAGTCAGTGAACTGAATATCCGCTTCTTCTCTATGCTTGTTATATCTTTCATTCCTGGGGATATCAAAACAAACTCCGCCTTTTTGTTTGAGAATGGTTATCATTATCATATAAATAGCACATCCTATTCGGTCTGTCCAGAAAAGTCACTGTGAAAAAAAGACCATTTTCTTATTTTGATTCCTACGAAACAGACGATCTTGAATGATAAACAAAAAACAGTCATAGCCAGGGATATTCCTGGCTATGACTGTTTAAGAATCATATGCTTATATTTTTGACAAAGTAACCTGAATCAATATTATTGTTGGATCGGTTCAATAAACCTAATAGGCTTTAACCCCGACGTTGTCTAGCTCTGGCTTGTCCACCTTTGCGTCCCGCTTCTTCTCGGCTCATCTTACCGTCATTATCGGAGTTATTGCGGGATTCACCGCCTTTTTGACCGATCTCTTGATAGAATTCCTTACCGTGGGAATCGGAAGTTGATTCGCCGCCTTTGCGGCCGATATCCTGATAAAAGTCTTTTCCGTGGGAATCAGAGGTTGACTCGCCACCTTTTTGACCAATTTCTTGGTAAAATTCTTTACCATGTGAATCGGAGGTCGATTCGCCGCCCTTACGGCCAATCTCTTGATAGAAATCTTTATCGTGTGAATCTGACGTTGCTTCTCCGCCCTTGCGACCAATTTCCTGATAAAACTCTTTATCATGCTTCTTGGCGGTTGCTTCTCCACCTAATCGTCCTGCTTCTTCACGGCTCATCTTACCATTATTATTTTTAGCCATTTTGAATCACTCCTTATAGGTTTTTTGAAGTTGTTCGTCCACGGTATTGTATTAACCGATTCAATTTTTATGAAACATAACATCATTCATAAACATGCAATCCAGACTTTAATAAAGGACTATTCTTTTCGTATAAACGCAAAAAAAAGCCCCTGCAATTTGCAGGAGCTTTTTAATATGCGGTAGAGAGGACTCGAACCTCCACGGGTATACACCCACTACCCCCTCAAGATAGCGTGTCTGCCATTCCACCACTACCGCATAATAAAAGGGATCAAACTGTAAAAAAAACTGGTGAGCCATGAAGGACTCGAACCTTCGACACCCTGATTAAAAGTCAGGTGCTCTACCAACTGAGCTAATGGCTCTCGATGACAAACATGATGCTGCCATAAAAAGAAATTATTATAAAGAAAATGGTGACCCGTAGGGTTACTCTCACTTCGTTCGAGACTGCGAAGTATTCCTAACGATGTCCATGCTCCGACGAACCATTGGGGTTCTCATCCCCTGAAGCATTTAAGAAAATGGTGACCCGTAGGGGATTCGAACCCCTGTTACCTCCGTGAAAGGGAGGTGTCTTAACCCCTTGACCAACGGGCCTTAATAATCATTGTCTCCTTGACGACAAGATTGAGTATAGCACGAAATTAAATATGTTGACAAGCCCTTTTTTAAAAAATTTCACCCAAAAATAACTACCAATTTTTGAGAAGAATTCTCTCCCTTTTGGGTCGAGACTGCGATGCTTATCCTAACGATGTTTATGCTTCGACGAACCCTCTTCTGAGGGTTCTCATCCCTTTACATAAAAAGCCCCCTTCGCTTTCGCGTTGGGAGCTCTATAGTTGTTATTCTAAACGGAGAGAGAGGGATACTCTCCCTTCGGTCGAGACTGCGATGCTTATCCTAACGATGCCTATGCTTCGACGAACCCTCTTCTGAGGGTTCTCATCCCTTTACATAAAAAGCCCCCTTCGCTTTCGCGTTGGGAGCTTTAAATTCGATGTTTCTCTAAACGGAGAGAGAGGGATTCGAACCCTCGCACCGCTTACGCAGTCTAACCCCTTAGCAGAGGGTCCCCTTATAGCCACTTGGGTATCTCTCCAAAAAGAAATGGCTCCCCGAACAGGACTCGAACCTGTGACAACTCGATTAACAGTCGAGTGCTCTACCAACTGAGCTATCAGGGAACATTATGTTATTAATTTACCATGATATCTTTAATCAGTCAAGCATTAGAAGACGTAGACGACCACTGCATCGTCCACATCGATATCGCGCAGGATCCATTTTCCGTTTCCGCTTGTATTCTGTTCCGCATTCCACACAGCGAAGTATATATCGATACGGCTCCGGCTTTCGCTTTTTATCCTCCGGTTTCACGATTGCTTTACAGAAGCGACTACCTCCAACTTCCTGAAGAAGCGCCTTGAAATCCGCATCTCGGTGTTTATACCCCCGTCCGGATAAGTGAAGATGATAGTGGCAAAGCTCATGTTTTATAATTTTCTCTACTTCATCCTTCCCATGAATCTTAAGCTGGTGAGGATTAATCTCTATATTATGGCTTTTCATAAAATACCTTCCGCCTGTCGAAGAAAGTCTACGGTTAAAAGTAGCACGATGCCTGAACGGAACGTGAAAACTCCGGATTGATATTTCCTCCACCCAAGCCTGTAGCTGCTCATTACTCATATCTTGCATAACTTACCTCTTCTCCCTTTCATCTCTCTCCTCTTCATTGTGCACATAACACATACACGATGCTACTTGAATTTTAACTTCCCTCTAAGCTACACTGTCAAGTAAGGATGATGCAAATGAACGGCTTTTATCAATCGTATAAGAATGAGTTTGCAACAATCTGAAGCAGGAAAGTATGGAGGGAGAACTTACAATCATGCCGAACATGCGTTATGTCATTTTACAGCTAAGCGATAAGCTGCAATTCGTAGAAATGCCTGCGGATTACGCTTACCAGCTAAGTGCGCTCAATCTACGTCTTAACAAAGAAATTAGCAAGCTTACAACACCGGACAAACCAGATTTACCACTTGCCGTAGCGGAATGTGACAACTTAGACTTGCTCCAAGAAGCTACACAAACCGTAAGTGGCCTTGATTACATAAATGAATTAGAGCGGAATTTTGCTTCTTTGGATGAATCGAACTATCCGCTTATATCCCTGCTCACTGAAATTCGCGCCCTTCAGGCACAGCTTGAGCAGTGGTATGAAGAAGAAGCTGTTTAAAAAAACATGAAGACCTGCACCCTTTAGGGATTTCCCCCATATGCTATCCATACAGACGGATCGCCAAGAGGAGGAGATATCCTTGCCGCAATGGCTCTGCAATCAACTGACACGTGCCTTTCGCAAAAAGGACAGACGCCAGATAAAATTACTTAACGAGTGCTGGTTCTTTTATCGGAACTCCCCGGGCCAAAGCTCGGATACCCAATAAAGGGTGTTGAGGTATGCGAACAAGCCCGGGCCCAGTGTCCGGCTTGTTTTAGGTTCACTGCAAACGAAATTTTTACGATAAGACATGAGGTAACTGTCTAATTAACAATAATAGGCCCCGATCCAGCATAGGATCGGGGCCTGTATGGTGTTACTGATCTTTTGGTTGGCGCATAGTCAAACCTACGCGTCCTTTTTTCAAATCGACATTCAGTACCCATACGGTCACATTATCTCCAACGGACACGACATCCATAGGATGTTTAACATAACCATCGCTAAGCTGTGAAATATGAACAAGGCCATTACTCTTGATACCAATGTCCACAAAAGCACCAAAGTCGATAACATTCCGAACCGTTCCTTGAAGCTCCATACCTGGCAGCAGGTCTTCAATCTTCAGTACATCTGTACGGAAAATCGGAAGTGGAAGCTCTTCACGAGGATCTCGGCCAGGACGCTGAAGACTGTCCAGAATGTCTCGAAGTGTCGGCACTCCGACATCCAGCTTCACAGCAAGCTCTTCCGGCGCCTGACTGTCTAGCAGTTCAGACAACTCTTTCGTCCCCACTTTGTCAGAGCTCACATTCAGCTCCTTAAATAACCGGTCTACAACAGGATATGATTCCGGGTGAATCGGTGTATTATCCAAGGTGTTATCTCCCTCAGAAATTCGCATAAACCCGACACATTGTTCAAAAGTCTTCGCCCCGAGACGAGGAACTTTCTGCAGTTGCTTCCGGCTGACAAATTTCCCGTTCTCTTCCCGGTATTTCACAATGTTCTTCGCAATTGTGGCATTAATACCTGCCACATAAGAAAGCAGTGAAGGTGAAGCTGTATTCACATCGACACCAACATGGTTAACCGCGGACTCCACGACCGCTTTCAAACTTTCCTCCAAATGCTTCTGGGATACATCATGCTGATATTGACCCACACCGATAGATTTCGGATCAATCTTTACCAACTCAGCTAACGGGTCCTGAACACGGCGTGCAATGGAAGCCGCACTTCGTTCCGCAACATCAAGATCCGGGAATTCTTCTTGAGCAAGCTTAGAAGCCGAATACACACTCGCTCCTGCTTCATTTACGATCAAATACGCAAGCTCCGAATCTCCGATTTCAGAAATCACCTCAGCAACGAACTGTTCTGTTTCACGGGAACCTGTACCGTTACCGATAACAATAAGCTGAATTCCATACTTCGAAATGAGCTCTTTAAATTTAACAGCAGCCTCTTGCTTCTTGTTATTCGGAGGCGTTGGATACGTAACAGCTACTTCGAGCAACTTTCCTGTATCATCAACGACCGCAAGCTTACAACCCGTACGATATGCAGGGTCAACCCCGAGAACACAACGCCCCTTCACTGGAGGTTGTAATAGAAGGCTGCGTAAATTCCCAGCAAAGATAGAAATCGCTTGATTCTCGCCTTTTTCGGTTAGCTCGCCGCGAACTTCCCGTTCAATGGACGGAGCAATCAGACGTTTATATGCATCCTCGATCACAGCAGTCAGAATATCAGATACTGCGGAAGTACCATTCAACACCTGCTTACCAATATGTCCATAAATGGACTCGGAAGGAACTTCAAGGCCGACTTTCAGGATGTTCTCGCGTTCTCCACGATTGATCGCCAAAATGCGGTGAGGCGGCATTTTTTTGGCAAGCTCACGATAATCGTAGTAGTTCTCATATACGGATTCTGCATCAGCATCCTTCGCTTCTGAGGTTAGAATACCGTGATCTATACTGAATCTACGAACCCAGGAGCGAATTGTCGCGTCATCTGCAATATTCTCAGCCAAAATATCCATCGCACCCTGAAGCGCCTCTTCAGCTGTAGCCACGCCTTTCTCTTCATCCACATAGTTTGCAGCTTCTACAAGAGCATCCCCTTGCTTCGGCTGACTCCATATCCAAGAGGCCAGTGGTTCAAGCCCCTTCTCCTTGGCGACACTTGCACGTGTCTTACGTTTTTGCTTATATGGACGGTACAGATCTTCCACTTCTTGGAGTTTTACAGCTTGATTAATGGACGCTCTAAGTTCATCCGTCAACTTACCTTGTTCATCTATAATCCGTATAACTTCCCGCTTACGAACCTCTAGGTTACGCAAATAATTGGTACGGTCTTCGATATCACGAAGGCGGTTCTCATCCAGTTCTCCTGTCATCTCTTTGCGGTAACGCGCAATAAACGGTATTGTATTTCCTTCATCCAGTAGCTCAACGGTTGTGCGGACCTGCTTGACTGACAACTGAAGCTCCTTGGCGATTTGTTTGACGATCCTCTCGTACTCTTCTTTGCGGATCTGTTCCTCATTCACTTCCACGACAGCTTCTAATTCAGACAATGTTTATCCCTCTCTCTTCAAAAAAACTATAGACCCATTATCCCAAATCTTCGTCATTATTTCCAGCATGCCCAAGTTACTGACTGTTTTAAGTATAACTTAATCCAATTTTCATCTAAATTTAAGATTCAGGCTATACACTTATGAAAAATAATAAGATTTTCGCTTGTAGGTTCTAATTGGTTCAGCCTGGTACTGGAGGTTACACACAATGAACAATATGAAAGCGTGGGCATTGCTTGCAATCTGTTTTATTGGTTTTATAGCAATTATTGCAACAGCCTATTCTCTGATTCCCGATGGCGTTGCCTCAAACATACAAAATTTTGATAATATATCATAAACAAAAGCAAATAACCCGCCGGGATATCCCCAGTGGGTTACTAGTGTTTGTAAGGTTGCTATGTTGAAACATCTACTTCGTTAAAAATCAATCAAACCCAAACTGATTAGCAGAGAATCATCCACCTTGCTCATTGTTTCCTCGTCCAGATGGGTGATCTTGTCGGTTAGTCGCTGCTTATCAATCGTTCGAATCTGCTCCAGTAAAATAACGGAATCTCGGTCAAATCCATGGGACGCCGCGTCAATTTCAACGTGGGTCGGGAGTTTGGCTTTCTGAATTTGAGCGGTAATCGCCGCAACAATTACCGTAGGACTGAACCGGTTGCCGATATCGTTCTGAATGACAAGGACCGGCCTTACACCGCCCTGCTCGGAACCGACAACGGGTGAAAGATCCGCAAAGAATACGTCGCCGCGTTTTACGATCACTGTCTACACCCCGCTTACCAAGCGGTCCAGAGTGCTGTCTGCATCTTCCTCCGCGTGAAACGCTTCAGATGCCATAGTCAGGTTGATCTTAGCCATCTCCATGTAACCTCTTTGCATGGATTCACGAATGTAACGCTTTTTGCGCTCATTCAAGTATAGTTTCATGGCCTGCCTGATAAGCTCACTACGGTTGGAATTTTCCAGCTGAGCGATCCCGTCCACTTCTTGCAAAAGATGATCAGGTAAACTGATCATGATTCGTTTGGTGTTATGCATGTTGGCCACCTTCTATTACACCCCCACAACCTTCTTGCCCTGTGCACCAGTATTACTTTATTCAAGGAAATTTATACAAAAGAATATATATGCCGAAGATATATCAAGTATGCTGCATCTCATTATAAACTACATTCGGCACGTTCGTACAGACTAACTGTTATATTCATAGTTCGTGAAAGACTGTACTTAATCCTTCTCCTCCAAATAAAATAATTACTTTTGTCGACAAAAAAGCAGAATTACCACAGGGGATTTACTTGCTTAACAGGTATACCTTCGCGCATATACACACGCGGTACACGGTGGGCAATCATGCATACCAATTCATAGGGGATGGTACCCAGACTGGAGGCCAGTTCATCTGCTGTTATACACGATTCAGACTGCTGACCGATGAGTACAACCTCTTCACCGACTTTAATTTGTTCCGCCTCTTGGGCGAAAGATTTTAGCGATACCATACACTGGTCCATGCAAATATTACCTACGACAGGAACGCGACGGCCGCGTATCAGTACTTCCGCTTTACCACTCAGCATACGTGAATAACCATCAGCATAACCGATTGGAAGCGTTCCAATCACTTCTTCTTCCTCGGTTACATAGTTACTGCCATAGCTAATTCCATAATGCGGGGGTAATTTTTTGACATAGACGAGTTCCGTCTTTAGCGTCATGACCGGGCTTAAGCTTACCGCTGCTCGATTCACCTCATCAGATGGATACAATCCATACAAAGCAATGCCTAATCGCACCATATTGTATGATAGATCAGGAGTATCAATTGCGGCTGCACTATTGCCCGTATGTATAATCGGGATGGTGTAACCCAAATCCCGTAGCGCATCCGCCACGCTCTTGAATCGCCGGTATTGCTCCAGTGTATAGCTTTTATCTTCTTCATCCGCTCTTGCAAAATGGGTAAACATGCCTTCGACAAATACCTGCGGCAGCGAGAAAACCTCTTCTATAAAAGATACAGCACCATCACCTGGAAGTAGACCTAATCGGCCCATTCCACTATCAATTTTGATGTGCACCTTCAGTTGTTTGTCTCTCACATCTGGCAAGGCTTTTATCGCTTCGATTATTTCTGGACTGAACAGGGTCACGGTCACATCATGCTTCCATGCGATCTCGATGCCTTCTGGAGGCGTATATCCCAGTACAAGAATCGGTAGCTGCACCCCCGCCTGGCGAAGCTCCAACGCTTCATCCAGGAAAGCAACACTTAAATAGTCTGCGCCCAGTTCTTCCATCTCTCGCGCAACCTCTATAGCGCCATGTCCATATGCATTCGCTTTGACACAGGCCAGTAGTTTCATCTGTTCCGGAAGCGAATTCCGGAAACTGTTATAATTTGCACGAAGATGATCCAGATTGATTTCCGCTTGAGTAGGTCGATAATTCATTTGCAATTCCAGTCACCTTCTTACCATTTTGAAAAACCATCATGCTTGAATCAATTTCACAATTTTGATGAGTTATGAAATTGATTCGAAATACAATAGATTAATGGTAATGTTCCTTAAGGCAACTGTCAATTCAACCGATTGCGCCATTTCTTATCAGTGACCTTATCGGCCTAACGGACATGCAGGAAATACTCAATCCTGCCTGAAATATAAGGAAAATTGTGTTGTGACGTACCTGCCTTATATTTTGAAGAAAGAGGCGAATGGCCTTTATTGCAGAAATTCATCCTTCTACAATAATCGGTATCCGCCTTCATCGTATTACTTACCCGATTGTTCTTGTGTGGAAGCAGCGATTTCAATCATTTCCATTCTCGGGAGGTTCGCACTCGTAATCCGATATTCGACCCCTTCGGACATCCATGTCAGCGTTTTTTGATCATCGCCTGTCATTGCGCCTACTGTAAAGCCTAAATCCACAGCTTCTGCTGGTGCCAAAGAAACAGCACGATCCAGCGGACGGGACTCCATAATTGTATATTGATACACCCCATCATAGCGGAGAATAACTGCATGATCCTTGCTATTCGCTAGTTCTTGCGTATCCGTAAGCATCACGCCAGCAGGCGTATAGTCAGGCTCAATGATTCCAAAAGCTCCAAGCTGCTGAGATGCAACCGGTTCTGCTTCAGTCCCTTCGCCTTCTCCAGTTCCTTCTGTGGAAGCTACAGGTAACCCATTCTCATCCACTTCTGCCATCATATCTTTGGATTCTTGGTTCATGGCGCTGAGATTCCGATTCGTATCGAACGACTCTTTTGTCAGATTCGTATCAAAAGTAAAGGAGTTGAATTTCACATCAACAACCACTTTTGCCTCTGAATCAGAGACTTGAACCTGTTTCGGTGTGTAGTTATCTTTCGCAAGCCAGATCTTTTGACGAACAAGAGAATGACTATGATAATTCGCTGCAACATCAAATACATAGCTGTCTTTATCCTCGGCAAACTGACGAGTATTATCACTTAAGATACTCCCAAGCATGGTCTGATACAGGTATACCTGTCCCTGATTCTCAGGCCAGTCGCTCTTGAAGCGGAAGCTTTTATTAAGGCTTGGTGTCAAAACGAACACACCGTCGTCATTGCGAAGTACAATTTGTGTAATATCCTTTTGCCCATTCGTCAAACTGATTCGGTAGTAAGATGGAGACTGATACCATACCTCCACCTGATACTGCTGGGGAGTCGTACCTGTATGTATGGTCATTACTCCAGCACCCTGGTAAGTTCCTTTTTCACTTTCCAGCTTATCCGCTACCTTGCCCAGATCCTTGATTACTCCGTCAGCACCCTTCTTCCCACAACCCGACAACACCAAGGTAAAGCATAGTACAGCAGCGAGCAGCACCCACGAAATCCGGCGCATGTCATCATCCCCTTCAGCACATGTTTTGAATTGATTGATACATGTCTATGAGGGACTTGTTCACATTATGCAGACGGGCATGACAAGCCGGGAGTTGTCTTCAAAAAAAAAGCATCCCATCAAGGATGCAATGCTACTAGAAAGACGAATATAATTTAATGAATATCTGTAGCCACTTCTGATTTCACTGAATCCGGCTCACGGAAAAATCCAAACAAGGATTCGTTAATCTGATCTGAAGCTGGAAGTTTCCGGGTAACCGGGTCAAATCTCCAATACACACTGACTAAAAAGATAATGATCCCGCACCAAAGGATCACGCCGCTTCCGCCAATCCATATGCCGAGTGCCCCGCCAATCAAACTGCCTATAGGCATGGCAATCCCGCTCATACCTGAAGCGGCTGCAAATACAGAACCGAGATTTTTGGATGGTACGCCTTTTTGAATAACCGTGTTGATCATCACATTCGTAACTCCTCCCGGGAACCAAGCCAAACCGTAAACGAAGATCGTAAGCCATAGCCAAGGAGTGAATATGGACAGGCTCCAAGCCAATCCGCAGATCATAAATGATACCGAATACAAAGTACCTAAAGTGACACGCTCCAGCTTCAGATAAGGAGCCGCAATCGCCCCGAGCAAACTGCCAAGCGCCTGGGCCATCAGCAGCATACCATATATACCCGCACCTCCCAGACTATCACTGAAAGCAGGAAGTACAGTAAAAGTCGCTCCTCCCGCAGCATTGACCATAATAATGCCAAACAACAATCTGGATAAAGGTGTAGCCACGAGCAATCTGATTCCTTCTGTCATTTCAGAAAAATAACGTTTTAAAAAGCTAGGTTCTTCATAAGTAGAAGGGTCTGCTGAAGTCGGGGGTTTATCGTTCGCAGCTCTTGTTTGTGCTTGATGAGATGAAAGACGTATCTGTGCAAATAACAATGCGCCAATGAAGAAACCAATTGCATTCCAAAAGTATAAAGAAACAGCACCAACGGCCACGATCAATACACCGGATATAGCATTACATGCAACATCAATCCCTTGATACGCGATAGAGAATAGCGAATTACCTTGTGTTAATGATTTCTGGTCCAAAATTTTAGGGAGTGCCGACATTTGCGCCGGATACACAAACATATTACATGTCGATAAGATTGGTGTGATCGTAAGCACCAGACCAACGGTAAGAAATCCAAAATAATAAGCGACCGGAACAATGAGCAGAATTAGCCCCTGAAAGAGCTGGGTATAGACTAGAATACTTCTTATAGGAATACGATCGATGAGTGGTCCTGAGAAAATCTGAATAATTCGCGGGATGATCGATAAAAAGCCTGCCAATCCGGTATACAATGTAGAGCCACCTAAATCATATACTAGCCACATCGCTGCAACGGCATAAAGACTATCTCCGATATTGGTCAAAATACGCCCAGCAAACATAATCGAGAAATTTCGATTTTTTAAAATGTCCATACCCTCATCCTCTTTGTCAGAATTATGATTCGTCTCTCTTCTTTGTGGAAATCATCTTAAAACCGATAGCGAATTCTTCTCCTTCATCTTTCGAAGCCGAAGTAAGGGCTACCCACTTTTCCATCAAGGCTTTATACTCCTCGTTCAATTCATCTCTTTGCTCTGGTGTTAGAACAAGTCTGAGGCTGATTCTTGTGGAATTTGAAGATTCATAGCCGTCTTCTAAGGCAGGATCTTGTGCACGGTGATCGTCCGAATCAAACCATTTGGCTTTAGATTTGTAATACTTCTCCACGATACCGCCTGTCGTTCTCGTCTCAACTAGATCAATTAGCCCCCCATCATACAGTTTTTGGATATGGTAATGCGTGCTGCCTGGTGACTGACCAAGCTCATCAGCGACTTGTTTAGCTGTCTTTGCAGTTTCAGCAATAGAAGCAATTATCTTTATGCGTTGTGCACTGCCTAGCAGTTTGGATTGTTCAACCGAGATCGGAATGGAATTTTGCTTTGAATTCATGACATGGTCTCCTTCAATGATCTATTTCGATCTAATTAATTAATATGTTCTATATTATTTGTTCATTCTAAAAAATTAGATCGTTTGTGTACACCAATAATAATCCATTTTCTTCCTCGAGTAAAGTGTTAAATTTAAACCTATTATTTCTTTTCGGCTGGATCTCACCTTGAGATTCTATTAATAATGTTGAGTTAAGAGATTTCACATAAAAAAAAGCCAGCTCAATCGTAATTAAGCTGACATTTCTATAAATCGTAAGTTCCCATCCATCCTCTACAGATGTTTGATCATATGGAAATAGACGTGTCTATTAATAATAATATCCTTATCGACCTCATACCCGGTTCTCAAATATAAAGAGTATGCTCTTTTATTATCGGTAACGACGGCAAGCGCAATTTTGTCATAACCACGCTCCTTCGCTCGTTGCTCGGCAGCACGAATCAAAGCTGAACCAATGCCTTGTCCATTATAGGATGGAGACACCGAAAGTGTATCGATGTAGAACTCATCTTCATCAGCTTCTTTATCCAGTGTAATCGAAGGATCGTTCTTCAGGTTCCGAAGCCGCTCTATAATTGGACGATCCAATTCCTTTGCTTCATCTCCGCCATAGGTGACAATAAGTCCAGCTAGATTTCCTTCAACCTCACTTGTGAGTGCCTGACGGTAACTTAGACGTCCTTCTTCTTGTTGAAAATACTGTTCCAGAACGGTAATTGCGTCTTCTTCGCTCTCCTGCCCTGTCAGCTGATGAGCAATATCGTGCAGCGCATCATAAAGCAGACGAGCTGCTTCTCGCGCATCTTCCTTTACTGCTTGTCTGATCTTCATTGCGTTCTCCAAGTCTCCTCTTATGTTGAACTTTGTTTACTTACTTCTTACTTATTCAAGTATAGCTTGATCGTAACAGAGGAACAAATCTCCCTCGGACCTACTTCATGAAACAACAAAGAGACACATCCCCGTTATCTCCAGGCTGTGTCCCTATAGGTTTACTCATCCACTGAAGGTTCTTTAGGAACCAAATTGAAAATTTCTCCGCTTACTAATGTATCGATTAACCGATCTAACCATTTGTAGTAAGCAATAGCTTCCATCATCTTGGCCTGATCTTCCAGCAATACGGAAGTCATCAGTTCATCTTCTTCATGCTGTTTAATCAGCTTATTAATTTCATCAAGTGCTTTCCTTAAGATAAGTATATTGCTCTCCACCGATTTTCTCCATTTCGTATCGAAAAAATCAGCAAAAGTCTGGTACCAATCATATTCCACTTCATACAGATCTTTACGAGAACCTTTTTCCCATACCTTATTAACCATCTTGTAATCAAGCAAAGTCCGCACACCCGTACTCATGCTGGTCTTGCTCATTTTCATTTCCTGTCCCATCTCATCAAGGTTCATTGGCTTGTCCGCAAAATATAACAAACCGTATAAATGCCCTGTTGACATGGATATGCCGTATAAATCCATATTACGTCCAATATTCTCAATAACACGTTTACGAATTTTATGCACGGCGGCCTGCCGTTCTTCATCCAACTGGTACAAGCCCATGCTTGCAGCCTCCTCTTTCTGTAACCATCCCCGCTATTATGGCTATCTTGCCTATTTTCACGAAAATTGATGTCATGCTGCTTCAGGAAATAACCGCCTTGGTCCATCTTGCACACATTCTCTCGTCTATTGTAGGGAAAGCTATTTTAAAAGTAAAGAACCCTCGTGTGAAGTATTTCGGAGCATCCGGGAGCATATCGAAGTATAAGTTTGTACAGTTTTTACTGTACGTTCTATACGTACGGATTCAACGTTTGATACAATACGTATTATATTGTTACAATGTTACACATGGGTTTAAACATAGTAACCACAAAGTGTTCGGCGAATAATTTTTACTTCTATATATAAAAGGAGGAATATCTTTGACCATTATGCAAGTCAACAACGTAAGCAAACTGTTCGGCCCTCATGCAGAGCAAGGACTTGAGTTGCTACAGCAAGGTTGGACCAAAGAACGAATCGCAAAAGAAAAAAATATAACGGTAGGGGTTAACCGTGCCACTTTTGACATTCGACAAGGCGAAATTTTTGTCATCATGGGATTGTCAGGTAGCGGAAAATCTACGCTTGTGCGTTTGCTAAATCGCTTGATTGAACCAACGTCGGGAGAAATTCTGATTCACGGTCAGGATTTGAGAAAAATGAATAAAGAGCAACTTCGAAACGTAAGACGAAAAACAATCAGCATGGTATTTCAAAAATTTGCTTTGTTCCCTCACCGGACAGTTGTCGAGAATGCGGAGTACGGTCTCGAAATTCAAAAGGTAGATAAGAAGCAGCGCCGGGAGGCTGCTCTGAAGTCTTTGGAGCTTGTTGGTCTTAAAGGCTGGGAAAATAAAATGCCGGATCAACTAAGCGGTGGTATGCAGCAGCGTGTCGGGCTAGCACGTGCCCTCGCTAATGATCCTGAAATTCTTCTTATGGACGAAGCCTTTAGTGCTCTCGACCCGCTAATCCGCCGGGACATGCAAGATGAGCTTATTGAACTTCAGGACAAAATGAAAAAAACAATTATATTCATTACTCACGATTTGGACGAAGCACTGCGCATCGGAGACCGAATCGCGCTGATGAAGGACGGTTCCATCGTACAGATCGGTACGCCGGAGGAAATCTTAACACAGCCGGCCAACGATTATGTTGAGCGCTTTGTTGAGGATGTGGATCTATCCAAAGTGTTAACAGCTGCACATGTTATGCGCCGTCCAGAAACCATTACTACGGATCGCGGTCCTCGCGTCGCTCTGCAGCTCATGCGTGAACGCGGTATATCTAACCTATTCGTTATTGACAAGGGGAAACGGCTTCTTGGTGTCATTACGGCAGAGGATGCAAATAACGCCCTCCGAAACCATCAAAAACTTGAAGAAATTATCATTCAAGATGGTCCACAAGTCGGACCGGATACGCTTCTGAATGAGCTGTTCGAAATTACAAGTTTATCGAAGGTTCCACTTGCTGTCGTGGATGACGGAGGTAAATTGCTTGGGGTTATCGTTCGTGGTGCAGTTCTCGGTGCTCTCGCTGGAGAGAACAAGAACGAGGAGGTGAAGTCAAATGCCTAAGATTCCACTCGCAGAATGGATTGAATCCCTAGTTAGCTGGATGGAAGATTATTTGGCCGGCTTCTTTGATGTCATTGCTACGGTAATCGAAAGTATTGTAGGTGCATTTAGCGATTTATTCCTGCTGCCTCACCCGCTGATTTTCATCGTTATCTTCGGGATACTCGCCTTTTGGGCAGGTCGTCTTCCCCTCACCCTCTTCACAGTCATCGGATTTCTTATTATCGATAACTTGGGCTACTGGACACAGACGATTGATACATTAAGCTTGGTTCTTACTTCAGCGCTTATCTCTGTCCTGTTAGGTGTACCGATCGGAATTTGGTGTGCATACAGCAAGACCGCATCGCGAATTATTATACCGCTGCTTGATTTCATGCAGACAATGCCTGCGTTCGTGTACTTGCTACCGGCAGTTACATTCTTCAGTCTGGGCGTTGTACCTGGTGTCATTGCGTCCGTAATCTTCGCTATACCGCCAACGATTCGCTTGACTCAGCTCGGTATTAAACAAGTATCTGAGGAACTTACAGAAGCTGCGGATGCCTTCGGTTCCACCGCTGGTCAGAAGCTATTTAAAGTTCAGCTTCCTCTGGCAATGCCTACACTCATGGCAGGAGTCAACCAGACAATCATGCTCTCCCTTTCCATGGTCGTTATCGCTTCCATGATCGGGGCACAGGGAATTGGAGCGGAAGTATACCGTGCAGTAACACAGCTACAGATTGGTAAAGGCTTTGAGGCTGGTCTAGCCGTCGTTATCTTAGCCATTGTACTGGATCGTTTTACACAGAACATTTTTAAAACGAAAAAAAGGGGTGCTTAAGAATGAAAAAAACAAAGCTTTTATCTGTACTTAGTTTAGCTGCAGTACTTGTCTTGTCTGCGTGTGGTAATAGTGGCGACAAAACAAATGGCGAAGCCGGAACGAAAACAATCGGACAACAAGTGAATTATGAAATAATCGGGATCGATCCAGGTGCTGGTATTATGAAAGCATCAGCAAAAGCCATTGAGGACTACGGTCTCACCGACTGGAAACTCATTGAAGGATCTGGTGCAGCGATGACAGCTACCCTTGCTAAAGCGATGAAGAATGAAGAACCGATTATCATTACAGGTTGGACTCCACACTGGATGTTTGCTAAATATGACCTTAAATATCTAGAAGATCCCAAAAAGACTTTCGGAGAAGCAGAGGAGATCCACACATTAGCTCGCAAAGGTCTAGAAGCAGACCATCCTGAAGCCTATCAGTTCTTAAAGAACTTTAAGTGGACTGCGGACGAAATGGGTGAGATCATGACGGCCATCCAGGAAGGTACATCACCAACTGAAGCAGCTAAGGCATGGGCTGAAAGCCATCCAGACCGCATTGATGAGTGGACCAAAGATATCACACCGGTTAGCAACAAAGAGCTTAAGCTTAGCTACGTTGCTTGGGATTCCGAAATTGCAAGCACTCACCTAGTACAATACATTCTTGAAAACAAACTGGGGTATAAAGTAACTGCTCTTCAAGTTGAAGCCGGTCCAATGTGGACAGGTGTTGCCAATGGTGACGTGGATGCTAGTGTTTCTGCATGGCTCCCACTGACTCACGCAGATTATTGGGAAAAATTCAAGGATAAAGTAGAAGACTTGGGTGCGAATATGGAAGGTGTTAAAACCGGACTGGTCGTGCCATCTTATATGGACATCAATTCGATCGAAGATCTGAAAACGAAGTAATTTATATTGATCAGCATAATGCTGCAGAATGAATTATTACGCATAAAAATAGCCGCCCAATTTGAAGTGACCCCCAAAAGTTAGACACGGTTATTTCATTAGGCAGCTTTCTCTAAATGAGTTCGGTA